>JAGLAZ010000036.1 GCA_018260565.1 Flavobacteriaceae bacterium
ATTTAATATTATAACTGTATTTTGTGTCCAGAAATTAATTACGCTATTAGGATTGTATTTTGTTGTATAAGTTGCCAACGCATTTTTGAGCAAAATCAATTTAATACAGAGTTAAACAATTATACATCTCCATACCAGGGAAACTGGTATGGAGTATATAATGGTAACGAAAATGGTCAGATACAAATTATTGTTTATAAGGCAGGTAATATTGAAGTAAAGCGTCTTTTCAATAATATGACTGAAACATTTTATGGACAAGTCTATGATAATGGTGTTATAAACGACACTTATTCAAATTCTGGTTTTTATCTTTCAGGTAGTTTAAATACTAAAGTTGGGATTTGGAAACAAGGATCTTTAAATGGTAACTGGTCTGTTGCAAAACAATAATCTAAATTGCTTAAATAAAAATGAAAAAAATATATATAATTGGCTTACTTTCGATTTCCAGTTTAGCATTGTCTCAAGAGAAAAGTACTAGTGTGGAAAAGTCAATCTTTAATATTCAGACTGGCTTTATTGGTTTTTGGGCAAACAACGAACTTAAATTGTCCAAACCAATTGCATTACGATCAGAAATCGGGATTGAACCTATTTGGCTTGTCGGAGATGGTACGGTATGGCATCCAAATTTTAGACTTGAACCCCGATATTATTATAACCTTCAAAAAAGAGTTGAAAAAGGTTACCCAATAAATAACAATTCAGGAAATTTTTTTGGAATTGCCCTTAATTATAGACCAGATGCTATCGTATTCTCTAACAATAAAAATTTAAAAACAATTGAGAGTATTTCTTTTGTTCCCAAATGGGGATTACGAAGAAACTTAGGTACTCATTTTAATTATGAAGCTGGCTTTGGGTTTGGTTTCCGCCACGAGTTTAAATATAAAAATTATGGAGAGTATGATATTCATTTAAGAATTGGCTACACTTTCTAGAAAAAACATTATGAAAAACATTTACGCACTTCATGGTAGAGGAAGAATCGGAAAAATCTCAACAATCAAGGAGGTTTATAATCTACTCATTGAAAAATTTGGTAATAAAATAATTGTTGAGACTGATACGAAATTTTTTCTGAAAAAAGTGACATCAGAGTTACAATTAAAATTAATGGTAAATTAATTGGCATAGAAAGCCAAGGTGATCCTAATTCACGGTTAAAAGCTATTTTGGACATTTTTGTTGAAATGAACTGCAATATTATTCTCTGCGCAACGAGGACAGTTGATTTTGTTAAGCAATTAGAATCAGAATACAAAATTGAATGGATTAAGAAACCCGATTTTGGTAATGTATATGAATAGAAAAATAAGGAATTGGCAATGAATATTTTTTATCGATTAGTTTAGTTCAAATAGAAGAAATCGAGAATTTTGGATTTTTTAAGCTTGCTCTTTTTGTATAATTTGTTTAGAGCATCCTCTGAGGATAAATATTTATCCGAAACCCAATTAATAAATTCTCGTTCAGATAAGGTGGTTAAATGTCCTAGTTCTGCTTCATATGAAATTCTCATCGCATTTGTGGATTCATTCAGTGGAACATATTCATCTTTAGTTGTGCTAAAAAGTCTGGTTTCCCGTTCTATCCGTTGCGGTGTTTTTTTCTTAATTAATTTAGTCGTTTCAATTTCTGAGAAAATCCATGGTGAAAATGTTCTCTGCTGAATTGTATCAGAAGCGGAAATGGAATTAGGTGTATTCAGAAAAAATATTGCCTCGCTATTATCTATTATTTTATTTAATGAATTAATTAGCATCAGATGCACATGTGCTGTGCTGTGATTCCGTGACTTATAATTATAAAATTTATTGTCTGAAGATCTGCAATACTTATTATCGATAATTTTTAGCAAATCCTCTAAATTAAGCCAAATAGCAGAATCAACAAAAACTTTTAAACCGTGATCTTGCCATAATTTTCCGGCTATAGACAATGCTAATTTTTGATCCTTGTGGGAGTGTGATAAAAATATATCATATGCTTCAACTGGGAACCAGGTATCCATTATGAGAGATGCTTCAAGACTATTATCCTCTTTGATGATTTGCCTTACAACCGATTCTTTCAACTTCTTTTTTATTGGCTCTTGAACTTGGAGACCTCTCGTTTCATATCCAATTCCAAAACTTTCTCTTAGATAATTAATATTGAATCCTCTGTACATCTTTTATTTATAATTTTAATATGAATTTTGCCTTATAATTTGATTTTTCTAAAATTTCAAAACCGCTTCATCAGACTCCTTAAAAGCATTCGTCTTCTCAAGTTGTGTTTCTAAATTCAAAATATCGGAAGCATCCAATTGACTTGAAAATTTCTGGGCTCTTTGAAGCATTTTGATATAAACAGATGGATCGCTGCTTCTTGTAAGTTTTCGTAAAGCTCCCAAATAATCCTCTCGGTAAACAGTAGGAATCATTAGCCTACTTTGACCAGCATGGACGAATTCGGCATTCATCATTACTCTGGCAATTCTGCCATTCCCATCTAAAAAAGGGTGAACCTCGCTAATTAAGAACATTATAAATGCAGCACGGGAGAAGGCATCTGTAAGAGCCTGATAAAACTCAAAGCCTTTTTTGAGAGTTCCTCTAACCATTGTGAAGTCCACAAAATGTGTTTCACCAGCCCGATTATTCTTGTCCTTAAATTCTCCTGGTTTTTTAGATTGCCGGGCATCTAATAAAACTTTGTGGCGATAAGAGAGGATATCGAATAGTTCATCAACATTAGCCGGAATCAGCGACATTTCTTTTTTGCTGCTCACTAATTTATAGGTTCCGAGAATATCGTGCGAATCTTCGCCACGGTTTTTGATGGGTATTTGACTGTCAACAATTTGTTTTGCTTCCTCAATTTCAAAGACCGTTCCTTCAATGTAATTTGAAAAGTAAGCCTCAAAAAAAGCAAAATTTCTGAATGATTCAGGAGAAAGGTTTTTATCTTCAATATTCTCAAAAATATCTTGTTTAAGATGAATAAATAGCTTTTCAAAAAGTTTCAACCTTCCTTCATCATAAGGCTCACCAAGGGCTCTTGCTTTTGCGATAGGAGAGGATAGAAGATTGGAAGGGCGTGTTTTTAATAATGCCCCAATAATTTTATTAAGCTTTGCAAACTCACTTTGCATCCCTGTTTTTACCGATATTTCTCTTGCATTATCTCTAAAGTCATTTAAGCCATTTTCGCCTTTGATTAAAAAAATCTTTTCCAGTTTATTTTCTAATTCCTCAACTGGGAGATTTTTGGGAAGTCTTCCTGTCTTTCTGGCAGATTGAAGATTCTCAAGAAATGCTCGTTCCTGGCTTGCGACATAGAGTTCACCAACAAATTTGGAATCTCCCTCAACAGGCTGTTCTCCCTTGAAAAAATTTAAAGTAATACCTGGTAATTCAATTTTTTTTGAATAAGAATAAGTTAGAAATATTTGTGAATCTTCAGTCGGTTTAAATTCCAAAGCAGATCGATGGCTTAATACTGCTCCGGGATACAAGTTTCCCAAAATTTGAAAAATATTTCTCTGAATAATTTTTGCAGCAGACTCCTCAAGATTAGATGTGTAAATACGTGGGGCAATTTTTCTGATAATGCCCTTATTTTCCATTTTGGAAATTTCTCTGCTAACTTCCGGATTACTTGAAGAAAAAATAAGTTCTTGTAGTCTCAACTGCATATTTTTTTCCATTAAAAAGTAAAATATTATTCAAATTTACAAATATTTTCTATTAAAATATAAAAAATAGCATTTTTTTTATATTAATAAATTTTATTTGCTATTAAGACGGGATAGGAAGTAAAAACTTTATGATTTACGATTTGAAGGTAATACAATCACTTGTTCAAAAAATAAAAATGTTTGTTTGGAAATAACCAAAAAAACAATATATTTGCACCATTGAAAACGACGCTCTTATTGGTATATTTTCAGTGACCTATTTAGTGACCTGTCAAAAGCCAAAGCAGCATAAAGATGATGGATAGGGCATTTACGAAAATAAATTAAGTCCCGTCCGGATCGCAATTATTACAACAAAGTAATACAAAATGCTGTAAAATGTAGGTTTTACAGCATTTTTTGTTTTAACTCATAGTCAGGTATATTAATTTCGCAAATATCTTAGTGAACTGTTCGGTGACCTGTCAACATCGTAAAAAACTGGTAACTGAAAAATTTATAAACAACCTATTCAAAAGAATTTTTAGTGGATGAAATTCTTTTGATCAATTTTGCAAATCGTAACTTTTATGAAACTGATATAATATATGACATTTAGATACGCAAGGCATACCACAGACTTATCCAAAATAGAAGAATTTTATACTGATATAGTTGGTCTTACTAAATTAGGGTACTTTCAAAATCATAACAATTATGATGGAATTTTTCTGGGATACGAAAATTCAAATTGGCATCTAGAGTTTACAGTGTCTTTAGAGAAGCCTAAAAGAATCTTTGACGATGATGATATACTTGTATTTTATCTAAACTCTGAAGTAGAGCTAAAACAGATTAAAATAAGATTAAGAAAGAATAACATCCTTTTAGAAACGCCTAAAAATCCGTATTGGGCTGAAAACGGTGTGATGGTCGCTGATCCGGATGGTTGTAATGTTATCTTTGCGATTAAATCTCCTGATCTTACTTCGACGGATAATCTAACTAAAACAGCACTAGAGTACGGAATAAAAACATGGAGTGAATTGATTGATTTTGTAAAACATTTACCATACGGAAGAAATAGTAATCGTGAAGATTTATCGTTGGTCATCAAAGAGGGAAGAGGAACTTGTAGCTCAAAACATGCACTCTTAAAAACAATTGCTGACCATAATAAGGTTGAGAATGTCAGATTGATTTTAGGGATGTACCGAATGAATCATTTAAATACTCCGAAAATTGGAACTGTTATTTTGCAAGCTGGTCTGGATTATATTCCAGAAGCGCACTGCTACATAAAAATTAACAACCAAAGGGTAGATATAACAAATAGCAATTCCGATATTGAAAAACTGACAGGCGATATTATGTATGAAATGGAAATCAATCCTACACAAGTCGGTACTTTTAAAGTGGAATATCATAAAGAATATTTGAAAAATTGGATCAGTGAAAACGAAATAGAGTTGGACTTTGATAGCGTTTGGAAAATTCGGGAACAGTGTATAAAACGTCTGTCAGAATAATTTCTTGTGTTGCACATTTTAGAACCAATAACTATAGAGTTTTGAGTATAAAAGAGAACATAAATAAAACAGCATCCAATATTTCTCTTGTATCACAGGAATTTTGTGTTAGAAAATCTTAGCTTGATAATTAGAATTGCTATGGGAGTAAAAAACTACTGCACGGGCTTAGCAAACAAAAACGAATGCCTATTTGGAAGAGATGGTAGCTTTATGTAGATCTTTTATTTCGAGCATGAAAATATTTTAAGGGTTGTATTTAAAACTTGGGTTGAGTTTAGCTTGTTTCATTTAGCTACTTGAAAAATTTTTCGCAAATACACATAAAGTCACTATGTTCTATTTCTAAGATTTTCACGATTTGTAAAAACTTTTCTAACGAGATTTTACTGTTCCCATTTTCGATATTAGCATATGCACCTTGAGTAATACCTAATTCGAAAGCCATGTTCTCTTGACTAAAATTTTTATTAAGGCGCGCCTTACGGATTAAAATACGTATATCTTTAAGTGTATTTTGCATGGTTAACAGTTTTATCCAAATATAATAAGATTGTTAATATTTGCAAATAATAGCAATCTTATTAGAAAAAATAATAAACTATTAGTTTTTATAATTGGCAGACTTGTGTTTTCTACATATTTTAGTAACAAGAAAAACAAAGTGTTTTCAAAAAAATCAAAAAATTATTTATTATGAAAAAATTAGATTTAATTCAAATGGAGAATTTTACTGGAAAAGGAGATCGATTA
>JAGLAZ010000037.1:0-3593 GCA_018260565.1 Flavobacteriaceae bacterium
TTTTATTTTTAAGAGATACATATTTTTTTAATCTAACCCATGTTTAGTGGAAATAGCGTAACGTCCTGCCCCAGTAAAAAAGAGTACCACAGCGGTCATTAGATAAAAAACTTGAAGTTCAATGGCCCAGGCTCCAGTTTTTTCATCCAGCTTAAATATTTGATCAAGAAATACAGCATATATGGCAAAAAACATAGTTACTGCAATTAATGCAGACCAAATCTTGGATCGCCACCCTATAATAAGCAATAAAGGAGCAATAAACTCTGAGACGTGTACGCTATAGGCAAAGAATCCCGGTAAACCAGCAGCGGTAAGATCTTCTGATAAATGATGAATAGCTTCTAAAGGCTGCTGAATTTTGTGAATGCCGTGGAAAAGCATTAAGCCTCCTAAAGTGATACGCAGCAGTAAAAGTCCTAGGTCTTTGTTTTGTATTGATTTCATAGAATTCATTTTAGTAGGATTTGAATTTTGCTCTATATAATTCATTTATTAATTAGAAAATACAATTTATAAAGCCCTTAAATTTACTATTTCATTTTATCGATCGAGCATTTTCCTCCTCCTGCTAAAAGCAGAGCTAGGCTCCCTAAAAAATAAAAGGCTTGAACTTCTAAGCCCCATGCTCCGCTTTTTTCTCTTTTGTTTAATTTATCGAGATTTACAGTGTATACTGCCATAAGCATATTAAACATTATGGTGGATGCTGCCAATTGTGTTTTATATCCTGCAATCATCATTATAGGTGCTGCAACCTCCCCTACATAAGCCCCTTTAGAAAGTGCGGGAGGTAAGTTGTTTTTGTCCAAAATCTCTTCAAGTTTTTCCATAGACTCATCTGGGTTTTCCAGTTTCTTTAAACCATGAAGTAAAAGAAGACCACCTACAGTTACACGCAATACCAATAGGCCAGCATCTATATTTTTAAATTTGAACATAACTTAGTTTTTTATATTGATTTTCATGCAATAAACCCGTCTAAGAAGAACTTAGAGGATTTATTATTCAACAGTAAATTTACAAATTATTTACCTATTTGGTAGATATTTAATGTCCAATTATAAACTATTCATACCGTTGTTTTACATAAGTTTAATTTGTTGAATAAAGGTTAAATGTCATATTTTTATATACTAATAAATAGAAATTATGAAACATATCCTTATGGTATTAAGTTCACACGCTGAACTTTTAAATACAGATAGTAAAACCGGTGTTTGGATTGGAGAATTTACAGATCCTTATTATAAATTTGTCGATCAGGGTTACGTCATCACATTAGCGAGCCCAAAAGGTTCACGGCCACCAATTGATGAGATGAGTCAACTGACAGAGCATATTACCGAGTCTAACAGAAGATTTCTGGAGGATCAAACAGCTCAGCTGGCCTTCAGCAATACAAAGAAACTTTCTGAAGTGTCTGCAAATGATTATGATGCCGTCTTTTATCCCGGAGGCCATGGGCCAATGTTTGATCTTGCTCAGGATGAACAATCCGGTAAATTGATATTGGATTTCATCCACAGCAGAAAGCCTATAGCCGCCGTTTGTCACGGCCCCGCTGCCCTACTGAAAGCCGGTGAAATAGAACCGGAATTTTTAAAAGGTAAAAAAATTACAGGCTTTTCCAACACGGAAGAGAAATTAGCCATGAGGATGGATACTATTCCTTATACGCTAGAAGACCGCCTCAAAGAAATGGGTGCTGAATATAGCAAAAATGCCGTGCCTTTTCTTTCTCATATTGAAGAAGATGGTTTGCTAATTACAGGGCAGAATCCTTTATCGGCAGGACCGGCAGCCGAAGCACTAATAAAAAGACTGGAATCTCAATCCTAATGAATTTTTCTTTGGAAAGATTTCTTGATGCGCAAAGACATAGTTATGATCAAGCCTTAAGTGAAATACAAAAGGGCAGAAAGCAGGGGCATTGGATGTGGTTTATATTCCCACAAATGAAAGGTTTAGGTAAGAGTCATAACGCCGACTTTTACGGTATTAATAATTTGGAGGAAGCCAAAGCATATTTAGAGCATCCCATCTTAGGATTTCGGCTAAGAGAAATAACCTCTGCCCTATTGGAATTGGAGGAAATGGATGCGGAGACCGTTTTTGGCCCTATTGATGCAATTAAACTAAGATCTTCTCTTAGCCTTTTTAATAGCGCAAACTGTACATCAAACAATATATTTAAGACTGCCCTGAATAAATTTTTTAATGGAGAAAAAGACCAAAAAACTTTGGGAATTTTAAATCTTGAAGTGTAAAGCAGATGCCAACTGGTTATAAAAGAAGAATTTAATGTTTCTAATAAAATAAGGATACAGAATTTGAACTTTCCTCTTTTTAATTGGTTAGTTTATTAAAAATTCCAATCTTAATTTGGATAAAGTATTTGTATTTTTAAACCAAAATAGCTGTATGATAATTCAATCCTTCTAGTTAATGGACAATTTTAAAGTGTATGAAAAAGTCAACTCTGCACAAAAAGACATAGGTTTTGGGATATCCAAAATGGAGAATATCTATACCAAGCGTAATGGGAAACCCGACGAACCACATCGCCATGACTATTACACGGTCTTAATTATTAAAGAAGGAAAAGGCATACACAAGATTGACTTTAACACATATTCCTTAGAAGATCATCAGGTGTATTTTGTAGCACCTGGCCAGGTTCATCAGGTTATTGAAAAGGAAATGAGTATAGGTTATTCTATTGTTTTTTCAAATCAGTTTTTAGTTGAAAATTCGATCTCCTTATCTTTCATTGAAAACTTAAACCTCTTTAAAAATTATGGTCAGAGCCCACCTTTGGTTCTTAATGGTCAGCAATTTTCTACCATAGAAAGATTTGTTTCTGAAATATATAATCTCTACAAGGGAGAAGCTCCGATGAAATACCTTTCAATTGGAGCTTTTTTAAAATTAGTCCTTATAGAATGCAATAATATCTGTTCCATCAATACCTTAGAATTTAGTGGAGAATCACCAGCAAGTAAGATAATTCGGGTCTTTAAAGAGGAGGTGGATCAGCATTATAAAAAAGAACATTCTATCGGTTTTTATGCTGATAAACTTTTTGTATCGCCCAATCATTTAAACAGAACTGTAAAGACTAATATCGGAAAAACGGCAAAGGAATATATTCAGGCAAGACTAATTACGGAAGCAAAGAGGTTGCTGTATTTCACGGAATTATCCAATAAAGAAATAGCGTATACACTGGGTTTTGATGAGCCTGCAAATTTCAGTGCTTTTTTTAAAAAACACACGAATTTATCTCCTTCCGCATTTAAAAGAAATGAACTTATGGTATGATGGTGGATTTTCATAAGTTTTAATTCTATTT
This sequence comes from Flavobacteriaceae bacterium, assembly GCA_018260565.1. GTDB lineage: Bacteria > Bacteroidota > Bacteroidia > Flavobacteriales > Weeksellaceae > JAGLAZ01. Next base: position 3,356 of record JAGLAZ010000037.1, read on the forward strand.
TTATATTGTTTTGCTATTATTTAATGCTCAAATTTGCTATATCCATTTAGAACAACAGAATTAATGGATAAAACTTTTAAAAAGATAATTAAATTAATATGAAAACTGTAATACACAAAGCGGAAAGTAGAGGACATGCCAATCATGGGTGGCTAAATAGCTACCACACGTTTAGCTTCGCAAATTATTATAACCCAGAGCGCATGAATTTTGGGGTGTTGCGAGTGCTTAACGACGA
>JAGLAZ010000037.1:3603-5651 GCA_018260565.1 Flavobacteriaceae bacterium
GGAGATCATTTCCATTCCGTTAGAAGGAGATTTGAAACATAAAGATAACATGGGTAACGAAACGGTAATTCGGGAAGGAGATATTCAGGTGATGAGTGCGGGAACAGGTGTTATGCATTCTGAGTACAATAACAGCCCGGAGAAACCTGTAAAATTTCTTCAAATTTGGGTTATTCCAAATAAGTTAAATGTTACACCACGCTACGACCAGATATCACTCGCCGACATTGCTAAGGAAAATAAATTTTACCAAGTTCTTTCTCCTAATAAAGAAGATGAAGGAATATGGATTTATCAGCAAGCTTGGTTTCATATCGGAAAATTCACGAAAGGAACTTCAGATGAATATGAAATAAAGCAAAAAGGAAATGGAGTATATGCTTTTATCCTAGAAGGTGAAGTAGAAATAAACGGAGAGAAACTTAGCAGAAGAGACGGAATGGGTATTTGGGAGGCAGATAAATTTACTGTGACAGCTACTGAGGATGCTCGTGTCCTTCTAATGGATGTTCCGATGGCACTTTAATAAACAAATTTTAAATAAATAATTAACCTTAAATTCAAAACAATGAACAAGACAACATGGTCTATCGACCAAGCACACTCAGACATCGCTTTTAAAGTGAAACACATGATGATCTCTACTGTAACAGGACATTTCCAAGATTTTACTGCTACAGCTACTACAGAAGGTGATAGCTTTCAAAATGCACACATAGAATTTACCGCAAAAACAGATTCTATTAACAGTAAAAATGCTGATAGAGATGCTCACTTAAAAGGAGAGGAATTCTTTAATGCAGCGAAATATCCAGAAATCAAATTTGTTTCAAAATCATTTGATGGTTCTCAATTAGTAGGTGATTTGACAATCCGCGAAGTAACTAAAGAAGTAAGCTTAGATGCAGAAGTTAGCGAGGTTGCTGTAGATCCTTATGGACAATCCAAAGTAGGTATAGAACTTAGAGGAGAAGTAAACAGAAAAGACTTTAACCTTACTTGGAGTGCAGTTACCGAAGCAGGAAATGTAGTAGTTTCTGATAAAGTAAAATTAGTTTTAGACGCTCAGTTTATTAAACAAGCCTAAATAAATATGTTCATTTCTTTTTAAGAATTGTATTGTATTAAATGAAAATCCCTACTTATTAAAGTGGGGATTTTTTTTGCTATTTTTTTAAGAATTTTCTGAAAAAGATTAAGTGATATTAACTTAATTACTTACAAATAAATTTAAGTTATTTAAAGAATCTTATGTAACTTGATTAAAAAAAAAGAATGAAGAAATTAAGCGCTATTGTACTCTGTGTTGCATTAATTCAGTGTTCAAAAACAGAAAATCTAAATGCAAACCAGCCTACTGCATCTGTACCGGTACATCCGAATGACACACAAGGTATTAGAAAGGATTCAAATCCTACTATACTAAACGAAGTCGGTAATAAAAACGACGAATCATCTATAGGGAGCGAGCTTTCGGTTAATGAGATTGCAAAGTTACCTGCTGATATTCATGGTTGCGGTTCCTACCTTTCCGCAAATGAATTCAAATTTAAATCTTCAAAATTTAATTATGTAGATAACACACAGAATGCCTATATGAACCTTAATGGGAGCGTGGAGAAGTTTGATATTGTAAAACATACCCAATTGGAAACCACCCTCACAAATGCAAAATATAATGTTAAAATTAATTCAACTAAGATTGGGGATTTAGAAGAAGGAATGTTATTAGAAGGGACTATTGAGATAATCGCAAAAGAAAATTCTCATAAAAAAACCGTTCAGTTTTATGGTGCTTCAGGATGTTAAATGGGAGATTTTTCAGACTAATGTTTGTAATATAAAACTGGTTTGTGATAAATCTTTACTGAAGTATTAGTATTTTACAATCATAAAACATTAAGAATAAATGTACAGTTTAGGCACATAATTCGGATGTTAAGTCTTACCATCTATTTGTAAACGAATGGCGTAATACAAGTTGATGTTTTTAACATACATTGAAATTTACTTAAATTTAAGTTTATTTAGGTGTTGCAAAAAAGAAA
>JAGLAZ010000018.1 GCA_018260565.1 Flavobacteriaceae bacterium
TATGCAAATATAATTTTCAAAATGCGAAACTGGCTTTTTAAGGAATGACTTATTAGCCATTCAAGCTAAAGATCTAATATTTTGCACCCTCTATTTTGCTACCATTTATTTGGGGTCTGCAGAGTTTGCCAAAACACTTCCTACCGTACCCACCATAGTATTACCTATAGAGAAAAATATACCTTTTATTCCCCTTATGATTCTTCCCTATATGGCATCCTCCTATTTTTTTTGGATAGTGTTTTTTTGGGTAAAAAATAGGCAACAGCTCACGCTTTTAAGAGATAGAATGTTATTTATAGTCACTATTGCAGGCTTAGTATTTATAGTTTTTCCTTTAAAACAAAGTTTTTATCGTCCAGAATCTGAGAATATTATATTTAAACTTTTATTTAGGCTTTTATCACTCGCAGATTCTCCCTTTAATCAGGCACCATCCCTTCATGTAGCCTTGTGTATTCTTCACGGACGTCTAGTTTTGTGGAGATTTATTGGTATTGTGCGCTACTTACTACTGGCTTTGTTAGCCCTTATTGCAATATCTACACCATTAGTATACCAGCATCATAGTATTGATGTAGTAACGGGTGCCGCTTTAGGATTTTTAAGTCTATTGATATTTAGAGAAAAAAAGATGAAGGTATCATGAAAAAGTTATAACATATAGCCTTAATTACAAAAAACTGTATGTTATGAATTTTTTAGAACCGCTTTCACTATTTTTATAACATTGGGCATTGCCTTATTTGCAGCTTGTAAAACCTCTTCATGAGAAACAGCAAAAGCGATTTCCGGACCACCTAAATCCGTAATTACAGAGATACCGAACACCTTCATTCCTTGATGTTTTGCCACAATAGTCTCCGGAACTGTGCTCATTCCTACTGCATCCGCTCCCATTGCACGCACCATTCCGTATTCAGCTGGTGTTTCAAAAGTGGGGCCTTGTAAGGCTAAATAAACACCTTCTTGAACGCTAATATTCTCTTCTTGGGCTGCATTTCTTGCTAATTGAAGCATATTTTGATCGTATGGCTCGCTCATATCCACAAATCTAGGCCCGAAATCTTCCCAGTTTGCTCCTCGGAGAGGGTGTTCTGGCATCATATTGATGTGATCTGTTATCAGCATGACGTCTGCTACCGAAAAGTTTTTATTTACTCCGCCTGATGCATTAGAAACTATAAGATGGGTAATCCCCAATAAATGAAATACACGGATAGGAAATGTGACTACATCCATAGAATGCCCTTCATAATAGTGAAAGCGGCCACTCATCATTAGCACTTTTTTGCCTTCTAAGTCTCCAAAAATAAGTTCCCCACCATGCCCTTGTACGGTGGTCTGTGGGAAATTTGGAATCTCGTCATAGCGTATTCTGTGCTGGATATCCACTTCTGCGGTAAGCTTTTGCAAGCCGGATCCTAAAATAATTGCGAAATCTATTGAGTCTGGGAATAAATTTTTAAGAAAATCTGCTGTTTCTTTAGCCTCTGAAGTAGTAAGTGGATTCATTATTCTGAAATCTTTTTAAAGTAATGTGAAATTAAATATACTTGTTTATACCCAATGCGGCAAGAAACTCTTCCTCTTCATCCACCACAATTTCTATTGGCCAATAATAAAGATTTGTGCTTAGCTCCGGATGTAATTTCAAGCGCACATAATCTTTTTCTGTAGTAAGTATAAGGGCGTAGTCCCCTAAATTTTTATAAGCCTTTACGATATCTGCTACATTTCTTTTGCTAAAATGGTGGTGGTCTGGAAATTCCATATGATGAACTTCCTTGGCAAAATCTTTCACACGCGCTAAAAATGCATCTGCTTTTGCTATTCCTGTAATTAGCAAAACTTTATAATAAGCCAAATTATTGTCGGGCATTCGTTCAGAAAATCCTATAATTTCTTCATTATACACCACACTGCTGAAAAATAATTTTTGGTGAGGGAGCAAAGCAGCAGCATGCTGGATATCTAATTTTTCCTTTTCTGGTAAAAGAGGCGGACATTTAGTTACCATAATAATATCCGTCCGTTTCATTCCTCTACGGGATTCACGTAAGTTACCAGCTGGCAATAAAAAATCTCTCCAGAAAGGCCGTGAATAGTCGCTTGTCAGGATTGATATGCTAGGTTTTACATAACGGTGTTGGAAGGCATCATCTAAAATAATGATGTCAGGATTTTGTTCTTGTACTAATTTTTCTATTCCCAAAACCCTATTTTCACAGACCGCTACCACTATTTTGTTTTTAAACCGTAAGAAAAGCTGAATGGCTTCATCACCTACATCCAAATAAGAGCTATGGTAGTTGGTAATTCTGTAACCTTGTGTCTTTCTTCCATAACCTCTGGAAAGTATGGCTATTTTTATTTCGGAAGAAAGCTGATCCACTAAATAATGTACCAATGGGGATTTACCTGTACCTCCCACACTTAAATTTCCTACGGATATGATAGGAACAGAGAAACTCTTTTCGGGTAAAATTTTTTGCTGAAAAAGAATATTACGAATGGATGTAATGAGCCCATAGATTAGGGAAAATGGAAGGAGGTACCAGCGAATCATCATTACCCCAAAAATACAGTTTTCCTTACTAATAAATTGAAATATATCCCATTTTACGTAACTTGTATTCCATCTTACACAGCATGATCAGTATTTATAAAGTTCAAGACACTAAATCCATAAAGGAGTTTTTAGAATTTCCTTCGATATTATTTAATAATCAAAAAGCCTTTATACGCCCTTTGGATGTAGATATTGAAGCAGTATTTTCGCCTAAGAAAAATCCACTATTTCAGCAGGGAGGAATGGCCGAAAGGTTTTTATTTAAGAATGAGCGCGCCGAAATTATAGCACGAGTAGCAGTCTTCATTAATCCTGAATACCGCCAGGATCAAAAAACGGCTGGTTTTGGTTTTTTTGATGTTGAGAATAATCCCGACACTGGAAGATTTGTTTTGCAGTTTGTAAAAAATTGGGCATTGGAGCAAGGCGCAGAAGCCTTAGATGGAGCCATTAACTTTGGCGAAAGAGACAGATTTTGGGGTTTGGGAATAGAAGGTTTTCAGGAACCTTTATATGGTATGCATTGGCATCCACCATATTATAAGGAATTTATTGAAGATTTTGGTTTCCAGATCTATTTTAAACAGTATTGCTATGCACGAAAAGTTCATGATGTTCTTAGTGAAAGATTTATACGCTCATATGAGAAATTAAATTCCAGAGCGGAATATCGTGCAGTACGTATGACGCGCAAGAATATGCAAGATTTGGCACCTGCATTTTTAGAAATTTATAATACCGCCTGGGCTACACATGGCGAGGGTAAGCAATTGATGTTAGAAAACGTACAACTCATATTTCGGAAAATGAAACCCGTTATTAATGAGCATGTATGTTGGTTCGTATTTTATCAAGAGCAACCTATTGCTTTTTGGATGAATCTTCCAGATCTAAATTTTCATTTAAAAAATGCCAATGGTAAATTAGGAATTAAGGAAAAAGTAGCAATCTTACTGGAAAATCTTATTCCCAAAAATAAGCGGCTAGTAGGTATTGTTTTTGGTGTCATTCCACGATTTCAGGGAAGAGGCGTGGAGGGATTTTTGATTAGTAGTGGTAGTTTCCACATAAGGAAGAAAACTAAATTTGAAGTGTATGAGCTGCAATGGATTGGAGATTTTAATCCAAAAATGATCAGCATTGCTAAAACACTGGATACGGAGGTTACTAGAGTATTAGCTACCTATAGACTTATGCTAAAACCCGATCTGAAGTTTCAGCCTCATCCTCAATTGTAGTATCCTGCTCACCACCAACTGTAGTATCTTCATCACTATAAAATCGTACATCCTTAATGTTAAAAAAAGGGATTAGATTGCCATTCCAGTCATTTTCATCGAGGGAAAACGCCATATCAAATCGTTGTGTACGGAATTTCTCGGCCAATTTACCTAATTTAAATCCGACACATTCTATATCTTTATTAAGTGCTTTAGAAGGAAGGTAAAATTTTAAATGTACTTCCTCTTTCCCCATCGTACGCACGGGCCCATTGAGTTTTAAGTTTCGCAAAACAAAATTAGGACGCATATTTTTAGGTCCAAACGGAGCTAATTTTCTATGAAAATTTACAAATTCTTTATCCAGTTCATTTAGATTAACTTCCGTATCAATGCTTAGGCTAGGTGCCTTTTGATGCGGTAATATCATATCTGAAACTACCTTCTCAAATTCTTCGTTAAAAGCCGCCAAATTTTCTAATGGCATAGATAAACCTGCAGCTGCATGATGTCCTCCAAATTTTGAAAATAAATGACTGCACTTTTCCAGAGCATCATGAATGTTAAAATCACTCACACTTCTCGCTGAAGCTACTACCTCATCTGGTTGACTTAAAGTAAAAACTATAGTAGGTTTATAAAAATTCTCTATGAGCCTGCTGGCCATAATGCCTATTACACCCTTGTTCCATGTATCACCAAAAACTATTGTAGAATTAGTTATTAATCCAGTTTCCTGAGATAGTTGGACTTGTTTAATGGCCTCAGCTGTACTTCCAACATCCAGTTCTCGACGTGCTGTATTTAGGTCAATAATATCCTTAGCAATACGCTGGGCATCGATTTGATTTTTAGCAATAAGAAGCTCTACTGCGGCTTTTGCATGTCCTATTCTACCGGCTGCATTTATTTTGGGTGCTATTTCAAAAACAATATTAGATATACCGTAATTGGTCAGCTTTTGATTAGGAATTAAGGCTCTTAGTCCAAAATTCTTTGTTTTCCTTAATTCATTAAGCCCCAATTTTGCAAAAAACCTATTTTCCCCTGTAATAGGTACAATGTCTGCAGCTATACTTATAGCTAAAAGATCTGTAAGTTCTTGCAAATCCTGTACGGGAAGTTTATAAAGCTCATTAAGGGCTTGGCAAAGCTTAAACCCCACGCCACAACCACTTAAGTCTTTATATGGGTACCTACAATCTGGCCGTTTTGGATCTAAAATGGCAACTGCTGGGGGTAACTCTTCCCCTGGAAGGTGATGGTCACAAATAATGAAATCAATACCTAAGGATCTTGCATATTCTATTTTATCGTTAGAACGAATACCGCAATCCAATGAGATAATTAAATTAAAACCTTGCTCATGTGCATAGTTTATTCCTTCTGTAGAAATCCCATAGCCTTCAGCATTTCTATCAGGGATATAATATTCTAAATATTTTTCATTGCATATTTTGCTAAGATATAGATACATAAGTGCTACAGAGGTAGTACCATCTACATCATAATCACCATAAACTAAAATTTTTTCTTGTTTTTCTATACCGCTAGCTATCCTTTCTACAGCTTTTTGCATGTCAGCCATTAGAAAGGGGGAGGGCATATCCTGTATCTTGGGTTTAAAAAAAACTCTAGCTTTTTCGTAGGTATCTATCCCTCTCATTACTAGAATCCTACAGGCAAGTGTGCTATATCCAATGGAGGAATTTAACCGATCCACTGTATCTTCATCAGGCTCAGCCTGCCAATTCCAAGTATATTGAAGGCTCATAATGCAAAAATACAAAGATTTTAAAGGAGACGGCCTTTTAATAAGCTTAAAATTTTGTTAATAAAAAAGGCCGTCTTTTATAAGACGGCCTATAATTATAATTAAGTTCTACTTATCTTCTTCTAGAAGTAGATCTTTTTTTCTTAACAACTTTCTTTTCTACAACAGGAAGATCAGATTTTTGTAATGCTTCCCATGCAGTTGCATCGATAGCTCTTACAATTACTTTTCTATCTGCCATTCTAGCCTCATCAGAGGCTGATTCAGAAACAGTAGCTGCAGATTCTCCTAATCCTACAGATTTAAGCTGCATTGGATTCACTCCTCTTGCTTCTAAAGCCTGTACTACGGATGCAGCTCTTCTTCTAGAAAGGTCTAAGTTGTAAGATTCAGATCCTTTAGCATCTGTATGTCCTTCTACTAAGAATCTACCTGTTTGAGATCCGCGGATAACAGTAGCTGCTTCGTCTAATTTAGGATAAGATTCGGAGCGGATAGTTGCTTTATCGAAATCAAATAATAAACCTTGAAGTTTTCCAGTAGTTTCTTCAGCATATGCAGATTCTGGTTTAGGACAACCATTGTATTCAGGAAGACCTGGAACTGTAGGACATTTATCATCTTTGTCTAAAACGTCATCTCCATCAGTATCTGGCCAAGGACAACCTGCATTTTCTGCTGGTCCAGGAACATTTACACAATTGTCATCTTTATCGATAACATCATCTCCATCAGTATCTGGCCAAGGGCAACCATTATTTTCAACTGGTCCTGCAACATCTGGACAAGTATCATCAATATCAGGGATTCCATCACCATCAGTATCAGGACATCCTTGGAATTCAGCAAGACCTGGAGTTTCAGGACATCTATCGTCTTTATCTAAAATTCCGTCTTTATCTTTATCTCTATTTCCGAAACGGAATAATACAGAAGCTGAAGCTTGCCAGAAGTTTGCTACGTCAGATTTGTTACCTGGTGTAGTTACATAATCTCCTTGAATACCTAAACCGAAGTTTTTGGAAAGCCAGAAATTAGAACCTAAACCTCCTGAAGCTGTAAAATGGTTTGCAGGTCCAGTTAAAGCCTTATCATTATCGTAATAATTTACTGTTTGATTAGCGTTAAGATCTTTTCTAGGGAATTTAAGACCTGTATAGTCATGTCTTAGGTAGTTAGCTCCAACACGTACATACGGGTCAAACCAAGATTCTTCATCCCAAAGAGATGCAAATTTAAATTGAAGACCAAGACCAGTCATCAACATAAATTCTTTACCCATACCGAAACGCTTGTTATCTACGTTTCCTACAGTAGTTTGCCAGTCTAATACAAGACCTTTGCTTAAGTTTCTAGCAACAGTAAGTTTTGAAAGTGGAGGAGTAATAGTGTAGTTGTTTACACTGTAAAGTCCTTTGCTTGTCAAATTATCAAAGAACTTATTAAGTCCTCCGCCTCCTACTACATGGTTCACGCCATGTGCGCCAACTCCGATAAGCCACGGGTTATTGGTCGTTTGGGCGAATGCAGTAGAGGCAACGGTAATTGCTACTGCAGATAACCCCAATTTTAGATTTTTCATAGATCAAAAAGGTTATAGAATTGATAGTGCAAAATAAAAACAAAATTTTTGCACAAACAAAACTTTTTTAAAATAATTTAACTTTTCTTTAATAGTCTATCTAAATTTCTTTTAGTATCTCTCTCTTTTATGTGTTCCCTTTTGTCAAATAATTTCTTCCCTTTTGCTAATGCTATTCGAAGTTTTACTCTCCCATCAGCATTAATATAAAGTTTTGTTGGGATTACTGTAACTCCCGCTGTAGCTACCTTTTTCTCCCATTTCCGTAGTTCGGTTTTGTGCAATAGGAGTTTTCTTTCACGTCTTATTTTATGATTATAATAGGTTCCAAATTTATATTCCTCTACACTCATATTAATGATATAAAGTTCACCCGAAATAAATTCACAAAAGGCCTCACTAATATGAACATGATGCTCCCTAATGCTCTTAATTTCTGTTCCGGTAAGCACTATTCCCGCCTCTAACTCTTCCAAAAATTCATATTCAAAGCGAGCTTTTCTATTAATTATTTGGACATTTCCTGGGGACTGTGAAGTTTTCTTTGTCATAACATTATCAAATAAGAAAACCAAAATCTATGATTTGCGTTTCGTACTTTTGCCACAAAATTACTAATTATATATGCTAACGGTTTCAAACCTCTCCCTACAATTCGGTAAACGGGTGCTTTTTGATGATGTCAATATTCTTTTTACTAAAGGAAATTGCTATGGAATTATAGGTGCCAATGGGGCAGGAAAGTCCACTTTTCTTAAAATTCTCACAGGCCAGCAAACTCCAACTACAGGTTCTATATCCCTAGAGCCGGGCAAAAGAATGTCTGTTCTAGAGCAGGATCACTTTGCCTACGATGAATTCACTGTTTTAGAAACGGTTTTAAGGGGAAATACCAAACTTTTTGAAATTAAAGAGCAAATGGATGCTCTTTATGCTAAAGAAGATTTCTCTGACGAAGACGGTATCAAAGCAGGAGAACTTGGTGTTATTTATGAAGAAATGGGTGGTTGGAACTCAGAATCTGATGCTCAAACTATGCTTAGTAATGTTGGTATTGAGGATAGTTTGCACTATACCCTCATGGGAGAATTAGAAAATAAAGACAAAGTAAAGGTATTGCTTGCGCAAGCCCTATTTGGGAATCCAGATGTTTTAATATTGGATGAGCCAACGAATGATTTGGATATAGATACCATCTCCTGGCTGGAGGATTTCCTTGCTGATTATGAAAATACGGTAATCGTGGTTTCGCATGACCGTCACTTTTTAGATACGGTATGTACGCATATCGGAGATTTAGATTATGCCAAGCTTAACCTGTACACAGGGAATTACTCTTTTTGGTATCAGGCCTCTCAATTGGCTACTCGTCAGCGTCAGCAAGCTAATAAAAAAGCTGAGGAAAAGAAAAAAGAACTTCAAGATTTTATCGCACGTTTCTCCAGTAACGTAGCCAAGGCTAAACAGGCTACAGCAAGAAAAAAGATGATTGATAAGCTTAATATTGAAGATATAAAACCGTCTTCCAGAAGATACCCCGCGATTATTTTTGATATGGAGCGTGAAGCAGGAGATCAAATCCTGGAGGCCTCTAGTTTAAAGGCTATCCAAGAGGGTGATGTCCTATTTTCTGATGTAGATATTAAACTTAAAAAAGGCGATAAGGTGGCTATATTAAGCAAAGATAGCCGTGCCATTACAGCATTCTTTGAAATACTAACGGGTAATAGAGCCGCGGACGCTGGCACCTTTCAATGGGGAATCACTACCAACCAGTCTTATATGCCCTTAGATAACACTAATTTTTTTACAGAAGATATTTCTTTAGTAGATTGGCTTCGTCAGTTCACTAAAAATGATGAAGAGCGTCATGAGGAATTTATGAGAGGCTTTCTAGGTAAAATGCTCTTTTCCGGTGATGAAGCATTGAAAAGCTGCACGGTATTATCAGGTGGCGAGAAAATGCGTTGTATGTTTAGTAGAATGATGCTTCAAAAGGCAAATGTTTTGCTAATGGAAGAACCTACTAATCACTTAGATCTAGAAAGTATTACTACGCTAAATAACTCCTTAGTACAGTTTAAAGGGAATATCATTCTAGCCTCACATGACCATGAAATGTTACAAACTGTATGTAATCGAGTTTTAGAATTAACTCCCAAAGGCGCCATAGATAGAGAAATGACGTATGATGAGTATCTCTCAGACAAGAAAGTGAAAGAGTTAAGAGAAATTATGTATGCATAACTGATAAAAAAATTGTACTTTTGCATATTGAATTGTATACTTCTGCAATTTAAAATCTGCATTACTCCGTGAAAAGATATACCGGCGTTGCTGAATTTGTCATAAAATCAGCAACGCCGGTTTTTTTTATGGCTATTAATTTTTAATAAACGTTTCTACATCATTATTGATACATGATTAAATCAAAATCAACCCCCAAAGAAAACCTACAGGAGCAGGAGCGGGTAAACTTCTCTACTGCTAAAGGCCGCATCGCAACACCGGATTTTTTGGATATTCAGTTGAAATCTTTCCAAGATTTCTTCCAACTTGATACCCTACCGGAAGATAGAGCGCACGAAGGATTGTACAAAACATTCCTTGAAAATTTCCCAATTACAGATTCCCGAAACCAATTCGTTCTGGAGTTTTTGGATTATCTTGTAGATTCACCACGCTACTCCATTGATGAGTGTGTTGAGAGAGGTCTCACGTATAGTGTGCCATTAAAAGCAAGATTAAAACTATATTGTACCGATCCTGAACATGAGGAATTTCAAAATATTACCCAGGAGGTATATTTAGGACCTATTCCATACATGACTCCGTCCGGTTCATTTATTATTAATGGTGCCGAGCGTGTTATCGTAACACAATTGCATAGAAGTCCAGGTGTATTCTTTGGCCAAACTTATCATGCTAACGGGACCAAGTTATATTATTCTAGAATTATTCCATTCAAAGGATCTTGGATGGAATTTACTACGGATATCAATAACGTAATGTATGCGTACATTGACCGTAAAAAGAAATTACCACTTACTACTCTCCTACGCGCAATAGGATATGAATCTGATAAAGAAATTCTACAAATTTTCGATCTTGCAGAGGAAGTAAAAGTAAGTAAGGCAGCTTTAAAGAAAATTGAAGGTCGCACACTTGCCGCAAGGGTTTTAAATTCTTGGTTTGAAGATTTCGCGGATGAATCTACTGGTGAGGTAGTCTCCTTAGAACGAAACGATGTTATTTTAGACAGGGAAACAGTAATTGAGAAAGAACAGATTGAGATGATATTGGAAAGTGGAGTGAAATCCATCCTCATCCATAAAGAAAATTTCAATGAATTCTCTATTATTCAAAATACGTTACATAAGGATCCTACGAACTCAGAAAAAGAAGCAGTAGAATATATATATCGTCAATTGCGTAATGCAGAACCACCTGATGAGGAAACCGCTAGAAGTATTATTGAAAAATTATTCTTCTCAGAGCAGCGATATTCCCTTGGAGAAGTAGGAAGATATAGACTTAATAAAAAGTTAGGCCTAAATATTAGCGAAAGTACGGAGGTTCTTACCAAAGATGATATCATTGCTATTGTTAAGCATTTAATAGAACTTGTAAACTCCAAAGCGGAGGTTGATGATATTGATCACCTTTCAAACCGTCGAATTAAGACAGTTGGTGAGCAGCTGGCAGGTCAGTTCGGCGTGGGTCTTTCGCGTATCGCGAGAACTATTAGGGAGAGAATGAATGTTCGTGATAATGAGGTATTTACACCAACTGATTTAGTTAATGCTAAAACCTTGACATCAGTAATTAACTCATTTTTTGGTACCAATCAACTTTCTCAGTTTATGGACCAGACCAATCCGCTCTCAGAGGTTACGCACAAGCGTAGGCTATCAGCTCTAGGGCCCGGCGGACTATCCAGAGAAAGAGCAGGTTTTGAGGTTCGAGATGTTCACCATACCCATTATGGAAGGATTTGTCCTATTGAAACACCAGAAGGTCCTAACATTGGTCTTATTTCTTCCCTTGGTTGTTATGCCAAAATTAACAGTTTAGGATTCATTGAAACACCATATAGAGAAGTTAAAGACGGCAAAGTTGATTTAAATTCTACGCCTATTTTCCTTAATGCAGAAGATGAAGAAAATAAAATCATCGCGCAGGCCAATGTGGAGATGAATGATGATGGTACCATTAGCACAGATCGTGTAATTGCTCGTCTAGACGGAGATTATCCAGTAGTGGAACCTTCACAAGTAAACCTAATAGATGTAGCGCCAAACCAAATTTCCGGTATCTCTGCGTCCTTAATTCCATTCTTGGAGCATGATGATGCAAACCGTGCGTTAATGGGTTCCAATATGATGCGTCAGGCAGTTCCACTTTTGCGCCCAGAAGCCCCTATTGTAGGGACAGGTTTGGAAAAACAAGTGGCTGCAGATTCTAGAATATTAATAAATGCAGTAGGTCCAGGTACAGTAGAATATGTAGATGCAGAACAGATAATTATTAAATATGACAGAACAGAGGATGAAGATTTAGTAAGTTTTGATCCTGCTGAGAAAACATATAAGCTTCCAAAATTCAGAAAAACTAACCAATCCACAACTATTACCTTGAAACCAATCGTTCGAAAAGGCGATAGAGTAGAAAAAGGTCAAATTTTATGTGAAGGTTACGCAACTGAAAAAGGTGAACTTGCTTTAGGTAGAAACCTTACCGTAGCCTTTATGCCATGGAAAGGATATAACTTTGAGGATGCTATAGTAATTAATGAAAAGGTAGTTCGCGAGGATTGGTTCACTTCCATCCATGTGGATGAATATCAGCTCGAAGTGCGTGATACCAAATTGGGTATGGAGGAGCTTACTGGGGATATTCCAAATATCGCAGAAGAAGCTACCAAGGACTTAGATGAAAATGGTATGATCCGCATTGGTGCAGAAGTAAAGCCAGGCGATATCATGATTGGTAAGATTACTCCAAAAGGAGAATCAGATCCTACACCAGAAGAAAAACTACTTCGGGCAATCTTTGGAGATAAGGCAGGCGATGTTAAGGATGCTTCTTTAAAAGCGGACTCTTCATTACGCGGCGTAGTTATCAATAAAAAATTATTCAGTAGAAATATTAAGGACAAAAAGAAAAGAGCGGAAGAAAAATTGCGCACTGATGAAATTGATTCTGAATTCAACCAAAAACTTACTGAATTACGAACTGTACTTTTAGAGAAGCTATTAAATTTAGTAAATGGTAAAACTTCTCAAGGAGTAAAGAATAGCGATCAGGATGAAGATCTTATAGCTAAAGGTGCTAAGTTCAACATGAAGCTGATTTCCAGTATTGAGGATTACACGAATGTATTTGGAGGTGATTGGACTGCAGATTCTGATAGAAATGATCTAATCCGTAAGCTGATTAACAATTATAAAATTAAGTATAACGAGATCCAAGGGATGCGTAACCGTGCAAAATTTGCACTTACCATCGGTGACGAGCTCCCTCCTGGAATCATGAAACTGGCTAAAGTTTATATTGCTAAAAAACGTAAACTGAATGTTGGAGATAAAATGGCAGGTCGACATGGTAATAAGGGGATTGTTTCCCGAATTGTTCGTGAAGAAGATATGCCATACCTTGAAGATGGAACTCCGGTAGATATCGTTTTAAATCCGCTAGGTGTACCTTCCCGTATGAATATTGGGCAGATATATGAAACCGTTTTAGGATGGGCAGGAAAAAATCTTGGAGTTAAATTCGCTACACCGATATTTGATGGAGCTACTCTAGATCAAATTACGGAATATACAGAAGAAGCAGGCGTTCCAAAATACGGAAATACCTATCTGTATGACGGAGGAAGCGGTGAAAGATTTACTCAGCCAGCCACAGTAGGCGTTATTTATATGTTGAAACTGGGGCATATGGTAGATGATAAGATGCATGCAAGATCTATCGGTCCTTATTCACTTATTACGCAGCAGCCATTGGGTGGTAAAGCTCAGTTTGGCGGTCAGCGTTTTGGGGAGATGGAAGTTTGGGCTCTGGAAGCTTTTGGAGCATCTAATATCCTCCGGGAAATCCTTACTGTAAAATCGGATGACGTGATAGGAAGGGCCAAAACATATGAAGCTATTGCCAAAGGGGAAGCTATGCCAGAACCAGGTATTCCAGAATCATTTAATGTATTACTGCACGAACTTCAAGGTCTTGGTCTTGATGTTAGATTGGAGGAATAAGTAGAAACAAAAATGATGACAAGAGAATAATAGAACTATTTACCTCTTGTCTTTTGGTTCTTTAATTTTAAATAATAAAAATGTCAAATAAAAATAAATCAAGCAAGTTCACAAAAATTACCATTGGGCTGGCGTCACCCGAATCTATCCTTAAGGATTCTCGAGGAGAAGTTCTAAAGCAAGAAACCATTAACTATCGTACCCATAAACCGGAGCGAGATGGGCTTTTTTGCGAGAAAATATTCGGTCCAATAAAGGATTTTGAGTGTGCTTGTGGAAAATATAAAAGAATACGATATAAAAATATCGTGTGCGATCGTTGTGGGGTAGAGGTTACGGAGAAAAAAGTAAGAAGAGAGCGTATTGGGCACATTAATTTAGTGGTACCAGTTGCGCATATCTGGTACTTCCGATCTTTGCCCAATAAAATAGGTTATCTTCTAGGTCTTCCTTCCAAAAAATTGGATTCTATTATCTATTACGAAAGATATGTGGTGATTCAGCAAGGGGTGGCTAATAAAGCAGATGGTACCGATTTTGAGCCAATGGCTTTCCTTACTGAAGAAGAATATCTAGATATTTTAGATTCACTTCCATCTGATAATCAGTATTTGGATGATACCGATCCTAATAAGTTCATTGCTAAGATGGGAGCCGAAGCTATTGAAGAACTGCTTAAAAGAATTGATCTTGATACGCTCTCATATGACCTTCGTCACAAAGCACATACAGAAACTTCAAAACAGAGACGTACTGAAGCTCTTAAGAGACTCTCTGTAGTAGAGGCCTTACGAGGTGCTAATACAAGAATGATAAACCGTCCTGAATGGATGGTAATGCGTGTACTTCCTGTAATACCACCAGAACTTCGTCCTTTGGTACCATTAGATGGTGGTAGATTTGCGACATCAGATCTAAATGATTTATACCGCAGGGTAATTATCAGAAATAACCGTCTTAAAAGGTTGATGGAGATTAAAGCTCCGGAAGTAATTCTTCGAAATGAAAAGAGGATGCTTCAGGAAGCTGTAGATTCTTTATTTGATAACACAAGAAAGTCATCTGCAGTAAAATCCGACAGTAATCGCCCATTAAAATCCCTATCAGATTCATTGAAGGGTAAGCAAGGACGTTTCCGTCAGAATTTATTAGGGAAAAGGGTAGATTATTCTGCTCGTTCGGTAATTGTGGTAGGGCCCAACCTACAGCTTCATGAATGCGGTATCCCTAAAGATATGGCAGCAGAGCTATACAAGCCTTTTATCATTAGAAAATTAATTGAAAGAGGGATTGTAAAAACCCCTAAATCGGCTAAAAAAATTATTGATAAAAAGGAACCTGTTGTTTACGATATTTTAGAATTCGTAATGAAAGGACATCCTGTTTTATTAAACAGGGCACCTACGCTTCACAGATTAGGTATTCAGGCTTTTCAGCCAAAAATGATTGAAGGAAAAGCAATTCAGCTGCACCCTCTCGTAACTACTGCATTTAACGCCGACTTTGATGGTGACCAGATGGCGGTACACCTTCCTCTAGGTCCAGAAGCTATTTTGGAAGCTCAGCTACTTATGCTAGGTTCGCAAAACATCCTTAACCCTGCAAATGGTTCTCCTATTACCGTACCTTCACAGGACATGGTATTGGGTCTGTATTTTATGACCAAAGAAGCATCTTCTACTGATGATGTTAAAATAAAAGGAGAAGGTAGAACATTCTATTCCCCTGAAGAAGCGGAGATTGCTTATAATGAAGGTGCTGTATCACTTAACGCTAAAGTAAAATGTCGTCTTCCAGTAAAGGAAAATGGTGAGTTGGTATTTAGAATTATTGATACTTCTGTTGGTAGAATTTTATTTAACCAAATAGTACCCAAGGAAGTAGGGTATGTAAATGAACTTCTTACTAAGAAATCTTTACGAGACATTATCGGTAGAATACTTTCCGAAACAGATTTCCCTACTACAGTGAAGTTTTTGGATGAAATGAAGGATTTAGGATACAGAAATGCCTTTAAAGGTGGTCTTTCCTTTAGCCTTAGTGATATTGTAGTTCCTGAGGAGAAGAAAAAAATGATCGCCGATGCTGTTGCACAGGTAACGGATGTTACCAATAACTATAACATGGGTCTTATAACAGATACAGAGCGTTATAATCAGGTTATTGACGTTTGGACGACTACCAATGCATCGCTTACAGAAATGATCATGCAGCGCATGAGGACAGATCAAGGCGGATTTAATTCGGTATTCATGATGCTAGATTCTGGTGCAAGGGGTTCTAAGGAACAGATTCGTCAGCTCTCTGGTATGAGAGGCCTTATGGCCAAGCCGCAGAAAGCTGGGTCAGTAGGCTCTGAGATTATTGAAAACCCGATTATCGCCAACTTTAAGGAAGGTCTTTCCATCTTGGAATACTTTATTTCCACTCACGGTGCGCGAAAAGGACTTGCGGATACCGCGCTTAAAACGGCGGATGCTGGTTACCTTACCCGTAGATTAGTAGATGTTGCACAGGATGTTATTATTACGGAACATGATTGTGGAACACTTAGAGGAGTAGAAATTACCCCACTTCGTAAAAATGATGAAATCGTAGAGCCTATCTCAGAGAAAATCTTAGGTAGGGTAACACTTCAACCAATAGTAGACCCTATATCCAATGAGGTTTTAGTTAAAGAGGATGTTATAATAGATGAAGCATTAGCAAAAAAAGTACAGGAAGCAGGAATCGATATGGTAATGGCAAGATCGCCGCTTACCTGTGAGGCACCTCGTGGAATTTGTGCTCTTTGTTATGGTAGAAATCTTGCCACAGGTAAGCTTATCCATATAGGTGAGGCAGTAGGTGTTATCGCTGCGCAATCCATTGGGGAACCAGGTACACAGCTTACTTTACGTACATTCCACCAGGGGGGTACAGCTGCCAATATCGCAGAAAAATCCAGTATTGAAGCTAAGAGAGATGGTATCATTGAAATGGACGAACTCCGTACCGTAGAATCAGTAGATAATGATGGGAAAAATGCCAATGTGGTAGTATCTCGTTCCACTGAATTCAGATTGGTAGCGGACAATGAAACGCGGACTACTCTAATGACAGGAAACATACCTTATGGTTCTAGCTTAGCAGTGAAGTCAGGCGATAAAATTAAGAAAGGCGATTTAATAGCCAAATGGGATCAATACAACGCGGTAATTATTGCAGAGTCTGCTGGTAAAGTAGAATTTGAAGAAATTATTCAAGGGGTTTCATTCCAAGTTGAAATTGATGAGCAGACAGGTTTTGAGGAGAAGGTAATCATTGAAGCCAGAGGTAAAAAAGCGGTTCCAACACTAAAAGTTAAGGATAAATCTGATGAGATTCTTCACTCATATAACCTACCAGCGGGTGCCCACCTTATGGTAAGTGATGGAGAAGATATTAAGTCCGGACAAATCTTAATTAAGATTCCAAGAAAATCCGCAAAAGCAGGTGATATCACCGGTGGTCTTCCTAGAGTAACAGAATTATTCGAAGCTAGAAACCCTTCAAATCCTGCTGTAGTTACAGAAATAGATGGTGTAGTTTCTTACGGTAAAATCAAAAGAGGTAACCGAGAAATTGAGGTAACAGCTAAAACTGGTGAAATCAAAAAATATCTAATCAAATTATCAAACCAAATCTTGGTTCAGGAAAATGATTACGTAATTGCAGGTTCACCTTTAAGTAACGGATCCATCACACCTGATGATATTTTGAAAATTAAAGGACCTACGGCTGTACAAGAATATTTGGTGAATGAAATCCAAGATGTGTATCGCTTACAGGGGGTGAAAATTGATGATAAACATTTTGAAATTATCGTTCGGCAGATGATGACCAAGGTGGAAATAGTAGACGGTGGAGATACCCATTTCTTAGAAAATGCTCTGGAACATAAAAATGATTTCTTGGAAGAGAATAACAGAATTTTTGGTTTCAAAGTAGTTACTGAGGCTGGTGGAAGCAAAATCCTAAAACCTGGACAAATGATTACTACCAGAGAATTGAAAGATGAAAACTTTAAACTTAAAAGGGAAGATCTTCCATTGGTAGAGGTGCGTGATGCACTATCTGCTACGGCGATGCCAGTTCTTCAGGGAATTACGCGTGCTGCACTCCAGACAAGATCATTCATGTCAGCGGCATCCTTCCAGGAAACTACTAAGGTATTGAACGAAGCAGCTGTGGCTGGAAAAGTCGATTATCTGAAAGGTCTTAAAGAAAACGTTATCGTAGGACATAGAATTCCTGCAGGTACGGGTCTTAATGATTATCAAAACTACATTGTAGGCACGAATAAAGAATTTGAAGATATTCAATAATTCAAAATAGGCTTAGGGTCCAAAGATTTTAGTATTTTTGGACCCTAATCTTTTAACACAACAAACACTTAAAAAATAAGTAATGGACAACAATCAAAATCAAAATCAGGAAAATAACCTGAACATTGAACTGAATGAAATGGTAGCTGGAGGAGTATATTCTAATCTTGCTCTCGTAAATCATTCTCCATCAGAGTTCGTATTGGATTTTATTCAAATGATGCCAGGAGTACAGCAAGCTAAAGTAAGAAGTCGCGTAATTCTTGCACCACTTCATGCTAAAAGAGTACTTACTGCCCTTCAGCAAAATATTCAAAATTATGAGCAACAGTACGGGGAAATCAAAGAATTAGAGCCTTTCGTATTAGGTGGAAATAATAACAATGTTCAGGCATAATACCTGACATAAAAAACAAAGAAACCTCTTCATTTGAAGAGGTTTCTTTGTTTAAAAGATAGAAATACCGCTCGCCCTCGGCCGGCGGATTTCACCATATCCTACTATACCATCGTAATTTCTCCCAAAGGGTCTATAATAAAGAAGACCTTGATAAGTGTTTTCTGTTTGCCAAAAATTACCGTTTACAGCACCGTAATCAATTTCTCCATTATCCTTTTTAAGTCCTATAATATAGCCGTAAAATCCCTGCTTTAATTTAATTGTAGCAGAATATCGTTTCCTTTCTTTATCATAAGTCATCATACTTAAACTTGAAGGTATATATGAATTGAACTGACCTAATACATAAAGCTCTTGCTCAATTTTTGGGCTTTCCAAATAAAAATACACATCGCTATAATCTCCTTCTACAGAACTGTCCCGCTCTTGTCCATAATCGTTTCGCCTAAAATAGAAAGCTCCATTTGCATCAGGAACTCCTTGGTAGGTGGTAGGATAAGCAAGAGCTGGATAGAGGTGCGTTTCCCAGTGAGAATCTTCTATCAGCTGAGTGAGCGCCACCATATTAGTAGCAGCATTTAAATTTCTGTTCTCAAAATAAAAAAACTCACTATTTCCTGGGTAAACTAAATTTAAGTTTTGAAACAGAAGACCTGTACTTCCTATTAAACCGCTGGATTTACTTTTCCGTATTAGTTGGGGATTGTTATTTTGATAAACCACAAAATCCATACTTGATGCGGTATTTAGAATATCACGGTTTATTATAGTAGCACTTGCCTGAATTCTTTGTGCATTTCCTCCTTGAACAGCAAATCTTTCCTGCTCCATTAAGATAGTCGCTTGGTTTTCATGAATCATAACCTCCCGGGTAAAAACAGGCTCATCAGGAGATGTTTTATAGATGATAATTTTATAATTTCCAGAAATTTTAGGCTGTAATTTTTCATTTGGAAAAATAAATTCGTAGTGCTTATACCGCTGAATCGTATTAAAAGAATTACGGTATTCATCTAATGTCACATTCATACTTCCTTCTGCATATTCAGTGAAAAATAAGCCATCTTCTTCCCAATTTTTATCAAAATGTTGAATGGTGTATTGATAGCGGCTATTCTCAGGGGAAAGATCATCAAAACGGATTACCAAATGCTCTCCTGGCCCGATAATAGGCGTTTCATCGTTAAGTTTGGGGTTAAAAACTTGTATCCCAGCAATATCTTGAGCATAAGCACCACCAAAGAGTACAAAAAATCCTAATGTTAAAAGCTTCATTCTACGAATTTACTACATTTGTAAGCCAATTTGGGTGCCATTCCTTCTTCATAATTTTAACTGTATATGATTCAAATTAAATCCTTTACTTGCAACCCCTTCAGCGAAAATACATATATTCTGTATACTGAATCCAAAGAAGCCTGGCTTTTAGATCCAGGGAATTTTACTGATGCGGAAACTAAGAACATTACTAACTTTATTTCTAATAACAGCCTTAATATCACTAGAATTGTTCTTACGCATGCCCATTTAGATCATATATTCGGTTTAGAAGAAATGCAAAACCTGTATCAAGTTCCTGTTTATTTACATAGTAATGAAAAAGAGATTTTAGATCATAATCCCACCACAGCTAAAATGTTTGGATTCCAGATGGATCCTTTTGAAGGGCCATTGGAATATTGTAAAGAAAATGAAAGTGCTTTTTTAGGTGATGAAGAAATACGGTATTTATTAGTTCCGGGGCACTCACCAGGAAGCTTGGCCTTTTATGCAAAAGATTCCCAATTTGTTGTTTCTGGTGATGCTTTATTTCAGGGAAGTATTGGCCGCACAGATTTGTTTAAAGGAAATCACAGTCAGCTTATAGAAAGCATTACAACCCGACTGTTTAGTCTTCCGGATGACACTAGAGTATATCCTGGACATGGAGATTCTACTACGATAGGAGAAGAGAAAGCCACAAATCCGTACTTCTAATTTCCCGAAAAGATCCTATTTCCATTTAATATTACATCCAATACTAGGTAATTGCGTTTCCTCTTGAGGCTGGTCTGCAAGAAGGTTTTCAAATGCAATGATGAGATCTTCTCCTGTAACCTCCACAGTATTTCCAGGACGGGAAGCATCCATTCTACCTCGATAAATAAGTTTCAAATCTGAATCAAATAAATAAAAATCTGGAGTACAGGCAGCCTCATAGGCTTTAGCTACATTTTGGGATTCATCAAAAAGATAGGGAAATGTTAAACTATACTGTGTAATAAAATCCGGCATCAAATCAGGTGAATCTGCTGGATACGTAGTTGCATCATTACTATTGATTCCAATAAACTGAATTCCAGAAGCTGAATAATCTTCATATAATTCTTGTAATTTTTCTATTACATGAAGTACAAAAGGGCAGTGGTTACACATAAAAACCATCAGAGTTCCTTTAGCACCTTTACTATCTTCTAGAGAAACGGGTACCATATTGTTATTAGGTTCTGGTAAGCTGAATGTTGGAGCCAATGTTCCTAATTTTAGCATATTGGAAGGTGTATCAGCCATGAGAATAATGTATAATCTGTTTAGCCAAAGATACTATTTCCTCTTGAGATGCATCAGGAGAAATTCTAGCATCAAACTTCATTTTTCTTAACCAAGTGAGTTGGCGTTTTGCAAATCTTCTCGTATTTTGTTGAATCAAAGAAACACACTCATCAAAACTGATTTCTCCATCAAAATAGGTAAAAAATTCCTGATACCCTACTGTTTGTAAAGCTTTTTCATGCCGAAAAGGATATAGAGTACGAGCTTCCTCTTCCAGACCATTTTGAATCATATAGAGGACTCTTTCATTTATTTTTTGATACAATTGCTCGCGAGGAATATCCACAAGTACCCTAAGTATCGAAAAGTTTCGGTCAGAATATTTTGGTGAATTTTTCCTTAATAAGGAATATTTTTCTTTGGTTTGATGGATGATATCTAAAGCGCGTACTACGCGTCTGGGATTACTTAGATCTGCAGTTAGTGCATATTCAGGATCTAAATCTTTTAATTTTTCTTGTAAATATTCAAGGCCATGATGCTCTAAATCTTTATATAGAATGTCTTGGTATTCTGGGTCGGATGTTGGGAGGTTGTCCAAGCCTTCTACAAGGGCTTTTTCATACATCAAACTACCTCCAACACATAGTGCATATTTGGAAGAGTGATGGCTAAATATCTTCCTTAATACATCCAATGCCTCTCGCTCATACTGCCCAATACTTAAATGTGAATGATAGCTGCGGTCTCCCAAAAAGTAATGAGGAATGCCTTGTAATTCTGAAATATCAGGACGAGCCGTCCCAATTTTTAATTCTTTATAAAATTGTCTGGAATCATTACTTACTATAGGTGCATCTAACACAGTGGCCAAACGTAATGAGAGAGCTGTTTTTCCACTTGCTGTAGGCCCTAATACAGATATTAAACAATTTGGGTGTATCACGGAAACAAAAATACGAATCCTTAATCTTTGGTTATATTTGTATCCATACAATACATTATGGGCTTAGTATCAATGACGGGCTATGGTAAATCAGAAGGTAATATCCAAGATCAAATCTTGAATATTGAAATTCGTTGTTTAAATAGTAAGAGTCTGGATTTAAATTTGAAATTACCTTCAGAACTTAGAGAATTGGAATGGGAAGTGCGTAAACTTTTGGTCCAAAAATTAGTCCGAGGAAAGATTGATGTATATATAAAACTTACTAATTCAACAGATATTTCAACTGGTTTTAATGAACAATCTATCCGTGAGGCTATATTCTCCCTTCAGCAAATAGTTCCTTCCGCTAGTATAGATTCACTTCTACCCTTTGCAATACGCGCATCAGAAAATAATAATGATTCTAAGTTATTTAAAGAAGAAGAATTTGCCCTATTTTTTAAAATCCTTCAAGAGGCGATAGCCCAGGTACAAGAATTTCGTGCTACAGAAGGGGCCAGTATAGAAATAGATGTTAAAAATTCCCTACAAGCCATTAGGCAATTATCTGCTGCAATATCATTGTATGAAAAGGACAGGCTTCATCAGGTCACGGAACGTTATAAAAAAGCGCTTGAGCAGTTTGAAATTCAGGATGAAACAAGATTTTATCAAGAGATGGCTTTTTATACAGAAAAGTATGATATTAATGAAGAAAAAATAAGGCTTCAGCAACATTTGGATTATTTTGAAGAAATTATGGCCACCGATAACCCGGGTAAAAAATTAGGGTTTATTGCTCAAGAAATGGGTAGAGAAATTAATACGATAGGTAGTAAAGCTAACCACGCGGACATCCAAAAATTAGTAGTGGAGATGAAAGATTATTTGGAAAAAATAAAGGAAATTACATTAAATATTTTATAAAAATTAATGCCAGAACCAAGTTTAATACATAAACGATGCATAATTATTTCAGCCCCATCTGGAGCAGGGAAAAGTACGCTCATCAATAGAATTTTACCTAAGTTTCCAATGCTTGAATTTTCGGTATCTGCTACCACGCGAAAGCCCAGAGGAGAGGAACAGCATGGTAAAGATTATTATTTTTTTAGCAATGAAGAATTTTCTCTTGCTATAGAGAAGGAAAACTTCTTAGAATATGAGGAGGTGTATGCTGGCTACCGCTATGGAACCCTTTTATCTGAGGTAGATCCTATTTGGAAAAAAAATCATTTGGTATTATTTGATGTTGATGTTAAAGGAGGAATTAGGATAAAACAATTGTTTATGGAGGATGCTATTTCTATCTTTATAGCGCCTCCAAGTTTAGAGATTCTGAGGCAACGCTTGGATGCCAGAAATACAGATTCTGAAAATAATATAAAAAGCAGACTTGCTAGAGCAGAAGAGGAGATGAGATTTTCTCATTTATTTGATCATATAATAGTCAATGATAATATAGATAAAGCTGTGGAGGAAATTTCCACACTAATAACCCATTTTGTAGAACAAAAAACATGTGTCCAATGATACCCTTTACAGCAAAAGTAAACTTGCCCAAACAGGGCTACTTGAATATTAAAGATTTTGAAATTCCTCAAGGTGAGGCATTGGTGGAAGCCATACTTCAGCTAAAAAAAGAAAAAAACGCAGTTATTTTAGCCCATTTTTATCAGCCTCCTGCTATTCAGGATATTGCTGATTTCTTAGGAGACAGTTTACAATTGGCGCGTGCAGCACAAAATACTAATGCAGATATGATTGCATTTTGTGGGGTACATTTTATGGCTGAAGCTGCTAAAATTTTAAATCCAACTAAAAAGGTAGTTTTACCCGATCTTAAAGCTGGATGCTCTTTAGCCGATAGCTGTAGTGGAAAGGGATTGGCAGCATTGCGCGCCCAGTATCCTGGTAGCATGGTGGCTACATACATCAACTGTAACGCAGAAACTAAAGCAGCGAGTGATGTGATAGTAACCAGCAGTAATGCTGAACATATCATTAAAAGTTTACCAGAAAATGTTCCACTTATATTTGCTCCAGATAAAAATTTAGGAAGATATCTCAGCCAGAAAACTGGGCGAGATATGATTCTCTGGAACGGTGCATGTATTGTACATGAGGCTTTTTCAATGGATAGAATTGCTCAGCAATTAGCTGCCTATCCAGATGCGAAATTAATAGCCCACCCAGAAAGCGAAAAGCCTGTATTAGATTTAGCTCACTTTATTGGCTCCACTTCAGCACTGCTTAATTTTGTAGAAAATGATGCTGCTACTACCTTCATAGTAGCTACGGAGGAAGGAATATTACATGAAATGAGGAAGCGAGCACCGGGAAAAACTTTAATTCCTGCAAAAGTTTTTGATGAAAGCTGTAACTGCTCGGAGTGTTTTTATATGAAAAGAAACACAATGGAAAAACTCTACCTGTGTATGAAATATGAACTCCCCGAAATAGAAATTGAGGAAAATCTTCGTCTTGAAGCCTTAAAACCTATAGAAAGAATGCTGGAAATGTCCGTGAATATTAAATAATGATTTCAAAAATTTTTATTAAAAATTTCGAAATTTTTGCCCACCATGGTGTTTTACCAGAGGAGCGGCTCAAAGGAAATTACTTCCGAGTAAACCTGAGCATTGAGGCCAATCTTTATCAAGCAGCACAATCTGATAGTGTACATGATACTATTAATTATGCCGTGGTATCGCAATTAATCCAAGAAGAAATGGCATTATCCTCAGATTTGTTAGAGAATGTGTGTTATAGAATTTCCAAAGCACTATTTAGAGAATTTTTAGCAATAGAAAAGGTAAATATTTCAGTGGAAAAACTAAGGCCACCAATGCCTGGTAAAATGGAATCTGTGGGTGTGGAGATGGAATTTTTCCCAAAGAGATAAATATTTTTAATACATTTGCAAACTCATAAATTGGTTCCGTGGCCGAGTGGCTAGGCAGAGGTCTGCAAAACCTTGTACAGCGGTTCGAATCCGCTCGGAACCTCTTCATCCCTCAAATAACGAAATCTATCGTACTTTTGAGGGATTTTTTATGATACGCATACTAGTAGATTCCATTTTTCTCTACCTAAGCCTTCTGGGATGGAGCACTTGGTGGTTTTTTGGAAAAAATAAAAAAATCTGTCTGAGTTTTACTAATGCAGTTCTTATTTTAGGTCTTCTTGGAACCTTAGCCTTTGTTACCAGTCTTTTTCTACCTTTAAAAGAGAGTCCACTCCTTATTATTTTTTCAATTGGTATACTAGGAAACTTGTATATTTTAAAAGGTAAAAATTTCTTAGAGTGTATAAAGAATGAAGGTATTATTTTGATTGTAGGCTTAGTAGTCTCATCTATTTTTGCATCCTTTGCTCCCTATATTTTAGATCATTTTGGTTATTATATTCCCACCATTAGGATTTTTCGAGATTTAGGAACTCCAATGGGTTTGGCAAACCTCCATTTAGTGTACGCTCAAGGAAGCTGGTGGCATTACATTCAGGCAGCATTGATGTACTCAGAGGAGAAGATGATATACTTTCAAGCCCTATTATATGCATTATTCTTTACCGAGCATATACGAGACAAAAACTATGCACTTCTAGTTGTATCTGTTCCGGTATTATTGTTTATACAAAGTCCCAGTCCAGATTTTGGGGGTTTATTAATAGCACTTCATTTGGTAAATAATTATATCAAAAAATCTGAATTTTCATTAGAAGATTTAGGTTTAGGGGTGATTATGTTATTAATAAAACCAACTTTCTTCTGGGCTATACCTTTACTTTTATTAGGAATTAATTATAAAAACAATAAACTTTTTATAATAAAATCTGCTATTTTGGTTATGGCTGGAATAGGATTTTTCATAGGGAAGAATCTTTGGTCTTTCGGTTATCCGGTGTTTCCCATTTCATATCCTGAAATACCTCTTGACTATTCGCCGAATAAAATTGTTTTAGAAAATTCTAAAATATTCGGGGAATTGAAGACATATGATATGCGTTTTTCTTTATCTGAAATTAATAATTGGAATTTTTTTGGAAAACTATATCATTGGCTACGAATCCCTGGCATTAAGGGGGTAATCAATGTAGTAACATGCTTAGGTATTTTTTTATCTATGGCAGGTATTTTTAAATCTAAAAATAAAAAAGTAAAACTTATTCTTTTCGTACTTCTCGTTAAAGTATGTATTGTGCTCATAACGAGCGCTCAATATCGGTTTATATTAGATTTTTTATTAATTATTACTTTCCTACTTCTACATAACTATAATAAAATTAGGTATTTAAAAATTATATATTGGGGTGTTTTAGGATGTTTTCTACTATTTTTTATGTTTCCAAGCAGTGTTCAGAAATATGTCCCATCATTCCGAATAGGAAATATGATGCAAGGTTTTTCAATAAATCAAATTATAGCACCTACAGTATATAAAAATCCAGATTTCCATAAATTAAGATGTAAGGATTATAAATTTAATATACCTGTAAATTATCCTTTCGTATTCGCTACACCAGCACCAGCACTCAGTCTTAATATGGTGAGAACATATTTATCTATAGGCTATTTCCCAAAGATTGTGAAGAACGAACGCCTTTCTTTTCCTAGATGTTATATCATTAATGAACCCTTGGATTCACATGAAAAGAAAAACTTGACTGAATTTCTATCAACCTTTCAAGTAGTGCCTGAGTCCAATTCGGATTAATTACCTTTGTGTTGTGTTTTCATTAGGGCATTTTCTTACATTATCGAGTTTCGGCGAAAGCCACGGAACGGCCTATGGCGGGATTATTTCCAATTTTCCTGCAGGTATTAAATTAAATTTAGATTTGGTACAAGTTGCTTTAGACAGACGCAAACCAGGGCAATCCCATATAACTACGGCTAGAAAAGAAGAAGATCAAGTAGAATTTCTTTCTGGAATCTATGAGGGTAAAAGTACAGGTGCACCTATCTCATTTATTGTCAAGAATAAAGATACCCGATCATCGGACTACAAAAACATAGAAACTAATTTCCGACCCTCTCATGCCGACTATACCTACGAAAAAAAATTCGGTATCCGGGATCCACGAGGCGGCGGAAGATCATCTGCTAGAGAAACGCTCAATTGGGTAGTAGCAGGGGCATTGGCAAAACACATTCTTCCAGAGAATCTTGCAATTTACTCTTATGTTTCTCAAGTGGGAGATATAATTATGCCTTCAATGCCTGATATAAATGATGATTTTTATTTAAAAATAGAAAGTTCTCCCGTGCGCTGCCCAGATGCGATGATCTCCAAAAAAATGGAGGATCTTATTCAAGAAGTAAAAATTGAAGGTGATAGTTTGGGTGGAGTAGTGGAAACGCAAATTAAGCATGTTCCTATTGGGCTTGGCGAACCTGTCTTTGGAAAGTTACATGCAGCATTGGGCCATGCTATGCTGAGTATAAACGCTTGCCATGGCTTTGAATTTGGCAGTGGTTTTGCCGCTGCTAGCATGAGAGGCTCCGAGCATAACGATGAGTTCCGAGAAGATTTTTCTACTCGTACTAATTTTTCCGGTGGTATTCAGGGAGGGATTAGTAATGGGATGGATATCTATTTTCGAGTAGCATTTAAGCCAGTAGCGAGTATATCTAAAGTTCAGAATTTTGTTAATAAAGAAGGTGTTCTTAGCCCAAATGGAATAGTGGGAAGGCATGATCCTTGCGTAGTTCCCAGAGCTGTACCTATAGTGGAGCATCTTGCAGCTTTTATTCTTGCGGATTTTTATTTAATTAACAAAATAAGAAAATGACCACATTTCCTTCATTAAAGTTATATTGGGATTTGGCAATGGATTATCCCGAATATATAAATTTAACTCAAAATCTAGCTGAAAATACACCTTCAGAAAATTTCTACAAAAAATATTATTCTCTAGCTCTTTTGCGTATGGAAAGAGTTGAGAAAACTTATAAAACTACAGCCTTCAGCGATATAATTAGTGAAAAAGTAAAGAAAATACTTATCATTACAGAACCCTGGTGTGGCGATGCCAGTGCGATAATACCGATAATTAATTTATATTTTCAAGAAAAAGGTACTGAAGTCCGTCATATCCAGAGAGACACCTATCCGGAACTGATGGCTCAATATCGTACTCATGGTGCTGATGCTATTCCAATAGTAATTTTTATGAATGAAAGCTGTGAGGAGATAGCGCATTGGGGACCACGGACTCAGAAAGGTAAAGAAATTCTAGATGCCCATAAGGCCGCTCCAAATGGTCTGGATAAAGAATTATTCCAACAAGATATCCAGAAATATTACGCCAAAAATAGAGGTCAAGACCTTATAACTGAGATTAAAAATCTTTTAGATGCATAGAATAACATGAATTTTATTAAAAAGAATGGTCTATATCTCATTCTAACCCTCGCTTTATGTGCTGTGCTACTGGTACCAAGTTTTAGGAACTTTTTTTCAAATCAATTCTTGATGAAACCAAGTCTTAATAAAGTGGAAGAGTCGGTTTCACTTAAAAATACAGATTTACAGATAACCTTAAAAGGAATTAATACACCTAATATTCAGCTTTCCAATCTACAAGGAAAACCCATTTTTTTAAATTTTTGGGGGAGCTGGTGTCCACCTTGTCGTGCCGAGTTTCCATCAATTCAAAAATTATATGAGAAGAAAGGAAATCAAATTTATTTTGTCCTTATCGCGATGCAAGACCAGGAATCTGAAGTGAGAAAATTTATTGCAGAAAATAAGTATACAGCACCTGTTTATATTGCAGAATCTCCTATACCTGACAGATTATTGCCAAGTGTATTTCCCACCACACTAATCCTAGACACAAAAAAAAGAATAGTTAAAAAAGAAGAGTCCGCAGAAAACTGGGACAAAGAAGAAATCCATTCTTTTTTAGAAAACTTAATGAAAATTGGCAACTAATTTGTATTTATAATCGTATGAAAGCAAGTAAAGCACAACTTTTTCAGGAAGCTATAAAAAATAAATCTTTTTTTCAAAAAATTCCTGCAATTTACCGTATGGTGAAGGCATGGCGAAAAGGTAAATTTAAAGCTGGTAAACGTGAAATGCTTATACCGTTGCTAGGATTAGCGTACATCATCAGTCCTATCGATCTTATTCCTGGAATTGCAATACCTTTTATTGGGGCTTTGGATGATTTAATGGTTTTATCCTTTATAATGCCCAGGCTTACTGCTTTGGTAGATAAATTCCTTCTCTGGGAAAAAATGGGACAAGATAAAAGCCCATCTTTAAAAACAATTGATATCGAATAAATAATATAGCGGAATTTAATTTCGCTATTTTTATTTAAATACAACATCTTTTTTTAAGTGCTAATAATTTTTTGGGTTACGAAAAATTTCTCACCCGGAATAGAGAAAAATCTTAAATTTATGTTTTTATAAATATTAATTAATAAAATATAATCGGCAAAACGAAATGTCTCAATTTTTAAAACGAAATGTCCAATAAATA
>JAGLAZ010000019.1 GCA_018260565.1 Flavobacteriaceae bacterium
TATGCAAATATAATTTTCAAAATGCGAAACTGGCTTTTTAAGGAATGACTTATTAAGGACAGCATAGAACTTAGCCCCTTACTTTGGATGATATATCCTATTGAAAGATGGGAAGAAATTAAAAATAATCTAAAGCAGAACGGTTTTTTTCTGCATCATAGTGTAAGTATAATTCCCAGAGAAGAAAAACCTGTTAACAGAATAATATTTTCTGTAGGATTAGAAGCGCCAGACACTATCTCTTCCAATATTTTTACAATACGAAATAGGGATGGTGGTTATACAGAAACTTATAAAAAACTCTGCTACCATTGCCATCAGGAAAATTTATTATTCAAATAACTCGGAGGAGCTTAGCATACTTACTTGTCCATTGAGGCATCGAATTGCGTCGGCAGGATGGTTATGAATCATATGATAATCATGCGTAGCCATAATCACGGCAGCATTATTTTCAGCAGCTACCTTCTGAAGAAGTTCCATAATTTCATTACTTGTTTCTGGGTCTAGATTACCAGTAGGCTCATCTGCAAGAATCAGTTCAGGTTTGTTTAATAAAGCCCGAGCTATGGCAATTCTCTGCTGTTCTCCACCAGAAAGTTCGTGAGGCATTTTAGCCTTTTTTGGCAACATATTTACGCTGTCAAGCACCTCATCTATTCTTGTTGAAATTTTAGAATTTTCTTTCCAACCCGTAGCTTGAAGTACAAATTTCAAGTTTTTATCCACACTTCTATCTGTAAGCAATTGAAAATCTTGAAATACGATACCTAATTTTCTTCTTAAGGCAGGTATATCCGCTTGTTTAAGGCTCTGTAATGCAAAACCTGCAACATTCCCTGTGCCATCCTTAAGCGGCAGCTGTCCATATAAAACCTTAAGCAAAGAGCTTTTTCCGCTCCCTGTTTTACCAATAAGATAACAGAATTTTCCGCAGGGAATACTAAGATTTACATCACTCAGAACAGTGAAATTTTTTTGGGCAATTCTTGCCTGAGAGAGTTCTATAATATTGCCAGTCATACGTAATTTCCTAGGTTGGGTTTGCTAAATTGAATTTTCAAAAATATAGAATATTCTTAAATCAAGAGTAATAGACTATAGGATGTCATAAAAAAATCAGCCTAAAATAGACTGATTAAGTTAAAATATAATGATAAAAAAGTTGTATTCTTATCTTTTAGCACGCGATGCACTTACAGAAAGACTTTTTCTTCCTTTAGCGCGTCTAGCTGCTAAAACTCTTCTACCGTTTGCACTCGCCATACGCTCGCGAAAACCGTGCTTGTTTCTTTTCTTTCTTTCGGATGGCTGGAAAGTTCTTTTCATGATGAATTATATGCGTTGAACGGGCTTTTAAATTTGAGAATGCAAATATACTACAATTCTTCAAATTACCAAATCTTACTCTTGTAATCCATTATCTTTGTAAAAAATCTACTTTATGATATTTTCTCCAGAAAAGATTTTAGCAATTCAAAATCTATTATCTCCCGAGGCTAAAATTTGTATCACCACGCATTACAATCCTGATGGTGATGCTATAGGTAGCTCTATGGGATTATATCATTTATTAAAGAATTTAGGACACTCCCCTCAGGTAGTTGTTCCTAATGATTTTCCTAAATTTCTAAAATGGATGCCATCCGCAAAAAAAGCCATTATTTTTGAATATAAAAAGGCAAATGCGGCTCAAATAATTGCTGATGCAGATATACTATTTTGTCTCGATTATAATGATCTTTCCAGGACTGGGAATCTTGGCCCGCTTATAGAAAAAGCTAAAGCAAAGAAAATTTTGATAGACCACCATCAGCAGCCAGGACAGTTCGATTACACTTTTTCTGATACAGGGATACCTGCTACCTGTCAGTTGGTAGTACATTTTGCACATGCTATGGGATGGAAGGATAAAATAAATAAGGAGGTGGCAGAATGCTTATACACAGGTATTATGACAGATACTGGAGGCTTTCGGTACCGAAATACAAATAGCCAAACGCATCTTATAATAGCAGAATTAATAGACCTAGGTGCAGAGCCCGCCACTATTAGCAGTAACACATGGGATAATAATACATTAGAAAGATTAAAACTTTTATCTGTAGTGCTTGGAAGAATAGAACTAACGGGAAACGGGAAAGTAGCCATTCTGTATTTAAAGCGAGAAGAATTGGAGAAATACGGCTTCAGCAAAGGAGATACAGATGGCATTGTAAATTATGGATTAAGCCTATCAGGTGTTGAAATGGCAGCCTTTTTCTCGGAGGATTTGTATGAAGATTATATAAAAATTTCCTTTAGAAGTAAAACGAGTTGGGATGTAAATAAATTTTCTAGAACATATTATCAAGGTGGGGGACACATTAATGCGGCAGGCGGAAAATCTTATGAGGAACTTAATACCTGTCTGGAAAACTTCAAGGATAACATTATTCTTGCCATGGAGGATGGTATATTAATATAAAAAAAGGCTGCAAAATTTGCAGCCTTTAATATTCAAGCATGGAGCTTATTTTTTGATGTTTCCATCACCATCTGTTGCATTTCTTACAGCCTGACCAGCTTTATTAGCGCCATCTTTTAAGTCTTGCCCTACTACCTTAGCACCGTTTTTTACATCTGATACTACGTTATTGGCACCTGCCTTCACCTCCGCAGCGCCAGTTTTGATAGCTGCACCAGTCTTGTCAGCAGCTTCACCAGCAGCATTTCCTACTTGGTTTGCACCATTGTTAATTGCATTTCCAGCATCCGTAACAGTACCGCTAACAGAAGGAACTGTTTCTGTAGTTGTAGAGGTAGTAGTTACTTTTGTAGTATCCGTAGAGTTTTCTACATGAGTAGTCTCAGTTTTTTTACAAGATACCAGAGCTACACCAGCGAATGCGATCGCGAAAATTGACTTTTTCATTTTGAAATTATATTAAATTGAAATACAAACTTAAATAATTTAACATTACAAATATTGTTATGTAATGAATTATTCTTCAGCACCTTTCATCTTTTCTGCGTTCTCTGCCATAATAACTGCATCCATCATTTCTTGAATGTCTCCATTCATGTAGGCATCCAAATTATAAATAGATTTATTGATTCTATGATCCGTTACGCGGCCTTGTGGGTAATTATATGTTTTAATTTTTGCCGATCTATCTCCAGTGGAAACCATGGTTTTTCGTTGTGCAGCGATATCCCCCATAACTTCCTGTAATTTAATATCAAATAATTTTGCACGAAGCATTTCCATAGCGAGTTCGCGATTGGCTAGCTGCGACCGTGCCTGCTGACATACTACTACAAGACCTGAAGGTTTATGAGTAAGCTGCACCTTCGTTTCTACTTTATTTACATTCTGTCCACCAGCTCCACCAGAACGGGAAGTCTGCATTTCTATATCTGCGGGATTTATCTCCACATCCACTTCTTCCGCCTCTGGCAAAACTGCTACGGTAATTGCAGATGTATGCACGCGGCCTTGAGACTCAGTTTCTGGAACACGCTGTACACGATGTACACCAGATTCGAATTTCATAATACCGTAAACACTTTCTCCTTCTACCTTCATAATAAGTTCCCGAAAACCCTTGGTGGCCTCGTTGGAATCTGTAACCTCATGTTTCCAACCCATATTTTTAAAATACATACTGTACATTCGGTACATATCTTCCACAAATATGGCTGCCTCATCTCCTCCAGTTCCAGCACGTAGCTCTACTATTGCGTTTTTATCATCTGCAGGATCTTTAGGTATGAGAAGTACCTTTAATTCTTCTTCCAAACCAGGTAATAGAGCTTGCGCTTCTACTTTTTCCGCTTTAGCCATGTCCATCAAGTCACGATCTTCTCCAGCAGCAAAAATATCGTCTGATTCTTGTATAGAATTTAATGCAGATTCGTACCGCTCAAAAATGGCAACTATTTTTCCTAAATCACTATATTCCTTATTGAGTTGCCCGTATTTTTTCTGATCAGATATTATATCTGGCTGGATTATAAGATCTGCTACTTCATTATATCGTTGCCGTATTGCTTGTAATTTTGGGATTAAGGATTTTGCCATAAAAGGGTATTGAGTGCAAAAAACCGGACATATGCCCGGTATTTTTTACTATTTATATTAGTTTTAATGATGCTCAGAAGCAGTAGTATGGTGTAAATAAGGACCTTCGCCCTTTGGCTGATTGTAAAGTACAGTTACACCTTCCTGTTCTGTAACAGGTTTTCTTTGAATATCTTCAGGGTTAAAAGGTTTAGATTTCCCGAAATATTCCCGTAATCCTTCTGTAAGCCACAATGGAATAATAAATCCAAAGAACATAAAAATACACCAAAAACCTATAAGAAATTCAGTAATAAAAAACAAAGTCCAAAGGAATTGATATAAAGGCCAAAAATTCATGAGTATCATAACTATCAGGATGTTTTGCAAATTTAGCAAAATATAATATAACAAGTGATATTAAGGAATGATAAATAAAGAATGCTAGAAAGATTTTCATAATTCCTTACATCCATTTATTTATAACTTGTTTTCGTCTTGAAATATCAATAGTCTCAATGTAAAAAATTAATTTTACAAAAAATACCAAGATTTATGAATTATCGTACTGAGCATGACACCATGGGAGAAGTAAAAGTTCCAGCCGACCGCTATTGGGGAGCACAAACAGAACGTTCCCGAAATAATTTTAAAATTGGCCCCGAGGGATCGATGCCAAAAGAAATTATCGAGGCCTTTGCTTACCTAAAAAAAGCAGCCGCTTATGCCAATGCTGAATTGGGGGTTCTACCAGATGAAAAAAGGGATATGATTACTGCTGTATGTGAAGAAATTTTAGAAGGAAAATTGGATACGGAATTTCCGCTCGTTATTTGGCAAACTGGTTCTGGTACACAGTCTAATATGAATGTAAATGAGGTAATTTCAAATCGTTCATTGGTATTGCAAGGGGGTTCATTAGGCGAAAAATCTCCCATCCACCCGAATGATGATGTTAATAAATCTCAATCTTCTAATGACACCTATCCTACCGCCATGCACATCGCTGCATATAAAAAAGTAGTGGAAAAAACTTTGCCTGCCTTAGCGAAACTTCGGGACACCTTACAATCCAAAGTGGAAAAGTTTCAGGACATTGTTAAAATAGGGCGTACCCACCTGATGGATGCTACACCTTTAACATTAGGTCAGGAGTTTTCTGGGTATGTAGCTCAACTTAATTATGCTGAAAAAGCAATTAAAAATACACTTCCCCACTTGCAAGAACTGGCATTAGGAGGTACTGCCGTAGGAACTGGCCTAAATACGCCCAAAGGATATGATGTCTTGGTCGCAAAATACATTGCAGAATTTACTGGCCATAATTTTAAGACTGCTCCTAACAAATTTGAAGCTCTTGCAGCCCATGACGCCATCGTGGAAACTCACGGAGCATTAAAACAGCTCGCAGTTTCTCTCTATAAAATCGCACAGGATATTCGTCTATTGGCATCCGGGCCGCGCTCCGGTATTGGAGAAATTTTAATCCCAGAAAACGAACCCGGATCTTCCATTATGCCAGGAAAAGTGAATCCTACACAAAATGAAGCGATCACAATGGTATGCGCGCAAGTTTTAGGTAACGATACTACGATATCATTCTCCGGAACGCAAGGAAATTATGAGCTCAATGTATTTAAACCTGTGATGGCCTATAACTTTTTACAGTCGGCTGAACTTCTTGCAGATGCTTGTATTTCCTTTAATGATCATTGTGCTGTGGGTATAGAGGCCAATGAGCCGCGCATTAAAGAATTGGTAGATAAATCGTTGATGTTAGTAACTGCCCTCAATACACATATTGGGTATGAGAACGCTGCCAAAATCGCAAAAACGGCTCACAAAAACGGCACCACCCTAAAGGAAGAAGCCATAAATTTAGGACTGGTAACAGCAGAACAATTTGATGAATGGGTGAAACCAGAAGATATGGTAGGGAGCATGAAGTAAGAAATATTTTAGGATTATTTATTTATGTTTTACCATTATAAAAGAACTTAAAGAATGATTTTGAAGGAAAAACATATTATCAATCCGTTATAAACGAAAAAATCCACCCTATTTCTGGGTGGATTTTTTTTCAAAATTAAAAAATTAATATTCTATTCATATATAAGGATAATACAAATGCTAACATTGCAAAAATGCTTTCACATCAAACGGTATAGAAGAATATGAAATGGATGGCACTCTCTGTTTTAAGTATTGCACTTTTGGGATGCAACGAGGAACAAAAAACCCTAAAAATTAAAGGTTCTGATACGGAGGTTAATTTGGCTGTGGATCTGGCAGAAAATTTTTTTTCTAAAAATAAATTGTACAGCATTTCAGTGTCCGGTGGCGGCTCCGGAATGGGTATTGCCAGTCTTTTCAACGGACAGGCGGATATAGCCAACTCCTCCCGACCTCTCTCGGACGAAGAAAAACAAATGTTTGAGCAAAATAATATCCAATTAAAAACATTCATCTTCGCGCAAGATGCCACCGCGATTATCGTAAATAAAGATAATCCATTGGAAGAATTGGATACCAATCAATTAGCAGATATCCTTTCTGGAAAAATAGATAACTGGAAAGAATTAAATGGGCAGGATATAAAAATTAATATTTACGGCCGCCAGAGCAACTCTGGTACACACTCCTACATTCAGAAAAAGTTAAAAATAAAATTCTCTCAGCGTGCCAACGAGATGAATGGCAATGCCCAGATTATTGTAGGAATAAAAGTAGATCCCAGAGGCATCGGTTATGT
The DNA here is from genome assembly GCA_018260565.1 of Flavobacteriaceae bacterium. Taxonomy (GTDB): domain Bacteria; phylum Bacteroidota; class Bacteroidia; order Flavobacteriales; family Weeksellaceae; genus JAGLAZ01. Next base: position 6,795 of record JAGLAZ010000019.1, read on the forward strand.
AGGTGCTGGTTATATTTTAGGTGACACACAACATCTCAAAGTAAAACCGTTAAAAATAAAAATCAATAAAAACTCTCAAGGTGTTTCTCCATTGGATAAACCTGCAGTACAGGCAGGTAAATATTTTTTTCAGCGACCTTTATTTCAATTTGTAAGGGTAGAAAAATGGAACGAGGCCCTACCTTTTTTAACCTTTGAAAAAAGCCAGCAAGGGAAACAACTTATTTCTTCCTCAGGATATTATTTACCGGAATAACTATGAATAATCAATTAGCTAAAAGAGAAGGATATAACGGAGTTTTTAAATGGATATTTAAAGTTACTGGCTTTATAGTAATCCTCGTACTGGCAGGAATATTTTTTATGCTGGTATATAATTCTTTTGCATTTTTTACAAAAGCATCCCCTTTAGAATTTATTTCTGGAACTCAGTGGGATCCGGGGTCATTTAAATACGGAATTATTCCCTTGGTAGTGAGTACTACCTTAGTCACTTTAGGTGCTATGCTTATCGCAATACCATTAGGAGTAGGCACTGCCGCATTTTTATCAGAGTATTGCCCTCCAAAAATAAAAGCTATTCTGAAACCAGCCATAGAAATGTTAGCTGCTGTACCTTCCGTAGCAATTGGCTTTTTAGGTATTGTACTTCTAGGCCCTACTTTATCATCTTTAAGTGAAGGATCTAATGGATTAAATGCCTTAAATGGAGCTATTTTATTAGCTATCATGGCCTTACCTACTATTATTACAGTAAGTGAGGATGCAATTAATGCCATTCCAAAGTCCTATCGGGAAGCAAGTTTAGGAATAGGTGCGGATAGATGGCAAACGGTTACTAAAGTGATTATACCTGCAGCTGCTCCAGGAATAGTAGCAGCGGTAATGCTAGGTGTTGGGCGCGCTATTGGTGAAACAATGACGGTGCTGATGGCGACAGGAAATGCAGCAGCTTTCCCTAAGAGTATGTTTGATTCCATCCGGACAATGACGGCCACCATCGCTATAGAAATGGGCGAAGTCCCTTACAATACTACCCACTATTATGCTCTTTACGCAGTAGCTGCGGTTTTATTCTTTATGACTTTAGTAGTTAATCTTTTAGGGGAATATTTTGTTAATAAATTCAGAAAATACCATGCAGCGTAATTATAAGTCTCAAGGACGGAGGAATAAATGGATAGAATGGTCTTTACTTTTATTTTGTACACTCACGGTATTGGCATTTTTATTCATAATAATTTTCGATATTGTTTTTAAAGGCGCACCTGCGCTGTCGTGGGAATTCTTAAGCCAAAAGCCTATTCACGCCATGACCTCCGGAGGTATTCTGCCTGCGATTACAGGCACTGTTATACTCACTATTCTTACTGCTCTATTTTGTATTCCATTCGGCGTATGCTGTGCTATTTACTTAAATGAATATGCAGCTAATAGCCTACTTACACGCGTAATCCGTGCATCCATACGGAATTTAGCAGGTATCCCATCCATCATTTACGGATTATTTGGTTTAGCCTTATTTGTTCAAGGACTTAATCTGGGTACCTCCATGCTAGCGGCAGGTCTTACTTTAGGTCTTTTATCACTACCCTACATTATAACCACTACGGAAGAGGCCTTGCGCAGAATACCCAACTCTACACGAGAAGCCGCATTGGGAGTAGGTGCTACGCAGTTTGAGAGTATCCGGGATGTAGTATTGCCCACAGCATTGCCTGGCATTCTTACTGGGGTGGTACTCACTCTTGCTCGTGCTGCCGGAGAAACTGCACCTATTCTTTTTACAGGGGTTGCATTTTATATAACAGGACAGCCGGGAAATTTGCGACAAGAGTTTATGGCGCTTCCCTATCATCTCTACATGCTTTCCACACAACATAGCAATATTGAAAAAGTTCGGCCATTGGCCTATGGTACGGCCTTGGTACTCATCGGGGTGGTATTCTTACTTAGCCTTACCGCATTTTATTTCAGACAAAAACAAATAAATAATGACAAATAACAGTATACTTTCAGGGCATGATGTCAATCTTTGGTTTGGCGAAAAAAAAGTATTAAATAATATCAATATTGATTTTGAAAAAAATAAAGTCACAGCACTTATTGGCCCATCTGGCTGTGGAAAAAGCACCTTATTACGCTGCTTTAATAGAATGCATGACCTAAATAATGACGCTAAAATAGAGGGAAACTTTGTAATTGACGGGATGGATCTCTATGATAAGCACACCTCCGTAACTGAAGTTCGGCGGAAAATAGGAATGGTTTTTCAAAAGGCAAATCCTTTCCCAAAAAGCATTAATGACAACATTAATTATGGCTTAAAAATTAATGGCTATCCTGAAAAAGACCGAAAAGACATCATAGAAAAATCTCTAAAAGAAAGTTACATTTGGGATGAAGTGAAGGATGATCTTAAAAAACCAGCAACCCGACTATCTGGTGGGCAACAGCAACGTTTATGCATAGCCAGAACGGTTGCACTTCGTCCAGATGTAATTCTTATGGATGAGCCTTGCTCGGCGCTGGATCCTATATCCACCAAAAAAGTGGAAGATCTTATTATTAAATTAAAGGAAGATTTTACCATCGTAATAGTGACGCACAATATGCAACAAGCTCAGCGCGTAGCGGATAAAACCTGTTTTATGTATTTGGGGGAAGTAATTGAGTATGAAGAAACTTCCGAAGTATTTAACAACCCACAGCACGAACTCACCCAAAACTATGTGAAAGGGGCGTTTGGGTAAAATAATTTTGAAATTGGAAGATTGAGATATTAGGAAATTTTGAGATTAAGAATTTCAATTTAAAGGATTGCTTTATTAATGTATTAATTGAGGAACTGTTAAATGTTCCTCATTTTACTATAATTAAATGGATCTTTATGGTACATTCTAATTATAAATAGAGGATTTGTATTAATGCATTATAATTCGATAAGATTTGCAACGGGTAGAGAATGGCCTTGAATTGAAAAGACGGACAGTTATACCACAAACATTTTTTCCATTAACTATAATTGCATGAAAAAAATTCTTACAACTGAATTTCCCAAAATTGAAACTGAACGCTTACTTTTAAATCAACCTGTCCGGAATGATATTGAAAATATTGTAGAGATATTGAATACTGAAATATATAGCAAGTATACTATCAACATTCCTTTTCCATACACGGCTGAAAGTGCTGAATTTTGGATAGAATTAGCGGAACAAGGGTTTAAAAATAAAACTCAATATATTTTTGCCATCCGAACAAAAGAAAAATCAAAATTAATTGGTGGAATAGATTTGGGAATTGAATCTCGCTTCAACCATGCAGAATTAGGATACTGGCTAGATGAAACATATTGGAATCACGGCTACATGACAGAGGCTGTACGTGCTTTAATTAACTTTGGATTCACAGAACTTAATTTAAAAAGAATTTACGCCACGCATTTTGATTTCAACCCTGCTTCCGGGAAGGTTATCCTAAAGTGCGGAATGGAAAAAGAAGGTGTTTTAAAATGCCACACCTATAAAGATGGTAAATATCAAAACCATGTACTCTACTCAATAATAAATAAATGACGCAATTACAAAACAAATTGTATTTGCCAAAACCAGGAGAGATTTAATAAGAAATATTGACTTCTTTAATGTAAAATCTTCATTTAATCCAACTATTATTTTACCAAATCTCTAATTTTCCGAATTGCTTAATCTTTTAACTTTCCAAAACCTTATTTTTGTTAATTCGATACAGAATTATGGCTAAACAAGAAGATTTTTTCAAAAAAGTAGTTTCTCACGCTAAAGAATATGGTTTTATTTTTCCTTCCAGCGAAGTGTATGACGGTCTTTCCGCAATATACGATTATGGACAAAACGGAGTAGAACTAAAAAACAACATTAAGGCCTACTGGTGGAAAGCCATGGTGCAGATGCACGAAAATATCGTTGGACTGGACAGTGCCATCTTTATGCACCCAACAGTCTGGAAAGCTTCCGGCCATGTAGATGCATTTAATGATCCTTTAATTGATAATAAAGATAGCAAGAAAAGATACCGTGCAGATGTTCTTTTAGAAGATTATTGTGCTAAACTGGAGGACAAAGCGGAAAAAGAAATAGAAAAAGCTAAGAAAAGGTTTGGAGAAAGTTTTGATCAAGCACAATTCGAGGCTACAAATCCCAGAGTTGTAGAATATCGAGAAAAACAAAAAAGCATCCTTGCCAGAATGGCCAAAAGTTTGGATGCCAATGATTTGGAGGATGTAAAAACCTTAATAGAAGAATTGGAAATTGCGGATCCTGAAACCGGTTCCAAAAACTGGACAGAAGTACGGCAATTTAACCTGATGTTTGGGACAAAATTAGGCGCAGCTGCAGAAAGCGCCATGGACTTATATCTTCGCCCGGAAACAGCACAGGGAATTTTCATAAATTTCTCCAATGTTCAAAAAACTTCCCGCCAAAAACTTCCTTTCGGGATTGCACAAATAGGTAAGGCTTTCCGAAATGAAATAATTGCGCGCCAATTTATATTCAGAATGCGCGAATTTGAGCAGATGGAAATGCAATTCTTCGTGCCTCCTGGGACGGAACTTGCTTTTTACGAAGAATGGAAGGAAAAAAGATACAAATGGCATTTGGCATTAGGATTAGGAGCCGAAAATTACCGTTTCCACGACCACGAAAAACTGGCACATTATGCTAATGCTGCCGCCGACATAGAATATAAATTTCCTTTTGGCTTTAAGGAATTAGAAGGCATCCATTCCAGAACTGATTTTGACCTGAGTGCACACGAAAAACATTCTGGCAGAAAAATTCAGTATTTCGATCCTGAAAGAAATGAAAGCTATGTGCCTTATGTAGTAGAAACTTCCGTAGGGTTGGACAGGATGTTCCTCGCTGTATTTTCCACTTGCCTTAAAGATGAGGTTTTGGAAGATGGTTCCGAGCGGACTGTCTTAGCGCTTCCACCGGCATTAGCGCCAGTAAAAGCTGCGATATTACCATTAATTAAAAAGGATGGGCTGCCAGAATTGGCAGAAAAAATATTTAATGATCTTCGTTTTGATTTTAATATTATATCGGAAGAAAAAGATACCATCGGGAAGCGCTACCGCCGCCAGGATGCCATCGGGACCCCGTATTGTATAACGGTAGACCACGACTCCTTACAAGATAATACTGTAACGCTTAGAGAAAGGGATAGCATGAAGCAAGAACGAGTTGCCATTTCAGATTTAAAGAACATTATTGACGAAAAGGTAAATTTTAGAACTCTTCTTTCCAAGGTTTAAAAATTACAGAACTAAAGATCTACAAGAAACCCATTCTTAATAAATAACTGATTTTAAAATAATAGAAATCTGTTCTATTGATCCATTTTTGAGCTCCTATTGTGCGCCCCGGCCTGAGTGGAGCTCTTTTTATGAGGAGGCAACGACGATATAAAAAAGCGGGAACGGAGGACGGATAAGGCGCCCAAGAAAAAATAGTATTAAAACTTATACGAGTGCCCGTTTATCGGTATAATTCAGCTTGAAAAATATAAAAGTCATTGTGGAAAAGGCCAAAAGAGAGCTGCCTCCATAGCTAAAATAAGGCAAGGGAATTCCTACGGTTGGGAAAAGTCCTAATACCATAAAGAGATTGATCCCGAAATGAAAAAATAAGATACTGGCGAAACAGTAGCCAAAAACTCTATTGAATTTAGATTTCTGATTCTCCGCCAAATAATAAATCCGAGCGATATAGAGCGCATAGATTAGCACCAGTCCCGCGCTACCCAAAAAGCCCCATTCCTCCCCCACCGCGCAGAAAATATAGTCTGTGCTTTGTTCCGGAACGAACTCTCCGCGCGTGATACTTCCATTTTTAAAGCCTTTTCCCAATAGCCCGCCTGAACCAATGGCCGTTTTGGAAAAAAGCAGATTATACCCACTGGTTTCGCGGAAATTTTTCTCTCCTAAATATAAAACTTCTATTCGCTCCCGCTGGTGCGTGGGTAATTTTTTTAACACAATAGGTGAAAACCAAGCTAATGCTGAAAGAAGCACGAAGCTACCAGCCCAAATACTGATGGAAAAGATATTCCATGAGATATTATTTTTGTTTTTGAAATATGCATAGGCATATAATAAGGCCAATGCAGCTATTACATATAAAGGATTTACTCCAATAGAGAACAAGAATACGGCTGCTACTAAGCCTATAAGCCCGAATATAAAACCACTGAGTCCTTCCCTATACATGGGTATTAAAAAAGAGGAAAATACCAGCATGGATCCTACATCTGGTATGGCTAAGACTACCACCGCTGGCACAGCAATGATGAGTAATGCTTTCCAGATACTTTTTTGGGAATATCTTTTATAGTCTGGGCTGCTAAGGAAATTGCTAAGCATGAGCGCCGTCCCTATTTTGGCAAATTCCACTGGCTGAAGGCTTAATGGGCCTAGTTTATACCAATTTCTTTGTCCTAAAACTTTGGTACCAAAAGGGAAAAGGCCAATTAGCAGTAAAATCCCAATAAAGTATCCTATGGCGGAAAAATTCTCAAACAGTTTTGGTCGGCTCACAAAAATGATAAACCCCATAAGTAAGGAAATCCCAAACCAGATGGCCTGGCGTTTTCCAGCGGCCTCCTCCACACTGTAAATATTCAAAATGGCAAAAAGGCAAATGATGATATAGAGTCCCAATCCCATTTTATCTATTCCTTTCATAGTATTAGGGTCTTGAGGTGGGATTTTGGCTTTGTATTGAACCGAGTGGAGGCTTGATAAATTGAGTTAAACTGTCTAATATTTGAATTTTTCTTAGACTGTCTGCTGCTACTAACTTTTGCTGAATACTGGTGCTTTTTTGTATTTTTTCTAAATATTGACGCTTATATTCTGGAAAAAAACTTGAGTTAAGCATTTTCGTGTAAAGGCCTGTTCTTTTAATCTCCCCAGTAAGATATTTTTCTGCAATAAGGGTACATGCAGGTCCTGCCCAAGTAGCGCCAAGACCTGCATGTTCCATAATACTTACTACTACTATTTTAGGATCTTCTGCAGGGGCTATTAAAACAAATATAGAGTTATCTTTTCCTTGTGGTACTTGTGCAGTCCCTGTCTTTGCGAGCTGTGAAAAATCTTTAGTTTTAAGACTCGCTGCAGTTCCGTTATCTACCACTTTGGCCATACCTTGTAAAACGGGCTCGAAATATTTGGGATCTACTAATGTTTTGTGTTTTACTCTAAATCGTTTGTCAGGATTGGGTTTACCCTCAATGTATTTTACGATATGTGGGGTGATATACCAGCCTCTATTGGCTATGGCGGCGGTATAATTAGCAAGTTGTATAGGAGTTATCATGATGTCTCCTTGCCCCATCCCGTTGAAAACCGCACGCTCCAGCGGGTTCCAATCCTTTTTTTTATGAACTTTTTCATAGAATGCACCATCTGGTATTTTCCCTTTGGCTCCTACAGCTAAGTCGTTATTCATATAACTGCCCAGACCAAAGCTTTTCATTATTTTATACCATTCATCTACTCCTTTTGACGGATTACCCGGATATTTTCCTAGTATGGCAAGGTAGGCATGGGAAAAATAACAATTGCTGGAAACTTGTATAGCCGGTATAAGAGGATCTGCACCGCCATGGCCTGCAATTCTTAAACCTTTATAATTAAACCCACCACCGCAGGGGAATATCGTTTTATCCGTCATTACACCCATCTGCAATCCCGCCAGCGCAGTAAGTAACTTAAAAGTAGAACCAGGTGGATATTCCCCTTGTAAAGCACGATCCAGCGTGGGTTGATTAAATCTATCTTGGTTTAATAATGTTATGTTTTTAGTTTTTCCTTCTCCAGTATATAGATTTGGGTCGATATCAGGACCTGAAGCCAATGCTAAAATTTCTCCAGTTTTTGGGTCGAGAGCTACTATGGCGCCCCGTTTCCCGGCGAGCATGCGTGCAGCCATATCCTGCAATTCATAATCGACAGTTAATGTGAGATCCTTTCCGGAAATTTTATCAACATCTAATTCTCCATTTTTATACGGGCCAAGATCCCGTCCTTTAATGTCCTTTTGGATATAGTGGATGCCCTTGGTCCCTCTTAATTCTTTTTCGTAGGATTTTTCTATACCAGCTTTTCCTATTAGATCCCCCTCAATATAGTAAGTGGAATCCTTAGCAATTTCTTTTTTTGATACTTCATTGGTGTAGCCCAAAAGACTACCAGAAGTAGCTATTTCATATTTTCTCTGTGGTCTTTGATTTATACTAAAGGCAGGATACTTAAATAATATTTCTTGAATTCTAGCAACGTCCTCCCTACTAAGATTTTTAATGAAAGTATAAGGGAGAAGTTTGGCTGTTTTTTTAGTTTTGATGAATGCCCGTATTTCTGACATTTTTGCGGAATAATCCCCCAGTGGTATGCCCATCAATCTACAAAAACCAATACTATCAAACTTTTTAGATAAGAGTACGGGCGTTACTTGAATTTCATAAGATTTTTGATTCCCTACCAATATTCTCCCGTTCCTATCGAATAATATCCCTCTTTCTGGAATGTCATACTGAGCCTTAATAGAAACATTCGCAGCATTCAGTGCATATTTATCCGTTATTAGCTGTAAATAGGCTAGGCGGATAATTACAATAAGGCATACTACAGCCAAGGCACTCAGTATTTTTACCAAACGCTCTCTCAAATCTTATTTTTTACTTTAAATATCAATGCCAATATCATTATGAATGCAAAGGATAAAACCCCTGATATACCTACACCTATCATCATCCTCCCAAAATTAGCGAAGCTGAAGTTTTCTAAAAGATACACTAATAACTGATGCAAAAGAATACCTGTAAAAATAAAGGTGATAAATTGTGACCACTGTAAATTTTGAAAAGAAAAGTATACCTGACTGCTTGTGGTGAGTGTACTACTCCTAAATATAAGGGTACGGAAATAGGCTAAGGCTACAGATGCAAAGGCATTAGTTCCCCACACACCTGTAAAGGCATCAATACCAATTCCTAGTAAGAAAGAAAAAATTAAAAATTGATATTTATTTTTATAAAACGGGTAAAATAATATAAAATAAGGATAAATTACGGGTATGTACCCCTGAAACACGCGTTCCAAGGGATTGAGTACAATGGCCTGAAGTAATACGAAAAATGTACCCCAAAGAAAATCCACAAAAATATTCCTATTCATCGTCCTTTTTTAATTGAACCTGTAAAGTGTCTTGTATAGATCGGATTTCTGCCTTTTTTAAATTTTTAACCACATATACTTTGCTTAGTTTTCCCATGGGCTCTGAAAGGTGTACTGCTATGTCCCAAAATCCTGTTTTAGTATCTACTTCATAGCCTGCAATACGGCCCACCATAACTCCTTGCGGAAATATTGCCGATCTGCCATCGGTTACTATCGTATCTCCTATTGAAATGGGCACATATTTCGGTATATCGTGCAAATGCATCAGTCGGGAATCTATTCCGTCCCATGTGATATTTCCAAAATACCCAGAGTTTTTTATGGCAGTACTTATTTTAATATTCCGCTGGCTTAATATACTCTGAGCTAAAGCGTAGGATGCAGTGGTATTGATAACAATTCCAGCAATGCCGTTGGGAGCTGTCACTGCCATACCGGGGGAGATGCCATCACGGATTCCTTTGTTTATTGTAAAATAATTATTTTTTTTATTGATACTATTGTACATAACATCGGCAGAAACAATGGTAAAGATTTGTCCTCCACCAAGCGTATCATAGACCTTTCTAAATTGCGGTGCACCAGAAAGGCTTTTACCATATAAAGCAAGCATGAGTTGCTTATTTTGATTAATCAGTTTCTGGTTATCCTCCTTAAGCCGTAAATAGCTTGTTCCCTGATTTATATAACCATTTACCCATGAATTTACAGCAGTAAATTGGGCAGCTATCCAGCTCCGCTGAAGACTATTTTGAGAAAAAATAAAAAACAAAGAAAGACCTTCTAAAAAAAGAAACAGCAGTAAGAAGCTGTTCTTGGAAATAAATCGGGAAAGTAAACCCATCCGAAATTGTGTTTTTAAAAGGTGAAGGCAGTAGGAAAAATTATTTAATCAAAAAATTAAACTTATCCATATTTTTTAAAGCGATACCTGTTCCTCTAACGACAGCCTTTAAAGGATCTTCGGCCACAAAGACGGGTAATCCTGTTTTTCTGTGAATACGCTCGTTAAGACCACGGAGCAATGCACCACCACCTGCTAAATAAATTCCTGTTTTATATATATCCGCAGCGAGTTCCGGTGGAGTAAGTGATAAAGTTTCCATTACGGCATCCTCTATTCGAATAATGGATTTATCTAAAGCTTTGGCAATCTCCTTATAATTCATCATGATTTCCTTTGGCTTACCTGTAATAAGGTCACGGCCCTGTACAGGAATTTCATCAATTTCTATATCTAATTCATCTACCGCAGAACCTACTTCAATTTTTACACGCTCTGCAGTGCGATCTCCAATATATAGATTATGATGCGTTCTAGAATAGTATGCAATATCGCTGGTGAATACATCCCCCGCTACTTTAATAGATTTATCACATACTATACCGCCTAAAGCTACTACTGCTATCTCTGTAGTACCTCCACCGATATCAATAATCATATTTCCTTCTGGCTTCTGAACATCTATTCCTACTCCTATAGCTGCTGCCATTGGCTCGTATATTAATCGTACTTCTTTAGCATTTACTTTTTGTGCGGAATCTCTAACGGCTCTTTTTTCCACTTCTGTAATTCCAGAAGGAATACATATCACGATGCGCAAAGCTGGCTGAAAAAATCTACCGCGAATGCCAGGAATTTGTTTAATGAATTCCTTTATCATGTGCTCTGAAGCATGGAAATCTGCAATTACTCCATCCTTTAAAGGGCGAATGGTTTTGATATCTTCATGCGTTTTACCTTGCATATGTTTTGCCTGTTCTCCTACAGCAATAGGCTCTCCAGTGGATCTATTAAGCGCAACGATAGAGGGCTGATCTATTACCACTTTATTATTGTGTATTATCAAGGTATTGGCAGTACCAAGGTCAATCGCAATTTCTTGCGTGAACATATCAAAAAAGCCCATGTAAAATAATGAATTAAGTAAGAATTTACAAAGATAAAAAATTAATCACCTATAAAGAGGATATGTTTGCTTTTAACAAAATTTTATATACGCTACAAGTTTTTGACAATGCAATATTCTTTATTTAGAGAATATAGAATAACAGTTTACTGGCCGTATAAATAGCTAAACCTACAAGACCACCTACTAAGGTACCGTTTATGCGAATAAATTGTAAATCCTTACCTACCTCCAGTTCCAGTTTTTCTGATAATTCTTTCCCTTCCCATGAAGCTACAGTTTTCCCAATAGCATCAGCTATTTTTTGCCTATATTCTATTACAATCTTAAGAACTGATGTACGAAATTGATTATCTAACTTTTCTTTCAGCTCAGTATTTTTTCCAAACTCACTCACAGCTATTTGTAAGGAACTTCGTAATTTTTGAATAATTTGAGAATCTTCGTTTTGTATTTGATGAAGAAGTACTTGATGAAAGCGTAGCATTGCTTTTTCTAGGGATCCTTTCGTAGCATTTGATTGTAATAATTGATATGCTAAATTTTGAAGTGAAGCTTCTTTGTTTGGACTCGTTTTTAATTCTAGTAAAAATGAATCTGCGCGTAATAGAATTTCTTGTTTTAATGGATGAGGCCCCGTACTTCCTATCTCTTTAAAAAAGGTAAGAAGCGCGACTGTAATTTTTTTTGCTACTCCGTCGTCTATAAATTTAGGTATGAATGCATAGCTTTCCTTACGTACACGGGCCTGCACAAATTCCGGATGCTCTTCTATATAAGCTTCGCAATATTGTGCTATTTTTTCCATACTCTTTTCTAAAAAACCTTGGCTTAAGGCAAATGTCCCTACATCTGAAACTAGACTAGAGATCCGTGCGTTTTGCACCTCATTTAGTAAGGTTTCTTGTACCCACTTTGATAATTCCTCAGGTTTCTGATTAGTAATTAACTTCTCGAGTTGCGATGCAATGAATTTTAAAAGAAGATTTTGATATTTTTCATTACCTGCAATCTCTTCTATTCGGGCAGATAATTTAAATTTCCTGAGGTAAGTTTTAAGTGTAGAAAAGGACAGGAAGTTCTCAACTATAAAATTCCCCAAATTATTACCTATACGCTCCTGGCTTTTTTGTATTAAATTGGTATGGGGAATTTTTATTCCCAATGGATAATGAAATAATGCAGTTACAGCAAACCAATCTGCCAATGCTCCTACCATTGCCGCTTCAGAGAATGCTTTAATGTAAGGAAGACTGATCCATTGGTATCTTTTTTGAATTAATATTTCACTTAATAAAAATAGGCAGGCCATAAATAAAAATAAGCCCGTGGCTATTTTTTTATGATGTTGTAATTGTCTTTTTTTATCAGTTCCAGACATGTTGCAAAAATACATCTACTTCTTAAACAATGATGAATAAAAAATATTTAAACCCCCAAAAAAAACTTAATTGGCCAATAGCTTTTACAGCTATATTTTTATTGCTATTTTACCAATGTAATCCTGCAAAGCCTCATGAAAATATAAACACAAAATACCCAGCAGTACAATCTTACACAGAAAATAATATCAATATGAATACTATACCTCCGAAACACCCATATTATAGCCTGACAGATAGAACGCCTCTACATTTAAGTAATGATGAATGGAAAAAAATCCTTCCTGCAGAATTATACGAAGTAGCCCGTGAAAATGGAACAGAAATGCCCCATACTGGGAAGTATAATGATTTTAACGGCTTAGGAGAGTATCACTGTGCGGCTTGCGGGAATCACTTATTTCGAAGTGATAGTAAATTCTCTAGCACCTGCGGATGGCCCAGCTTTTTTCTTGCAGATAAAGAAGGTGTAGTATATAAAAGAGATAGTACATATGGAATGGAACGTATAGAAGTACGTTGTAAACGATGCGATGCTCATTTAGGTCATGTATTTAATGATGGTCCCGAACCTACAGGAACAAGATATTGTATGAATTCTGTTAGTTTAGATTTTTTCCCAATAATAAATTAGAATAATTTGCTCGCTAAAAAAGAAATTACTATTTTTGCAGACTTATTTTTAACATAAATATAACAAAATCAAATGTTTGCAATTGTAGAGATAGCAGGGCTCCAATATAAAGTTGGGCAAGACCAGAAGCTCTATGTGAACCGTTTGGCTGGAGAAGTAGGAGATACTGTAAGTTTTACAAATGTCCTAATGACAGTAAATGGTAGCATAAGCATCGGCGCCCCGGCTGTAGAAGGCATCACCGTAGATGCAGAAATTCTAACTCACCTAAAAGGTGATAAAGTAATAGTCTTCAAAAAGAAAAGAAGAAAAGGTTATCAAAAGAAAAACGGACATCGCCAGTATCTTACTCAGATCCGTATTACAGGTATCACAGGATTTCCTGCAGTGGAGAAATCTGAAAAAAGACTTTCTGAAAACAGTGATAAAGCCTCTGTTACCCCAGATACAAATTCTGGTGCTGATAGCGAAACCGTTAATTTTTCTGAGGATCATGAATTAAACTATAACCTCAAAAAACATGGTTTATCCGCTTCTAAAGATAATCGTGAAAAATTAGTATCACTAGGAAGTGAGTACCGAGATTCATCTGGAAAAAGTGAGCTTACACATGCAGATGTGGCAAACCTTATTCAAGAGAATATTTCAGAATTTAAAGTAAAATCCTAAACCCTAAGGCTCGTATAAAATGGCACACAAAAAAGGCGTTGGTAGTTCTAAGAACGGCCGTGAATCGCACTCCAAAAGACTCGGTGTAAAATTATTCGGTGGTGAAAATGCAATCGCAGGAAACATTATCGTACGCCAAAGAGGAACAAAACACCACCCTGGCCTTAATGTTGGGATGGGGAAAGATCATACCCTATTTGCTTTAGTAGATGGTAAAGTGGTTTTCCGTAAAACTAAAAATGATAAATCCTTCGTTTCTATCGCACCTGCTGAAAAAGTAGAATCATTGGATATTAATGCATAAAATCTTAACGATGTTAGAAAAATACAAGTATTTTTTTTAGCATTGTTGACATTAAAATTATTATAAAAAAGCCTTCAAATATTGAAGGCTTTTTTTATTGAACAGTCTGGATGATTTTTTCCGCAATTACGCGCCCTAATTTCTCTTTACTCTCATGTGTCCATCCCGCAATATGAGGCGTAATAAGACACTTATCGGACTGCAAAAGATATTCTAAAGTAGAGGCTGTTTCAGAATCTGTAGCTTTAATATTTTCAAAAGAGGCTTTTTCCACATCCAAAACATCCAGCGCCGCACCCAAAATTTTTCCGGATTCTATCCCATCTCGGATGGCATGTAAATCCACATGTGATCCTCGCGAAGTATTGATTAAATAAAATGGATTTTTTACAGATTCTATAAATTTAGCATTAATGAGATATTCATTTTCAGGAGATTGCGGGATATGCAAGGAAATAATATTTGCATTTTGCTTTAGATAATCTAAGCTGCACTCCGTGGCATATTCATTAGCTAAATTGGGTAGTATTTCGGTAAAAACAACCTTAGCTCCAAAGCCGGAAAGTCTTTGTGCGAAGGCTTTTCCCATATTGCCATAGCCTATTAAGCCCACAGTTTTTCCACAAATTTCAGTTCCTCTGTTTTCTTCCCTTTTCCAGATACCTTTTTTTACTTCTTCGGATGCGATAAATAGTCTGTTCATCAGTACGAGAAGCATTCCCATACAATGTTCTGTGACCGCATCTCTATTTCCCTCTGGTGCGTTTATTACAGGTATTGAAAGTGTTTCTGCTAAGCCTACGGCAATATTTTCAAGCCCTGCCCCTACCCGAGCAATGCAGCGCAAATGAGAATTATTTTGAATTAAATTATCATCTATAGGTATTCTACTTCTTACTATTAAAACATCGTAATCCTTTAATTTATCACAAATTTCCTTGTAAGTGGAGTTAAAATCATTTGTAATAGAAAAGCCGTGTTTTAATAAAAGTTCCTCTACTATAGGATGATTGGAATCTATCTGAAGAACCTTTTTCATGTATAATGTTTAAGAAACAAAGAGTTTCCGGATTTCGTGAGCATCTTGAGCAGCCAGTCGGCCGGACAATACCAATGATAATTCTTTCCTTCTAAGTGCAGCAGTGTATCGCTCTTTTTCCAGATCCGTCTCTGGGATAACTTCTGGAATACGAACAGGTTTATTATTATCATCCACCGCCACAAAGGTATAAATCCCTTCATTGGTAGGAATTTTCTTTTGCTGAATGGGATCATCTAACCATACATCCACATATATTTCCATTGAAGTAGAAAATGCTCGTGAAACTTTGGCTTCTAAGACTACAATACCGCCTTCAGGAATAGGATAATTAAAGGATACATGATTCACAGAGGCTGTAACTACTCTCCGTGCACAATGACGTGTGGCGGCGATAGATGCACATCGATCCATTTTGGCTAATAACTCCCCACCAAAAAGGTTTCTGAGCGAATTTGTTTCATTGGGAAGGACTATATTGGTCATTATAGTCAGGGAATTTTGTGAAGTTTTAGGTGTCATTTAGGTGTAAGTAAACTGTCTTTTTTAGATTTTGGTTGGATGCTTGCAGAATCCTGTATTCGGTGTGTGGCAGATATAACTTGAAAATCATTTAAATTTTTATTGCCAAAAATTCTTTCACTTTGGCTTACTAGAATTGCTACTAAACCTACAATTGGAATAATAAATAAGAATGTATAGAGCAGATAATGTGTAATACGGTCTTGGTAGGCTTCTTTTTTAGCGTCTAATGAGATTTCTTCTAATCCAAAATATGCAGGAGAAGTTTTCTGATGCCTTTCTCCATTAAAAATCCAATTACCATCACTAGGAGTAAAAATACCTAAACCTTCTAATTTTAAAAGGTTTCCGGAAAGGAGCATATTTTTCCAATAGTGGATCCTGTCCTCCGCCCACTTATCTAATTGATTTTCTGCGCTATAACAATCTTTTTGTACTATATGTTCTTGTATTTCTGAAATAAATTTTGGATTTTCCTGCTGAAAGTTTTGCTTGAAGATCACGACGCTTCCAGGCGGGACCAATTTATTGTTATTTAAAATAGCTGCACCAGATTCTTGGAGACTAAATTCTCCAAATCCTGGTACAGCTATAATTTTGTTATCTTGTAAGGCCTTGCTGATACAAGCTTCCAGCGTATTCTTCATTATTGCAAAAATATACAATAATGAAAGGTTCTAAGAATTATTTTTTAATTTAATTGTTAAAATCTAAGGCTCGTACCTAGCATAAAATTTCGTCCTGCTTGAGGAAAAAAGTAAGGAGAATCTCCATAAACATAGCCATTATTAACATACATTTCATTAAACATATTATTGACAAGTGCAGATATTTTTATTTGGGTCTTTCTGATTTTGAAATCGTAAGTAGCATTAAAATCAGACACTATATAGGCTGGCAAAGACAGTTTATCAGTCATTGTATTATCTAAATATTGTTTTGAAATATATTGATTCTGTATTCCGAGGCTTAGGTGTTCCACAGGCAATACTTCTATCCGAAGGTTTAAGATACTAGTAGGTGAGTAGCTGATATACATATCCTTTTTTATAATAAAGGTATCTTTAGAACCCACCTGCAATTCTTTAATTTTATTTTGGCTAAAGGCTGCATTCGCTGTAAAATTAATATAAGGTGAAGGTTTATAACGAAGCATAAATTCCAATCCGGCACGATAGCTATCCGGCACATTCATTCTAATAAATTCCCCAATTTCACTAATAACTCCAGAATAGACTAATTGGTTTTTATATTTCATGTAATAGACATTAGCTCCTAAATTAAATTTCTCGGTAAGGGAGTGTTCAAAGCCAATTTCTGTATCTGTAAGTTTTTCTGATAAGGTGGATTCATTAGCAATAAGTTCTTCCCTAGATGGTTCACGATGTGCAATAGCTACTGATGCATAGGCATTTCCCGCAGTCCATCTGTAACTTACACCTGCTTTGGGGTTAAAAAATGTCCATTCTGATTTATGATTAAAACCCTCATCTGCTCCTGGTCGCACTATTTTGGCGTCATAGTTTATTTTTCTTCCCTGAAGGTCTCCAAAAAGTTCCCAAGCACCCATTTTATGGATCGCTTTGGCAAATGCTGCAACTTCGTTTTTTACACTTCTGTTTCTATAATATTCATAATCCTTGATATCGGTTATTTGAACTCCGCTTACCTCACCAAAGTGCCTACCATAGTATTGATTTGCTACTAAACCTATATGTAACTGAGTATCTCCGAAATTTCCAAACAAATTATTTACTATACCATAAAAATCATTATCCAGCCATTTTCTCCGTATCAAATCTGTCCTTGTTACTGCAGCTCCATTTATTATTCTTGGCTGAAGATTGTATTTCGTTAATTTGGAGTCCTGCTTGTAATTCTCATAGTAGCCTTTTCCAAATGTGTAATGTGCAGTGGACTCCAATTTCCAGATATCATTAAACTTATGTGATAAATAGAGATGAAAATGATTTTGTTTATAATTATCTACTTCATCTGGGTGGAATGCCACAATATTTTCAAAATTGGAATCATATATAGCTCCTGAATAATTATAAGTTCTATCTCGTGCTAGCGTAGCTTCGTCTATCCCTTTCCATGATTGATACGTTCTTTCTTTACCTCCGAAGGCCATTAATTTTAACTTAGTATTCTCATACGCATATTGTAAAGTGAACATGTAAGACAGTAAATCAGATTTACCTCTTTGAATATATCCATCAGAATCTATTTTGGAAATCCGTGCAAAAGCTGACATTTTTTTATTAGCAAATAGGCCACTACCTACCTCTGCGGAAAACTTCCTAGTATTAAAAGAACCAAATGATATATCTGCCTGAGCGTAAGGGGTGAGTGAAGGATCCTTAGTAAGGATATTAACACTGGCTCCAAATGCTGAAACCCCATTGGAAGAGCTTCCTACACCGCGCTGAATAACCAATTGAGAGGCTGAACTTGTGAGATCTGGAACATCTACGAAAAAAGTTCCTTGTGATTCAGAATCATTATATGGAACTCCGTTCAGCATGACATTCATACTAGTATTGGCAATTCCTCGAATTCTAAAACCTGTATATCCTACTCCATTTCCAGCATCGGAGGTAGAAACTGTAGCTACTTCATTTTTAAGTAAAATTGGCAAATCCTGACCCAGATTTTTGTACCCTAATCGCTTATCCACGGATATAATCTCTTTAGTTACAGGTGTTCTTTTTGTAAAAGTAATCTCCTGTAATTCCCGCTCGCGCAAGCTATCTTTTGAATACTGTGAAAAATAAAATGGTCCCGCTAAAAGCGCACACATAAAAAATCCCTTCATTTTTAATAATTTTAAATTTAAAAATAAAAGGGGCTATTACAGTATTTCAGCCTTAACATTGAATTTACTTCAAAATCAAGATTAAAATTCATTATAATAAGATTTCCCTAAACAGCATTATCTGTTCCAGGTTCATTGGGTATAATCTCAGCCGTTTCCAGCACCCCTTTTTATTGTCGCAAATATAGGAATTAGAATGCTACATTATTAATATCAATATAAAAATATTCATTACCATCCTGAGTTACCTCAAACATTTTACCAATTTTCCAACTAAAATTTCTTTTAATATCTGCATATTGAAACGGAATAATTATGGTATTAAATTTATTTATAACACCAAATTTATTATCCTTAACTGCTACCATTAGAGGATTTTCTAGATCTTCCCCTTCTATAATATGCACAAGATCATATTGCGGTTTTACCAAATATTTGAACTTTTTGGTGCCCAAAAGAGAAGATTCTGCAAGGCCATATTTATTATCCTTTGCTACTACAGAGTATTTTTGTTCATGGTAATTTTGGTCGCATTGTCCTAAATCTTTAGCTTTATATGTATAAACAGTTTTACCTGTTTTATCTATTCTATAAGCCTTTTTATTCTTTTCTACCGTAGCAAATTCCGCTGTCCCGTATTTCTGCGCATTTTTATTAGTTGATTTTAATAAGTTACAATCTTCCGCAAAAAACATTGCAATATTATATTGGGGAGGTATAACAATACCGCCTACACGGCCACAATATCCAAAGGTCCCATTCACCTTTTTCGGAATTAATTCTGGTGGAGTATAACTAAATACTTTGTCTTTTGGTTTTTCTTGGCCGTAGAGTAATGCGGCGCACAACAACATTAAAAAAGTAATATTTTTCATAGAGTGTAAAATTATGAAATTCAATATAAAGTACATTTTAGTTTATATTAATTCTAAAATAGAAAATTCAGGCACTTTAGTATAATAAATACTTATATATTAATTAAGCTATTCGTATTTTTGTATCAACAAAATTCCCAATATGACTTTCGACATCGATATGATCCGCTCTGTGTATGAGCGTTACCCTGAAAGAATCGCTTCTGCACGAGAAATAGTTGGCAAACCTCTCACACTTTCTGAAAAAATTCTCTATACGCACTTATGGGAAGGAAATGCAACTCAGGCGTACGAAAGAGGAAATTCTTATGTGGATTTTGCCCCAGATAGAGTA
This sequence comes from Flavobacteriaceae bacterium, assembly GCA_018260565.1. Taxonomy (GTDB): domain Bacteria; phylum Bacteroidota; class Bacteroidia; order Flavobacteriales; family Weeksellaceae; genus JAGLAZ01. The sequence continues at coordinate 26,511 of JAGLAZ010000019.1, forward strand.
GCAATGCAGGATGCTACCGCCCAAATGGCACTCCTACAATTTATGCAGGCAGGTCGCAAAAAAGTAGCTGTGCCCTCCACAGCTCATGCAGACCATTTAATACAGGCCAGAGTAGGTGCAGAAGAGGATTTGCGAGTGGGAATCGAAAGAAATTCCGAAGTTTTTAATTTCTTGAGTTCTGTATGTGATAAATACGGCATAGGATTTTGGAAGCCAGGAGCGGGAATTATTCACCAAGTGGTACTAGAAAATTATGCTTTCCCAGGTGGTATGATGATAGGTACTGACTCCCATACTGTAAATGCAGGAGGACTAGGTATGGTAGCCATAGGAGTAGGTGGAGCAGATGCCGTAGATGTAATGTCAGGAATGGCATGGGAGCTTAAAATGCCAAAACTAATTGGTGTAAAGTTAACGGGGAAAATGAACGGCTGGACTTCAGCAAAAGATGTAATATTAAAAGTTGCTGGTATCCTAACTGTTAAAGGAGGAACTGGCTGCATAGTAGAGTATTTTGGTGAAGGAGCGCAGTCTCTTTCCGCTACTGGAAAAGGTACCATTTGTAATATGGGTGCCGAGATAGGCGCTACCACATCTACCTTTGGATATGATGATTCTATGCGCCGTTATTTAGCAGCTACCGGCAGGCAAGATGTAGTAGATGCAGCCGATAAAATCGCAGAACATCTTACTGGTGACGCTGAAGTGTATGCAAATCCAGAGCAATATTTTGATCAAGTGATAGATATTGACTTATCTGAGCTTACACCCCACCTAAACGGTCCTTTTACACCTGATTTAGCAACACCTGTGGCTGAATTTAGAGCGAAGGCTATCGCTAATGGCTGGCCACTCGATGTGGAATGGGCATTAATAGGTTCTTGTACCAACTCATCCTACGAGGATCTTGCTAGAGCTGCCTCCATAGTAGAGGATGCAGTAGCTAAAGGTGTTAAACCAAAAGCTATTTTAGGAATTAATCCAGGATCTGAGCAAGTAAGATACACTGCTGAAAGAGATGGATTTATTGATTCTTTCAAGAAATTTGAAAATGCAAGAATTTTTACCAATGCTTGTGGCCCGTGCATCGGACAATGGGACAGAGAAGGAGCAGAAAAAGGAGAGAAAAACTCAATTATCCATTCCTTCAACAGAAATTTCGCGAAAAGAGCAGATGGTAATCCAAATACGCATGCTTTCGTAGCTTCACCGGAAATGGTAGCCGCCGTAGCTCTATCCGGAAGATTGGATTTTAATCCTATAACAGATACATTAACTAATGCAGTAGGAGAGCAAGTAAAATTGAACGAACCTAAAGGCTTAGAACTTCCTCCAAAAGGTTTTGATGTAGACGATAACGGATATCAGGCTCCATCCGAAGATGGTTCTACTGTACAAGTTTTAGTGGATCCTAACTCTGATAGACTACAGCTTCTAGAGCCTTTTGCTCCATGGGATGGAAAAAATATTGTAAATGGACGTGTGCTGATAAAAGCTTTTGGAAAATGTACCACGGATCACATTTCTATGGCTGGACCATGGCTTAAATATCGTGGTCATTTAGACAACATTTCCAATAACATGTTAATAGGTGCTGTAAATGCCTATAATATGGAAACCAATAAGGTAAAAAACCTACTAACAGGCGAATATGGCGAAGTACCCGCGGTGCAAAGAGCATATAAGGCTGCCGGAGTACCAACAATCGTGGTGGGCGACCAAAACTATGGGGAAGGATCTTCCCGTGAACATGCTGCAATGGAGCCTCGTCACTTAGGAGTTAAAGCTGTATTGGTAAAATCTTTTGCCCGTATTCACGAAACCAACTTAAAGAAACAAGGAATGTTGGCACTTACATTTGTAAATGCTGAAGAATATGATAAAATCCGTGAGGATGATATAGTGAATTTCTTAGATTTAGAAAATTTCGCACCTAACAGACCGCTGCAAATAGAGTTTGTACATAACGACGGTACAACGGATATTATTTTAGCAAGTCACACCTACAATGAGCAGCAAATTGGCTGGTTCATAGCAGGTTCTGCGCTTAACCTCATCGCTGAGGAAGCTGCTAAAAATACATAATCGGTTTTAGGTCAAAGGGTACATTTGATAGATTGCTATTAACATCAAAAAGATATTAAATCAAAACCGCTTGTCTTAAACGCAAAAATCTGGACAGATTTTTCTAAATAATTTTTTACTATTT
>JAGLAZ010000005.1 GCA_018260565.1 Flavobacteriaceae bacterium
AAATTTAATATTATAACTGTATTTTGTGTCCAGAAATTAATTACGCTATTAGGGGAATTGGTCATCTTACAAGGTTGAGAAAAGCTTTTCAAGCACAAGTTCCCGACTGGGTTCCAGGTGACAAGGATACTACGGTAGTGCTATCTGGCTACGCGGAAATAGGCCTGGGTACAGCGATGCTTGTAGCGCCCAAAAAACATAAAAGAAGCATCGGGAATTTGCTCGCTTTATTTTATATTTTAATTTTTCCAGGAAACATATCCCAATGGTATAACAAAATTAACAGTTTCGGTTTAGATACAGATAAAAAGCGATTTATTCGTCTTCTATTTCAACCTGTTTTAGTTTTTTTAGCTCGATACAGTACAAGATAAATTCATTTTGAGAAAAAAATATCTAATACCGCTATTAAGCTTTTTCCCAGTTCTTATAATTTCACAAACTGGTAATATAAAAATAGAAGTTCGTGATCTTATTTCTAAAAAACCCATTGCAGCACAGGTAGACACAGATAGCCTATCAGCAGCAGGAGAAGGATATGTGCTGCTAGAAAATATTGCCGCCTCTACTCGTGATTTTAAAATTAAAGCTGAAGGTTACAAACCTGAAACTTTGTACGGAATTCAGATATTACCGAATCAAACCTTAGTTTTTCAGGTAAATTTAAGCAAAGAAGAACAAGAATTAAAGGAACTTGTAATTCGAAGAAATACATTTAAAAGCACAGCTGAAAGTCCTGTTTCTTTGCGAACACTTACCAGCGAAGAAGTCCAGAAAAATGCCGGTAGCAATAGAGATATTTCAAAGGCAATGCTTTCATTACCCGGCGTGGGAAGCATTGCAACATTTCGGAATGACTTATTTATACGTGGTGGTAGTTCATCTGAAAATAAATTTTATGTAGATGGAATTGAAGTTCCTATAATAAACCATTTTCAAACACAAGGTGCGAGTGGCGGTCCAAGAGGACTACTAACCATTGATTTTATTAAAAATGTTGATTTCTACAGCGGCGCTTTTCCTGCAAAAAGAAATGGAATCCTTTCGAGTCTTTTTGAATTCAATTTAAAACAAGCGAGGGCAAAGAAATTAGGCTATAAGATAGTCGCTGGTTTAGATGACATCCAGCTTATGGCTGATGGACCCATATCAAAAGATGAATCTTGGAGCGGCCTAATTTCTCTTAGAAAAAGCAATTTACAGCTTTTATTTAAGGCGATAGGTCTACCATTTCTACCAAGTTATTATGACAGTAATGTAAAAATTTCAAAGAAATTTCAATCTGGGGATGAACTTTATTTGCTTTTTCTAGGTGCAATAGATGATTTTAAATTTAATCTTGATGCTAAGAAAACACTTGAAAATCAAACAATTATAGACCGTCTGCCCATTGCTCCACAATGGAATTATACCATTGGTACGGGGTATCGGCATGCTGCAAATAATGGAAATTGGCTACTTGTCATTAGCAGAAATATGCTGGATAATAAGGCAACAAAATATTATAAAAATATAGAAAAACCTGAGAATCTTCTTTTACAGTACCACTCTCAGGAAATAGAAAACAAAATTAGGTTTGACAGGACTTTTAATATCAATTCTTTCCAATTTTCTGCAGGTTCTCACCTTACTTTTTCAAAATATTATAATAACTCTATAATTAAATCTGTTAGCCAGAATGCATTAAATTTTGATGCATATGACTCCCAACTCGATGTATTTCATTATGGTCTATATGGCCAAATGAACTCTAAGGTGCTGGACGGAAAGATGGATATTTCTATTGGTTTACGAACTGATGCCGCGGACTATAATAGCGAAACGAGAAATATTGTAAACCAAATATCACCTAGAATTGCCATTAGATATCCACTAAAACATGGATTTGCAATCAATATGAGTGCTGGTATTTTTCACAGTTTGCCACCTTATACTGCTTTTGGATATAAAGAAAATAACATCTTTATAAACAAAAATACCTTACGCTATATTCAGAATTCTCAGTTGGTAATTGGTACAGAATATAATTTGGATTCCAACATTCGCTTTACATTAGAAACTTACTATAAAAACTATAAAAACTACCCTTTTTCTGTTCGGAATCAATTATCTCTCGCGAATCTGGGAGGGGATTTTGGAGTCATTGGAAACGAGCCACTTCGTTCCGATGGGACTGGGAAAACGTATGGGATAGAATTTTTAGCTCAAACAAGATCAACTCAAAATTATTACGGAATATTAGCTTATACTTTTGGATTCAGTAAATTTTCTAATGCTATTGAAACATTATTGCCAAGTGCTTGGGATAGCCGACATATACTTAGTTTGACCGGTGGGAAGTATTTAGCTAAGAATTGGAATATAGGAGCAAGATTTAGATTGCAAAGCGGATACCCAGAAACACCCTATGACTTAGGTAGATCTGCGTTAGTACCTGTTTGGAACATTAAAAATGGGCCTGTAAGTAATTATAATTTATTAAATACCCAGCGAGGAAATACAGTGCATCAACTTGATATCCGAATTGAGAAAAAATTTATTTTTAAGAAATGGCAAGCTACTCTATATTTAGATATTGTGAATGCATATGGATCTCAAAATCCCTCTAGCCTCCCTGTAGTAGTGCTGGCTCGTGATGCACAGGGCAATGGTATCATAGAAAACCCTTCAGCTTCAGTAGCTTCTCAACGTTATCAACTCAACACTGCCGATTCTGATAGAGTAAGACCACTGCCCTATTTTGGAGTGATTTTAGATTTTTAGAATATTTGTATTAAATTTTTGTTATAAAATATTTTTTGCATAAAGTTTGTAAACTTAAAACAAATCATAATTAAAATGAAAAAAATTTTTATTGCAATCTCTTTGATTTGTGGAACTGCACCAATCCTTTTTTTAAATTCTTGTGATCGTGTGAAGGAAGCTGTAGAAGACATAAGTGTACCTGTACCTTTTCCTATTACAATGGATTTTACCACGGAAATTCCTTTTGCAACCGTAAGTACTACTAGTTTTTTAAAATATCCGGAAATTACAATGGATATTGATACAGATGCTAAAATAAAGGAAAAATATCCAAAATTATCCATCGATAATCTTAAAAAGGCTACAGTAACTGCTTTGAAAATAGACCTTTTAAGTTCAACCTTAACAAATGACTTAACTGCTATAGGTGGTGCAAGAATGTATTTAAGAGCTCCAGGTCTGGAGGATAAACTGGTTGCTGAAATATATAATAATACATCTCCTTCAACCTTAGTATTTACTACGAAATCTGATGTGGATATTGCACCCTATCTTAAATCTAAAAAGAATTCTCTTATTCTTGAAGTTCAAGGGAAAAAATTAGCTTTGGATAAATTTAATATTAAGATTACTCCTACATTTAAAATTGAAGTAGGTCTTTAAAAATTTAATTGATATATAAAAATACCGTCTCAGGCATGAGGCGGTATTTTTTTATGAATTTTTATATATAAATAGTATTCTTTATTAATTTTACTTTCAAAATCGCGTAAGAACATTACAATTCAGGAAAAACGCAATTTTAATTTATTCAGTAAAATTAAAATAATAATTTTTTAAAGGTATATCTATGTGAAACCATGCAATTCAATTTATTCTCGCAAAAGTAGTCGTTGCTTTTTGTAAGGCTTATCCTTAAAATGTGATAGTTTCAGTCAAAACTTTCCATGTTATAGCATAATTAATTTCAATAACAAATTAATCAAAGAAATCTATATACCACTTGTTCTTAAAATAGTTTGGCTTTTTTACTATAAATTAATTAGTATTAGTATTTGATTTTGAAACAAATCCAATATTTGTTTTTAAAAATGATTTATTAAAAGAATTTATTTTAATAAATGCCTCATCAAAAAATTTGACTTCCTGAGGCTTAATATCTAGTACCATTATATTTTTTCGTTGTTAATCCTCTTTATTTTGTCTCAAACTAATTTTATACTAGAACCTATTAGTTTAGCAATACGATTGTAATAATAAAATAACAGTGAATAAGAAAATATTTTTTTCATTCCTATATTATTAACTAACCTAATTTTTGAAAAATAAATTAGGGCAAAAAACTCATAAGTGGAATAAATATTTTAAATTTAAAACTTTGACAATTAAGATTTTTATTTAATAATATCTCTCCCGATAACTAATTTTTGGATTTCGCTAGTTCCTTCACCAATTGTACATAACTTGGAATCGCGGTAAAACTTTTCTGCTGGGAAATCTTTAGTATATCCATATCCTCCAAATATCTGGACAGCATTATTTGCAATTCTTACACAGGCTTCAGAGGCAAATAACTTGGCCATAGCTCCGGCAACAGTTACTTTTTCTTTGTTATTTTTTAGATCTGCGGCTTTACGAATTAATAAATCTGAAGCTTCTATTTCCACTGCCATATCTGCTAACATAAAATTAACAGCTTGAAACTGCGCTATAGCTTGCCCAAACTGATAGCGCTCCTTGGCATATTTTTTTGCTGCTAAATAAGCACCTCTCGCAATACCTAAACTTAAAGCAGCAATAGAAATTCTACCTCCGTCTAAAATTTTCATCGCCTGCTTAAATCCTTCACCCACTTCGCCTAACCGCTGAGCATCAGAAACTCTTACATTATCAAAAATAAGTTCCGCAGTTTCAGAGGCACGCATACCAAGTTTATTTTCTTTTTTACCCGAACTAAAACCTGCCATACCTTTTTCTAAAACAAATGCTGTGGAATTATTTTTTGCACCTTTCTCGCCAGTTCTAGTCATTACCACTGCATAATCTCCAGATATTGCATGGGTTATAAAGTTTTTTGCTCCATTAATAATCCAATCATTACCCTCTCTTACAGCAGTAGTACTCATTCCTCCAGAATCAGATCCTGTATTATGCTCGGTAAGTCCCCAAGCACCTATTACTTTTCCACTTGCAAGATTAGGTAGGTATTTTCTTTTTTGTTCTTCGTTTCCAAATTCCAATATATGATTAGTACATAATGAATTATGTGCAGCTAATGACAATCCTATGGAAGGATCTACTTGGGATATTTCATCCAAGACACTTACATATTCTTGATAGCCTAAACCACTACCACCATATTCCTCAGGAACTAAAATTCCCATGAATCCCATTTCTCCCAATTCATGAAATAATTCTACAGGGAAAGTTTGTGCTTCATCCCATTCCATAATATAGGGACGAATCTTTTTTTCTGCAAAATCCTTAGCAGTTTGGGAAATCATTACGAGATTTTGGTCGCTCATTCGGATAAATTTTAGTTCGTAAATATATCAAATTTTTGTATGCATAGGATGGCATTTATAATCTTTTTATTTGATTGTTCCCATGGCTTCAACCATTCACTAGAGTAATATGCCTTGTATATTCTCATTATATCACTTACATTTATAAAAGTATAATCTTTAATAAAAATAACAAAATCATGATAAGTAGACCTATAATAACTAAAAGCGTTCTCTTAAGCGCAGCCCTATTTTCTATAGGAGTACAAGCACAATTTAAACAAACACCTCTTCCATACTCGTACAATGCATTTCCCAATGTAATAGATGCGGAAACCATGGAAACCCATTATACTAAGCATGCCGCTGGCTATGTAAGCAAACTGAATGCTGCTATAGCTAATACTCCACTAGAAAAGCAAAGTATGGAAGCGATTTTAGCCAATATCTCTTCTCTTAGCACAGAAATTCGTAATAATGCTGGTGGCCATTATAATCATGAACTATACTGGAAAATGCTAAACGCTGGAAATCCTATTTCCATGAGCGAAAATTTAAAAAATGAGATTATAAAAGAATTTGGAAGTATTGAAGGATTAAAATCTAAAATGGCAAAAGCCTCTGCAGATCAATTTGGAAGCGGATGGGTTTGGCTTATTGTCAGTCCTGAGAAAAAACTATTAGTTACCTCAACTCCAAATCAAGATAATCCACTAATGGATGTAGTACCAGTAAGAGGTATTCCTATTATTGGGATTGATGTTTGGGAGCATGCCTATTATTTAAAATATAAAAATAAGCGCGCAGACTATTTTGATGCGGTATTCAATATATTAAATTGGCAGGAAATCTCATCAAGATTTAAGGATGCATTAGGAACGAATTCCGAAGAATGGGAAAGTTTAGAAAAATTCCATGAGGTAATGGCAGCCACATTTCATCCTGTAGAAAAAGGTAATTATTCGCCTTTAAAGCTACGGGCAGGAGAACTTGCAAAGCGTGCAAAAGAACTACAGAATTCTGATATTCCTTCTTCACAAAACAAGACGAAGTTAAAGGCAAGCATCCAAAAATTAATTATGCAAACCGATTTATTAGAAAAAAGAGTTAAGGCCAAAGCAAAAGATGCGGAACTTAAATCATTGATTACAAATACACATAATATATTCCATGAGATTATGGGATTGTGTAAAGAAAAATAAATTGTCAATTAAAAAGCCTCTATTAAAGGAGGCTTTTTTTAAAATATTTCTTCTTCACTATTTGGAGATACAGGATATTTACCTGTGAAACATCCAAAGCAATGATTGGTACTTCCCAAAATTTCAGCCAAATTTTCCAAACTAAGAAAAGCTAAACTTTCCACACCTAAATATTCTCTTAGCTGTTCAGTATTCATATTAGCAGAAATAAGATCATCTTTTCTAGGTGTATCTATTCCTAAAAAACAAGGAGCTATTATTGGTGGAGATACACTTCTAAAATGAATTTCTTTAACACCGCACTCACGAAGAATTTTTACTAATCGGCGAGATGTAGTCCCTCTAACTATGGAATCATCTATTATGACTACCCTTTTTCCTCGAATTTCTTCTACAATGGGATTAAGCTTTAAATTTACTACCCTTTCTCGCATTTCTTGCGAAGGAACGATGAAGGATCTTGCTATATATCTGTTTTTAATCAAAGCTTGACGGAAAGGTATCCCAGAAACCCTACTAAATCCAATGGCTGCGGGAACTCCACTATCCGGTACACCAATTACTAAATCCGCTTCTACTGGGGCTTGCTCCCAAATTTTCTCTCCACTTTTTTCCCGAATATGATGGACAGATATTTTTTCCAATGAAGTGTCTGGCCGTGAGAAGTAAATATATTCAAAACTGCAAAGTCTTTGTTTAGATGGGGCTTCTACTTGGAAAGTTTGATACCCAGGTTCCCTAGAATTGGTAAATATAATTTCTCCAGGAAGGACATCTCTCTCATAGGTAGCGCCTACAGCATCTAGCGCAACAGATTCCGATGCACAGACGATACCTCCTTCTGGCAATCTACCAATTAATAAAGGACGGATACCATTAAAATCTCTAAATGCAAAAAATTTATTTCGTGTCATACCTACCACGGAAAAAGCACCTTGTATCTTAAGCATTGTAGCAGATATGGCTGCACGCAAACCTAAATCAAGATTTTTCTGGATTAATCTTAAAATCACTTCTGAATCTGATGTTGCACGAAATACAACACCTTCTTTTTCCATTTCCTCTTTTAATTCTTTGGCGTTGATAAGATTACCATTATGTGCAATTGATAGAATTATTTGATCATATTCATTTTTTGCGAAAAAAGGTTGAAAATTGAATTTTTTCTTATCTCCTGCTGTGGTATATCGGGTATGGCCTATTACCCCATTTCCCATAAATTCCTCAGGATTTTCTATGGAACGGAAAACATCCAATACCAATCCTTCCTCCTTAATATTGATCATCTTTCCGTCCTTCATTACGGTAATTCCGCAAGCTTCCTGGCCACGATGTTGCAAGGCAAATAGCCCAAACTGAGATAAGCTGAATGTATCCACATTCTCATCAGAAAATAAACCTAAAATTCCACATTCTTCCTGAATAGAGTCGAAAGGGGATTCTTTTTTAAATATATTTCTTTGGTAAAAATCCGTTGATTGCATTGGGTATTAATTGATCTGCTATTAATTGCTTATATGTTAAGCTTCAAGTTTAGATTTAAGCCTTTCATAAATTTCAACATAAGCTTCTGTTACAGATCCTAAGTCTCTCCGGAAACGATCTTTGTCTAATTTTTTCATGGTTTCTTTGTCCCAAAGACGACAAGTATCTGGTGATATTTCATCAGCCAAAATGATTTCTCCGGAAGGAAGTTTTCCCAATTCTATTTTAAAATCAACTAAAATTATTCCTATTTTATCAAATAATTGAATTAAAAGAGAATTTACTTTATCTGCAATAGCATAAAGTTCTTTTAGTTCTTCGTAGGTGGCAGCACCTAAAAATACTGCGTGATGATCATTTATTAAAGGGTCACCCAATTCATCTTTTTTATAACAAAGATCAAAAATTACAACGGGAGACTTAGTACCTTCCTCTACTCCCAGCCGCTGCGCCATACTGCCTGCAGCATAATTTCTTACTACCATTTCAAGAGGAATGATATCTACACGTCTTACTATTTGTTCTAGATCACTTACTTGCTCTACCAGATGGGTAGGTATTCCCTTTTTTTCTAAATAATTAAAAATAAGGCTAGTTATCTTATTATTTAATTCTCCTTTTCTTTCGAAACTTCCCTTCTTTTGGGCGTTAAATGCCGTAGCATCATCTTTAAAATAAACTAAAACATGGTCTGGGTTTTCCGTAGCAAAAATTTTTTTTGCTTTCCCTTCATATAATAATGTCCTATTTTCCATGGATTGTGGTAATTGAAAATTGGTTGTAAGTGGTATTGTTTATTTCCTTACAATTCCTATAATTGAATATGTTAAATTGAAGTGATGGAAGTATCTTTGTATTGTACATCATTTGAGACTTCTCTTATGCTTGTAATTTCCGGAGCGAATTCTTTAATGGTAGTTTCTACTCCGAATTTCATTGTAGAAAAACTCATAGGGCAAGAAATACAGTTTCCTATCAATCTTACCACTACTTCAGGAGAATTGATAGCTATAAGTTCTATATCCCCGCCATCTTTATTAAGAAAAGGCCGTACTCTTTCCAGAGCATTTTCTATTCTTTTTTCCAAGGGTAAATTTTCTATGCTCACGGTGCCTCTATTTTAGTTTGATTGAGGAGAACAACCTCGTAAATTTGTAATTTTTACTGCCTGACTGGGCGGTAAGTTTTTATTTCTTACCATAAGGCTTTCTAGCATACTTAAGCTAATATTTTCATACAGGTTTGCAGCAACAGAATTTTCTTGGAGTGCTATTGGGCGACCGATATCTGCAGCTTCTCTAATACCAGTAATTATTGGCAGCTCTCCTAGAAAAGGAATATCCACCTCTTCGGCCATTCTTCTTGCTCCTCCATTTCCGAAAATGTAATATTTCTTTTCAGGGCTATCTTCAGGACTGAAATATGCCATATTTTCTATTAGACCTAATACAGGAATCTGAATAGAATCCATTGTAAACATCGCTATACCTTTTTTAACATCGGCCAGTGCTATTTCTTGAGGTGTAGATACTATTACGGCTCCAGTGACTGGTACTTCCTGAATAATACTCAAATGAATATCCCCTGTTCCGGGTGGAAGATCAATTAATAAAAAATCCAATTCTCCCCATGCGGCATCCCGGACCATCTGATGTAACGCTTTGCTAGCCATTGGACCACGCCATACAACAGCTTGATTTACACCACTAAAATATCCAATACTTAAAATTTTTACTCCATAACTTTCTACGGGAACCATCGCAGCTTTACCATTTAAAGTTGTGGATAATGGTTTAGCTCCTTCTGTATCAAACATCTTTGGAGCAGAAGGACCATAAATATCGGCATCCAGAAGACCTACTTTAAACCCCATTTTCACTAAAGACACAGCTAAATTGGCAGCGACAGTGGATTTTCCTACTCCACCTTTACCAGAAGCAATGGCAATAATGTTACTGATTCCTGGAATATTCTTCCCTTTAATAGGTTCGGCGGCAGAGGGGTCCGGAGCAGTTATATGAAGTTTAAGATTAAAATTTTCTCCAAAAGCATTTTTAAAAGCTTGCTGCATAGCAACTTCTAATTTTTTTCTTTCATGAAGTGCTGGTGAGTGGGCTACCATGTCCAGTACCACTTCATCACCAAAAATTTGGATATTTTTAGTTAAATCAACTACTTCACACTCCTTTAAAAAGTCAAGAATTTGTTCTTTTTGTATCATGTTTTGATTACCTCGTTACTGGAATTAATCCTTATAATTTATGAATGTGAAGATAGTGAATTTAAATGAATTATACCTCCGCTTCTAGTTCTCCTTCCCATTTAGAAACTGCTGATGTAGCTAAGGCATTCCCTAAAACATTGGTCATACTTCTTCCCATATCGCAAAAATGGTCTATTGGTAAAATAAGTGCGATACCCTCAGCAGGAATATTGAACATACTACATGTAGCTACTATAATTACCAAACTTGCTCTTGGCACTCCAGCAATACCTTTGGAAGTCAGCATTAATACCAAAAGCATCACAATTTGTTCGCCCAAATCCATGTGGACTCCATACATCTGAGCAATAAAAATAGATGCGAATGTCATATACATCATACTGCCATCTAAATTAAATGAATAGCCCAAGGGTAGAATGAAGGATACTACACGTTTATTACACCCAAAACGCTCCAATTCCGTAACTAATTTTGGAAATACAGCTTCTGAACTTGTAGTAGAAAAGGCAATAAGCAAAGGTTCTTTAATTCTTTTAAGTAGTGAAAATAATCTCTTTCCTAAAATAAAATATCCTACTATCAATAGCACTAACCACAGAACTATCAATGCGAAAAAAAAGGAAACTAAATAAAATACGTAGGTGCTAAAAATTCCGAGACCATTAGTAGCTACCACAGCAGCTATAGAGCCTAAGACACCCAAAGGAGCAACCCACATGATATAACCTACCATTTTTAATATAGCATGAGCGATGATATCAAATAACTGGATTACTGGTTTGGTGTATTCTTCCCCTAAAGAAGCCAAAGCGATTCCAAACATAATGCTAAAAACTACTATCTGAAGAACCTCATTTGTAGCAAAAGCTTCAAAAAGGCTTTTAGGGACTACATGATTCACAAAATCCGGAAGAGAAAATCCTTTTGTATTACTAATAATCTCTTCACTACCAGACAAAGTCTTTGTAATATGAGAATGTGCACCAGGCTGTAACAAATTAACGAAAAACAACCCTATAAATAGAGATACTAATGAAGCTATTATAAACCAAAGCATGGCTTTACCTCCTACCCTGCCTATCATTTTAATATCACTCATTTTAGCAATACCCACTACAAGAGTAGTAAATACCAAAGGTGCAATAATCATCTGAACAAGACGGATAAATACTGTACCTAATAATTTTATTTTGGACGCAAAATTATCAGCATCATCAGGAAAAAACTTATTAACAAATAAACCCAAACCTACACCAAGTAAAAGACCTAAAATTATTAGGTAAAAAAGTTTGTTCCCTCCTTTCATTCTGAAAAATTTTTACAAAGATAAACAATTGAAAAAGCCTTGTTTATTTAAAATATTTAATTAAATTTACCCTACAAAAGTTAAAACTTATGAAAAAATTTATTGCCATTGCAAGCATTGCTCTTATGGTTTCTACCGCTTCTGTATCTTGTAAAAAAGGCCCTACTGATGCAGAATTACAGTCTCAAGCTACCACTGTAGTAACCTCCGTTCCAGGAGCTTCTGTGGAGGTAAAAGATGGCCAAGCCCACCTAAGCGGTACTTTTGCGGATGCACAAAGCCGTGATGCCGTTATTGCACAACTAAAAGGTGTAAAAGGTATTAAAGACGTACATGATATGACTACCATTGCACCAGCTGCTCCAGCTGTATCCACTGCTCCTGTAAATACTTCTTCAGCTCAAAACAGTGCTGTTCTTCAAAAAGTAAAAGATGCTTTGAAAGATTATCCATCTGTACAAGCAAGTGAAGTAAATGGTGAACTTGTAATTACGGGAAAAGTTTCGCAAACACAAGCTAGAAGCATCCGCCAATCTGTAGATGGACTCAACATTAAAAATGTAAAATATAACTATACAGTAAACTAATTACTATGACAGAATTATCACAAAAATACAATAGTGTAGTTGCGGCTGCACAAAATGCTGGAATTCAAAATCTTCAAGTTTCTGAGCAAGAAGGAAAACTTTATATAAAAGGTGAAACTTCCCAAAATAGTGCTAAAGAAGCTGTATGGGATGCTTTGGCGTTGTTAGATCCAAATTTTACATCCAGCGACATCAATATTGATGTGGAGGTAAATCAAAATTCTGGAAATCAATTGGTAGTATCTACCGAGGATTCTTCCCTAAATGTAAGAAGTACTCCAGGCACAGATGGTGATATAGTAGGTAAAGCAGAGCGCGGAAGCACTGTGACTTTAGTAGAGCAATATTCTTCAGAATGGTATAAAATCCGTACCGCTGATGGCGTTGAAGGATATGCTTTTAGCAGATATTTAAAATAAATTTTTGTATTAAATTTATAAAACCTGCTTGAAAGAGCAGGTTTTTTTTATTAAATTTTTGGGGTTAATTTTTTATTAATTAGCTTTTTAATTGCTTTGATTATTATAAACGCAATCAAGTATAAAAAATAACCAATTTGACAAGTTAGTTTTTAAGATTTTATCTTTTACAGTATTATTGTTAATTAAAAGAATCGCTTTTTATCACAAATGTTTTGCCAATCAATGGTGTGTTTAATTTTATAGTGTAACAATAAAACTATAGTAATTAATTTACTATTTAAATATTTTTATTCTTTTTGGCAAAGGAATTAAGGCTGTTTTTACTTGTATATATTATTTAATTTTATGTGTGCCGATTTAGAAACTTTAAATATACTTTTATACTCCGCTTCCTTTTATCCACTGGAGCGAGCAACATGCTCGAGCATACAACAATTATATATACCCAAAGCAATAACTTTTTTTGTAGTTTTAACATAATATGACACGAGCGTAGCGCACTCACAAGCGAGGGGTAGAGTATAGAATCCCTATTCGTACTGTACTTCCACTTCTACCACCTTTCCAGTTTCTCCATCCATTTTATAGATTACGGGTATATAAGCCGATGGCTCTCCAATTTTTGGAAAATTTTCCGGAGTATTTGGCCTACCGTTAAATATTGTAATGAAATATTCTTTAATTTTTTCATCAAACTGTATTTCAAAAGTCGGTCGTTGATCTTCATCAAATCTGCCCTTACCTGTTGAAATATTGATTATTTTCTTCTGTTCCAGAAATTTTAAAACATCTTCTGGTTTTATCTTTCCGAATTTTTTGTTTTCATCCACTTTCTCTACATTCCCGTTTTCATCATAATACTCAGAGGTGTCCATTTTTGTTTTTTCTCCTATGTAAATCTCCCTCTTCTTAATGTTACCGTTTGCGTAATATTCTTTGTAAATCGTTTCGAATGATTGCAGAGGCATTATTTCCTTTAGTACGCCGCCCTTTTGGTTATCAAAATCAATCATGGAGATGATCACACCATCTTCTTTAGTCACTGAATTAGACCCATAGTTGGTTTTTCTATATATATCAAAGTCAAATTTTTCCGCAATTTTCTTATCTTTTATTTGTTTGCTAGTGCTGCCTTTATCCTGACCATTGCAAGAGCTTAATGCCAATATTAAAAAGAAAATAACAATTGATTTTATTTTCATTATTTATAGTTTTATTTTAGTTTTACTTTGTGAGCTTCTTGTAAAACTAATTTGTTATTCTATTCCTTTAAATTAAATCAAATTTCAAACTCAATAGTAGTTTCTCGGTTTATTAAAATCAAAAAAAGTTAGGTTTTTACCTGAGATATCTTGTATAGTATAATTCCTTGTATTAAAAACAGATATTTCTACCAGTTCTTTTAATTCCTTAAAAAAAAAATAAAATAAGAATTCTTATAGACCTGAATAAAAATCTTTAATATGTCGTTCCAATTCGGGATAAAAATTAGCAAAATAGGGTTCGCAGTTTTTATAACTATCTATTAATTTTTCAAGCGCAACTTCTTTATCAGGGACATACTTACATCTTGAGAGCATGTTGTTCATACTTTTGATAATACCAGTTTCATAACGGAGAGAGAATAAAATATCTTCGGAAATAAAAAATGGTACCATCTTTTTTAAAATAGAAGGAAATAAATTTCTATTTTTAATCCAAATCGCATAGGTGGTATCCGCATGTATGCGTAAGTTATTAATATCCAGACTGTTGGCTAAAAAATAATCGTATATTAAATCCAGAAATACTGGCGCATATCGTCCGACTGCCGGATATAATTCTTCTCTCGCTAAATAATTTTTTTCATGATGATCGGTAAAATTATCAATCTCTCTGTGGAGTTGTATTCCTTTTTGTATTTCGGAAGAAAACGATGATCTATCTATAGTCCCTAGATAATCCTCTAGCAAATTCCCAATTACCTGACCTTCAGAATAACTTAAAAGGCTATGTGCAAGGACATTCATTAGTTGAATAGATAATCAGCCAATTGATCTATTTTATTTATAGCTGCTACCTCAATACCAAATTTGGATGGAGATAGGGTATTAAGACCTGAGACAAATATTTTTTCATAACCCATTTTTTCAGCTTCGGAAATGCGTTGGTCTATATGAGACACAGGGCGAATTTCCCCACTAAGCCCTACTTCACCACAAAAACAATATTTTTGAGAGATGGCCATATCTTCATTACTACTTAATATAGCAGCTATTACAGCCAAATCTAAGGCCGTATCGTCAGTTTTTATACCACCTGTAATGTTGAGGAACACATCTTTAGCACCTAACAAAAAGCCGGCACGTTTTTCCATTACAGCTAGTAACATATTAAGGCGTTTGGCATCATAGCCAGTGGAACTGCGCTGCGGAGTCCCATAAACTGCCGAACTAACGAGTGCCTGAACCTCAAGTAAAAGTGGTCGGTTCCCTTCTTGGCTTACCACAATGGCATTTCCAGAGAGGTCTTCCAGTTTTTTGGTGATAAGAAGTTGGGATGGGTTTTTTACTTCCCTTAATCCGTGATTTACCATCTCAAAAATTCCAATTTCCACTGTACTTCCAAACCTATTTTTTCCGGCACGGAGCAGGCGGAAAATATGATTCCTATCCCCATCAAAATTCAGCACCACATCCACCATATGTTCCATCACTTTTGGACCTGCAATTTGGCCGTCCTTGGTGATATGTCCTACTAAAAATACTGGAATTTGGAATGATTTTGCAAAAGAAATAATCTCGTTGCTACATTCTCGGATTTGGGAAACGCTTCCTGGAGAAGAATCTAACAATTGGGAATGTAAAGTCTGAATGGAATCAATAATTATAAAATCTGGAAGCATTTTTTTGGCAGCCTGTAGGATTTTTTCCAGAGAAGTCTCAGTAAATAGATAGCAGTTGGGATTTTGCACATCTGTTAATCTATCTGCACGCATTTTTATCTGGGATGCACTCTCTTCTCCAGAAACGTATAAGACTTTTTTAGCCATCTTTAAGGCTAATTGTAAGAGTAAGGTAGATTTGCCTATACCAGGTTCTCCTCCTATAAGGCATACTGATCCCAATACTATACCACCTCCCAACACTCTATTTAGTTCTTGAGAGGGTGTTATAATACGCGGTTCATCACCTGTTTCCACCTCAATAATATTGAGGAGTGTTTTCTTTACTTTTACAGTATCGGAAAAGACGGTTTTCTCCTTTTTATCAACTATTTCTTCCACCAGGGTATTCCAAGCACCACACTCTTTGCACTGGCCGTGCCATTGGGAATGTTCAGCGCCACATTTTTGACAGATATAAGAGGATTTTACTTTAGCCAAAATTACTTTTTATAACCTATGATTTTCTCCGCCATTTCTTTCGCTTGTTCTTCCGTAATGCTGGGATGTGGAGGCATAGGTACATTTCCCCAGACTCCTGAACCTCCATTTTTTATTTTTATGGCTAATGCTTCTATATTCTCTTTGGATAAAGGATATTTCTTTGAGATTTCGGAAAAACTTGGGCCTGTCATTTTTGTATCAGAAGCATGACATGAGGCACAATCTTGGCCACTAAATGATAAATCAACCTTTACTTCAGGTTTTTTTAAAGATTCGGTATAATCTGGAAATGCAGGTACTTGATCTACAGCGTCGTTTTTTTTCTCTGGATTACAAGAGCAATTCAGGAATAATATCCCAGATAAAACTATGGCTAGAAGTACTTTCATTTTACCTACTTTCTAGCAGAATCACTTTTATTTAACGTAACACCTCCTACTTCAGGACCTTGATTTACACTCGCTTTACTTGTGGAGGAAGCATTTGCCGAATCTGCATCAGGTACTTTAGCTATAGCCTCCTTTTTTAGTTCCAATTTCGGTTCTTGCATCATTGTATTACTGTCTTTAAGAGAATTTTGTTCTTTTTTAGAACAAGACATTATACTAACCGTGCATACTAATAAGACTCCTATTTTTGAAAAGTTTTTCATATTTTTAATTTTAACAAATATATGCAAGGTTTGAGTTTATTTTTACAATCTCATTATAATTCTAAATGAAAAAAGTCTGTTTTGTAGATTCTTATGATAGTTTTAGCCAATCTATTGTGGCATTAGTAGAATCATGTGGCGTTGCGGTTGAAATATTACATAATTCAAACACTCAATTATTAAAGGATATTAGTAAAGAATATTCACATATGATAATTGGTCCTGGTCCTGATTTGCCAAAAAATTCTGGTTTTTTGTTAGATACTATTGAGGTTAATGTAGGAAGATTACCCATTTTAGGAATATGCTTAGGCCATCAAGCCATTGCAGAATTTTATGGAGCATCACTTATTCCACTTCCAAAACCTATGCATGGAAAGATAAGCAGTATAAATATTGATACTAATTCAAACAGCTTAATTTGTAAAGGTATATCTAGCCCTGTCTTAGTAGGTCGTTATAACAGCTGGACAGTAGATTTTTTAGGGTGTAATACTAAAGAATTAAAACTTTATAGTGCCGATGATGGTAGCATTATGATTTTGGAACACAAAAAAGATACTGCCTATGGTGTCCAATTTCATCCAGAAAGTATGATGACAGAAAACGGAAAAGATATGATGTTAAATTTTTTACATTTACAAACGCATGAAAAATAAAGAAATTATCTTCCAAGATTTAGGTCTATTAGCATATTCAAAAGCCTTTGCTATCCAACAGAAAAAAATGGATGAAATCATCAGTTTAAAAATGAAAAATAGAAATATTGATGATGAAAAAGAAAAGGAAAAAACGCCAAATTATTTCTTTTTTGTAGAACATCCTCACGTTTATACCTTAGGAAAAACTGGGAAACCCGCTCATTTACTTATTACAGAGGAAAAACTTAAGGAAATTCAAGCAGAATTTCATCAATCCAATCGTGGTGGTGATATTACCTATCATGGTTTTGGTCAGATCGTGGGATATCCTGTATTAGATTTAGACAATTTTTCCAGTGATATTCATTTATATATGAGAAATTTAGAGGAAGTCATTATAAGAGTTTTATCCGATTATGGCATAACTGGGATGAGAAGCGAAGGTGAGACCGGTGTTTGGCTGGATGTAAATTCGCCAAAGGCGCGAAAAATTTGTGCTATGGGGGTAAAAACTTCCAAATGGGTGACTATGCATGGTTTTGCTCTCAATGTAAATACGGATTTATCTTACTTTAATCATATAGTCCCTTGTGGAATAGTAGATAAAGGTGTTACTTCACTACAGAAAGAATTGGGCAAATCTTTTTCAATTGATGAAATTTCCCTTTTAAAAACCAAAATAAAACAATATTTTCAAGATGTCTTTCAGGCCGAATGGAAGGACTATAGTAAAAGCGAAATTAAACTCTAAACACTATATTTTCTTTTTTTCCAATACATTGAAAAAAGTCCAAATATAATAAAAAGGATAGTTGGAAAACCTATTAACCAAAAATAGATGGAACTCTTGCTTTCAGTAATTTTATTTTGGTCTAATAATCGTGAAGCTAAAGATTTTTTCTTAAGGTCAGAGAATTGTTCTTGAGATAATAGCCAATCCACCGTATTTAATAAAAATTCTTCATTTCCATACCGATCATCACTGCCTACTTCAGTACCCAGTGGTAGAGGTTTACCTTTATACACCTTGTTTCGGGCCAAATCTGCATCTGCGATGACTACCATTTTATTTCGCGTAGAATTAGCTTTAAAGTCAGGAAAACTACTAGCTTCAGATCTACCAGCATACGCAGAAGTAAAGTTTCCTTCAAGACTTAGAGCAAGAATTTTTGGCTCGCTTGGTTTTTCTCTCATCGCGATACTATCCACACTCGCTATTTCATTTAGGTCTATAAATGAAGGCAAGGTTTTTACTAAGGTTTTCTCACTACTTTGATATAATATTTTTGGCTGAATATTCTTTCTTTTTAAAACCTCAATAGAGCCAGAAAATTCAAATTTTACAGGGGAAAGATTTTTAGTAATTGGATTTTCACCATCAGAAATACCTAAAGGAAAATAAGGCCAAGGTAATTTCATCATTTGTGGATTTCCACCTACTTCTCCAGCTACAATGTTAATTTTTGCATACTGGATAAGATCCTTTACAAGATTAGGCTGAATCCTAACACCATATGCAAAAAGTAGGTCCTCCATTCCATGCTCTTGGGGAAATGCTGTAATTTTAGGAGATCTTTTGAGTGAATCCATTTCCGCATTTACTGGATCTATCATATAAAGTGCCTTTCCTCCGTGCATTAAGAACTGATCCAAAATAATTTTTTCTGAATCCTGAACCTTCAGCCTTGGTTTAGCCATAATCAGTAGCGAGGCTTGTTGCATTTTAGGCCAATCCTCTAGACTAAGCGTGGTATTATTTCTAGGGATGATAGGATATGGGCTATATTTCCCACTTAATGCCCTCATAAAGGTAGTAAACTCTTGGATTCCAAGTTCGTCATGATTTACAATTACTGCTATCGCAGGCTTTGATTTTTGCTGAACATCATAGAGTGCTGAAACTACTTTATACTCTAATGACTCCTGAGAAGCTGACATTTGATCTGCAGGAGTGGCAAAATTCCCATTCTCCAAAACTGAGATAACTTGTCTTTTTTCTCCAGATTTAATTTCTATATAAGGATAGAATACGGTCTCTGAAACCTTACCATCTTCATATTCAGGAAATACTTGTGCAGACATTCCTTTCGAGGCCATCTGAGACTGAGAAAGTCCGGCCTTTATTGGATTTATTATTTGAAATTCGACTTTATTCTGAATTTGAGATATTTGGGAAAGACTATACTTTATTTCATTTTGAAACCTATCCATCTCTGCGGGAAAGTTACCTGCTAAAAATAAAGTTACTTGGGTAGTTTTAGGAATTTTAGCAACAAAGGATTTTGTTTTTGGTGAAAGACTATAACGCGAATCATCTGTACAATCTATTTTACCCCAATTAAAATGCAAACCTCCAAAACCGAGTGCAATTATTAATGGTATTAAGGGTAAAAATTTGGAAAGAGATGTATTACTAGGTTGGTTCTCTTTCATTATCCAAGTTGTTTTTGTGATTGAAGGGAGGATTTTGCTAAATAGAGAAATCCATATGTGAGTAATGCAAAATATAAAATGCACGGTATATCAAATATTCCTTTAGCAAAATTTTGATAATTAGAAAATAAGCTGATATTACGGAGAAACACACCAATTCCCGACTGAAAATAGGATGATGCAATGTAATACAGTCCAAAATATAAGAGGAAACATAGTCCTATAGCTACTATTATAGACACAATGCTATTAGGGCTTATAGCAGAAGCCCAAATACCGATCGCTGAGAACACTCCCATTATACCTATACTACCTATAATATTTGCTAAAATTACTCCCCCATCTATATTTCCGTAAGGGATCGCGAGAGTATATAACATTCCAAAATAAAGAAAAACTGGAAGTAAAAACAAACAGGAGACAATCCATATGGCAAAGAATTTACCCGCTACTATCTGTAAACTGCTTATAGGCTGTGCAAAAAGCCAATGTAATGTGCCCGTAGTTTTTTCTTCTGAAACACTCCGCATAGCCAAAGCAGGTATTAAGACTGAAAGAATCCAGGGAAATAGATTAAAAAACGATTGTAAATCTGCAATTCCTGCCTGAAGAATATTAAATCCTGATTTAATTATAAGGAGCCCGATACCACATAATAGTACAAATGCTGCTGCCAAAAACCAAGCAAATCCTCCGGAGAATAATTGCTTAATCTCCTTAATAAATATCGCTTTCATGTTTTTTTCTTTTTAGAATTTACTAATTTAACGATCATGAAAACTAAAAGAAATATCCCTAATAAACCTGAAACGATTTCTTTCCAATTATCTATAAAATTTGATTTTAAAATAACGACAAATACAATGGAAAAAAGTAATAGTGTAGCTACTTCATTCAATTGACGCAAGCAATAACTGTTTTTTTTCAGATGATTGTCAGTGCTTGCACTAATCTTTTTTACGGTATTATAACACCAGAAATGATAAGCAAAAAGTCCAAGTAATAAGGTCAGTTTTATATGAAACCAATTTTGCCGAAGCAAGTCTGGTTGCATTAAAATCATTGTAATTCCAAATACAAGCATAAGAATGAAAGCAGGAACTGTAATAATGTTCCACAACTTTTTTATCATGATCTTATACTGGTTTTGCAATATTTTTTTGGCCAACTCACTTTCTACAAACTCTGGTTGTGCTGTTTCGCGGAAGTATACAAATAAGCGAACTAAATAAAATATTCCGGCAAAATAACTTACCATGAATATTATATGCAACGCTTTAATTATTAGATATACCAAGTCTATTTTTTACTAATCACACCAAGCTCTGAACCCACCTTGATAAAGGCTGCAATGGCTACATCCAAATCTTCTCTTGTATGAGCTGCTGATAATTGCACACGGATGCGGGCCTTGGATTTTGGTACTACGGGAAAGAAGAAACCGATAACATAAATACCTTCCTCCATTAACAATTCTGACATCTTCTGTGCCAATGGCGCTTCATATAACATAACGGGAACAATAGCCGCATTACCATCTGGAATATCGAAGCCAGCATCCAGCATTTTCTCCCGAAAATATGCAGCATTATCCATAACCTTTTGGGCACCAGAAGAGTCATTGCTTATCATATCAAGAACCTGTAAAGACGCACCTACAATAGCAGGCGGTAAAGAATTACTAAATAGATACGGCCGAGATTTTTGGCGTAACATATTTATTATCTCCTTTTTACCAGTAGTATATCCGCCAAGTCCACCACCCAGCGCTTTACCTAAAGTTCCGGTGAGTATATCTATTCTGCCTTGTACACCGCACAATTCTGGTGTTCCTCTTCCTGTGGCTCCTAAAAATCCTGTTGCATGGCAATCATCTACCATTACCATAGCTTCATAGGATTCCGCTAAATCACAAATTCCAGAGAGATTTGCCACAATTCCATCCATCGAAAATACGCCATCTGTAACGATAATGATATTCCTTTTACCAGAATTCCGAGCCTCTTTTAGTTGAACTTCAAGATCTGCCATATCATTATTTTTATAACGATACCGTGCCGCCTTACAAAGCCTTACACCATCAATAATACTTGCATGATTCAGTTCATCTGATATTATGGCATCCTCTTCACCAAATAATGGCTCAAATATTCCACCATTGGCATCAAAACAAGCTGCATATAAGATAGTATCTTCTGTTCCTAAAAAATCAGCAATGGATTTTTCTAACTTCTTGTGAATATCCTGAGTTCCACATATAAATCTCACAGAACCCATACCGTACCCATGAGTTGACATAGCATCAGATGCAGCTTCTATAACTTTAGGATGGTCTGCTAATCCTAGATAATTATTAGCACAAAAATTCAATAACTCCTTCCCATTCGCTATAATCTTGGAAGATTGTGGCGAACTAATAATTCTTTCTACTTTATATAAGCCCTCATCCTCAAGGGTTTTAAGATTATTTTGTAATGTAGTAATAAATGACTGTGAGATCATAAAATGTTATTTTTTAATAAAGGGATATGAAGTAGAATCTATGTAAAGAATATACTTTCCAATTGCAAGATTTTTAACCTCAATTCTATTATTTATATTAAGGATATCCTCACGGATAAGTCTTCCAGAAGCATCAAAAATTTGAAAATTACCTTTCTTCGGCATGCCTTTTATTTCAATAAATTCAGTTGCAGGATTAGGATATATTTGAATTTCAGTATTTGCATCTATGTCTTTTACACTTAAACCAGCCTCATATAAAACTTGGGCGTTTTTTGTGAGTATCTGCCTTTCATAATTAAATTCTACAGAAGCTACCGGAAAGCCTAAATCTTCAAAATAATATTGATTATTTACTGTATTCCAAAGTTTATAATATTTTATTTGACCACCAGTCCCTGTAATTTTTATAGGTAAAGGCATTTGAAAATAGGCTACAGAAGGATGACTTTGAGTCTGTGTAACCAAAAGGGCGATTTTGGAATTAGTTGCGTTAGGTTTATATTTAATAGTATATACAGGATACCCCTCACCATAAAACCATTGATTCAAGAAATTAGTAAAATCAAAACCGGAAGTGCTTAAAAAAGAATTTTTTAGATCTGTAGTAGAGGCAAATCCGTATGCATACTGGGGAGTGGAATGGTAGGCTTTTAAGGAATTGTAAAACTGTGTTTCACCTAATATCCATTTCATCATGCGTACAAGGTAACCACCTTTAGCATAAGTTAACCTTCCAGAAAATATTCTATTAATATCAGACAACTGTGAATCTGGAACATATACACTACCACTTGTAGCACTTGTTACATTATTGATTTGATTATCTAAATAACTCATAAACTGTGCCTGTGTAAGCAATAATTTTTCCTGTACCACATGCTCACCAAACACGGCAAATCCTTCATTTAACCAGATATCATTCCATGTCCTACAGGTCACCTTATCACCAAACCACTGGTGAGCCATTTCATGGGCAACAACGTTTTTATTCCAGCCACTCATAGAAGACATTGTCTGATGCTCCATACACACACCTTGATAATTATATTCCATGTGCCCGTATTTCTCGTTTCTAAAAGGATAAGGACCAAAAAATTCCTCAAAAGTTGCCATTGCATTTTTCGCCCATTGCAAATTAGAATTGATGGTAGCACTGCCTGCTGTAGACGGATATAGATAATTTACATAAGGAAAGGGAGGGTTACCCATCACATCATTGGACACGGTAAAAGTGCCTAAGGAAAATGCTATAAGGTAAGTAGCTATAGGATATGAACTTTTCCAAAAAGTAGTTTTCTGCCCGTTCCCTAAATCAATTTCCGACTGAAGGACTCCATTACCTGCAACTCGATAAGAACTTGGTGCAGTAATAAGCATATCGACACGCTCCACTTTATCAGTAAGACTTTGTTTCGTAGGGAACCAATCTTGTGCACCATAAGGCTCACTTAATGTACTGATAGAAGGACCTGCACTGGGAAAACTTTGATAAAAAGCATCATTAGCGTTTGATGGAACACCTTGATATTTTATTTCTAAAGAATCTTTTATATTAGGAACTAGACTAGATGGAAGATTTATCTGAATTTCATGGGTGGCCAATTGTAAAAAATTTACCGGGCTCCCGTGATAGTTTACTTCTGTAACGCCCAATTCATTCGTTAAATCAAAATAAATAGTATTTAAGGTTGAAAGGGGCTTAAAGTGAGCCGTCATTTTTCCTGTAACATAATTTTGATCTGGGCTTAGATTCAGCTCAATTCGCTGATATACTAAATCATAATTAATGGTATTAGGATTTATTTCAGAAATTGCAACCCTCTGTTCAGAGGCTTTAGCTTCTCTATTTACTAAAAATTCGGAGTCTACATCATTATAATTTTGGGAATAACCAAATATTATTGAAAAGACTAATAAGAAAGTAGAAAATTTTACCATTAAATTATTATATAATGGCAAATATAAAGAAATTAAAGCTCTAAAGCAGGTTCTAATAGTTGCTCAATTTTAGTTTTAGCTTGGTCCACACTTCCTTTATAATTATTAAATAAAACTGAAAAGGTATACATCTTTCCAGAGTAGGTTTTAATATATCCGGCAAGAGTTTTAACACCATTTAATGTCCCTGTTTTGGCAAAGATTCTTCCTTTCGCTGGGCTGCTTTTAAACATATTTTTTAAAGTGCCACTTTCTCCAGCTGTGGGTAATGTTTCAAAGAAATCCTTATAATATTTTTCTTTCATAAGCTTTCCTAAATATTTAGCTTGAGAGAGAGGTGTTATTTTATGGCTTCTGCTAAGCCCACTTCCATCAACATAAACAAGACTGGTAGTATCAAAACCGTTATTTTTAAGATGTTCCATTACAGCAAGTCTACCTTTCTCTAGATTATAAGAGCCTTTAATAAAATACCCATTTACTTTAAGAATGGCTTCAGCGAAGGCATTATCAGAGCGGAGATTGGTATAGGTCATTATTTCATGCAGGGAGGGTGATGAATATTTAAATAGCGAAGTTCTGGCAATTCCTGTATTTTCTACAAGTCTAGTCTCCACAGAATTGGGTACAGCAATTCCTTTTTTGCTAAGTTCAGTTCGTACAAGTTTAGCTAAATATTCAGGTGCACCAGGCATGGTTGCAGTCAGGTTGCCACCAGGAAATTCTTCTGTATAAACCATTTTATCTGTATGAGGTGAAACATAGTAATACCGCTTCACTCCTGGAGAAAATTTTAAAAATTTCGTTAGTAATTTCTCCTTAGATGGGATCGTATTACTCGTATTTCCTGATGGCAAGAAATAATTTTTATATTCCATCCAAACAGTCTCTTTCGGAAGCTCCGCAATAGGATAATCTTTAAAGACAGCTGTCTGTACTACAATTTTACCGTTAATCTTTTTGATTCCAGCTGTTGCAACTGCATTTGCAAACTGACCTGCCAGAGCAGCATATCCAGATGCACCTGCTTTTCCCGTTCCGAGACTAGGGTCTCCACTACCAATGATGTACAACTCCCCATTTAAAGTACCATCTGCAGCAATTTCTCCCGAATAATCCATCTGAGTTACCCATTTATAACCAGCTCCTAATTCTTGTAGGGCTGTTTCAGTGGTGAGTATTTTGGTAGTAGATGCGGGAACAAGAGGAGAATTTTCGTTATAATTCACTACAATTTTATTTTTTTGTGGATCATAAACTACAAAGCCCCAATTAGCACTTTTTAAAACAGGATCTGAAGCAGATTTTGTAATTCGCTCCATCATCACATCATAAGGACTGAGTGGTTTAGGAGGTAGCACCGGAGGAACATCTTTCGGCTTTTCCGCGCTTGTTTCTACGCCTTTACCTGGTAGTTGCAATGACATACCTTGGGAATAACCAAAATTTATGAAGCTTAAACTACTAATTAACAATGACTTATATATATAGGGCGCTAAAATTCTGAATGACATAAGCCAAATTTAGAACTTTCTATTTTTTCCAAAGCCGTAAATGGCCCAAATATTATCCTAAAAGCTGTTAAAAAGCTGTTAAATATTGACAAATATTTGTAAACTTATACTTTTATAGCTAGTTACTTCTTGTAAAACTTTCTGCGCCGCAAGTATGCAGGCTCGCACTTTTTTATGACTCTTTCCTTGAGGTATCTTAATTAATATCTGTTCCATGTACTGAAGATTGATTCTGGAAACTGCCGCCGGTGCAGGTCCTAAAACCCATTCAGCAGGAAGGCCTTCATCCAATATCATTGTATTGGCAAAAAACTGAGCAGCACGCTGTATTTTATCTTGCTTCCGGTGTTTAAAAATAATTTTTATTATAGAAGTGTAGGGTGGATATTCATATTTTTTTCTATCCTCCAGAAGATACTCAAACCATTCTTCATAGGGTTTATGGAGAGCTTGATAGAGATACTTTTCTGGTGAATAAGTTTGAATTATAAGTTTTGCTGAATGAGTACCAAATGCAGAACCCCTCCCCAACCTTCCGGCGAACTGGGTAATTAATTGATAAGCTTTTTCTTCCGCACGAAAATCTTGGAAATGCACGAGACTGTCAGCACGAGGAATGATTCCCAATGCTATGTCCGGGAAATCCAATCCTTTAGTTATCATTTGCGTACCTAAAATAATTTTTACCTCCTTATTTTTAATCTTGTCATAGGCATCTTCATAGGCATTCTTCCTTTTTAAGCTATCTGCATCCATACGCAAGATGGTTTCGCTTGGAAAAATAGATTGAAGCTCTTCATAAACTTGCTCTATGCCAATACCTCTGGTACTTAAACTTTCTGATGTACACTTTGGGCAGCGTATGGGTTTGCTGGCTTTTTGACCGCAATAATGGCATTTCAATTCGTTTGTTGTTTTGTGATAGGTCATCACCACATCACAATTGCTACAAAATGCAACATAACCACAAGCTAAACATTCAACAAGTGATGCATATCCTCTTCTATTATGAAGTAGCATTATTTGATTTCCCTCACCAAGCACTTTTTCCATTTCTAATTTAGTGCTATCTATTATTAGAGTTTCAGACAATAGATTTTTTTGATTAATCTGATTTTTTAAGTCAACAGTTTCTATTATCAATGGCTGATGCTTAATAAAGCTTTCATTAAGTAAAATTAAGTTATCTTTCTTATTTACAGCACTATAAAAGTCTTCAACTCTAGTAGTAGCTGAACCCAATAAAGTTGGAACATTACTAAGTTTAGAAATCATTTTTGCTGTTTGTATTCCATCGAAGGCTAAAGTGCTAGCTTCAGATTTATACTGGGTGTCATGAGATTCATCTATAATAATAATATCAATTTTCTTGAAGGGAAGAAATAAAGAATTTCTAGTACCTATGAGAAGCCGTATTTTATTTGCTATTAATTTTCGCCAGATTTCAACTCGTTCAAAATCTGTAAGCCTATTGTGAAAAAAGGCTACCGATCCTGGAAAAAGGACTTCCAGGCGCTGCACCAATTGTTTATTTAATGAGATTTCTGGAACTAATAAAATACCAGTTCCCTCATCCGTAATTTTTTGGGTCAATTGTTCCAGATAGATATGAGTTTTACCCGCTCCTGGCACTGCCTGTAGAATTTGTATTCTCTCATTTTCCCAATTGGTCAGAATATCTTCCACGCATTTCATTTGCTCTAGAGAAAGTTCGGGTATATCCTGCTTTTCTCCGGTGTAAGATGAAAGTCTATCCTTTTCTAATGAGAACTCTTCAATTATATTTTTTTCTACCAATGATCGTAATTGAGCATTACTGGATCCTGTTATTCCAAGAATTTCAGCCTTTTTATAAAATTCGTTGGGTGTCTCTACCTGTTTTTCATAAATCTTTAAAAATATTTCTTTTTGTTTCTTGGCTTTGTTTAAAATTTGGATAGCTCTCTGTGCCTGTTCTGTCTGGGTAAATACATCACTAAGCCTTACATATTTTACCTCTTTAATACTGTATTTTTCGGCAATTTTTTCCTCAATTTTAATGAGTTTATAGCCTATTAATTGATCTATAGAAGGAATTATCCATTTTCTGGGTAAAAATTTCTCAATATCTACAAGATTTAAACTTTGGCGTACTTGCAGTGCTGATAGAAGAAGTTTTTCTTGTTCCGTTAAATCTATATTCTCAGGAACAGCATCACTCAAAAAAGAAATATAGGTTTCACTTTGTAATTTAAGAGAGCCTGGCACCGTTTGCCGATAAAGATCTCCAAGAGGTATTATAAAATATTGTGAAACTACCGACCAAATCTGTAATAAATTTTCAGGTATTATTGGAGTTACATCTAAAACAGATATAATTTCTTTAGGTTTATAGTTTTCAGGAGTCCTACTGTGCAGACTGAAAACTATTCCAGTATAGATTTTTTTTCCTCCAAATGGTACCAAAACACGGGACCCAATCCTGCACTGTTCCCTATATTCCAAGGGTATATAGTAAGAAAAAGTCCCCTGCAAAGGCAGAGGAAGTATAATTTCTGCGTACTCCAAAGGATTACAATATTGATATGTTTCTACGCTTCATTTCAGTTGCAATAAGCCCAAGTTCTCTCCCAGTTTGGCCCGCTACACTCGTATTTTCTTTTGCACGGCGGGTAAGATAAGGAATAACATCCTGTAATTTTCCGTACGGTAAATACTTAGTGGCATTATAGCCAGCATTACCTAGATAAAAAGTAATATTATCACTCATACCATACAGCTGGCCAAAAAATATTTTGCTGCTATGGGGAGCTACGTTCATTACCTCCATTTTGTTTATAATAAGTTCTGTGCTTCTCTCATTGTGTGTTCCATAATATACAGATAGAATATCCTTATGATCCAGTGCTAATTCTGCAGCTGCATTATATTGATCGTCAGTGGCTTCTTTTGTAGGCATAATAGGGGAAGCATATCCCATTATTGTGGCTCTATTGCGCTCTTTTTCCATATATGCTCCCCTTACAAATTTATATCCTAAGAAATAACCCATTTCTTTGGCCTGCGCAATTTCAGTCTGTATCCAATCTAACCGATCCGTACGGTAAAACTGAACGGTATTCCATACGATAGGTTTTTCTTTATTATATTTCTGCATCATCTCTCGCGCAAGGTCATCTGCTGCATCTTGCATCCAAGATTCTTCAGCATCTATCATGACAGGTACTTGTAGCTTGTGCGCCAGCTTACAAACCTCCTCATACCTCGATTTTACGCGTTCCCACTCCTGCTTCTCCGTTGCAGTTAGGGGTTTCTTTTTACCCACTAATTCATATAAATCAATTCTTCCAAATCCTGTAGGTTTAAACACTACAAATGGAATTTCCTTCCTTTTTGATGCAAATTCTATATTGGTTATAATTTCACGAAATGTTTCCCAAAAACTTTCTTCCGTTTCGGCACCTTCTTTAGCATAATCAAAAATGCTACTTACATGATGCTCATATAATTTTTCTACAATAGGAACAGCTTTTTCACGCGTTTCACCACCACAGAACTGAGTATACATGGTATTTTTAATAATAAAATCTACACCTGGAAGATTATTTTTAATACTAAATTGAAGAAAATTAATCCCTAAATTACTTAAGGTTGGATTTTGAATTGATTTAAAAAGTAAATAGGCTTTTTTTAATTCAAAATTAGATTTTAATGAGAATGCGAGTTGCGTATCATTAAATATTGACATGAGGTAAATTTTAGCTAAATTAAAGATTAATATATAAATTTAAGGATGGCAGGTAAAAGAATAGCCATTATTCCTAAGGGGATCATTAAGCGTAAAATCTGATAGGAAAAATAGATAATCTTAGGTTTGGGATTCAGCCTAATTAGTATACTAACAAGTAAAAAAATCCCCAAAGACAATACAAGATATTGTGCTAAAGTATCTGGTAAAAATTTTTGTACATTATTATAACAAAGGCCAGCACTGAAAACAGGGAAAATAATAGGCAGAATATTTCCAGCAAAAACCTTTTCTTTATTAAGATGTACTACATTCAATTTATAATCCACTAAATTCTCTTTTAAATAGTGAATTCCGTACAGCATAGTTGTAAGATGAAATCCTAAAAAAAAGACTCCCCAACTGGTAACTGAATACCAATAACATAATATAAAAAAAGGGAAAATAGTAAGAAGACAGTATAACAACAGCCGCTGAATCTTATTAGAAGGTTTCTTATGGCTATAGTACCATAACATCACCTGAAAAAATACAATTAAAATAAAAAGTTTCGGTGAGCATATCAGCGCAAAAACCAGGGATATTAAATTCAGAAAAATATATAAATATAAAAATCTCGAAATTTTGAGAAAATTTTGAATATAAAAACGAATTGGCCTCAGTTTTTTATCTACTTCTGCATCATACAACTGATTTACAATCCCGCCGGCCATTAAACTGGTTACACAACAAAATATTATATAAAATAAATCCTTAGAACGAAATGATGGAAGCTGATAATTATTGATAATAACAGCGGCTGCGTATAATCCCAATCCTAAAAGTAATACGCGAACCAACTTTACAGCCAATAGAAAGGCCAACATCAGTTTTCCAATTCTATTAATTGAAAATCGAGCGCCTTGAGGTATCAAAATATTAAATTTAAAAGCGGTAGATTACTTCTTTCTTAAATCCTGAAAGCATTTTTTCCGCTTTTTCATAATCTTCGGTGAATCCTAAAATGTAGCCTCCACCGCCACTTCCACATAATTTAAGATAATACGCATTGGTATCTAAACCTTTTTTCCAAGCAGAAAACACGATTTCTGGAATCATAGGACGAAAATGAACATATACCCACTTGCTAAGACTTTTAAGATTTTTAAAGAAAGGATTCATATCCTTTTTCAGGAATGCTTCTATGCATGCGTTATTATATCGAATAAATTCATTTTTTAAGGTATTTCGGAAACCTTCTTTTTTCATTTTTTCGAAAAATATCTGAACCATAGGTCCTGTTTCTCCACTTGATCCTGAATCTAAAAGAAATATTGCTCCCTTTTTCTCAACTTCAGACTTGGTATCTTCATTAAGCGTTATTTTATCTAAAGAATCTTTATTTTCTATCAAAATAGGAAAGTTCATAAAACATATCAAGGGATCTATACCAGAGGATGTCCCATGGAAAAAACTTTCCATAAGCCCAAAAACTTTTTTAAGTTCTTTTAATTGATCTTTTGATATATCAGAAGGATTCCAAGATGTATATGCATATCTGACATATACGGCAGCTACTAAAGCTCCAGAACTACCTATACCGTAACCTTGTGGAATATTGCTATCGAAATACAAACCAGAATTGATATCGGATTTTAACAATTGTACATCTATACCATATCCTTCGGGAAACGAAATAGACATTAGATAATCTGCGAATTTGGATAAATTCACATTACTTTCTGTTTGAAAATTATCAAAAGTATCTGCAAATTTTAGCGTTCCTTGGTAATAACTGTATGGTAAAGTAAGGCCTTGCGAGTTTTCTATCAACCCATATTCTCCAAAGAGTAAAATTTTAGCGTAAAAAAGTGGGTTTGCCATAGCGGAGGCGATAAAAAATGTGGAGAATATCGGAGTCGAACCGATGACCTCTTGCATGCCATGCAAGCGCTCTAGCCAGCTGAGCTAATCCCCCAAATGCGCTGCGAATATACCAAATAATTTCTAAATAGCCACTGGTGCCGAAATCGCTGGATGATGCTGATATTTTATCAGTTCAAAATCGGAATAGGTAAAACCAAATATATTTTTAACCTCTGGATTAATTTTCATTTCTGGCAGCGGAAATGGGCTGCGTGAAAGTTGAGTTTTAACTTGTTCTAAATGATTTAAATAAATATGAACATCCCCAAAAACATGCTGAAACTTACCAGGTTTTAAGCCACAAACCTGAGCAACCATCATAGTGAGAAGAGCATAAGATGCAATATTAAAGGGTACACCCAAGAAAACATCCGCACTCCTCTGGTATAGTTGACAACTTAATTTTCCCTCTGCTACGTAAAATTGAAATAAAGCATGGCAAGGTGCTAGAGCCATTTTAGGAATATCTCCTACATTCCATGCGGAAACCATGAGTCTTCTGCTATCTGGATTGGTCTTAATATCATTAATAAGCATGGAAATTTGATCAATAGTCCCTTGATCTTTTGTTCCCCAGCTACGCCACTGAGCACCATAAACGGGTCCCAAATCCCCATTGCTATCTGCCCATTCGTCCCAAATTTTTACACCGTTTTCTTTAAGATATGATATATTAGTATTTCCACTTAAAAACCACAATAACTCATGTATGATAGATTTTACATGAACCTTTTTGGTAGTTATCATCGGGAAACCTTTTTCAAGGTCGAATTCTAGTTTTTCCCCAAATAAAGAAAGTGTTCCTGTACCTGTACGATCTTCTTTCTGGACACCTTCAGTTAGAATTTTCTGAAGAAGATCAAGATAATTTTCCATTTTAGTTTAGTATTGATCATCCATAGAGGAATCTAAATTATCGTAATCATCCACGGAATCAAATTCATCCTCCAATACGATATCATCATCTAAATCCAAATCCATACCCAAATCATCTAAAGGAACAGCAGATATTGCATTGTCCTTTACTGGTGGCTTTAGCGGTAGAACTCCAAATCGATATATGGTCTGAGGATATTTAGCGGTTGCTTTTTCGGTAACTTCCCCAGTGTATTCACAGAAAAATTCCCATAAATCCAACATACCATATTGGAATTGTAATTTATCTCCTAAGTCTTGAAAAATTTCATCTATATAAATATCTGCCATGGTTTCCCCATCTCCATCATCACTCATATCTTCTAGCGGAATGGTTTTCAAAATTTCGCCATTATCATTAAAGGCATTAAATAAAGAAAGCTCATCTGGTGGGAGTGAAAAAGCTTGTTGGATAGCCTGATGTAAATTCCAAAGTGTCTGCTTGTCCCGAATTTCAATATCACGAAAGACATCTTCTTTAGAATCAAAAATTACTCGGATTTTAAATACCATAATAGATTGGAAGAGAATATGGCCTCTTCAGAAGGACAAAGATAAGATATTAGGTCAAAAATGAAATCAAAATTTATTTTCCTGGTACAGCAGGCAATGTAAAATGGAATTTAGTACCCTCCAAATACACGCTTTCTGCAGATATAGTCTGGTGATGTGCTTCCAGGATGTGTTTTACTATTGCGAGGCCTAAGCCACTACCTCCTTCCCTTCTCGTCCGGCTACTTTCCACGCGGTAAAATCGTTCAAATATTCTGCTTAAGTTTTCTGATTTTATACCCATACCGTTATCTTCTACAGATATAACTACAAGCTTAGTTATTATATTGGTACGCACGATGATACTCGGATTATCGCGTTGGGCATAATGAATTGCGTTTGCAGTGAGATTTAATAAGACCTGAAAAATTTTATGTCTATCGGCTCGTACAAAAATTTGCGTATTTGGTGAATCTAAAATTAATTGAGCATTGGTTTGCTGCGCCTCTCCCTCCAGTACTTCAAAAACCTCTTTAACTACTTGATTAATATCAAAGTTTTCTTGGTGAAGAACGATCTCACCTGCCTCGAATTTATTAATCATATCTAGATCACTCACCACGGTAAGGAGTCTATCAACTGATTTTGTAATCCGGAACAAGTATTTTTCTAAAATTTCAGGATCCTCCGAAGCGCCTTCTAACAAGGTATCTGCATAGCCCTGAATAGCAAATAAAGGGGTCTTGAGTTCGTGTGCTACATTTCCTACATATTCCTTTCTATAGGATTCCAACTCCTTCATAGATATCAACTGGCTATTCTGTCGTTGGGTGATACGGGACACTTTCTCCCCTACTTCCATTAAATTTAAACTGGATAGTGAATCAGGCCTTTTGAAAAAATGCTGCGGCAAGAATTTGCTTATTTTTTTTAATTGTCTTTTACTAAAGATTTCAAATAATCTGTGAAGTATCAGATAATTGATAACTTGAACCAAGATTATAGCGATAATAATAAATATCCATAATTCCCACCCTAAATTTAGATAATTTCTGCAATATTCTATAAACAAGGCCACGAGAAACATGGCTATAGATATAGTGATACTTGCGATAAGGGGAATTCTTTTTACTTTCATTAGCGCATAGTAAGCTTATAACCAATACCTTTCAAAGTTTCTATAGATCCCGCGCCTAATTTTTCTCTCAACCTACGAATATGTACGTCTATAGTACGCTCTCCTACAACCACATCATTTCCCCATACTTTTTCTAGTATTTCCTCTCGTTTAAACACTTTATCTGTATTGGAAGCTAAAAGATATAGAAGATCAAATTCTTTTCTTGGTAGTATAAATTCTTCATTTTCTCGTTCAACTCGAAAATTATCTCTATTGATTTTAAGATCACCAATGCTTAAGATTCTAGATTGCTCCACAGTTTTTATAGATAGCTGCAGCATCGCATTAATTTTAGAAATGAGGACTTTAGGCTTAATAACTTTAACTACATAATCATTAGCTCCTGCTTCATATCCTGCAAGATGAGTAAACTCCTCACTTCTAGCGGAAAGAAAAATAACTAAAGTATCCTTAATCTCTGGGGTATTTCGGATTTCCTGACACGTTTCTATGCCATCTTTACCAGGCATCATCACATCGAGAAGGATAAGATCTGGCCGAACCTTTTTTGCGATTTCTAAGGCATCATCGCCATTATTGGCGGTAAAGACTTCGTAATTTTCTTTTTTAAGATTATACGCAATAATCTCAATTACATCCGGTTCATCGTCTACCAAAAGGATTTTTTTACCCAACATTATAATTGCTTTTTATTGCATGAATTTTCAAAGGTACAGTAAAGGATTTGCATTAAAAATAAACACCTAAGTCTTAACATTGCGTTCACATTACATTAGAGCCCGTAACAATTTCTTAACATTTATTTCACATTACAGTAAACGCTTTTAACATGAGAAAATTTTTCTTTGTGCATTGAAATTAGGCTCGTAGAAAGGAAATTTAAAATTAACTATTGGATAAGCTATCCTAAGGTGAACTTTTTAAACTCTCGATACTCTAGCTTATTAAAAACTTTATATTTTAAACAAGTTAGGAATTATAAGTTCTTGTTTACTATAAATATCAATTAGCGTCAAAACAAAAAATAATGCGTAAAACATTTTGTAAAAGTATCTTGGTACTGTCCATGTTCGCTGGCTGCGGATTAGCTTTAGCACAATCCAATGTCATTGAAGGTAGGGTACTAGATGAAAAAGACAATACCCCAATATCTGGAGCCACTGTAAAGGTAAATGATAAGGAAGTAAAAACTGATATACAAGGTTATTACTCTATACCATTGGAACCAGGTTCTAATTATTCCATTACTGCTTTTACAAATGGATATAGTAGAAAAGAGATTGGTGAGGTGACTCTGAAGCCTCAGGAAAATACCCATCTTGATATCTTACTTAATAAACCTACCAGTTCTGAGCTAGGTGAAAGCAATATAAAAGAAGTTGTAATCCGTTCTACGGCTCGAAGAGAAACAATAGCCTCTACAATCAGTCTTCAAAAAAACTCAGCAGTAGTTTCTCAGGTGATCGGCGTGGAAGCTATAAAGAGATCTCCAGATAGAAATACGGGTGAAGTTTTAAAGCGTGTATCTGGTGTGAGTCTTTCTGAAGGACGCTATATTGTAGTAAGAGGATTATCTGATAGATATAACCAAGCAATGCTTAATGGCATCCAGCTTTCAAGTACAGAACCCGATAAAAAAACTTTTTCTTTTGATCTATTTCCTGCCAGTGTAATAGAAACTTTGGTAATAAACAAAACTTTCATCCCAGAATATACTGGAGAATGGGCAGGTGGACTTATCCAAGTAAATACTAAAGATATTCCTACTAAAAATTTCTTTAATGCACAGATTGGAGTGGGTGGAAACTCAATCACATTAAATAAAGAGTTTTTAGTAAACCAAATAGGGAAATATGATTTCTTAGGAATAGATGATGGTAGTAGAAAACTTCCTGCAAACTTCCCTGCAAGAAATGCGTTCAGCGTCTTAGACAGTCAACAAAAAACTGCATTAGGAAAAGAATATGTGAAAAACTTTGGATATGATAAGATTGGATATCCAGAAAATGTAGGTTTACAGTTCGACGGTGGTTTTAATACCAAGGTATTTGGTAAAGATGTTGGCGTAATTGCAGTTTTAAATTATAGCAATAATAAAAGAAGAACGGAAACTGAAAACCGTTTTTTTACTATCAATGGTCTAAAGTCTGATGTAAACTTTGATTACGATACAGAGAAATACAGCAATGATATTATTCTTGGAGGATTATTAAACTTTGCAATCAAGCTTAATAACAGTAATAAGATTTCCATTAAGAATATTATTACCAATAATTCAGTAAATCATGTGTCCCTTCGTACAGGAAAAGATTTTGAATTTGATCCAATAAATGGTACTAACATTCTTGCAAGAGAAGTAGGATTTAAAGAAACTACTTTCTATAATTCCACCATTACTGGTAACCATAAACTTGATGATTCAGGTAGTTTATCTTTAAACTGGTATGGTAGTTTTGGGATATTAGATCAATATATCCCGCAGCTTCAGCGTTTACAGTACAACCAAGCAACTAATGTAGCTGGTAATCCATACATCGCATTACTTTCCAGTGGTTTATCTCAAAAATCCGGTAGTTTCTTCTACTCTACCTTAAATGATTACTTATATAATGGTGGTGGAGATATAGCTAAAACTTTCACCGTTGGAGATAAAAAACAAACGGTTAAAGGAGGTTATTTATTTCAAGTTAAAGACAGAATCTATAATTCCCGACCGTTCTCAGCAAAATTAGAAGGCTATAATTTTGGATTATTAACGCAACCTTTCGAAACTATTTTTGACGCTTCCAACTTTGGAGCTGGGAAATTTAGCTTTGATGAAATATCTGGTAATCAATACCGATATATAGCCAATACCATTTTAAATGCAGGTTATATTCAGTTCGATAATAATATTACGGATAGATTAAGAGCCGTTTGGGGATTACGAGTTGAAAACTTTGACCAAGTGGTAGGTAGTGTGAAAAAGAGTGACTCCCGTCATGTGTATTCTAAAGTTACAGATTATATGCCTGCCATAAATCTAACGTATAAGATCAATGATAAAATGAACTTTCGTGCAGCTGGATCTCAGACTGTAGTTCGTCCTGAATTTAGAGAGCTATCTCCTCAGGCTTATTATGATTTTGATTTAGGAGCTACCCTTATTGGTAATAAAGCTTTACAAAGAACTAAAATTACCAATGCAGATATACGATATGAGTACTATCCAAGACAAGGCGAGATTCTATCTTTAGCGGCTTTTTATAAAAACTTTAAAAATCCTATCGAACTTTATTTTAATCAATCCGGAGCTGGTACCAGTAATACATTTAACTACCTAAATGCCGATAAAGCTGATGCATACGGACTAGAATTTGAGTTTCGACGCAAATTGGATTTTTCTGATATGATGAAGAATTTTACATTCGGAGGTAACGTAGCCTATATTAACAATAAAGTAACGGATGCTGCTACCAATGTGGATCGCCCTATGCAAGGACAATCTCCTTATACTGTGAATGTATCCTTACAATATGATTCAGAAAGTGCAGGATTATCATCTACTTTATTATTTAATATGATAGGAAGAAGAATTCAATATGTAGGAAATGATCAAGTACCACCTATTTGGGAAGCTCCAAGAGCATTATTGGATTATCAGATAGCTAAAAAGATTTGGAATAAAAAAGGAGAAATCAAATTAAATATTTCCGATATCTTAAATCAAAGAGCCAAATTTTATCATGATTTAAATGATAATAAGAAATATGATGATGCGGATGCACTCGCTATTCGCAGAAATACAGGAACTAACGTGAGTCTTACTTTAGGCTACAACTTTTAAACAAAATTCAATTTTTAATTAATAATAAAATGAAACTAAAATTCTTATTCTTCACGATTGTTGCAGGTATCGCTGTTACATCTTTAGACTCTTGCCGTAAGATTGAAGAAGATGGCCAAGTAATTAATCAGCCTACCATAGGAACTAGTCCTACAGTAGAAAATACAATTCTTACTGGAAAGATTTCCTCAAATCTTACTTTAAAAGCTAATACTACTTATAAATTAAGAGGTTTGGTATATGTTACCAATGGTGCAACTCTTACAATTGAGCCAGGTACTAAAATTGTTGGTGAAGCTGACAAAAATGGTGGTCTTATTATCACAAGAGGTGCAAAAATTAATGCTGAAGGAACTGCTTCCAACCCTATTATTTTTACTTCTGAAAAACCTAATCCTAAAAGAGGTGATTGGGCAGGTGTAGTGCTTTTAGGAAAAGCCCCTGTAAACACTTCTTACAACGGAACTGCTGGTGTTGGTGAAATGGAAGGAGGTGTTAATGATGCTGATGGTAATGGACTTTACGGTGGTACAGATGCTGCTGATAACAGTGGTGTTCTTAAATATGTACGTATAGAATATGCAGGCTATGCATTTTTACCAGATAAGGAAATTAACGGTCTTACTTTCGGTGGTGTAGGTAATGGTACCAAAATAGATTATGTAGAAGTTGCATATGCTAATGATGATAGCTTTGAGTGGTTTGGTGGAACTGTAAACTGTACTCACCTAATCGCTTATAAAGGATTAGATGATGATTTCGATACTGATAATGGTTATTCAGGGAAAATCCAATTCGGTATTGCTGTAAGAGACTCTCAAGTAGCTGACGTTTCTGGATCAAATTCTTTTGAATCTGATAATGATGCTAATGGATCTTCATTAAATCCTCAGACTTCTGCGGTATTCTCCAATATGACAGTCATTGGTCCAGTACAAACAGGTAATACTACTGCAATTAACACTTTATTCCAAAATGCGTTACAGATAAGAAGAAATTCTTCTATTTCTATCTTTAATTCTGTGTTTATGGGATATCCTACAGGTCTTTATATAGATGCTACTAAAGGTTCACCAACTGATATTAACATTACTGCAAACAAGTTAGTATTCCAAAACAATATTTTGGCTGGGATGACAACTCCATTAAAATATGGACCTTCCACAAGTACGCCAACTTCATTTAGTACTGCTGCTCTTCAAACTTGGTTTGATGGTTTAGGAAATACAATTTTAGCAAGTACTGCAGATGTAAAACTGGCTAATGCTTATGCTCCAGCCGGAACTACACCTAACTTCTCTCCTGCTTCAGGATCACCTCTTCTTAGTGGTGCTACATTTACTCATCCTTACTTAACTTCAGGATTTACTTCTGTAGCTTATAAAGGAGCTGTGAAAGATGGTGCTGATTATTGGTATGCCGGTTGGACTAACTTCAACCTATAGTATTAATCAATTAATAAATAAAAAACCATCCTTAACGGGATGGTTTTTTTATTGTTCTTACTATCTAATATTCTAATTTTTCCATTGCTTCTAAAGTTTTTGAAATTTCTTCTTCGGTAATATCTTTAGATATAAACCAAGTCTCATATCCGCTTGGAGGTAAATAAATTCCTTCCTTAAGCATGTGATGAAAAAAGTGATTAAAGAGGCTATGATTTGCCTCTGAGGCATCTTTAAAATTAGAAACCGAAGAAACTTGGAAAAATAGACTCATCATACTCCCCTTCCTATTAATGGTATGGGGAATATTTTTTTGGTTTAATATTGAACCCAATCCAATAGCAAGCTGACTTGTAGAATTTTTCAGTTCCAAATAGATAGTTGGATTATCTCGAAGAATTTCCAAAGTTGTAAGTCCAGCAGCCATTGCAATGGGATTACCACTGAGCGTACCAGCTTGATATACATCCCCAATAGGTGCCAAATGATCCATGATTTCAGATCGCCCAGCAAACGCACCCACAGGTAAGCCACCACCAATCACTTTTCCATAACAAACCAGATCTGCCTCAACATTATAAACCTCTTGAGCACCTCCAAAAGCTAACCGGAAGCCCGTCATCACTTCATCAAAAATTAATAAAGCTCCGTTAGTACTACATATTTGTTTAAGATGCGTAAGAAAATTATTTTCAGGTAACACACATCCCATATTTCCCGCCACAGGTTCTACAATAACAGCAGCTATCTCCCCGTGATTTTTTTCAAATAAACTAAGTATTTGTTCGATGTTATTATAATCTGCGAGTAAGGTGTCCTTTGCTGTACCTTGTGTAACGCCAGGAGAAATCGGCATCCCGAAAGTGGCAGCACCACTACCAGCAGAAATTAGGAAAGAATCTGCATGGCCATGATAACATCCTCGGAACTTAATTATTTTATCCTTACCGGTAAATCCTCTGGCCAGACGAATAGCACTCATACAAGCCTCCGTACCGCTGCTAACCATTCGAATTTTATCTATACCCGGTACACCTTCAACAATAACTTTAGCAATTTCAGTTTCCAATTCGGTAGGTGTTCCAAAACTGAAACCTTTTTCTGCTTGTTTTTTCACAGCTTCTACTACGGCCTCGTGAGCGTGGCCTAAAATAGCGGGGCCCCAGCTATTAATATAATCCACATACTTTCTACCATCTTCATCCCAAAGGTAGGCGCCTTTCGCCTTTTTGAT
Source organism: Flavobacteriaceae bacterium (assembly GCA_018260565.1). Classification (GTDB taxonomy): domain Bacteria; phylum Bacteroidota; class Bacteroidia; order Flavobacteriales; family Weeksellaceae; genus JAGLAZ01. The sequence goes on from JAGLAZ010000005.1 coordinate 40,211, forward strand.
AAATACGGGAGTTCCTCCTACTGAATTAAACGCACGAACCGGGGAGTTTACACCCCCCGGAATATAATTTTTGGCCTCTGCAAATAGTGCAGAGCTTCTTTGATATAACATTATTGAAGTATTAAAACGGTTCCTGCAGCTGGTTCTTGCCCAGGATAAATTTTATTTTTTTGATAAATTTTTGAAACTTTTATTCCAAATTTCTGCGCAATAGCATACATGCTATCTCCTGCCTCTACAGTATATGAATCTGCTGTTGCCTTATTTTTTTTATTTTCTAAAAATACTATTTGATTTTCATGAAGAATTGGGGAAGTAATCTCATTAATCTTCATAAGACTTGTAGAAGGAATTTTGTATTTATTAGCTATTAATTCAATATCTAATTCTCCCGGTGATATAAAATATTTAATTCCTCCATTGGGATGATTCCTAACGATTATAGAATTCAATACATCATATCTAGATTGTGCTGCTGTATTTCTAGTTAGTTCTGGAATTTTTGCTACGGTATTTTGAGATTTAAAATTGGTTGCAATGCTTATAGATGATTTTCCTTTACCATTTTTCGATACTTTATCCTCCTCTACTTTAGCAATAAATGTAGGGTCATTTTTAAGTTCAGGATATTTTTCTAAGAGTAGAGAATTTATTGATGAAGAACTTGCAGTATCAAATTCATATAGTTTTAAGTCTTCAATCTTTTTAATAAGCATGGCTGCATATTTGGGATGGGTGGCATACCCACAAGTTTTTAAACCGTTGGACCATGCCTTATAATCCGTAAGTGGTAGTTTAAATAAACTTTGATAGTATGGCCTGTTAGTAAGAAATAGGCTATGATCCTCGTAAGAATCTTTAACATTATCATAGACTCGGAAGCATTCATTGGGTAAATCATCTGAATGTAACAAGGTTTTTCCTGTCCAGTTCTCCTTACACTTTATGCCAAAATGATTTTTCCCTTCTTGCGCGAGATGGCTTTGGCCTCCGCCAGTTTCAATGATTCCCTGCGCTAATGTTATTGAAGCTGGAATTTTATATTTTTCCATCTCCTCCACGGCGTAAAGTGCAAATTTTTGAATATATTGTTGGTCATTAGTCCATTGCTGGCAGTATAAAAATCCGCCTTGTATCAAAAATGCTAAACTGACTAATTTTTTTTTCGAGATGCGTATACTCATATTTTTAATTTTGGAAAAACTTCTCTACCTTCCCTGCAAACCGCCGGTATGAATAGCTAAAATTTTGCTTCCGTTCTTATACCTTCCCTCTTCAATATCTTGCAATAAAGAAGCGAACATCTTAGCGGTGTATACCGGTTCTAAAGGAATTGAATAATCTTTGTCAAAAATATTAATTATTTTTTCAATAGCCATATGCTTTTTGGCATACCCTCCCCATCTAGCATCTCGTACTTCTATTTGATCGAAGTTCACTGGATTCAGCTCCTTTATGGTACTTAAAATAAGATTATTCGTAACCACTTGATAGCCAATATATTTTTGATTTTTGTTTAAAAGTTGTGAGTACCCGGCCAAACTACCTCCTGTAGCACTTGCTGAGCAAAGGTGAGTGAAATTTGTAAGATCTAATGCTTTCAAGAAGTTAAATCCTTCTAAACATTCTAAACTTGTACCACCTTCGGGTATCCAATAGGCATCTGGTATGAATGATGAAACACGTCTCTGGAGTTCGTCTTTATTTCTATATGCTTCTCTACTTACAAAAAGAAAATCCATCCCTTTGTTTTGCGCTAATCTTAAAGTTTTACTCTGAGCGGTATTATTGGCAAGCTCTTCTCCTCGAATGATGCCTAAGCTAGCGCAACCTAAAATTTCCGCTGCGGCTGCACCAGCGGCAATATGGTTACTATAGGCACCTCCAAATGTTATTAATCGAGGCTTATTACTAGTGGATAGTCGTTTAATTTTTTCTAGGTGTCCATAAAGTTTACGCAACTTGTTCCCGGAGATTTCAGGATGATTTTGGTCTTCTCTCATTATCCAGAGTTCAATATTAAGATCTGGAAAATGAGTTAGAAATTGTATTTTCGGAAATTGGTAAAATATATCCTGGTCCACTAGGTGATAAAATTATAGATAGCGCAAAAAAGAATATAAGGGTCTAGTTTCTATGTAATTCTCCACTGCTTCATTATCATAAGCTTCCCTTTCAAATGATATAGCTCTATATGCAAGATAGGCATCTTTAAGTTTTAACCAATGCATAAAATATTCTAAAAAATACCACATATAAAAAGGTATTATTAGGAGTTCCAACTGTTGTCTAAGATGTATTCTTTCATGCTGAATAAGTCTTATATTCTTTTTATCCTTTATATTTCTCATTAATATAAAAGGAAATACTGCCATGGCTCGAATTTTGGACTTTTTAAGGAGATTTTGGCATACAATTATCATTCGGTAAATATAATATTATATGAAAAAATTCAGCAGTGCCCTTATTGAAAATGAAGATTTTTATTATTCCGAGTTAGGGTATAAAGTATTCACCGAAAAATACCATCTAAAAAGAGGGTATTGCTGTAAAAGTGGATGCCGGCACTGCCCCTACCATTATGATAAAAGTACGGATACCTTTAAAAATAAAAACAAAAGTTAACAAATAAATTACCCTATGAAAAATTTCCTTATTCCTTCTCTTTTTGCATTACTTTTAAGTGCTACAAATTGTAGTCCTTTTATGGTAAAATCTGATTTTGCCGCAACAGAGAATTTTAATAACATCCGCACATATAAAATACGTATGGATGATCTTAAACTCAATGATATAGATAAAGATAGAGTCTTAAACGAGATTTCAAAAAACCTTCAAATGAAAGGCTTAAATGTATCTAATACTCCAGATATCATTGTAGATGTGAAGGCACAGCACAAGAAAATTCGGGATATTCAACAAAATAATCCAATCGGAATGTGGGGATGGGGAGGACCCTACGGCTGGGGCGTAGGTGTAAATAGAACCTTCGCTACAAATTACAATCAAGGCTCCTTAATTATAGAATTTCGTGATGCCAATACCCAAAAATTGGTATGGCAAGGTATAGGGGAAGGCTTAAATGTTGATAAGCCATCAACGAAACAAAAACAAATTCCTATTCTAGTAGAGCAAATTTTGAAACAATATCCGCCATCAAAATAAAGATAAAACCCTGTATTCAGGGTTTTTTTCATTAAAAACCTCTTTCATACTGAATTGGAATGGTTGTAGGATAGTTCATTTTATTCGCATAACGTAGAGGTAAATAAGGATCTCTTAATAGTAGCCTACCCATAAAAATAAGATCTGCCTGATTTTTCTGAAGTATTTCTTCAGCCTGCTGCATAGTATTTATCATACCTACTGCAGCAGTTGCAATATTAGAATTTGCTTTTATCAATTCCGAAAACCCCACTTGATACTCATCAAATAAAGAAATTTTTGCGTTTTGAATGTTGCCACCAGAGGAAACATCTATTAAATCAACACCTATTGCATTTAATAGTTTAGCTAAAGCAATACTCTCCTCTATATCCCAACCACCTTGAGCGTATTCGGTTGCAGAAATTCGAACAAACAAAGTAATATTTTTTTTATAATCGGATAGTATACGCTCACAAATGTTAAGTACAAGTTTACTTCGTCCTTGTAGATTACCTCCATACAGGTCGGTTCGGGTGTTAGATAAAGGCGAAAGAAAAGTATGCAACAGATATCCGTGTGCTGCATGGATCTCTATCACATCAAAACCTGCTTCTAATGCCTTTTTAGCCGCCTGATAAAAATCTTCCTCTATTTCAGCAATCTCTTTTATACTTAACATTTTGGGGATGGGCATTGATTCTTTATATGCAATCTCTGAAGGACCCACCACTTCCCAAGCTTCATTTTTGGGTAAAGGAATATTATTTCTAGTACTCCCTTTCCTACCTGAATGTGCCAGCTGAATTCCAACTTTTGCGTCGGAATATCTTTTAATATTGTTAATTAAGTGAGCAAAGTTTTCTTATTGACTAATATTCCAAATTCCTAAACATTCCGGTGTAATTCGGCCTTCTGGACTCACTTCAGTCGCCTCTACCATTACCAAACCAACACCTCCAATGGCACGAGAAATATAATGCTGATGATGAAAATCGGTAGTATTTCCATTCTTTGCAGAATACATACACATTGGAGATAAGACTAGGCGGTTTTTTAACTCTAAAGAACCCAAGCTAAAGGGTGAAAATAATAAATTCATATAAGGATGTACGGGAGAATTTTTATCTTCACAAATAAAATACATTTTGAAAGAACTTTCACAGCCAATAAAGTATCAAAGCTTTGATATTCAATCTTTACCTGAATCTGAAAAACTGTTATTTGAAAAAGCAAAAATAACTCGTGAAAAAGCCTATGCTCCGTATTCAAAATTTTATGTGGGTTGCGCCATACAGTTGGATAATGGTGAAATAATCATGGGTAATAATCAGGAAAATGCGGCTTATCCCAGCGGAACTTGCGCTGAGCGTACAGCCGTATTTTACGCAAACAGTAGATATCCTTCTATAAGAATTGAAAGCATCTGGATAGTAGGCGGACCAATGAGTTCCGACGAACATTTGCAAGATTTTCCACCAGTCCCTCCTTGCGGAGCCTGCAGGCAAGTCCTTTTGGAATATGAGCAACTTCAAGAAAAACCCATCCAAGTCTTTTTTTCTAATCTTTACGGAAATGGCATATTGGTATCTTCTGTTCAGGATTTATTGCCCTTTTCTTTCGGAGCATCTTATTTATAAAATTAGGTTACATTTGCAACAAGCTTTAGGAAACAGGGAATCAGGTGAAAAACCTGAGCTGTCCCCCGCAACTGTAATATGCAAATAAAGTTTTTAGCAAAATACCATTGCCTTAGGGTGAGAAGGTGCTAAAAATGCATAAGCCAGGAGACCTCTTCCTATAGCGTAAACCAAACTTTCGGAGGAAAAGATTGGGCTTATGAAGAAAAAATATATCATTATCCTAGCGTATAGCGCAGGCCTTTTCCTATGCCGAAGCCAAATTAAGGTTTTGGACACTTTGGCAATTTCAAGTGTTTACCAAGATTTAAAGCAATCTGAATCAATTCAAAAGATTTCCTTACATCCTAACTTAAAATTGGCAATTCTGCCTAGCAATCAAATAAAGGCAAATACTACTGCCTTTCTACGAGAAAATAGCCGAGGTGGAGTAACCAGCATTTCCTATAGAGGGACTACGGCCAGCCAAACGAATGTGCTGTGGAACGGTCTCCCCTTAAATTCCTTATTACTTGGCCAAACAGATTTCAGCACATTATCGAGTGGAATGTATGATGATGCTGAGCTATTTCCCGGAGGTTCTGCATTCGGTAGTGGATCTATAGGTGGCAGCATTGAAATAAAAAATAATTTCAATAATAAAAAAGGCTTTCATGCTGATGTTTTAGGTCAATATTCTAGCTTTAAAACTAAAAAAAACATAACAAGATTTGATTACAGGAATGATAAATTAGCTATCTTTTCTATTCTGGATGTAGAATCAGCAGAAAATGAATACAGTGTTCCTTCAAAAGCTTATATTAACAGAAATGGAGACTTCCTTCAAGAGAATTTTCAACTCGGAGTAGGGGTCCCATTAAAACCAGATAATTCTTTTAAGCTGGAAGTGTACAGCCAATTTTACCAAAGGAAAAGAGGCTTTCCCATCTTTTTTATAGAACAAAGCAAACCATATTTTCAAGACATCGGGACTCGAAGTATTGCCCATCTTTACCTTTCAAAAGAAAAATGGAGCGGAACAGTAAGCCTAGGTAATACTCAGGAAGCCTATTCCTATTTCCCTGACAGAAATAAGAATTTTAATTATCCTGGTGCCGCTTCTCAACTATTTATTTCTACTGATGAGAAGTGGCAAGTTTTGGACGGGGTTAAATTATTTAATGTAAATCAAATCCAAATACAATTCGCGCGAGAAATTGGTGGTAATAAAGGAAATGTTCATCGCACTTTATACGCTCCTCTTGTCGGCATAGAAATTTCAAAACTGAAAAACATCAATTTTATAGGATATATTAAAAAGGAATGGACAAGCACAGGAATGGATTCACCCATCTTGTATAGCGGAGAATTAGATTTTTCTGTACTTACACATTGGAAACTTATTGCAAGAGTGGGTAAGCAATACAGGAATCCTACCTTTAATGATCTTTATTGGAAGCCAGGCGGAAATCCTAATTTAGCTCCAGAAAATGGAATAAAAAAAGAACTCTCAATAGGTTATAAAAACAAAAGTCTTGGATTCCATATAGCAGGATATACCCAAGATATTCAAGACATGATTCGCTGGATACCAACTACTTCCGGATATTATGCACCAAAAAATGAAACTTCCGTAAAGATTCAAGGTATAGAATTTTTAGGTGATGCTTCTCTAACTCTGGGCAAATGGAGCCTTCAACAACATATAGGTTTTAATTATGTTAAAAGTAAAAACGGCCTTACCGGATTTCAATTAGCTTTTATTCCTACGACGACAGCCATATCAAATACTCAGGTACTATATTCCAATTGGGGCTTTATCTTTAATGCAAGATATTCCACTGACATTCCACTGGAAGAATCTGATGCAGTAATCAAAAAATTAGACCCTTATTTTAATGCGAGTTTGGGACTTAGCAAAGAATTTCCGGCTCTAAAAATGAGAATTTCCGGATACTGTGATAATCTTACTAATGCTGTACAAAGCACAGTGGAAAATTACTTTTTACCTCTTAGAAATTATTCAATACAAATACGTTTTACCTTATGAAAAAACACATCTCCATTGCCTTTTTAGCAATATTCAGCTTGGCAGTTACATCTTGCCGAAATGATTCTTCCGAACCCATGCGTACTCCGGGAAAATATGAAAACGGAATCCTTATAGTAAATGAAGGAAAACCTGATACACCTGTCGCAGAAGTTGATTTCTTGTCCAACCAAAGCAACACTTTACAGAGTTCTATTTACAAAGCAGAAAACAATACTTCTTTAGGTAATATTCTTCAAGATATTGGGTTTAAAAATGATAATGCATATTTAGTTCTAAACATCCCAAATAAAATTGAAGTAGTAAACCGATATGATTTTAAAAAAATTAAAACTATCAGTGAAAAAGTAGATAACGCACGCTACATTGCATTTGCAGAAGGTAAAACCTTTGTTACTTGTCAAGATTTTTACACATTTAGAAAAATTAATATCTATGGCACAAACGATGAGTTTAAAAAAGAAATTTCACTTCCGCGATATGCAGAAAAAGTAGTTTCTGCGGGAGGTAAAATTTATATTCAATCAGATGGTGTTACATATCCTGCCCCTAATTACGTTCCAACATCAACTGGAAATACCATTAGCGTATTAAATCCTATTACTGAAAATATAGAAAGCACTTTAACTGTAACAAGTGGAGAAATTATTCAAGATTTAGAGGTTTACGCGGATAGAGCTTATGTACTTACCTCCACGGCCACTGGATCTTCTTTTTACAGCATATCTCCAACAGGTAATACAATAACTAAAACATCTTTACCAGACATTGCCGGTGCTAATGACTTAAGCATTGATAATAATATTGTTTACATAAAAAATGATGCAAATTTTATTTTTAAAGCAAATCTTGGAACAGTACAAAGTATAAGTTCATGGATGAATTTAGGCACTACTGGGTATGTGTATGGTATGAATGTGATAGAAAACAATCTGTATGTATCCCTTCCAAATTCACTCGGGCTTAGCGTTACAAAAGTGTATGATGTAAATACAAAAGCCTTAAAAAACACCTTATCTAACGGCTACTTCACTAGCAAGTTCTTTAAGAACTAACCGAATAAAAATTCAATATTAAGAAGGCTCTGAAAATTTCAGGGCCTTTGCTTTTTCAAAAACAAATTTTTTGGCTGCTTCATATTCATTCGGTATAACACCTTCTAAAATAGCTTCCCTTACTTCGTTTTTTAGAACACCTATTTCCTTTCCAGGTTTCAGCCCAAACCAATCCATGATCATTTCTCCTGTAACAGGTGTCTGAAAATTTTTAATTTGGTCACGCGCTTCCACTTCTTGGATTTTAGTGTAGGCATGGTCGAAATTTTTGAGATATTGTAGCTTTCTCTGTTTATTTTTGGTCGTAATATCTGCCCTGCATAATTGAAATAGATCATCTAAATCTTGCCCAGCATCTGCCAGAAGCCTCCGTAATGCAGAATCTGATGCATCATCAGTTACCAAAGCTATTGGGCGTGAAGAAAGCATTACCAGTTTACTCACATATTTAAGTTCCGTTCCTAAAGGCATGCGCATCCTTTTAAAAATTTCTTTAGCCATTTTACTGCCTAAAAACTCGTGACCATGAAAAGTAAAACCAATACCTGGAATGAATTTTTTCGTTCGTGGTTTTCCTATGTCATGTAAAAGTGCAGCCCATCTCAGCCATATATTTTCCGATGAAATTGCTACATTATCAAGAACTTCTAAAGTATGCCAAAAATTTTCCTTATGAGACTGACCATCTACCTCTTCTACACCCTCCAAATCTGAAAGTTCTGGTAAAAAATAACGTAGAATTCCAACTTGCTGCAATAATCCTATCCCTACTGAAGGCTTTGGAGAAGCCATAATTTTTTGAAATTCCTCTGTTATTCTTTCAGGAGTAATAATAAGAATACGCTCTGCATTATCATGTATTCCTTGTAATGTTTTAGGTTCAATAGTAAAATTAAGTCTTGAAGCAAACCTTATGGAGCGCAACATACGCAAAGGATCATCACTAAAAGTCTCCACAGGAACTAAGGGGGTTCTAATGATACCATTTTTTAAATCTTCTATACCATTGAAAGGGTCTATAATAGTTCCGAAATCTGAATCATTCAGAGAGATAGCCAAAGCATTGATAGTAAAATCTCTACGCTTTTGGTCATCTTCCAAAGAACCTTGTTCTACAGTAGGATTTCTGGTTTCTGGGCTATAACTTTCTTTTCGAGCACTAACAAATTCAAAATCAATTCCTTTATATTGAAAGTGAGCTGTACCGTATGTTTTAAATACGGAAAGTTTAGATTTTGGAGCTATTTTTTTTTGTATTAAAGTTGCCACCAATTCAGCATCTCCTTCAGTAACAAAATCAATATCTGAGGCAAGCTTATTAGGGTTTAGAATGAAATCCCGCACATAACCGCCAATAATATATAAGCTAAACTTATTTTCTTTTGCGATCTGAGCGCAATCTAGTAAAATGTTAAATTGGGGAGCACTTTCAATATTCCAAAGGGATATTTTGTTTCTCAAATCTTGCATAAAAGGGCTTAAAGAGCAGGAAATCTTTTGGGATTGGCATCGTTAAATACTGTGTAAATCCTTTCTACCATATCATCTACGGAAGGTTTACTAAAATAATCCCCATCACTAGCATATGCAGGTCGGTGATTTTTGGATGTTATTGTTATGGGTGCAGAATCAAGATGCGCATATCCTCCCTGTTTTTCTAAGATGTGCTGAAGTATATAAGCTGATGCTCCACCTTCTACATCTTCATCTATGATTGCAAGCCTATTAGTTTTAGCTACACTTTCCACAATTTCATGAGATAAGTCAAATGGCATAAGCGATTGTATATCAATTACCTCCGCATGTATCCCCAAATTTTCCAGCACGATTGCTGCTTGCATTACAAGCCTCCATGTAGAGCCATAAGTCACTAAAGTAATATCACTACCCTCTTTGGTAACTTCTATTTTACCTAAGGGAAAACAAAAATCACCATAATTCGCAGGTTCTTTTTCTTTTAGACGATATCCATTTAGGCACTCCACCACGATAGCAGGATCATCGCCTTTTAGTAACGTATTATAAAAACCTGCTGCGCGCGTGAGATCTCGCGGGACAAGAAAGTGTACGCCTTTAATATTATTTAAAATACCCGCCATAGGACTTCCAGAGTGCCATATTCCTTCTAATCTATGTCCTCTTGTACGGATGATTAAAGGAGCTTTTTGACCGCCTTTGGTTCTATATTGTAAAGTAGCCAAATCATCACTCATACCTTGGAGACAGTATAATACATAATCCAAATATTGAATTTCGGCTATAGGGCGTAAACCTCTCATAGCAAGCCCTATTCCTTGACCTAAAATAGTTGCTTCACGGATACCTGTGTCAGCAATGCGAAGTTCACCATATTTTTCCTGTAGACCTTCTAAACCTTGATTTACATCACCGATTTTACCTGTATCCTCCCCAAATATTACTACTTGTGGATATTTTTCTAAAATTTTATCGAAATTATTTCGAACCACAATTCGTCCATCTACATCCTCCGCATTATCCTTATACTCGATGGCTATAGGCTGTACCTGTAATGGTGAATAGAGTGATTCCGAATGTAAGTGGCTGGAATAATTGTCATTTTCCACTTCCATTGCCTCCTGTAAAACTGTTTGTAGTTGCTTTCGGTCAGCAGAGGTATCTCCTGCAGTAAAGAGTAATAATTGCCTTGCTGCATGGAAAACGTCTCTTTTAGTGGTAGCAGATTGATTTTTATAGGCCTTTACAATTTCCTCTGCACTAGAATTAATTGTGCTACAGTTTTCTAAGGCTGAACTGAATTTATTTTTTACCATTTGAAGGCTTTCCTCATACGCTTCAAAAGCAGCTTTTTGTTCTGATTTAACTTGTTTTTTTGCATCCGAATCAATTGCAGATAGCTCAAATTCGCTGGCAATTATTTCTTCCTGTTCGCCTACTTTTAAGCGATAATCTAAAATCCATTGTCTAAATTTAACTAACCCGTCAAACTCTGACTCAAAGCTCATTCTAATTTCGTCCTTATACCGCTCATGGCTACCAGAAGTACTATGGCCCTGGGGCTGTGTAACTTCTTTTACATGAACTACCACAGGAATGTGCTCAGCTCTGGCAATGGCATCCGCATTGGCATAGGCTGATAAAAGTGCCGGATAATCCCACGCACGTACACTTATTATCTCACATCCTTCGTTTTGCCCATCCTTTCTTTCAAATCCAGATAGCATCTCACTAATATCCGCTTTGGCGCGCTGTTTATCTGTAGGAACAGAAATACCATACCCATCATCCCAAATGGAAACTATCATAGGGACTTGCAAAGCACAAGCGGCATTCAAAGTTTCAAAAAAATGTCCTTCCGCAGTACTGGCATCGCCAATAGTACCAAAGGCTACTTCATTTCCCTTATTTGAGAAAATTTCAGCACCCGGGATATCTAACTTTTTGTATAAAGAAGAAGCCTGAGCAAGACCCAAAAGGCGCGGCATTTGCCCGGCAGTTGGGCTAATATCAGAACTAATATTTTTGGATTCAGTTTGATTTTTCCATTCACCATTTTCATCTAAAAAACGAGTTGCAAAATGGCAGTTCATCTGTCTGCCAGCACTTGCAGGCTCTCTTTCCACATGAGTGTCAGCATACAATTGAGCGAAATAAGATCGTGGCGATATAGCACCTATTGCAAGGGCAAATGTCTGATCTCTATAATATCCAGAACGCCAATCACCATTACGAAAAACTTTCGCCATGGCAATTTGAGGAAGTTCTTTACCATCTCCTACTATACCAAACTTTGCTTTACCTGTAAGTACTTCCCTACGAGCCAACATACTCATTTCACGGGATGTACGCGCAAGACGATAATCTTCCAATATGCTGTTTTTAAAGTCTTCAAAAGAAACTTCTTGATTTTTAATATAGTTAGTGCTCATTTTAAAATAAGTGGTAGGTGCAAAGATAAATATTTGATGCTGGAATGGTAAATGCTATATTTTCCTTTCCACAACATAATCCAACATAAGTTCCAAACTTTTCCTCGCATCATTATCAGGAAAACGGTAAAGTAGATTTCTCGCATCAGTTTGGAATTCTTTCATTTTGTTGATGGCATAATCTAAACCACCACTATCTTTAACAAAAGAAATAAGTTCACGAACCCGCGTTTTGTCTGTATTAAATCGTTTAACAGTAGTCAAAAAGTATTTTCGCTGTGCTGGTGTAGCAATAGATAGTGCATAAATGAGTGGTAAGGTCATCTTTTTCTCCTTAATATCTATCCCAACTGGTTTTCCTATAATTCCAGGGGATAAATAGTCAAATAAATCATCCTTTATTTGAAAGGCTATACCAGTTTTGGTCCCAAATTCCTGCATTGTTTTTTCCTGTTCCTCATTTGCTTTTCCATTGGAAATTAGGCCAATGCGACAACATGCTGAAATAAGTGTAGCGGTTTTTTGCCTAATAATTTCATAATACACATTTTCCGTAATGTCCAGCTTCCTAGATTTTTCCAATTGCAATAATTCTCCTTCTGCCATTTCCCGAATGGTATTGGAGACGATACCTAAAGAATCAAAATCTTGATGATCAATAGCCAAAAGAACGGACTTTGATAATAAATAATCCCCTACAAGGACTGCTATTTTATTTTTCCAAAGTGCATTAACTGAGAAAAAATTTCTTCTTCGGAAACTTTCATCTACCACATCATCATGAACTAAAGTTGCCGTGTGAATCAGCTCAATCATGGATGCCCCTCTGTAGGTTTTTTCAGTAATTTCTCCTAATAATTTAGCACATAAAAAAACAAACATCGGACGCATCTGTTTTCCTTTTGTATTTACTACGAAAAGTAAAACCCGGTTTAGTAGTGGCACACCACTATTCATAGACGCTAAAAACTTATCTTCAAAAAGTTTCATTTCCGCATCTATTGGGCGGCGTATGTCATTAACAATATTACCCAAAACAGTTAGTTGGATTTTTGAGTAATTCCATCCTTATTAAGCTTATTATAAGGGACAAAATATAAGGCAGCATCTACTTTAAAAGGTGTTTTTTTAAATTTTTCAGCTGAAATATACAGGCCATCCTCATTGGCAGCTACACCCTCCACTTGACCAATACCGGTAGACATACCAATAAACCAAGTAGTAGGATTGATAAGCTTTCCTTGCTCTAATGAATAGTGCGTGAGATATACATTAGCGCCACGGGAATAGCCAACCATCCATACCAAGTTTTTAAATTGGGTGGCATCAGTTACTACATAAGGTAGTTTAATAGTTTCTACTAAAACTGGATAAGGGCTATTACCTTTTTCTAAAATCAAGGTATAGTGCCTCATTTGGCCAGTATTCCAAGATTTAGAGAATAAATGAGCTGTTTTATTTTGTACAATCATTGCTTCCAAATCATAATCATGATTTTGATGCAAAGGTTCCGTAGGCTGATCCTTATACTTTAATGAAAAGGCCTCCGCATTTACTTTATCTTCAGCTAGTTTATAAATAGTAAGATCTTTTCTTTTCCCGGAATTATTCCCTACATCTCCGATATACAAATTTCCCTCTGAATCACTTGAAACTATCTCCCAATCTACATTTTGGAAAGGCATTTTAAATCTTTTTTCTACTAAACCTGTTTTTTTATTTAATGTATATAATATAGGCTCATTTCCACTGTCATTTATGGTATACAGTTCATTATTAACAAGCGTAAGTCCACTGGTTTCTTTAATTTCATCAGACAGATCCGCAATTTTATAATTTTTTATTTTAACATTATATATATTTTGGGAAAGAAGAATTCCCGATATGAGCAAACCCACTATGTTAAAGAATTTTTTGTTCATAAAAATAAAATAAAAACCACCAATACTCGGCAGGTACAAAAGTAGTTTAAAGATTTTTGTTGGCAAGTTGTCCACAGGCAGCATCAATATCTGCACCCCTGCTTCGCCTAACAGTAACTGGTATATTGTTTTTTTCTAAAGCACGAATATATTGAGCTTCTGCGTCTATATTTCTCCTTGCAAATTTACCTTCTCCAATGGGATTGTATTGGATGATATTGACTTTAACCATAACATCCTGGCAAAAATCTAAAAGTGCTTCTATATCTTCTTTTCCATCATTAATGCCACCCCAAACACAATATTCCAAAGTAATGATAGAGCCAGTTTCCCTATGCCAGTAAATAAGAGAATTTTTAATTTCTTCCAATGAGAAAGCCTTAGAAAAAGGCATAATATCATTTCTTTTATGTTCAATTGCAGAGTGGAGAGAAAGTGCAAGATTTACCCTCAATTTTTCGTCTGCAAGTTTCATAATCATCTTAGGAATTCCACTGGTACTTACCGTAATTCTCCTAGGAGACATTGCAAGAGCTTTAGGATCAGAAATTTTCCGTATAGCCTCTACCACATTGGGAAAATTCATCAGTGGCTCGCCCATTCCCATAAATACAATATTGGATAAAGGTCTTCCCGTAAATTCTAGTGATTGGCGGTGAATTAAGACTACCTGATCCACGATTTCTGCAACTTCTAGGTTTCGCATTCTTTTAAGTTTTGCAGTCGCGCAAAATTCACAATCCAGACTACAACCTACCTGGGAGGACACGCAAGCTGTGGAACGCTCCGAAGTAGGAATCATTACACTTTCCACCATAAAGCCATCATGCAGCCGTACTGCATTCTTTATGGTACCATCCTTACTAATCTGTACTTGATGGATTTCAGCAGGATTAATATCAAAATGAGAAGTGAGTTTTTTTCTTAATTCTAATGATAGGTTTGACATTTCCTCAAACGAGCGGGCATTTTTGGCCCAAATCCAATCATAAACCTGCGAGGCACGAAAAGATTTTTCACCGAAAGAAACTAAAGCCTCGGTAAGTTGCTCTATTGATAATTTTCTTAAATCTGTCATGGCCTATATGATAAGCGGACATGAAAACATGTCCGCCGATAATTTAAAGAATAAGCATCGCGTCTCCGTAGGAGTAGAACTTATATTTTTCCCTGATGGCTTCTTCATAGGCATGCATAAGGAAATCTCTACCTGCAAAAGCAGCTATCATCATTACTAAAGTGGATTTAGGAGTATGAAAATTAGTGATCATAGAAGAGGCTATGGCAAAATCATAAGGTGGATAGATGAATTTATTGGTCCATCCATCATATGTAGATATTTTTCTATTCGTAGAAACAGTTGTCTCAATTGCTCGCATAGTAGTAGTACCCACTACACAAATTTGTTTTCCCTCTTCTACCTTAGAATTTATTTTATCCGCATTTGCTTGATCTATAATGGCCTTTTCAGATTCCATTTTATGTTTGCTAAGATCTTCTACTTCTATGGGATTAAATGTTCCTAATCCCACATGAAGGGTAACTTCTGCAGTCTCTATGCCCATAATCTCCATTTTCTTCAGCATATGTTTACTGAAATGAAGACCTGCTGTAGGCGCTGCTACGGCACCTTCATGTTTTGCAAATATAGTCTGGTAACGCTCTGCGTCCTCAGGTTCTACTTCTCTTTTAATGTACTTAGGAAGCGGTGTCTCACCTAATTCTTTTAATTTGTCACGAAATTCTTCATAAGAACCATCAAATAAAAATCGAAGGGTACGTCCACGGGAGGTCGTATTATCTATTACCTCTGCAACTAAGCTTTCGTCATCAGTGAAAAACAACTTATTCCCGATTCTAATTTTTCTTGCAGGATCTACTAAGACATCCCACACGCGAGTTTCGGCATCCAATTCTCTTAACAAGAAAACTTCAATTTTAGCTCCTGTTTTTTCTTTTTTACCATAAAGACGAGCTGGAAACACCTTAGTATTGTTCATTACAAAAAGGTCTCCCTCATTATAATAATCTAATACATCTTTAAATTGGCGGTGCTCGATACGTTGTTCTTTACGGTGAAGTACCATTAGGCGTGCCTCATCACGGTAATCTGCAGGCCTATCAGCTAAAAGCTCTTCAGGGAGCACAAAGTTAAAATCAGAAGTTTTCATATAGATTTTTTAAATTACGGTTTAAAAAATTAAGTTTGCAAAGATACGATAGTTTTTGACTAAATTAAATACTAATATTACCTTCTACTCCATCTGAACCATCAGATTTCTTTCCTGTGGCAATTGCAGCTGCGAAACTAAGGAAACTAACTAATTTACCAGCCTTTGTATCCCAATAATAGCATGATTCTGGGCTAACTCGTATAATACTCACCTCTGGGTCGTCCTTACCATCAAACCAAGCATTTGCCATAAAAGACCATTTATCTTCAATTGTTTTTCTATCAGTATATATATGTGCTTTTCCATAAACACTTAAATATTCAGAATCAGAATTATTCATAAATATCAATTGGACGGCATGGTCTACCGATATATCTTGATTTTTAATGCTTTCTGAATTGCTAATAAACCATAGGTTTCCCTCAGAATCTGTCTCCTGAAGTGACATAGGGCGAGTATCAAAAGGTTGTTTGTCCAATTGTGTACAGAACATACAGATTCTTGCTTTTTCAGAAAGTTCTTTAAGTTTCAATACTCCTTCTTCTTTAGCTAAATTTTCTAATGACATAGGTAAGATTTTTAAGGATATAAAGATACAATTTAATACTTTGCAGAAAATATAGAATCCTTAGAATGATTAAACTAATAGTTACGGCTATCGTTGCCTATCTACTCCAAAGTATGCTGCCTGGAGTAGCATTTCAAAGCATTGTATCAAGCCTACTTTTTTGCGTGGTATTAGCTTTAATAAATACCTTTATCAAACCTATTTTGGATATCATTGGTATGCCACTCAGCATAATAAGCCTTGGCTTATTTCAACTTGTAATTAATGGAGCCGTTATTCTATTGGCGGATCACTTTGTACCTGGTGTAGAAATTAATGGTCTAGGAAATGCCATCATTTTCAGTATTGTTTTAAGTGTAATTGGGTGGTTTTTTTAATTATTTAACTATGAAAAAATTCAAATATGCCTTACTTGGCTTCCTCTTTTTACTTCAAAGTATGACTGGACAACAAAAGAAACCTATGACACCTCAAGATTTACTGAGTCTCAATCGTCTAAGTATACTTGCGGTTTCCCCAGATGAAAACCAAATCTTGTATAAAATTTCCAGTCCTGATGTTATAACTGAAAAAAGTGAAACATCTTTTTATCTGTTAGATACTAAAGGCAATAAAATCCAGCGGTTTAATACCGACCATAAGGCTATTTTTCAATGGGATGAACAGGGTTTGTATGCTGATGAAGATGGGAAAATTTATCTTTCTAAAGATTTAGGTAAAACATGGTTACAACTATTTGACATTAAAAATGCTGATAACTTTAAAGTTTCTCCTGATGGTAATTCCATTGCTTATTCCAAAAATATATCCTTAGAAAAAGTATTAGGTAAAGAAAAATATCCAGAACTAAAAAACGCTACGGCTCAAATATATACGGATCTGGATCATAGGCATTGGGATACATGGAAAGATGGCACATACCAACACATTTTTATTTCTACTAAAAACAATAAAAAGGAAGTTGAAATTTTAGCTGATAAAAAATACGACAGTCCACAAAAACCTTTCGGTGGTAGTGAAGATTTTGTATGGTCTAAAGATTCAAAGTCTTTATTCTTTGTGACAAAAGAAAAATCTGGAGCAGAATATGCTAAAAGTACGAATACCGATATTTTCCAATATAATCTTTCCACAGGTGAATTAAAAAATATCACAAAAGGAATGATGGGGTATGATATTAGCCCAAAACTTAGCCCAAATGGAGATTATTTAGCATTTCTTTCTATGAAAAGAGACAGATATGAAGCGGATAAAAACGATATCATAATTCTTAATCTCAAAACGAATAGGAAAATTAATTTAACTCAAAATTGGGATGAAAGTGTTACAGGAGATTTAATTTGGACGCCCGATGGTAAAAATATACTTTTTACTGCCGCACAAGGAGGAACAAAAAATCTTTATATAACTTCCAGTTCTAACCCTGGTGTAACGAAACTTTTACAAGGAAAATTTGACTGTAACGATATCATTTCATCTACCAATGGAAAAATATTTTTTACAAGAACAGATTTCAATCATACTGCAGATCTATTTTCCTATTCCACTAGCGAAAAATCTGTTACTCAACATACGGACATTAATAAGGAAAAATATGCTGCTCTATCTCCTAGCAACTCTGAACTCGTAATGGTAAAATCCACCGATGGAAAAGATATGGGCGTTTGGATGATCTTTCCACCTAATTTTGACTCAAATAAAAAATATCCCACACTTCTTTATTGCCAAGGTGGTCCACAATCTGCCCTTACCCAATTTTTCTCCTATAGATGGAACATGGCACTAATGGCTGCACAAGGCTATATTGTAGTGGCTCCCAACCGCAGAGGTATGCCTGGATGGGGAACTTCTTGGAATGAAAGTATATCCAAAGATTGGGGTGGGCAGCCTATCCGGGATTACCTTTCGGCTACAGATTATGCCGCGAAATTACCTTATGTAGATGCTTCCAGGATGGCGGCAGTAGGTGCAAGTTACGGTGGATATTCCGTTTTTATGCTTGCCGGTCTTCATGAAAATAGATTTAAATCATTCATAGCACACGACGGTATTTTTGATTCCCGATCTTGGTATCTTAATACGGAAGAACTTTGGTTTGCTAATTGGGATTTAGGTTCACCTTTTGATAAACCTTTGCCAAAAGCCTATACAGATTTTAACCCTATTAGTCATATAGATAAATGGAATAAACCTATCATGATAGTTCAAGGTGGCAAGGATTTTCGAGTTGGTTTTGAACAAGGTCAAGCAGCATTTCAAGCGGCAAAATTAAAAGGATTGAAATCAAAATTCGTGTATTTTCCAGATGAAAACCATTGGGTTTTAAAACCACAAAATTCTATGGTATGGCAAAATGAATTCTTCGAATGGCTGAAAGAAACATTGTAGACAGAATACATTCATTCTCTCCTGTTATTTTTCAGGAATCTCAAATATTGATCCTCGGTTCTATGCCGGGGATTTAGTCTTTAACAAAAAATGAATATTATGGACATCCACAAAATGGATTTTGGAAGATATTATTTCAAATTTTCAATGAGAAAAGAAATCTTATTTCCCTAAGTTATAATGAAAGGCTTGATTTTTTACAACATAACAAATTAGCAGTTTGGGATGTATTAGCCTCTTGTGAGCGTATAGGAAGCACAGATTCAGCCATAAAAAAAGAAATACCGAATGACATTCCTGGATTATTACAAGCATATCCTAATGTAGAACGCATATTTTGTAACGGTCAAAAAGCCCATAAATCTCTTGTAGAACACCATGGAAATGCTATTTTAGAATATAATGTAAAGGTATTGCCTTCTACTAGCCCATTACATACTCTATCTTTAGAAAAAAAAGTGGAAGAATGGAAAAAGATATTATCCAAATAAAAAAACAGCCCTAAATAAAGGGATGTTTGTGATCGCGAAGGGATTCGAACCCCTAACCGTCGGAGCCGAAATCCGATATTCTATCCAGTTGAACTACGCGACCATTATACGTTAAAACTTAACTTGTAGTCCTCCACCGGCTTGAATTCCTAAATTAGGATATCCTTCCCAATTCTTTTGGACACTATTAGTTAAATTTTTACCGCTTGCGAAAATACTGAAATTTTTGTTGATGTTAAACAGTATTTCTGCATATACATCTGCATAGCCAGGAATTTTATTTGCAGCTATAGTACTATTTATATTACTAAGTCCAGGTGAAGGGTAGTTTTTTTCAATATTTAATGACCCCTTTCTCACACCTAAAAATAATCCACCCAATTCTAATGTAAGCCTGTCGGATAGGAATTTAGTTTCTATACTGAGACTACCCTTAAAGTTTGGCTCATAAAGCATATCAGATAAATACTCCGTAGAAAATTGCCTAAAATTTAGACTGGATTTTACACTGATATTAGATTGGATGGGTATCTCTAATAAGGCTAAAATATCCGTAGTTTTTACATTATCATATAAAACATCAAATGCATTTCCCAACGAATAAGGAATTTTTCCATTTACAGTATTAGGCAATGGAAGAAAGAATATAGGAAGATCATTTTGATATTTGTAACCAATACTTATATCATAGATAATTCTTTGCTCTAGATTTCCACGAAGACCCAATTTAGTAATGATAGGGCTTCTGGTAGGGCGCAGTTCTACATTTGGAAGGATGAAAGGATTTATTTGATATAAAGAGGTTATTGTGGTGGTGGAAACGTCTCCCGAAACAGATGCATACAGTTCATTTCCTGAAGATATTTGCGCATTTATTCCTATTTCTGGAGCCCACATAAAGCTTGGAAATTTGTAAGGTTTATCAGTATAGGAACTTACTGGGACATTTATCTCTGCCTTAATTCCGTAAAACTTAGCACCCACATAAGCTTTCATAGTACCAGTTTGGAAAGATATCTTGGGACCAGCATATCCAAAGCTGGAACGGCTTTCTGTAGTAGAATTAGCTTTCAAAATAGAACTAAAAATCTCACCTCCTGCCATGATACCCGCTGTAAGCTTATATTCTGGGAAAACGGAAATTTGCCAAGCGCCTATATTGGTGTGAGCAGCAACTACATATTCCGATCCTGAAAATAAATTAGTATGGGTTTCTGCCTTAAATTTGGCATTTTTAACTATGGAAGATTGTTCATTTTCATAACGAACGCCAACATATAGATTATTGAGGCCTGTTTTATTATCTATTTTGTAAGATTCTGGAAAAGATGAGGCATTATACAATGATGAATCTCCATAATATCTATTTCTAATTCGGGAAAAACCTGCTTCCGCAGCCCATTCGGATTCTGAATTATTACTACCAGCATAAATTGCTGCGTTGGAATTTTGAGAAGAGGAATTCAGCCATCTACTATTTCCAAAGCCATCAGAACTTAGGTGGTTTAGCCTTGCTCCCAGTATCATTTTACCATCTAAAACATCTTGATTGGCATCTGCGTGAAGCGACCATGTGATATAATTTCCAAAATATAAAGAGGCATATTTTCTGTATGCCTCTTTGGCAAAACTAGGTGCTAAATCTTCCTTTTCAGGATTGGTAGTTTTAAAATCTGAAATTGCTGGAATATCTTCGATGGTGTAAGAAACCTCTTCTTTTGGTTTATTTTCCGGAGTGAATGGATTATTTATTTCCTTTTTAGGTTTAAGTTTTGGAATACTTTTGATTTCTTTATCCACTTTCCCCGGTATAATGAGTACCTCTTCTTTTATTTGAGAGTATGCTGTTGCATAGGAAAGAATACCTATTACAATGAGGCTTTTATATGACATCTTCATTTTTAAAGTGCGTATAGGTTTTTTAAGGAGCGTGCTTGTTCTACGATCTCAGGATATTCCGTGAAATTTTCTATAATCTGGCTCAGCGTGTATTTAGTTTGAAATTTATCTTTTAAGGCCCAATAATTTTTAGCCAATAGTACCAAAGCAGATGCTCCCCAAATGCCTTGTTCAGGAAACTTTTCAGCTATAGTGAAAATTGTGCTGTTGCTTGCTTTATATTCTCGGCTTTCGGCTTGATATAGAGCCTTGTTATATAAAGCCTCCGCAGCAACTGCAGAAATAGAGGATTTCTCTAAACTTTTAAATAATTCTCGAGCAGCACTCTTTTTACCAGATTCATATAAAGTTCTGGCTTCAACTACTTTAACGAAATCTTGATAGGCCGCAACGACACCGATATTTTTAACTTTATCCAATAAAAGAGAGGTATTACCTGTGGAAGACCTTGTTAAAACGCTTGTTTTTATTTGCTCTCCTAAAGCGTATTTTCTCAGTTGGGCTGAATTAGCATTTTGTAATTTCTGCAAACGATGTGCTTTTTCCTCAATGGCGTTTTCAGATATTGCATTTTGATACAGCCAAAGGTTTGCTGCATCATAGTATGGGTTCTCCTGCGTTGCTACTTTTTCAAAATATGTTTTTGCAGAACTGGGGTTTTTAAGTTGAGAATGCACTTGAGCCAGTTGATGCAAAACAAAATAATACGATTCTGAGTTTGGAGAAGTTTTCTTTTCCAAATTTTCATATTGAGCTAAAGACTCCGTATATTTTCCTTCGTTATATAACTGTTGTGCAGCAGCGAGTTCTAATTCTTGTATTTCTGTTTTATCTGTGTCCCATCCTTTAGAAGAAGCAAATTCCTGTAAACCTGAGATATTTTTTTGTCTTGTAAAAATGGTTTTTGCTGCATTCAGGATTTCAGTAGAATATCCGGAATTGAGTTGATTATCTGCAATAGAATTTAGCAAATTCACAGCTTGAGCAGTGCTTCCTAATTCCTGTGTATTTATTGCAGTTTGTAATCCTGCCATCATTACAGGGTAGGTGTTTTGCGTATTATTTTTAATGCGTTCTAGCGTAGCATTACTTTCTGTATATTTTCCTAAAGCTGTTTGAGCTTTTGCTAAACCAAATATAGCCTCCACGGTATAATTACCTGCAGAAAAGGTATTTAAATATTTTGTAAACTCACTTTCCGCTTTGCTATATTCTGCGTCTGCTAAAAATGCTTCACCAATTTTATATTCTGCGTAGTCACCTGAAGACTTTTCATATAAGGATATAGCTTCATTAAAATTCCCTTGATAAAACTGAGAATCTCCTAGCCTTAAAGCCGCCTCATTAGAGTATTGTGATCCTGAAACTTTTACTAAATTAAGATAATTGTCGGCCTCTTTCCATTGCTTATTTTTTAGATATGCTAATCCCAGATTATAATCTAATCGACCATCCTCTAGTTCAGGTATAGCTACTGCATCTCCATTTTTCACTTTTAAATATTGAAGAATAGCAGATTCATAATCATTTTTTTCAAATGCAATCTCACCTAAATAAAAATTGATTCTCGCCTTTTGATTTATGTCCGATGCAGCCACGGAAGTTTGATGCTTTTTCAAATAAAGTTCTGCTTCCGCTATTTTACCGTCTTGTAAACTTTGAATAGCTTTTATAAATGTAGCTTCTCGATAAGCATTTTTTATGGTTTCATCCATAGAAGGAAGTTCTTCCATTGCGGAAATACTTTTCGCTAAATCTCCATTATATAGATATGTTTTTGCTAATAAGGTTTTTATTTCAGGGTCATTAGGATAGTTTTCACTGTACTTTAATAGAACATCTTCATTGGCCTCAAAAGGATTTCCTATATCATAGCTTAATTTTGCATACTGTCGTAAAGATTTTTTGGGAATGTCTGGGTTTCCACCATCCGTTGCTCCCATTTCATAGGCTTTTTTATAAGCTGCCATAGCAGCTTCTTTTTGTGGTGGAGAAGATTGCAAATATGCGTTCCCTAATTGAAAATACGCATTTTGCCCAAACTTATTTTCAGCAGATGTTATTTGATTATAATATTGTACAGCCGCTTCATATTGACCCGCTTTTGCATTTACATAACCTAATTGATACAGCATAGCATAGCTTGGGGTTTGTCCTGATTTTTCTATCTCTTGTGCATAAGATGTAAGGTAAGGTAAAGCTTCGGAAAATTGATTTTGAGTAAATAAGCTTTCTCCAACGATTTTATTCAGCTCGGATTTCATTTTTCCATCAGGGTAAGTTTCCAGATATTTTTTAGCTAAAGAACTAGCCTCTGAATATTCCCCGCTATTGTAGGCCATTTGAATAAAATAAGGCTGCACAATTTTGTCATATTCAGGCGTTTGAGGTAAAGATTGAAAATACTTTTTTGCCTCATCTGTATTATTTTCCAAATAAGCGAGATGGCCGAGCATATATGCTGCTCTATTTCTTTTAACATCATCTTGAGACTGTAATGCCTCCCGAAGTGCACTTTTAGCCTTATCATTATTACCTTGCATAAAACCTGCATAGCCCAAACGCAAAAGATAGTCCTGATTTTCTTTTAAACTGAGTAAAGTAGGGTTAACTTTAGATAACACATTTTCAGCTTCTGGATACTTTTTTTGAGATAAATAATAGTCTGCAATATGCAAAAGACCTTGTGGGCTTGAAGAAAAATTAGTGCCCGACTCATAAGAAGAAAGATAAGTTTTTATGCTATATGCATCATCGGCAAGAACACCCAGCTCCACTTTTTTTTCTATAGTATTTTCCCATGGAAATAAGGAGGAATCAAACAATAGAGCAGAAAGTGCTGCTTGATGTCCATTTTCATATAAAAGTCTATCCGTATAAAAGGAATACTTTTTAATACTCGAGCATTCTTTTACAAAGTTTGGAGATAATTGTGAATATGCAGTACTTATTATGGTAAACGCCAAAAGCGAGATATTTTTTCTTTTCATTTGATAAAATGTTGCACGAAAATAGAAAAACGAAGTTTGAAATCAGTGTAAAAATTAAGTTTTAAGACTTTTTTATACATTTGAGAAGATTATATTAATATGTTAAGGACATTGTTAAGGAGAAAAACTTTTAATGAAATTTCTGCGGAGGAAGAAAATATACACGGTAATTCTTTACGAAAAGTACTGACATTAAAAGACTTAACATTTTTCGGCATCGCTGCAGTTATTGGTGGTGGGACATTTAGCGCTATAGGCAACGCCAGTTTTGAAGGCGGGCCAGGAGTAGTCATTTTATATATCATCTGTGCCATAGCATGCGGTTTTACTGCACTTTGTTATGCTGAGTTTGCTTCACGAGTTCCCATATCCGGAAGTGCTTATACCTATGCGTATGTCTCTTTCGGGGAAATCTTTGCATGGGTTATTGGCTGGGCACTTATTATGGAGTACTCTATTGGGAATATTTACATCGCTTTTTCATGGAGTGGTTACTTTACTAATCTCCTAGAATCTATAGGATTACATCTCCCTGAATGGCTGACTGTCAATTATTTAAGTGCAGCAGAAGAGTTTGGGAAGGCTAATCCCGTAACTACTTCGGAAGCCTATTTAGCCTATAAAAATGCACCCGTTTTCGGCGGACTTAGAATGATTTTTGATCTTCCGGCGCTTTTAATAAATTTTCTCATTACACTTTTGGTTTATCGAGGTGCCAAAGAAAGTAAGAATGTAAGCAATGCAATGGTGTATATTAAGTTGGCTGTAATAGTATTAGTCATTATTGTAGGTGCTTTTTATGTGGATATTGAAAATTGGACGCCTTTTATGCCTAATGGATTTACCGGAGTTATGGCAGGAGTTTCAGCAGTATTTTACGCCTATATAGGATTTGATGCAATATCTACCCTATCTGAAGAATCCAAAAATCCCCAGCGAGATCTCCCACGAGGAATGCTCTATTCTTTAGCTATTTGTACTGTAATCTATATCATTCTTGCGCTTATTCTCACCGGAATGGTATCATACAAAACATTAAATGTAAGTGATCCATTGGCCGAAATTTTCGCTGCCAAAGGTGTTAAGTGGATGCTATTTATCGTGTCTGTAGCAGCAGTAGTAGCTATGACGAGCGTGCTTTTGGTATTTCAAATGGGTCAACCAAGAATTTGGATGTCCATGTCTAGGGATGGTCTTATGCCTAAGAAATTTTCCCATATACATCCTAAATATAAAACGCCAGATTTTGCAACTATTATAACAGGTCTTGTGGTAGGTATACCTATATTTTTTACCAATGAAAATATTGTCCTCGATTTCACGAGTATAGGGACTTTATTCGCATTTTGCTTAGTCTGTGGCGGAGTTATCATTCTTACTGAAAACGATAAAAATAAAAATAGTTTAAAGGGTCTTCCTAAAAAATCTGAAAATGCCACTTCCAATAGGGCATTTAAATTACCATTTATTGCAGGAAAATACTACTATCCAGGTATAATCCTTTGTCTGGGAGCATTTTTATTCTACCTGTTTCCTGCATATTTTAAAGATTTGTTTAATTTCTCAGTTACAAACGAGCAACGCTTTCCTATGATAATCTTTTTACTCGTTACCTTAGTCCTCATTATTTTAGCTTTTGTAAAAAATTTATCTTTAATTCCTCTATTAGGATTAACTTCATGTCTTTATTTATTAACAGGAATGAGTATTTCAAATTGGAAGTGGTTTGGGATTTGGCTTATAATAGGTCTTGTGATTTACTTACTCTACGGACGAAAGCATAGTCTACTGAATAAGGCAAAATAATGAAAGATTTTTACCATTTTCTTGGTATTGCAAAAGATGCATCAGAAGAAGAAATACGCAAGGCATACCGGAAACTTAGCACTAAATATCACCCAGACAAAAACGAAAACGATCCTTTTTTCCAAAAAAGATTTATAGAACTATCTGAGGCATATGAAACCTTAATTGATGCGAAAGCGAGGAAAATCTACGATCAAAACTTGCTCCATAATCCCACATCATACAGCCTACAAGATCCTATAATAAAAGAATTTTCTGCTTCAAAAATTAGAATTAAAAAAGGAAGTGAAGTAAGAATCTATTGGCAAACCTTCCATGCTGATGTAGTAAAAATCCAACCTTTTGGATTAGAAAAAGCTTCTGGAGAAAGGATTATTAAAATAAACGAATTTGATGCCCAAGGTAATTTTTACCTATTGCTTAATGCGCAAAATAGTCACACCAGTAAAATGGCCGCTGCCAGGCTCTGTATATCTGAACTAAATAAAGATGATAATTTATCAAGTTCTACAGAAATTCCCCCATACGAAGTACCTTCTAATCAAAAAACTCAAAAAAAAGTTCTCCCAAAAGCAAAATTGTATGCGATAACTGTGCTGATGATTATCATTATCCTTTTACTATTTTTAATAAAAGGTTAACAAAGCTATTTCTTATTTTTACACCTATTTAATTTAAATTAAAACACTCTATGAGCAGCAAAGAATTCGTTCACAGGCATATTTCCACTAAACAAAAAGATATAGACGCCATGCTTGCAGAGATAGGTGTTTCCTCTATTGATGAATTGATTTCACAAACAATTCCAAGTAGCATTTTATCCCAGAAGGATCTAGATACACCAGCATCCATCACGGAATTTGAGATGTTAGGTCTTTCCCACCAATTGGCACTACAAAACCAACAAAAAGAATGTTATATAGGATTTGGATACCATCCAGTAATACTCCCATCCCCTATTCAAAGAAACATCCTTGAAAATCCTTCTTGGTACACCGCCTACACCCCTTATCAAGCAGAAATTGCACAAGGAAGATTAGAGGCATTGCTTAATTTTCAAACCGTAGTAGTAAGTCTCACAGGACTGCCTATTGCCAATGCTTCATTGCTGGATCAGTCCACTGCAGCTTCTGAAGCCATGCACATGTTCTTTGAACATCGAACTAAAAATCAAAAAGCAAATGGGGAAAACATATTTTTGGTTGATGAAAATACCTTACCTCAAACTATTGCGGTGCTTAAAACAAAAGCAGATGGATTAGGCATTGAACTTAAAATAGGAAAACCGGAAGAGGCGGGGGAAATCTCTGGAGTATTCGGCTTACTCTTAGAATACCCAGGAAAAGATGGTATTGTTCAGGATTTCACACCTATAATTCAGTCTTTCAAAGATAAAGAAATCCAGACAGTAGTATCGTGTGATCCTATGGCATTAGTAATATTAAAATCACCCGGTGCTATGGGTGCAGACTGTGCCGTGGGTACTACACAAAGATTTGGAATCCCAATGGGATATGGTGGGCCTCATGCCGCCTTTTTTGCTTGTAAGGAAAATTATAAAAGAGACATCCCAGGAAGAATTATTGGTGTTTCTCAAGATGCAAATGGAAAAAGAGCTCTACGTATGGCACTCCAAACCAGAGAGCAACACATTAAAAGAGAAAAAGCAACATCTAACATTTGTACCGCACAAGTACTTTTAGCTGTCATGGCTGGGATGTATTGCGTTTATCATGGGGCGGAAGGTCTTAGAGAAATTGCAACAGATATTCATGCACATGCTCAAGCATTAAAATCCGGACTTAAGAATCTTGGTATTTCAGTAAAAGAACAGCCTTATTTTGATACAATTTGCATTGAAATAAAGGAAGAAGAAAAGGCCAAACTTCAATCCGTAATGGAAGAAGCAGGAATTAATCTGAACTATTTCGTTAAAGATTCCATTATCATTGCTGTTAATGAAACCATCAGCAAAAAAAATATAGAACACCTTCTCTCTACTTTTGCATCGCATTATAAAAGAAATTCAACACCAGATGTTGAACTTTCAAATAAACTACAATTAGATAAAAATCTAGTAAGAGAAGATGAAATCCTTACCGAGGAAGTATTTTCTAAATACCGCACAGAAACGGAGCTAATGCGTTATATTAAGCGCTTAGAGCGTAAAGATTTATCCCTTACCCATTCCATGATTTCATTGGGAAGTTGCACTATGAAACTAAATGCAGCCACTCAGATGATACCATTAAGTTGGACAACGTGGGGAAACATTCACCCATTCATTCCTAAAGAGCAAGCAGGAGGATACCAAAAAATGATTTCCGAATTGGAAGATTATTTATCAAAAATTACAGGATTTTCAGGAACATCCCTTCAGCCCAACTCTGGAGCGCAAGGTGAATATGCTGGCCTAATGGTAATCCGTGCCTACCACCTCTCTCGTGGTGAAGGGCATAGAAACATTGTTTTAATACCACAATCCGCTCATGGGACTAATCCAGCCTCCGCAGTAATGGCAGGAATGAAGGTAGTAGTAGTGAAAAATAAAGAAAATGGAGAAATAGATTTTGATGATCTTCAAGCCAAAGTGGTAGAGCATTCCCAAAATCTTTCCGCCATTATGATTACCTATCCATCTACCTACGGTTTTTTCGATGTTAATGTGAAAGACATTACAGAACTTATTCACCAGCACGGTGGGCAAGTATACATGGATGGTGCCAATATGAATGCCCAGGTAGGTTACACCAGCCCAGGAGCCATCGGTGCAGATGTGTGCCACCTGAATTTACACAAAACATTTGCCATTCCTCATGGCGGTGGAGGTCCTGGTGTAGGCCCTATTTGCGTAGCAGAACATTTAGTTCCCTTCCTTCCAGGAAACCCAAACATTTCCACAGGAGGAAATTCAGGTATTGATGCCATCTCGGGAGCACCATATGGTAGCGGTCTTATCCTGAATATTTCCTATGCTTATATCCGTATGCTAGGCCCGGATGGTCTTAAAAAAGCTACCGCTCACGCCATACTAAACGCGAATTATATGAAGTCCTGCCTGGAGAAACATTTCCCAGTGTTATACATGAATGACAATAAGCGCGTTGCCCATGAATGTATTTTAGATTTTCGCCCCTTTAAGGCTGCCGGCATAGAGGTAGTAGATGTAGCAAAACGACTGATGGACTATGGTTTCCACGCCCCCACCGTAAGTTTCCCCGTTGCAGGAACCCTTATGATAGAACCTACAGAGAGCGAAAGTAAGGAAGAGATGGATCGTTTCATCGAGGCTTTAGTATCCATTAAGGCAGAAATAGATGAAGTAGCATCCGGTGAAGCCGATGCCACACAAAATGTTCTAAAAAATGCACCGCATACTGAGCAAACCGTCATATCAGATACTTGGGACAAACCTTATAGCAGAGAAAAAGCAGCCTATCCATTAGATTGGGTACGGGAGCATAAGTTCTTCGCCTCCGTTTCCCGTGTAGACGAAGCATTTGGCGACCGTCATTTGGTATGCACCTGCCCAAGCATTGAAGAGTACGCATAAGAGCTAAGACAGAGCAAATTTTCCAACTCTAATTTACCCCTAAAAGTATCGCACTTTTAGGGGTAATTTTTGGGCGCCTATTCCGTGCTCCGTTCCCGCTTTTTTCTAGCGGGGATTCGGCTTCGCCTCATCCCCGCTAGAAAAAAGCTCCACTCAGCCCGGGGCGCAGCACTAGAGCAGTATTGGCGCTCGCTTCGCTCGCGCCCCTTACATAAAGAAATGCTTCCTAGTTTCCCCCTCACAATAAGAGCAGTTTTTAATCACATCATTGCGAGAGCAACGAAGTGGAGCGTGGCAAGCCGATCTGAACTATTCACGTATAAATTTTTAATAATTGAGGAACTTATATCTCAAAAATTAACATGTAAAATTTAATACTTACAAGTTTAAAGACTTTCCGATACCATACATTTGTTTATATTAATAACATAATTATTGTTTTAAATAATAACAAAATGACGAGGAACCATGGAAAGACATATACTTCACTGCGATTTAGATAGCTTCTTCGTTTCTGTCGCTCGCCTCATGAATCCAGATTTAGTAGGAAAACCTGTATTAATCGGTGGGACTTCCGGAAGAGGTGTGGTGGCAAGTTGCTCTTACGAAGCACGCCGTTTCGGCATCCACAGTGCCATGCCCATGTCCCTTGCGCGCCAGCTCTGCCCTGAGGCCAGCATTGTAAAAGGAGATTTTCAAGAGTTCTTCAAATATTCCGATATGGTCACCGAGGTAATAGAGTCCGCCGCTCCCGTGGTAGAAAAGGCCTCAATAGATGAACATTATCTGGATATCACAGGGATGGACCGTTTTTTTGGCTGCTGGAAATGGGCCCGCGAGCTGCGCGCTACCATTATAAGAGAGACCGGACTCCCCATCTCCCTTGCACTTTCAGAAAATAAGACGGTATCCAAAATAGCCACCGGGGAAGCTAAACCTTGCGGAGAAAAACAAGTCCCAATAGGCTCAGAAAAGAATTTTTTGGCTCCCTTATCTATAAAAAAAATCCCTATGGTAGGCGAAAAATCCTATGGAACATTGCGAAATATGGGAATCTCAAAAATAGCAACTCTACAAAACATGGATCCCTTCCTCATGCGAAAAATATTAGGAGAAAATGGCGTACTGATTTGGAAAAAATCCCTTGGTAAAGATGATAGCCCAGTAGTTCCTTTCACCCAACAAAAGAGTATGAGCAAGGAGCACACCTTCCAGCAAGATACTATAGATGTGGATTTTCTCCGCCGCTGCATCCTACAAATGGTAGATGAGCTAGCCTATGATCTCCGATTTCAGGGGCGGCTCACAGGATGCATCAGCCTAAAAATACGATACAGCAATTTTGATACGCATACAAAGCAACTTACACTGCCCTTCACCAACTCGGATAAAATGCTGAGCAAAAAAGCATTAGAATTATTTGATAAAATTTTTGAAAGAAGAATGCTCATCCGTCTGGTGGGAGTGCGTTTCAGCAAACTAATTGCAGGTGGATACCAGATCAATCTTTTTGATGATGATGAACAAGACCTAAATCTGATGGCCGCCATGGACAAAATAAGGAGCCGTTTCGGGAGTGATAAAGTAATGAAAGCCAACTGCCTCCTTCAACAAAATATTGCCTAATATGCTCCTGAATGTACACACCCACTACAGCTTGCGCTATGGCACTCTTAGTCCTGATGCACTGATAGATGCTCTGCCTGAAAATGGCTACACTGAGGCTGTGATTACAGACATTAATAATACCTCCATCACGCTGGAAATGGTCCGGCGGTGCAGAAAGCTGCATCCTTCCTTTAAAATGATTCCCGGGATGGAGTTCCGGGAAGGAGATACGCTCCGCTATATCGCTATAGCGAAAAATGCGGAAGGCTTTTGCCAAATTAATGACTATCGCACACGCATGAATATGCTGCAGCAAGAACTTCCCGAGCGTGCACCTGCACTTTCCCAAGTTTACTTTATTTATCCGTATGGAGAGCATATGCCGAAGGATCTGCACCATCAGGAAAGAATTGGGGTTTTTCCTTGGCAACTTCCAAAGCTGGCCTTAGAAAAAAAACAATTCCGCCAAAACTGTGTAGTGCTCTCCCCTGTGACTTTAGCAAAATCTACTTATAGCTTACATTGCCAGCTGCGGGCAATAGACCATAATATCCTAATTTCACACCTTAAGCCGGAACAGGCTGCCAAAAGAGATGAGATACTCTACCCCAAAAAGATACTTTTGGAACGCTATATGGCATTCCCAGAACTCATCCTAAATACTGATGAACTTTTGGCCAGTTGTGATTTTCAGTTCGATTTTAAAAGCCCAAAAAATAAAAAAACCTTTACTGGAGACAGCTATCAGGATATAGAGATTCTTCAAAAAAAAGCAATGAAAGGATTGCAGCACCGATATGGCCTACATGATACGGCAGCTAAGGAAAGAGTCTTGCATGAATTAAAAATCATAGAACAGTTGGGTTTTGCTTCTTATTTTTTAATTACGGACGACATCTGCAATTATGCACGCCACAGAAACTTCCACTATGTAGGACGGGGCAGCGGTGCCAACTCTGCAGTGGCCTACTGTCTAGGCATTACTAATGTGTGCCCTTTAGACCTAAAACTACCTTTCGAGCGCTTTTTAAATCCTAAAAGACAGTCGCCACCAGATTTTGATGTAGATTTCAGTTGGCAAGATCGGGATGCTATTTATGACTATATTTTTGCTAAATATCCTAAAGGCCAAGTAGCATTAATGGGCGCGATGGGAACATTTAAGGGTAGAAGCATCCTGCGAGAACTTGGCAAAGTATATGGCCTACCTAAACAAGAAATCGATAGGCTGGTACTGCACCCAGAAGACAGCAGAAACCACAATAAAATCACTCAAAAAATACTGGCTTCTTTTAATAAACTTGCTGATTTTCCCAACCAAAGAAGCATCCATGCCTCAGGAATGCTCATCTCTGAGTTGCCACTTACTAGCTATGCAGCAATGGATCTACCACCAAAAGGCTATCCTACCATCCAGATAGATATGTATGTAGCGGAGGATATTAATTTTGAAAAATTCGATATCCTTAGCCAGCGTGGCATAGGGCACATTAATGATTGCGCTAAAATTATAGAAGAAAATACGGGACAAAAAATAGACAGCTCTGATGGTAAAAAGTTCTTTGATGATCCCCTTATTGCTGAAAAGTTAAAAAAAGGTGAAACGGTGGGCTGTTTCTACATAGAGTCTCCTGCCATGCGACAACTAATACGCAAACTAAAATGCGAGAACTATCTCACATTAGTGGCTGCATCTTCCATCATCCGCCCCGGTGTGGCGTCATCTGGGATGATGGGGGAATATATACGCAGACACCTTAAGCCTGAAACTACCCGCTACATCCACCCTGTATTTAAGGAACAATTAGAGGAAACTTATGGTATTATGGTGTATCAGGAAGATGTAATGAAGATAGGCCACGCATATGGCGGCCTGAATATGGCGGATGCAGATGTGCTCCGCCGCATGATGAGCGGGAAATACAGAAACAAGAAACATTTAGAAGAAATAGAAGATAAATATTTTGCCCATTGCGAAAATATGGGATATCCTAAGGAAAATGCAGAGGAAGTATGGCGGCAAATGGAGTCCTTCGCTGGCTATTGTTTCAATAAGGCGCATAGTGCGAGCTATGCAGTAGAAAGTTATCAAAGCCTATACCTTAAGACATACTTCCCTAGAGAGTTTATCGTCTCTGTACTGAATAATTATGGAGGATTTTATCCAAGAAAAGTATATATCAACGAAGCCAAAAAAGCGGGCGCGACGATTTGCTTACCGTGCATCAATACATCAGAATATCAGGCTATTATCCTTGGGAAAAATTTATTTTTAGGGTTTGATAGGATTTTAGGCATAGAAAGTAATTTAGTACAAAATATGCTAAAGGAACGTCATAAAAATGGCAAGTTCAGTGGATTGGAAAACTTCATCTACCGCACTGGAATTAAGCTGGAGCAGCTGGTATTACTCATACGTTCTGGTGCATTACGCAGCCTGGGGCGAGGCAAAAAAGAACTCCTCTGGGAAGCGCATCTGCAACTGAGCAATGGTAGCAAAAATTTAGTAGAAAACGCTCCACTTTTTACACCCAATTCCGAGGAGCCGCTCTGCGTACTCCCACCTTTAGAGGAAGACCCTATAGAGGATCTATATGATGAGATAGAACTCTTTGGTTTCCCCATTTCCGGGAGTTATTTCGATATGCTAAAGACCAGCTTCCGCGGGGATATATTTGCCAAAGATTT
This sequence comes from Flavobacteriaceae bacterium, assembly GCA_018260565.1. Lineage (GTDB taxonomy): Bacteria > Bacteroidota > Bacteroidia > Flavobacteriales > Weeksellaceae > JAGLAZ01. Next base: position 74,074 of record JAGLAZ010000005.1, read on the forward strand.
TGCTAAAAATACAGGCAGAAAAATTAAAATTATTGGGGAACTTATAGATGACAAACGCGTGAAGACCCGACGGGGTGATATGATGAAATTCGGGACCTTTTTTGATGCAAAAGGAGATTTTTTTGACACGGTACATTTTGCTCCCTCGTTAAGTGAGTATCCTCTGTACGGTGAGGGAGTTTATCTGATGGAAGGCGTTGTTGTAGAAGATTTTGAAGTAGAAGCTTTGGAGGTTCTGCGTTGCAAAAAGTTGGGCTTTCGGAAGGATCCTCGAAGTGAATAGTATAAAATGTAGTTTTGGGAGCTGAGTTAGGTGAAGTATTTTAAATTAATAAATCAGGGCACTTAAATCCAGTATTTATTTTATCATCATATAAGACTTCAATATAAATCTGTTTATTTTAATAATGGAAAAATTTGGAATGTGGTAACGTATATATCAACAGATTCATATAGAATGCTAATGTAGTTGCGTTTTAGTGATTCTACAATGGAAAAAGAGTTTTTGAACTTACCTTAAAAATTAACTCGATATTCAATTTTTATTTAATCCACTTTTACTTCATCGCTCACAACCGGATACGGCAAATCCTGCAAGAAGGCAACTAAATCTAACCGGTTTTTAAGGTTAATTTCTTCTCCGGAAACATATTCACGAAAAGTAAAATAACAACCCACAGAATAGAGAAAATCAGCTGCGGCACGGGCCCAAGTGAGCGGTATTGTGCGATTATTGGCACCATGAGATATAAAAAATCTCAGTTTAGAAATTGCTTTTTTATCCGCTTTTGTATTTATAATTTTTTTCTCAGCAAAACCATTCATACAAACTACCTTTTGAAAAAATTGGGGATATTTAAAAGCTATTGCATAGGCTAAAGTTCCTCCCGTGCCCTGTCCCACAAGATAAATAGGTGCAGCTGGGGCATGCCACTCGTTTACCACCGCCAGCATGTCTTGTACCAGATCATCCACAGTTGCTATTGCCTCGCCGGAGGTAATCTCTGAACTTTCCATATTCCCAGTAGACTTGAATTTAAACCAATCTGATTGCCCCCCCTGAATTACTGATTTTTGAAAGGATACAAAGCCAAAAGTTTCTGGCAAAGCCTCTACCAGCCAATCAAAATCTTGTGCATTTCCTCCGTTATCATGCAAACAAAAAACTATAGAATTTTCTAATTGAAGTACTTCTGGTTTTCTACAAAATGCACTAAAATTAAGCTTCATCTAATAGTTTTAGGATGAAATACTGCTTTTTACCTTTTTGTAGCAGTATATAGTGAGAGGCTATAATATCCTTTTCTGAAAGAATAAAGTTTTCATCAATCTTATTTTTATTTACAGATATGGCATTTGCTTTTAGTTCTCTGCGCGCCTCGCCTTTACTGGACAGGAATCCTGAAACATCTGATAGGACATCTACAATACCAACTCCAATACTTTTTTCTTTTGAAACCTCCGCCATTGGAACACCTTCAAAAATTTCTAAAAAACTCTGATCATCTAGATTTTCAAAATCTTCGCGGGTGGATTTTCCAAATAATATAGCTGTCGCATTTTCAGCTTTTTCCAGATCTTCTATGCTATGTACCCATGTAGTAACTTCCTTAGCTAAGGTTTTTTGTAAAATTCTTTGATGCGGTGCTTCCTTATGCTGAAAAATTAATTTCTCGATTGTGTTTTGATCTAAAAAGGTAAACATTTTAATAAATTTTTCCGCATCCTCATCTGATGTATTGAGCCAAAACTGATAAAACTTAAAAGGGCTAGTGCGTTTTTTATCCAGCCATATATTTGCCCCTCCTTCAGATTTGCCAAATTTAGTACCGTCACTTTTTGTGATGAGAGGAATAGTGAGTGCAAAAGCTTGTCCTTGGGATTTCCTCCTAATCAGTTCCGTTCCAGTTGTAATGTTTCCCCATTGGTCGGTACCGCCCATTTGCAATTTGACCTGAAACTCATTATACAAGTGTAAAAAATCGTAACCTTGGATAAGCTGATAGGTAAATTCCGTGAAACTCATGCCTTCTGCCCCATCATCACCAGTAAGTCTTTTTTTCACAGAATCCTTTGCCATCATATAATTTACCGTAATATTCTTTCCTACATTTTTTGCAAAATCAAGAAAGGAAATTTCACGCATCCAATCATAATTATTTACCAGTAAAGCAGGATTATTTCCAGTTCCAGAAAAATCTAAGAAGTGTTCTAGCTGTGTTCGTATCCCTTTCACATTATTTTTCAAACTTTCATCATCCAGCATATTTCTTTCAGCATTTTTTCCACTGGGATCGCCTATCATACCTGTAGCACCCCCCACTAGCGCAATAGGATAATGACCATGTTTTTGAAAATGAACCAAAACTTTTATAGGAATAAGATTGCCAATATGTAAGGAATTAGCTGTAGGATCAAATCCGATATAGGCCTTGGTAGACTCTTTTTCCAATTGCTCCTCTGTACCTGGCATTAACTCCGCCAATAGGCCTCTCCATCGTAGTTCTTCTATAAAGGTCATAGTAATTTTCTTATGGGGGTAAAGATACACAAGACGAGAAATCTTTCAAAAATCAATTTTAAGGTAAATTTTAAAAAATATGCTGAGAAAAAAGGAAACCTGGATATACTATAAAACAGATTTCCTATTTACCTATCTAATTTTTAAATTTTTGTATCCTTGTATACTCTTGAATTGTGGAGTAATGAATTTTTAATAAAAGATATTAATATATATGGAAAAAAAACACCCGAAAGGTCTCCCCTATTTGTTTTTGGCGGAAATGTGGGAAAGATTTGGTTATTATCTAATGTAAGGAATTTTTGTGCTTTATATGACCGATACTACCAGCAATGGTGGATTGGCATTCGATGGTAAAATTGCTGATGATATTTTCGGAACTTTTATCGCACTTATTTATTTAACGCCTTTTCTTGGAGGATTTATTGCCGATCGGTTACTTGGCTACGTAAAAAGTATATACTTAGGCGGCATCCTGATGGGAGCAGGTTACCTAATGCTTGGGATATTTCAAAGCCCGATGTTTTTCTACCTCTCAATGGCATTAGTAATAATAGGTAATGGATTTTTTAAACCAAGTATATCCACACTTCTTGGAAATTTATACAGTGAAGAACCTTATAAAAAAAATAAGGATAGCGGATATAATATTTTTTATATGGGCATAAATATAGGAGCCTTCACTTGTAACATCATTGCTGCTTATATGCGAAACACCTATGGATGGGGCCCAGCATTCATGTCTGCTGGGGTTGGTATGCTCCTTGGCCTAGTGATATTCAGCATTGGCTTGAAGCATATAAAGCATGCAAATGTGATTAAACCTGCACTTCCAGGGGATACAAGCATAGCATCTATAATGGCCAAAGTATTTTTACCCGCAGTGATCGCAGGTATTATCGGGTGGTTTATCCCAAGTATAATTTTCGGAAGTAAAAGTACTGATGCTTTTATTTTTGCCTGTATTCCGGTATTGATTTTTTATTTTATGCTCTATAAAAATACTTCCACCAATGAAAAAAGACCCATTGGTGCATTGCTAAGCATCTTTGTAGTAAGTATGATGTTTTGGGCTGTTTTTAAACAAAATGGTACAGCGCTTACTAAATGGGCAAAATTCTATACTGATAGGGAAGTTGCCGCACCTCTACAAAATACAATGAAAAGTTTATCGCTATCAGAAAAAGTAGACATTAATATTAAAGATAGGCCTCTATATGACGAGAAGTTTCAGGTCATTAAAAAAAACAAAAAAGAAGTTATACAGCCTTCAGAAGATGTTTATTTAAGAAATTTACCTCCTGAAAAAAGATCTGAAATTACTTCCACTGGTAAAAATGAATTAATACTTACCAATACAGAACTTTTCCAAAGCATTAATCCTTTTTGGGTTATTGCGCTTACTCCAGTAGTGGTAGGAGCCTTCGGATATTTAAGAAAAAAGGGCAAAGAACCCTCTACACCAACCAAAATAGTTATTGGACTTTTTATTTCAGCACTTAGTTGCCTCGTTATGGTTTTGGCTGTTCATGCTGGAAATAATGGTGCGGTTAAGGTGTCGCCCTGGTGGCTTGTTGGAACCTATGGCGTAATTACCATTGGCGAATTGTGTCTTTCTCCCATGGGATTATCCTTGGTATCAAAGCTTTCTCCTCCCCGACTCACCGCATTAATGATGGGAGGTTTTTTCCTCTCTACCAGTATTGGTAACAAATTATCCGGAGTCTTAGCAAGTCTGTGGGATGGTTATGCAGATTAAGCCAATTTTTTTTGGGTAAATTGTGGATTGCTCCTATTGGCAACGGCTTTAGGGCTATCTATATTAAAGCCTTTGAACCGAATTATGCGTGAAGAAAACGCCCGAAATCAGCAAAGCAAGTAAGAAAAGTATATATTTGCCATTTAACAGATAATTAACAATTACATTATGGAAACAGCACAGGTGGTGAAAACTGGTCACCCAAAAGGGCTTTATCTTCTTTTTGTAACAGAGATGTGGGAGCGTTTCAGTTATTATGGGATGCGGGCTTTGTTCGTTTTATTTATGACGAAAGCTTTACTCTTTGATAAAGATTTAGGCTCTCAAATTTACGGTAGTTATACAGGCCTGGTGTATCTTACTCCTCTCATTGGAGGATATATGGCGGATAGATACTGGGGAAATAGTAAATCTATTATTGTTGGTGGTATCTTAATGGCTTTAGGTCAATTATTTATGTTTGTTTCCGGAAGTATTTACGAAAATAAAGACCTTGCTCCCATGATCATGTTTATTGGTCTTGGATTACTCATTTTTGGTAACGGTTTTTTTAAGCCAAACATTTCTACTATGGTAGGAAAGCTTTATCCAGCGAACGACCCTAAGGTGGATGGTGCTTTTACAATTTTCTATATGGGAATTAATTTAGGTGCCTTTATCGCACCTCTTTTGTGTGGTTTCCTAGGCGATACTGGTAGACCAGAAGATTTTAAATGGGGTTTCCTTGCTGCAGGAATAGGTATGATAGTAAGTACAATAGTTTTTGTACTCTATAAAAACAAATATCTTAAAACGCCAGAAGGTTTACCCATTGGAAATGCGCCAGAAGTTTCTAAACCCGAAACCTTAACAGAACAAGGTCTTGACATAGAAGCTGCACGATTGAATAAAATTGATGTAGAATTAAAAAGTAAAACAGAAAAGAAATCAGCAAAAAAACTAATGCTTGTTTGGGGAGCTATATGGCTTGTTTTACTAGGATTATTTACCTTTTTATTAAAAGATGATAGTGGTAATAGAGATATTATTGGTGCATTCATATTTTCTTTGACGCTTGCTGCACCTGGATATATAATTTCTGACCCTAGTCTTACAAAAATTGAGAAAAAAAGAATTTGGGTAATCTATATCGTTGCGTTTTTTGTGATTTTCTTTTGGTCTGCTTTTGAACAAGCAGGGGCTTCTTTAACATATTTTGCTGAAGAACAAACTAATAGAAATTTCTTAGGATACCAAATTCCAGCCTCTTACTTTCAATCTGTAAATGCTGTTGCTATTGTAATTTTCGCTCCAGTATTTGCCTTTATTTGGTCCTACTTAGGTAGAAAAAAAATGGAACCTGCTTCACCTTATAAACAAGCTTTAGGATTATTTTTACTCGCCATAGGGTATTTAGTGATAGCATTCGGTGTTAAGGGTTTAATGCCGGGCGTAAAAGTAAGTATGATGTGGCTTATTAGTCTCTATGCAATCCACACTTTTGGTGAATTATGTTTATCACCCATTGGATTATCCATGGTAAATAAACTAGCTCCTGTAAAGTTTGCTTCACTTTTAATGGGAGTATGGTTTTTAAGTACTGCCACAGCAAACAAATTTGCAGGTACACTCGCTTCTTTTTATCCGGAATCTTTTGTTTCACTTAAAAAGGTTCAAGGCCTTGAAGAAAGCAATAAAATTAAAATTATCAACAAAGATTTTAATATAAGTAATACAAAAAATATTACCGATATTCAAGGTGAAAATATGATCCCTTTTGATAAACTTGCATTTTCTGATATTAAAAATGAAAGTGTAAAAAACCAAATAAAATTAGATATAGAAAAATCCCAAATAGTGAAAGAAAAAACTTTTATGGGATATAAAATCGGAAGTTTATATGATTTCTTTATGCTATTTGTGGTAATGGCAGGTATTTCCTCCTTAATATTATTTGTTATAAGTAAATACCTTGTCTCAATGATGCACGGATTAAAATAACAAGCCTTTATTAATAAAAAGCTGCCTTATACTTTAAGGCAGCTTTTTTTTTCAAAAGTTTATAATCCTTTAATTTTCCAGTAAAAATTTCAAGGTATCCACTCCATCTGCAAAATCATTCCATTGTGGCTGCTGGCATTTTCCGAAAGGTATTTTATACTCTAAAAAATCGGCACTACCACTTATACATTGGATGGATTCTTTATTTTCAGAAATATAATCAACTACCTCTTGCGGGTCCCGATAAACACTGAAATATAGACATGCTGGCGGTGCATGAAGAGTGTCCTTTTTTATAAGGAGTACAAATTCGCCATCGTAGTAATCTTCCTTATTAAGCACAGCCAATGCCCTTTGGTATTCATAATTATTGGCATATCCTGAATGCATAACTACCTTTTTATATTTTTCCCATGCTGAAACTAAATTTGGCAATAAGAACGATTCAGGGAGAAAAAGTTTGGTAACATTTCTGCAACCCAGCCCAAAATAGGTGAATACATCGTTTCCCAATAATTGTAGCTCTTCATGTGATTCGTTACCGGAAATTACTGCCACAGAGGTTCTATTTTTTCTAATAATGTGCGGAACATGCTTAAAATAATATTCAAAATAGGAAGCTGTATTATTACTACCTGTAGCTATTACAGCATCATAATCTGTTAGTCTATCGACAAATTCATATGGTAAATTTTTGGAATACCGAGCTGCCAATAAATTTAGAATGGCCTTTGGCAAAATGTCATCCTTGGAACTGGATTTTATACTAATACTCCATCCTGAAAGAAGAGCACAAAATATATCATGAAGTCCTACAAGTGGAATATTTCCAGCAAGAATAAGTCCTAGATTCTGTTTCTTTCCTGTAGATTCAGGTAAAGTGTAATTTTGTAAAAAAGTATGTAAATTTTCTTTTTCAAGAGCCTCTGCCCATTGACTTAAAGAATACAATATGTTTTCTTCGGTAAACCATTTATTTTCAAATGTGGCTTGTCGGATGGCTGCAGAAAATTCCTTTTCTTCTTGTGTAAAAAATTCGGGTGATTTTGTTAAATATTGTGTTAAAAACTGCCCAAGTTTTTCAAGTGATTCTATAATCATAAATTATCAAGGAAATATAATACCTTTGTAGTAAGAGGAATTAAGCAAATTTAGACAAAAGCCTATGGCTATCAAAATAACAGATGAATGCATAAATTGTGGCGCCTGCGAGCCGGAATGTCCCAATAATGCAATATATGAAGGCGCTATGGACTGGAAAGCTTCAGAAGGAACTTCCCTGCATGGGATGGTTCAGCTACCTTCTGGGCAATTACTTAATGCAGATGCACCCCAAAAGCCTGTAAGTGATGATTATTATTTCATCGTACCAGATAAATGTACTGAGTGCAAAGGATTCCATGAGGAACCACAATGTGCGGCCGTTTGCCCCGTAGACTGTTGCGTACCGGATGAACAACACGAGGAATCCGAGTCAGAACTTTTTTCAAAAAAAATTTTCCTACATCAGGAATCATAAATCCACCTTGTCCCGCCCTTACGCGGGATTTTATTTTATTATACTATGAAAAAGATTCATAATTTCAGTGCAGGACCGTGTATCCTTCCGCAAGAAGTATTTGAAAAATCCGCAGAAGCCATATTAAATTTCAACGGAATGGGACTTTCTCTTTTAGAAATTTCTCACCGAAGCAAGGAATTTATCGCAGTTATGGATGAAGCCCGAGCTATTGCAAAACGCCTACTTCGTTTGGGAGATGATTATGAAGTTATATATATGGGGGGGGGTGCAAGTTTTCAGTTTGTAATGATTCCGTACAACTTATTATCCCCTAATGGAAAAGCCGCATATACAGATACAGGGGTATGGGCATCTAAAGCTATTAAAGAAGCTAAAATTATAGGCAATGTAGATGTTTTAGGCAGTAGCAAAGAAGATAACTATTCCTATATTCCAAAAATAGAAGAGGTGGGTAGCGAATATGATTATTTCCATTGCACATCAAACAACACCATCTATGGTACGGAAATGAAAAGTTTCCCTAAAACGCATTGTCCACTGATATGTGATATGAGTTCCGATATTTTTAGTAGAGATTTAGATTTTTCGCAGTTTGATTTAATATACGCAGGAGCCCAAAAAAACATGGGGCCAGCTGGGGTGACTATGATCGTGATTAAAAAAGAAATTTTAGAAAAAGCCAATGCTACGATTCCAAATTTTATGAAATATAAAGTTCATATAGATAAAGAATCTATGTACAATACTCCACCCGTTTTTCCTATTTATGCTAGTTTGCTTACTATGCAGCATTTGGAAAAAAATGGAGGAATCGCAGAGGCGGAAAAAAGAAATATTGCTAAAGCTAAACTTATATACGATGAAATAGACCGAAATGATTTGTTCCAAGGTTATAGTAAGACAGAAGACAGATCATTAATGAATGTTTCCTTTTATTTAAAAGATGAAAAGCTAAGTCCAGCATTCGATGCGGCTTGGAAAGAAGCCAATATAAGTGGTCTTAAGGGGCATAGGGATCTTGGCGGTTATAGGGCAAGTATTTATAATGCAATGCCAGTAGAAAGTGTACAGGTTCTGGTAGATGTAATGAAAAATTTTAAAGCTTAAAAATGGGTTATATAATTTTAGCCAATGATGGAATTTCCCACCCTGGCAAAACAAGATTGGAAGAAGATGGACATGAGTTTTTGGATGTAAAAGTTGCACAAAACCAACTCATTGATTTCATTAATGAAAAAAAAGTAGATGTAATTTTAGTTCGTTCAGCTACTACAGTTCGTCAGGATGTTATAGATGCATGTCCTACATTAAAAATTATAGGCCGCGGCGGTGTGGGAATGGATAATATTGATGTAGAATATGCTAAAAGCAAAGGTTTACACGTTATTAATACCCCTAATAGTAGTTCACGGTCAGTGGCAGAGTTGGTTTTTGCCCACTTTTTCACCTTAGCCAGAAATCTTCAGGAAGCGAATAGACATATGCCTTTGGAAGGAGAATCTAAATTTTCAGAGCTAAAAAAATTATACAGTAATGCGGTAGAAATTAGAGGAAAAACTTTAGGTGTAATAGGTTTCGGAGGGATAGGAAAAGAAGTTATTCGCATGGGAATTGCCCTGGGAATGAAGCCTATGGTGTTATCAACTGCTCAAAGTAATGAGCTTATCACAATAGAATTTTTTGATGGTCAAAGCGTGGATTTTGCTATTTCTACATATGATTCTTTAAAAGAATTTTTACCAGAAGTGGATTTTTTAAGCATTAATGTACCTAAAACGAAATCTTATCTTATAGATGAAAAAGAATTAGGATTATTGAAAAAAACTGCGATAGTAGTCAATACGGCTCGTGGTGGAGTCCTTAATGAAGAAGCCCTTTTGGACGCGTTGGATAACGAAAAATTAGCGGGTGCTGCATTGGATGTTTTTGAAGAAGAACCAAAACCAGGAATGAGAGTTTTAATGAATTCTAAAATTTCTCTTAGTCCGCATATAGGTGGAAGTACAGAAGATGCGCAGGAGCAAATAGGCATTGACCTTGCAATTCAAATATCTGATATATACAATAATCGTATTTAATGCCGAAATTTTTACCCTTTGCAGCACTCCGGCCTGTTATTTCAAAATTACAGAAAGGTATTGCTTTGAACCAAAGGGATAATGGTAAAAATGAAGCCTTGTCTAGCATTATTAATTATGAGGATCTATATGACCATTTTATGGATTCCTTACGAAATGCAGAAAATTTAGACGGAAGTGATTATGAGAATTTACGCAAAAGTTTTGATGACCAGATACAAAGTGGCGGTTTACGAGCTTATAAAAAATCCTATTTTTTGTATAAACAGACGCAAAAGGACGGTACTACATTTCGGGGTTTTTTAGGTTTAAGTGATGTAAGAGACTATCAAAATGGAAAAATACTTCCGCATGAGAAAACCTTACCACATAAGGTGGATAAACTTAAAAAGTTTACTCAATTTGTTGAGGCTCAGGCAGAACCAGTACTTTTAATGTATTCATCTATGCCAGATCTTGAAATGCTAATGAATGCAAAAGAGGCACAAAAACCTGGATGGGAATGGACTTGTAGCAAAGATTACCAGCATTCTATCTGGCAAATTGTAGATCCGGCTCGTGAGGCAGTCATTGCAGATTTATTATCTACAACAGAGGCATTTTATATTGCAGATGGCCATCATAGGATGGAAGCGTCTTACCAGGTGTTTCAGGAATCTAAAGATGATGATGACGCTATGGTTTTATCTTGTCTAATTTCTAGCCAATCCATAAAAATTCATGATTTTAATAGAGTAATTTCCTTCGATATTGCTGAAGAAGATTTATTAAGAGCTTTGGAGAAAAAATTTCTAATAGAAAAAGTAGACCTACTTGCTACAGAAGATATCCCACACCATAAGTTTGAATTTTTGTTATTAATTGGCGATAATTCTTTTACTTTAAGAACAAAAAATACATTTAGAAATTTTGGATCTAAAAACGATATTTTACTTGATCATACTGTTGCAGAGCAATATATCTTAAATGAAATATTTGGAATCAAGTATCCTGAAAAGGATCCCATAGTATACTTTATCCCAGGAAATTCCTCATCGGAAAGCATCGCAGCAATTAAAGCTAAGATGAATAAAGTGGAACATGGAATAGGAATTGCGATTTCGCCTATTCACTTCCACGAAATAAAACATTTCGCGGATCAATTAAAAATAATGCCTGCAAAGTGTACGTTTATAGAACCTAAATTACCTCCTGGAATATTGATTTTTGATAAAAAATTAATCTAAAAAGGCCTTCATTTCTGAAAGCCTATATTATTACTTATATATCCTATTTTCCTACGATCTCAATATCAAATTCTAACCAAGCATTTCCAGGAATTACTCCACCTGCACCTTGTGCACCGTAGCCCATATTGGGTGGTATTAGGAGTGTTCCTTTTTCACCTACTTTAAATTTAGTGATACCTTCGTCCCATCCCTTTATAACTCTGCCTGCTCCAATTGGTATCAGGATAGGTTCATTTCGTTTATAAGAATTATCGAACTCCGTACCATCTAATAGTCTTCCAGCATAATGCACTTTTACATTATCTCCTGGATTTACTTGCTCTCCATCAGTAGTATGCGTCTTCTTGATATACATGCCGCTTGGAAGAGCTTCCATACCTTCCATCTTTTCTTTAGCCCATTTATCTTGATTAGCAGAAAATTCTTGTGCTTTCTTTTCGGCGGCAGCTTTTATGGCGGCCATTTTTTCCGCATTAGAATCTTTAATCTTCCCTTTTAAAGTAGTAAAAACAGAAACTGCATCATAATTTTTATAGGCATCTCCTTTAGTAAAAATAAGTACATGCTTAAGAACTACATCTGTTTTAGGCTTATCAGCACCTCCAGTTTCTGTATTAGCAATGGCATCTACTACATCTTCACCTACTACTACTTTTCCGAAAACGGTATGTCTACCATCTAAATGAGGAGTTGCAGTATGGGTGATAAAAAATTGTGATCCATTGGTATTAGGTCCTGAGTTGGCCATAGAAAGTATGCCTTTACCTGAGTGTGTCAGGCCATTTACTTCATCATCAAATTTATAGCCAGGATCTCCCATCCCGGTACCTTTAGGATCTCCCCCTTGTATCATGAAATTCTTGATAACACGGTGAAAAATAGTTCCATCGTAAAATGGTGTTCCTTCAGGCTTTGATGAATTTTTAAGCTTACCTTGTGCTAAGCCTACAAAGTTAGCCACGGTTACAGGCGCTTCTTTTTCTTCAAGACGGATAATCATATCCCCTTTAGAGGTTTCCATTTTTGCATACAGACCATCTTCAAGTCTTTCGTATACTTCTTTTTCTATATTCATTTTTTTATAAATAGTTGTACAACTGTTAAGTGCGAGAAGGCTTATAAAAAGCCAAATTAGATTTTTTATTTTCATCGAATTGAGTTAAGTTTTACTTGAATAACAAGGGGAAAATCATGCGGTATTTGTTTTTCGTCCCCATAGGTTCCATAAGCAAGAGATGATGGTACTAAAAGTTCTGCGGTTTCACCTGCATTCAAATATCGTAAAGCATCCTCCACTGCTACTAAGTCCTTATATTTTCCTAATGTAATTTCAGATATATTAATAGGCTCCTCATAAACTTTGTTTCCCGCCAAATCATTTAAATAATAGGTATAAGAAATCACGACTCCATCTTTTTTCTTAGTTCTTTTATCTAAATCTTTTATATCACTCCAATAATTTAATGAAGTAGGATAATATTGTTTTTTGGAAGCAGAAATCCATTGTTGAATATATGTACGCTCTGATGCATTCAGATTTTTTACCCTGTGTTTTGAAATTTCTAAATCTTTGTTCTGTAATTTTCCACCTACAGGAGTATATACAGTAGGTTTATTACAAGAGATGGCTACTAAAGTTAGAATAAAAATCTTACAACACCTTATCATATGAGTTTTTTATATAATTTTAAATGTTGGAATAGCCCTTTTCCACTTTGCATCTCCATCCAAATGGATCGTCCTTTTTATTAGTTTGTATAGCAACTAATTGATTTTTTATCATAGTTGCAAATTTTTCTTCTTCATTCATCTCAGGCAAAATTAGTATTTCATCCTTATAACCTAATGATTTAAAAGAACTGGTAACTACTGCAGTTCCTACGCCCCAAACTTCTTTTAAAGATCCCTCATTATGTGCCTCAATAACTCTCTCTACTCTTACAGGCTCTATGTGTACAGGTATATTATTATGCTTAGCTAATTCTATAAAACTATCTCTTGTAACACCGTCTAAAATCTTTTCTGATGTAGGTGGGGTAAATATCTCATCCCCTATCCTTACAAAAACATTCATAGTTCCACTTTCTTCAAATACTTCATGTGTGGCATCATCCGTCCAAATAATTTGTTCAAAGCCTCTTTCATTTGCTAATTTAGTAGGATAAAAAGAAGCTGCATAATTACCTGCTGCTTTTGCATATCCTACCCCTCCACTAGCGGCTCTAGAATAATGATCTGAGATAAGCACGGATACAGGAGCAGTATAATAAGATTGAGCAGGGGAAGCCACAATAGCAAACATAAATTTATCAGCGATTCGTGCTTTTAAAGCTTCCTCAGTTGCAAAAATTAAAGGACGGATGTAGAGGGATTTACCTTGTCCGTTTGGAATCCAATTTCTATCTAAATCTACTAATTTTTTAAGACCTTCCATAAAAACTTCCTCCGGTACCTCCGGCATAGCAAGACGGGTAGCCGACTTATTAATCCTTGCAAAGTTTTTTTCTGGGCGAAAAAGGAATACATCATCATTTTCATCTTTGTAGGCCTTCATACCTTCAAAACATGCTTGACCATAATTCACTCCCATCATAGCAGGAGAAAAAGGCAAAGGACCATAAGGCATGATTTGCGCTTCTTTCCAAGACTCATTTTCATATTCGCAAATAAGCATATGATCTATAAAGGTTTTTCCAAAGGCAAAATTGTCAGAATCAAATTCTGAAATTCGGGAAGCAGGAGTTTTAGTAATTATCATTATCTATGTTTTCTGTGAACAGGACAAATATAATCAATAAATAAAATAAAAAAATAATGTATTTTTAACAATGGAATTTCGGAAATTAATCATCACAGAAGATGGTTCTCCCAGTCTTCATAATGAAGAATTAAAAGAGAGCTATCATTCTCGCAGAGGGGCTTTGGCGGAAAGTCAGCATGTATTTATTAAGAATGGATTTTATAAAATAAATAAAAATAATTTTAGAATTATTGAATTTGGATTTGGAACTGGATTGAATTGCTTATTAACTTTATTAGAGGCAAAAAATCAAACTCCTATGCGTACAATAGAATATGTAGGAGTCGAAAAATTTCCTTTGAAAGCTTCAGAATATTATAATTTGTGGATTGAATTAAACAAACAAGTAGCTGTTGATGATATTAATCCTAAAGACTTTTATGAAAAGAGCTTTGAAATGCCCGTTGAATTGCTTTCTAATTTTCTTCTCAAGAATATTTCAATAGATTTTCTTAAAATAAATCCTGAAGTTATAGGAACATTTGATCTTCTTTATTTTGATTGTTTTGGTGCACAGGCCCAGCCAGAACTATGGGGAGAGGATATGGCTAAAATCTGTGCCGATGTTTTAAATACCGGTGGTGTTCTTACCACTTATTCCAGCAAAGCTTCTTTCCGCAGAGCATTAGAGAAAAATAATTTTCAAGTTGGGAAAGTTCCAGGAGCACTCGGCAAAAGGGAAATGATGATTGCTACAAAATTATAATATGAGTTTTACTGTTCGTGCCTATGGGCTTATTACACGAAATAATAGGGTCATGCTTCTTAGAGAAATGTATGCCGGGGAAGAAATTATAAAGTTTCCTGGAGGTGGTTTGGAATACGGAGAAAGCCTCCCACAATGTCTTCGCAGAGAATGTATGGAGGAATTAAATGTAGAAATATGTAATGTTCAACATTATTATACTCAAGATTTTTTTGTTGCCAGCAAGTTTCGTGAAAATGAATCACTAATCAGTGTTTATTTTACTGCGGAATATCCACAAAATATTGAGCCTATAATTCAAGATGAAAGTATTTTTGAGATAATTTGGCATCCTATAACAAACAAAAAAAACCCACTTTCTTTGGAAGTGGATCAATATGTATTTGAGAAATTTATTTCCGACTTTACTTTTTAAAAGAATCTGCTCCCGGATATTTTGGAAGAGCGCCTCTGTTCCAAGATTCTTGCAATAAAGATTCAAGATAAAGATCCGTACGATCATTATGAGGATCATACCCATCTTTTAAATCTATTTCCGCAATATTACCTTTAACATTCCACCAAAATGCACTCCAGCTACCTTTTAAATCTTTAATAATTTCATAAACGCTTTGGCCAGTTGCCCGGGACATCAATTTTGAAAAAACTTTACCTTCTGTTGTAGTTAAATCCTTTAATTTGGCCTCATATTCTGCAGCAAGAACACCTTGTTTTTGCCTAATTATAGACTTCTTTAATGATTTGTCCATATTGGCAGTTTCCTGTTCTAGTGTTCTATATTGTTGTAGTGCGGTGAGGAAAAGGGGATATACACGTGCAAGTTTTTTATTTAAAAATGCATAATAATTTTTATCCAATTGATTATTAAAGCGGGGTTTGGCGCGTAAGATCATCTCATCCATTACCACCACCATTTCATTCTCCATTTCGTAAATACGAGCTTTGTTTTTCTCGTCAACATAGTATTTTGCACCTGTTTCATCAGTTTTAATAGATTCTGGTGGAACCTCGCTGAATGATTTTATTTTATATTCTTGCGCTGACCCCTGAATACCAGATCCTAAAGCAATGGATGCTATAAGAAAGGATTTTATTTTCATTAATTTTACCACTATAAACACTAATAAACAATTTTTATTCCTTTTTATGAATTTTAACGAAATCCAACTTTCATTTCTACAAGAATATCTGAATACTGCATCTCCTACTGGCTGGGAAAAATCTGGTCAACTGGTATGGAAAAAATATATTGAAAATCATGTTGATGAGTTGCACAATGATTCTTATGGTAACTGTTATGCGGTTATAAATCCAGGAAAATCATTTAAAGTAGTTTTAGAGGCTCATGCAGATGAAATAGGATGGTATGTAAACTATATAGCAGATGATGGGTTTATCTATGTAGTACGGAATGGTGGATCAGATCAGGCATTAGCTCCTGGAAAAAAAGTAAATATTCACACGGATAATAGTACAGTTATAGGTGTTTTTGGCTGGCCTGCAATACATACTCGAACGGAAAAACCGTATGAACCCCTGCCTAAAATAGAAAATCTTTTTATAGATGTAGGTGCAAAAAACAAGGAAGAAGTAATCCAGATGGGAATAAAGCCTGGATGTATGATTACATATCCCGATAGCCTTGATAATCTTAATAACACTTATCTGTGTGGCAGGGCTTTAGATAATAGAATCGGAGGTTTTATGATAGCCGAAACTGCAAAAAACTTATTTAAACTAAAGGAACAGCTAAATTTCAGTATATATATTGTAAATGCCGTTCAGGAAGAGGTAGGGCTTCACGGAGCTGGGATGATGGCGCATAGTATAGCTCCAGATATTGCCATTATTACTGACGTTACGCATGATACTACCACGCCGCATATTGATAAGAAAAAAGAAGGTGAACAAAAATGTGGAAAAGGTCCTGTATTATATAATGCGCCTAGCATCCACCATTTAGTACGTAAACACATTGAAAAAACGGCTGAAATTAATAATATCTCTATCCAGCATGCAGTGGCTTCCCGTGCAAGTGGTACCGATACAGACGCCTTCGCCTACTCACAGAGTGGCATCCCCAGCGCCCTCATAAGCCTTCCACTCAAATATATGCATACCGCCGTAGAGATGGCTCATCACCAAGATATTCAAGATATAATTACTCTAATGACCGAGTCGGTAATTGGTCTAAATCCAGAATTCAACTTAGATTATTTTAAAGCATAATGAAAAATATAATCGCACCGTCTCTTTTATCAGCGAATTTTGGTAAACTTCAACAAAACATTGAGATGCTAAATGCCTCTGAGGCAGAATGGCTCCATATAGATGTAATGGATGGTAGATTTGTTCCAAATATATCGTTTGGGTTTCCAGTAATGAAAACGGTTCAACAACATTCTACCTTAAAAAATGATGTGCATCTAATGATAGAAGAACCAGAAAAATATGTTGAAGAGTTCGGGAAACTAGGAGCACATTGTATTTCTTTTCATTGGGAAGCATGCACTCATGTCCACAGGCTGGTACACCAAATAAAAGATATGGGCATTATGGCTGGAATCGCTATTAATCCTTCCACTCCAGTATCCTTTTTAGAAGATATAGTGCAAGACTTAGATTTAATTTTACTAATGAGTGTAAACCCAGGTTTTGGTGGACAAAAATTTATTCCCCATACTTTTGCGAAAATTCAACAAACCAAAAGTTTAATAGAATTATCTGGTAGTAATGCTTTAATAGAAGTAGATGGAGGAGTAAGTTTAGATAATGCTTCCGAGTTATTCGCTGCAGGAGCAAATGTTTTAGTAGCTGGAAATGCTGTATTTTCTTCTGCTAATCCTTCAGAAACTATTTCCCAACTAAAAAAATAAAAAATCATCCCGTTTCAGAAACCAACTATATAGAATTTGGTTTCTGAAACGGGATGATTTTTATTAAAGAATTTCTCTTCCGCTAAAGAAAAAGGAAGCTTCTATCATGGCATTCTCATCAGAATCAGATCCATGAATTGAGTTTTCTCCAACACTTTGAGCATATTTTTTTCTGATGGTTCCTTCCGCAGCATCTGCTGGATTGGTAGCGCCTATTAAAGTTCTAAAAGCATTTACAGCATCATCTTTTTCTAAAACAGCAGCTACTATAGGTCCGCTTGACATAAAATCTACCAATTCTCCAAAAAAAGGTCTTTCTTTATGAACGGTGTAAAATTTCTGTGCATCTTGCTCAGAAAGTTGTGTATATTTCAATGCTTTTAATTGAAATCCTGCGGCCAGGATATCTTGTAGAATATTACCAATGTTACCACTGCGTACTGCATCTGGTTTTATCATTGTAAAAGTTCTGTTCGTAACAGGTGTCATACTATAAATTTAGCACAAAAATACTAATATATTTTAAAGGAAAAGGTATTGAAATCGTTTGGCATAATGCTTGTTAAATAGATAAAGGATTCTCAATATACAGATTGAGTTTTCATGGTTATTAGTTTTTCCCCGGTCTACCGGGGTTTTTTTTATGAGATGGATTCCAGCATTTGTAGATAGTTTTCATACCTCCTAAAATAAATTACCCCCTCCTCAATTGCTTTTTGTACTGCACATCTCGGCTCATGGAGGTGAGTACAATTATGAAAACCACAATTTTTCCCTATTTCAAATATTTCTGGGAAGTAATGTGAAAGATTATATGCATCAAATTCTGTAAGTCCAAACTCTCTAACTCCAGGGCTATCTATCACCTGACCGCCAAATTCCCATTCGTGCATTTCTGCAAATGTAGTGGTATGTTTTCCTTGGCGGTGACTATCTGAAATATTGCCAGTCTTTAATCTCAATCCTGGCTGTAAAGCATTCACCAAGGTACTTTTACCAGCCCCAGAATTTCCAAAAAATAAGACCGTTTTATTTTGTATATATTCCTTAAGATCCTCTATTCCATCTCCAGTATTTGCGGAAGTACAAATAACTGTATATCCAATATTTTCATAAACCTGTGCTAAATATTCCAGTTCCTCCCACTCTTTTTCATTTAACAAATCAATTTTATTAAATACAAGTAACACAGATATGGAAAAGGCCTCTGCTGCTACTAAGGCTCTATCCAGAAATCCTAAACTGGTTTCCGGATCTTTTAAGGTAAAAATAAATACAAGAAAATCTAAATTTGAGGCGATAATATGATGCTGTTTAGAAAGGTTTACACTCTTCCTCATAAGATAATTTTTTCTCGGAAGAATGTGGGTAATATTAGCCATATTTTCCTCACCTTCTTGCACTTCGTACTCTACTAAATCCCCTACTGCTATAGGATTGGTAAGTTTTGCATCATTTAATTTTAATTTCCCGCGAGCCCTTGCTTCATAATTCTGATGGGTATCTACATCCATGATTTTATACCAAGACCCAGTGGACCGTTTTACTAAAGCGATGTTCTTCATCCTTCAGGATTAATTTCTACTTCGGACTGGCACCTTATGCTTTCCTCATGGATTTTTTTAAAAATTTGAAGAGAAAACTCGTATGATAATCCAAAACGTTTGGATTTTTCTGAAAGTTCAGCCTTTATTTCCCTCCATCTATCAGGCTGGAAAATCGCAATATTTTTTTCTTGCTTTAATTTTCCTATTTGATTAGAATATTCCATTCTTTTAGACAAATTTGCTATAAGCAAACCATCTAATTCTGAAATCAATGCGCGAAGTTTTTGAATCTCTACCGGGAATTCTTCAAGTGTAATTTCAGGATTTGGTAGTTGATCTAAAATTGTTTTTAAACCTTTAGGCAAAAGTTGCTGTGCAGCATCGCTCCACGCCTTATCTGGGTTACAATGCGTTTCAGCCATGATACCATCATAGAGCATACCGGAACCCAATTTTAATAATTTCCCTATTTCTTCCCGTTTACCAGTGATGTGGGATGGATCTATAAGTATAGGTAGTTCTGGAAAAAGCTCACGAAAATCAACCATAAGATCCCAGTGTGGAGGATTTCTATACTGAGTTGATTTGTAATTTGAAAAACCTCTGTGTATGGCTCCTAAATTTTGAATATTCTTTGCGGAAAGTCTTTCTATAGCACCTGCCCAAAGGGCTACATCTGTATTGGTAGGATTTTTTACAAAAATTGGGATTTTTACGCCAGCCAGTGCTTCCGCTATTTCCTGAACCGTAAAAGGATTAGCGGTACTCCTTGCACCTATCCATAACAAATCTATACCTGCTTCCAAGGCTAATTCCACATGTGCAGTAGTGGCGACCTCAGTACAAAGTTTAAAACCAAATTCTTCCCGGATATTTTGCATCCATTTTAGTCCAGGCGCTCCCACACCTTCAAATCCACCGGGACGCGTACGCGGTTTCCATATTCCTGCGCGGAAATAACTTAATGGAAGAGATGCCTCCTGGATTTGCCGGGCAGTTTCCCTCATCTGGTCTTCACTTTCTGCGCTACAGGGACCTGTAATAAGCATACTTTTTACGTGGTTTGCGGTTTTTCTTGGAGTGTTGTAGAGTGTATTCATTAAAATTCCAGTTGGGCTGCCTCATCCAGCAGTTGGAGTTCGGGATATGATTTTGCAAGTTCGTTAAAAATTTCTCTTGCCGATTTTTGTTTGCTAATTTCCAATACAGTTTCTTTAAAACTAAAATAAATCTGATTATTTTTGATTTTAGAGGCCAATATTTTTAAAAAGGAATTGGAGTATTCTTCCAATTTTCCCTTTAAAGAAAGACTATCATATTCAAGGATAATTTCGTTCTTTTCTGGAATAACCTCTATTTTATGAGCTGATAAAACCTTAGAATGAGCTGGATTTTCTATTTGTGATGTAAAATTTTTCCACTCCTCTTCCACTTCTTGTATAGTATAAGATCCTGTTAGAATACCTTCCTCCGCAGAATTTTCTTCTTCTTCATTAAATAATTCCGTTATGGAATACTTTTTTCGTTTTACTATTTTTTTTGTTTCGTTTATCGGGGGGGTTATTTCCGAATCATTTTGTTTTTCATTTACATCTGAAAATGAAGTTTGTTTTTCTTGAACTTGTTTTTCAGAATTTAATTTTGTTTGAATTGTAGTCTCAGAGGAAGATCTTTCTATGATCTTGGAAACTGGAGATTGGATTTCAGGCCTAAATATTATGTTAAAAAATTCAGGTGGAAGTATTATGTACTTTTTTTTTTAACTACTGAAAGACTTAAAAGTTGCATTAGTCCCAACTCTACCACAAGACGTGGATTTTTTGAATTTTTATAATGAATATCTGCATCATTGCAAATTTCTAAGGCATTCACTATTTCTGAAGGACTAAAATGTTTTGCCTGAGCCTGTAATTTTTCACGAGTTGAATCAGAAAAAGAAAGTAAAAAGAGTGTTTTCTCATTTTGTGCTAACATTAAATCCCTAAAATGCCCACCTAATCCCGCAATAAAATGCTGAGCATCAAATCCGCGTCGAATGATGTCATCCAGACTTAGTAGAAGCTCGCTTAATGATTTAGAAATTATAAAATCCGTAATTTCTATATACTTTTCTACATCTAAAACATTTAATACTTCTGCACATTTTGCGGCCGTGAGATTTCCTTCTGTAAAAGTGACCATCCTATCAAACATGGACAGAGCATCTCGAAGACCGCCATCAGATTTTTGTGCAATGATAAAGAGTGCATTGTCTTCATACGATACTTTTTCTTTTTCAGCAATTTCTTTTAAATACAATTGGATATCTTTAGAATCAATCCTTTTAAAATCAAATATCTGACAACGGGAAAGTATAGTGGGTAAAATTTTGTGCTTTTCGGTGGTTGCTAAAATAAATTTAGCATAGGCAGGTGGTTCCTCTAAAGTTTTAAGAAAAGCGTTAAATGCTGCTGTGGAAAGCATATGAACCTCATCTATGATATAAACTTTATATTTTCCTACCTGAGGTGGATACCGCACTTGATCTATAAGACGGCGCATATCTTCCACAGAATTGTTAGAGGCGGCATCCAGCTCAATAATATTGAAAGCAAAACCATCCTGTGATGTGGTCCCGTCTCGTTCATTAATCATTTTTGCAACTATCCTGGCACAAGTCGTTTTTCCCACACCTCTTGGCCCGCAAAAAAGCATTGCCTGAGGGATTTTATCTTCCCGAATGGCATGCTCCAGTGTTTCTGTGATATGGCCCTGACCTACAACACTTTTAAAACCCTGTGGGCGATACTTCCTGGCAGATACCACAAAATTTTCCATAAGCAAATATAAAAAATGCGAATCAGATATCGGAGAAATTTAAGGACGATCTTCTAACGCCTTCATAAACGCTATTATACTGGCTATCTCTGATTCAGATAAATCCAACTTAGTTTCTGGAAAAGTTTGAATATCAATAGATATCCCAGATCCCTTACTACCTCCTTTATTGTAAAAATCCATTACCTCTTTTAAACTTTTAAATGTTCCATTATGCATGTACGGTCCAGATTTACTCACATTGCGTAGTGTAGGAGTTTTAAAAGAATGGGCCAAAGAAATAATATAAGGATACATCCTACCTCTTCCTAAATCTGGGTCTAAGATTTTTGAATTAGGATTAATAGGAACACCTAATACTTCTTGTTCGGATTTTTTAAGATCTGGTGGGACAGTTCCATTAAATAACGGCAAGAAATGACAAGTTGCACAGCGAGCCTTTCCCACAAAAAGATTAAACCCTTCCTGGACATCAGAAGGTAAAGATGCATTGGTATTAGTAAAATAAGAATCAAATAAAGAATTAAACTTGGGTAGGCTCGCGATATGAGCTGCTAAGGCCAATTTTATTTCCTGTGAACTTAGGCTGGTTTCGTTCTTTTTAAATATCTGCATTAATGTCTTTCTGTATGCTGTATTTTGGATAATTTTGGAAAAAATTTTCTTTAAATCACCATGCATTTCGTCCTTATTACTAATGACATCTTCCGATTGTGAAGCAAGATTTTCCCTGCGCATATCCCAGAACTGCCCATGCTGAAAAACCGCATAGTTTAAGCTGGGCGTATTTCGTTTAAGAGCGGAGCCTGACAGGCTTTCGTTGGTTTTTTTACCATCGGTAAATGCCAATTCAGGATTGTGACAGCTAACGCAAGATCTATTTTCGCTGTCGCTTAATATTGGATCAGTAAAAAGTTGTTTTCCCAACCGGGATAGTGCAAGCATATCTATTTTCTCTGGAAATTCTTCAAATGCAGTTGTATTAATTGCATTAGAATTGAATAAATTAGGAGCATCAAGATTCACTGCATAGTTTATATTCGCATGTGGGATTCCCATTTCCTTTCTTACATGATTTACAGAGGTGTATAAAGGCATTAGAGTATTTTTTAATACAAATAAATAATTAGGAGTTTTTCCTTTATGCGTAGTATTCTTTTGATAAAAATCGATAAGTTCATTCGCATAGTATTTTATATTCTTTATTTGAGGTGATGCATGATTCTTTTGGTTTAATTGCAGAAGCGCACAAACATCTACTACAGACTGTGTAGCAATCTGCATTTCCTTAGCATTCCATTCGGGTATAGTGGTATCAAATCCTGCAATCCCTAAAGTACTAAGGCGGTGGATCTCCAACAAAACAGCATCAAAGATTTGTGATTTCGATATTGTATTCACATTGAAATAAGATTCAATAGTTTGTGCGTTATTTAGAATTAATTTGACACTCCTTTCAATTTCTGGATAATTTAGTTTATCCTCTAACACCAATTCCTCCAAAACTTGCAATCCTTGTGCGTCTAAAACAGTACCCTCTTCAAATTCTATTTCTGGTACGGGCGCACCATTTAAATTACGAAAAGTTTGAGGCATAAAATAAGCAATTGTCCACTCGTTTGTTTTATACTTTTCTCTCAATAATTTTGTTTTGGAAAGAAGGATTTCCCGACTTGGTTTACTCCCTATTTCTCTAAGAAAAGCTTTTGTATCTAAAAGTAGTTGGTGATTATTTTTTACAATAAGCTCCTGCGCCCGTTCCATTGTAATTTTAGTTCCTTGATCTGAATTTTTATTGCAACTGATGATTAGTAAAACAATAAGAATTAGAGAAATATGATATTTCATTTAATGAAGGTATTTAATACAAAAACCTCAGCCAATACAGCTGAGGTTTTTCTAAATAATTTTAAAATTATCTCGGAACGTTTCTTAATAATACGGTTTGCCCACCTTCTAAGTTGGTATTTACCCCTGCACCATCAGCATTTTTAAATTTAGGACTTTGCCAAGTATGTGAGTGGATGTTTAAAATAAAAGTACCTGGTACACCTACTAAATCTGAAACATCCTGCATTGCCCCATATTCCCATGATCCAAATTTTTGTAATTGACCTGACTGATTATAGGCGGCATTCCACTGTGCATTTCCACGCTCATGTTTCATATTGATAAATGGTTTGTAAGAGCCAGATCCCATATTGTATTGCCAAACATAACTATCATGCTTCGCATTGGTGTAATAGCTATCCCCATCTTCTTGAATATATACATAATTATTAGTAACTACAATATTATCCGGGTTGATAAGGTCCATTCCTGGATTGCTATCACCTTCGGCGATAAGGGAAAGTTTACCCTTCATCATATTGTTTTTATCTAATTCTAGTTTATAAACACGCCCCCACATTGTAAATCCTGGTACTGGGTTTACACCATCACTTGACTGCCCAGTAGCAGTAAAATAGATTTCATTTCCATTTCCAGCTCCTTTTCTGTAATCTAAATCCTCAACACGAGAAAATCTAATAACTCCTAAATCTATATTTTTTTGGTTGATTTCAGCCCCAGTAAGATTTTTAGCATTCGCTATTTCCACAAACTCTACATCATAGGAGTTTCCTTTGGTCATATTCGTTTCCGTTACATCACCATTGGATCTTTTAAGTGAATATAATTTACCATTATCTAGATCTCCCATATTACCTACATACATAAGTACCTGGCCAGCAGATTTATGAGAAGTAGAATATCCTTGATCTTCTCCAATGACAATCATAGTTTTGCCTCCTGTAATATCCTTAGGCAATGGTACTGCATTTTCCATGGATGCTTTTCCTAACGCTGGCTTTACACGGCTTGGGTCCGACTTTCTTGATACTGGTGCATCAGGGCTAATGGCATGAACCATACTTTCTTCACCACTTTCTCCAGCAGTAAGAAATGCTGAGAAACCATGCTCAAATGGAGTAGCTAATGTAGCGGAACAAAGGCGTGTCAAACCACCTAATCCATCTAAGATATATTCACCTTTTACCGGGCGGAAAGTTTTATCTCAATAGACACGAGAAACAGATTTAGTAATCTCATGATTGGTAAGCATTATATATCCATCATTGTCATAATCTTTAAAAAGACCAGAGCCATCTGGCTGTCCCGCATATACGAAATCAGGAGATTGTGATAATACATCTGTACTCGAGATTATTGTTCTAATTCCTATATTCTCAAAACCTGCCATTGGCTTTACAAATGCAGGTTCTATTGATTTATTTTCGAAACTTATGTTTTCGTTAATAGGGAATGATGTGGCCTCATCATTATTACAACCGACTGCAAGGAATGCAAGTGCAGTGGCGGATAAAAAAGATACTATTTTCATTTAGATTTTAGTTTAGCCAAAAATAAACTTGAAGTATTACCGAAATGTTAATACGATACTACGATTATGTTACGTTTTCTTTGACAATATGAATACAGTATAAATAAAAAACCTGCTAATCACAGCAGGTTTTTATCTTATTTATTTTTATCCGTGCGAACAAGCACTTCATCTACCATTCCTACTTCCTTTGCTTCGGAAGAAGTCATCCAGTAGTCCCTATCAGAGGCCTTCTCCACCCACTCATAAGGTTGGCCACTATGTTCTGAGATAATTTGATACAGTTCCTGCTTCAGTTTCAGCATTTCCCGAAGGTTTATTTCCATATCCGAAGCCACTCCCTGAGCACCACCACTCGGCTGATGTATCATCACGCGGGAATGCTTAAGCGCTGATCTTTTTCCTTTCTCACCTGCAACAAGCAACACAGCACCCATACTGGCTGCCATACCGGTACAGATAGTGGCTACATCGGGCTTAATAATTTGCATGGTATCATAAATGCCTAGTCCAGCATAAACGCTTCCTCCAGGAGAGTTAATGTATATCTGAATATCTTTTACAGAATCGGCACTTTCAAGAAATAATAACTGAGCCGTGACAATATTTGCAACCTGATCATCAATACCAGTTCCTAAAAATATGATACGATCCATCATGAGGCGGCTGAAAACATCCATCTGAGCAACATTCATTCTGCGCTCTTCCATAATGTAAGGTGTTAATCCTACTGGACCATACATTGCTAAATAATCATCTGTTGCAGAGGCACTTACTCCTAAATGTCCTACTGCGTATTTTCTAAATTCTTCTTTCATTTTCATCTTGTAAATATAATTTTATTATATAATATTGAAAAGCTATTATTTGACTTTCACTTTACGGCTTTTCTCTTTCAAAACATTTAATAGATATGTATTTTCTAATGGACTCTGTGCATATCCTTATCTATAGTTATTTTTAATTTTATTAATTTCATTATTGTTTTTTTTTCTTCTTCCGGAATTTCAGAATCTTTAAATCGTTCTTTGATTGTATTTATTCTTTTCAGTATTAGTTCTCTTTTGTGCCGATTAATAACCTCGAAAACATTTTCCTCAGATTTTTCTTCTTCTCCATGTATATGAATTTGATATTGTTCCCAGTTTGAAAGTTCATACTTTGTTATATTAATAGAAGCCAATTTCTGAGCAATCTCTGCATCTATCATCTCCCCATAAAGCCAAGACTCAAAACTTTTATTTTCTTTATTGCATTCTTTTGCTTCTTTAAAAATTAAGTGATTCATTTCTACTATAGGCTGATATTCCCATTCTTCGAGATGGTCTAATATTTCTTCTCCAAGCGTTGAATTTAATTCATTTCCATCTTCCTCGATTATATGAATATTTTTGGATGAATATTTTAACAATAATTCTACTAATGCGTTTTCTAACACTAGCAAATGTTCTACTCGTGGACGTTTTTCCACTATGTCCATTTTAGGCGCCTTATTATGCTTTTTAGTTGCAGAAGGTGATGGTAGAGCAATTTTTTGAGCTAATTCCTTAAATATATTTTCTTCCGCCAAATTAAAAGTTCTTGCAGTTTTTTGAACGAAAAGTTCTCGCTGCAGAGCACTGGGGACTTTTGCAATACTGGATAGGATATCCTGAATACATTTTCCTCTTTCCAGTGGGTCATCTGCCTTGTCTTGTAACAGTATTTGCGTTTTAAAATCGATAAAATCCATTTGATGACTCGAAATAAATTCTAAAACTTCTTCAGAACTTTTCTCTCGCACAAAGGAGTCTGGGTCATGTCCATCAGGAAAAAGAAGTACCCGAACATTCATTGCTTCTTCCAAAAGTAAATCTATACTACGGAAACTAGCTTTAATACCTGCCTCATCACCATCAAATAAAATAGAAACATTTCGCGTAAGTCTTTTTATGAGTTGAATTTGAGCTACACTCAGTGCAGTACCTGAGCTGGACACTGTATTGGTAATTCCAGTTTGGTGCATTGCGATGACGTCCATGTATCCTTCTGTGAGATAGCAGACATCATTTTTAGTTATAGAAGATCTCGCTTGTGCAATTCCAAACAGAACATCAGATTTATGATAAATTGGCGATTCAGGAGAATTAATATATTTAGCTACAGGCACATTATTTTTCATAATACGGCCACCAAATCCTAATACTCGGCCGGAATAACTGAGAATAGGAAACATAATTCGTTCGCGGAATCTGTCTTTTCCAGAATAGGAATCTGTACCTTTTTCACCAGAGAAATATACTAAGCCGGATTTTTCTAAAATAGGATCTGAAAATCCTAACTGGGTAAGGTGCTTATAAAGGCCATCCCACATTTCTGTACCAAAACCCAACTGAAACTTCGTTACGCTCTCTAAAGTAATTCCCCGCTGAAGAAAATATCCCAATGCAATACTTTTTCCTTCTTCCGTTTCCATCATCTGCTGATGAAACCAGCGTGCTGCTATCTCATGAATTTTAAAGAGCTGCTCTTTCTCATCTCGGGCGGCTATCTGCTCAGACGAAAGTTCTTCTTGGTCTTCTTCTACTTCAATACCATATTTTTTAGCCAAAAATTTTATGGCTTCTGGGAAACTGAAATGCTCAATTTCTTTTAAAAAGGTAAAAATATTTCCCCCTTTTCCCATAGAGAAATCATACCAGCATTGTTTAGCTGGAGAAACGACAAAACTGGGCGTTTTTTCTTGTTTAAAAGGACTTAAACCTTTGTAATTGGCTCCTGCTTTTTTAAGTGAAACATATTCACCAATAATTTCCTCCAGTTGAACTGCAGAAAGTACTTGATCTATAGTGGATTGTTTTATCATTAAGGTTTCCTAGGAGTATCAAAAATACTATAAATTTAGACACTAATTCCTATTTTTGATGATGCAATATTGGATAGAGGACCCCGAAGCTTGGGAAAAGCACATGCCAAATATTTTAAAGGATATCCAGCATCCTATTATCTTATTATCAGGAAATCTAGGTGCAGGAAAGACAAGTTTTGTGCGCCACTTTTTAAAATTTGGATATGATTTTTCTGAGGTTTCCAGCCCAACTTTTTCTTTGGTAAATGAATATCACACAGATAGATCCATCATCTATCATATGGATCTTTACCGTATAAAATCTGAAGATGAAGCAGAAGAAGCTGGTATTTTAGAATATTTAGATACCGGTAATACAGTCCTTATAGAATGGCCTGAAATAATAATTTCAATACTCAAATCTATGCCAAGATGCCATCTCTATTTTAATGAGAAAAATGGGGGAAGAGAGTTGAGAATTCAAAATTTTAATTAGTTAAATTTAATTTTATCCTCGCCAAAATTTGCTAACAGTTTATGAATTTTTTCTTTTGTAGGTTCCATACTTAGCTTTTTTGTTTGCGCTACTAGACAGGTTCCAGCTTCAACATCTTTAATAGTATCGGCGATAATTTCAAATCCTACTGCAATAGAAGCCGTGTTTTTATTTGATTTCACCACGGTGAAAATATCTTTAACCTCTTTAAAAATAAAATCTTCCGGGTTTATCTGTACGCTAATCCTTTTTACAAAATTTTCCCATATATCTGCTAAAGATTCAGCTTTATCTACATTAATAAAAACAGCCTGACCATCTCTAGAAGGTGAAAATTTAAACTGTAAGACTACAAATCTTCCAACCTCCAACTGATCCCGAAGTCGTAAATAATCTTTATCTCCTAGACGGAATGAGCTCGTCCCAGTATAATCTTCTAAAGTTAAAAATGCAGTCTTTTCACCAGGATTTCTTCCGTCTCGCACAGTATATTCTGTAATCATTCCCGCAGTAGTAAATTTAGGGGCTTTAGCTTGTGTTTCTTGTTTATTTCTATAGGGTGTATCATCGGAAAAAAATTGTTCAGGATGAAAATCTTTAAATTTTGATTTAAAATTTTCTATTCCAGATAAGGGTAAATAATTGTACGGACCTTCCGGTATAATTTCAACTCCTATAGTTTCTTCCTCCATCGTTCCATCATCAATAAGATCATCATCCATTGTATCCATTAGCATATCAGTGGTATTAGTATTAAAATCTAAGCTCGAACTTGATACTGTATCAGGTTGATGTTCCTCAAGTTGCTTTTGAGCAACTATTTTTTGGTAGAAATTTGGATTAATGTTTCTGTTTAATCTTCCTTTTAAAAATAATATTTCAGGTTTAAATTCATCTAAAGGATGCGCAGATAGATATAGACCGATAACATCTTTTTCTTTATTGAGGAGACCAATACTTGGAACTTCTACATAATGCTCTAAATTTGGTTTTTCGATGGCAATTTCAGATGCAAAATCTGCAAATAGTGAATTAGAAGCACTTTCCTGTTGGCTTTGAAAGTTTTGGGCATATTGTACAAGTTTTTCAAGATTTGATTTTCCCAATGCATCCGTTTGAAAATATTGAGCCCTTGGAATTTCTGAAAATACATCCAGTGCTCCAGAAAAAATGAGACTTTCCATAACGCGTTTATTCAATTGCTGATACGGTACTCTTTCCAAAAAATCCCATAGATTTTTAAATGGAACTTCTGCCCTTGCGCTTACAATAGCTTCAGATGGTACTTCGCCAATTCCTTTAATAGCTCCTAAGCCAAATCGTATCTGCCCTGCAGAATTTACGGAAAAAGCATAGGAAGATTCATTTACGTCCGGGCCAAGAACATCTGTGCTCATTCCCCTACAATCCTCCATAAATGAGGCAATCTGTGTAATGTTATTAATATTATTGCTCATCACACTTGCCATATATTCTCCGGGATAATGTGCCTTTAAATATGCCGTCCTAAAGGCCAATATAGCATAGCAAGTAGAATGGGATTTATTAAAAGCGTATTTTCCAAAAGCCTCCCAGTCTTTCCAAATTTTTTCTAACGTTGGACGTGGATGCCCTTTTTCTTCTCCTCTGTGTAAGAATTCATCTTTTAACGCATTTAGGGTTTTCATATCTTTTTTACCCATGCCTTTCCGTAAAACATCTGCCTCACCTTTGGTAAAACCAGCTAGTTTTTGAGATAGCCGCATTACCTGTTCCTGATATACAGTGATTCCATAGGTATCAGCAAGAATTTCCTCCATTTCCGGCAGGTCATATTCTACCTTTTTTCGCTTATGTCGGCGTGCAACAAATTCAGGAATATAGGCTAATGGGCCCGGACGGAAAAGAGCATTCATTGCTATTAGATCAGCAAATCGGGAAGGCTGCAACTCCTTGAGATATTTCTGCATCCCAAGACTTTCGTATTGAAAAATACCTACTGTTCTCCCCTCACGGAACAACTGAAGCGTTTTATCATCTTCCAAAGATATTTCTGCCCAATCAATCGGTTTCCCCGTCTTTTTTTGAACCAAATTCATCGCATCCTTAATAATGGTAAGAGTTCTAAGACCTAAAAAGTCCATTTTTAAGAGCCCCGCACCTTCTACAACATAATTATCAAACTGACTAACTAAAATTTTATCATCCTTAGCTGGAATACTGATAGGGATAAAATTTGATATGTCATCTGGCGTGATTATTACTCCACAAGGATGGACTCCCGTGTTACGAATACATCCTTCCATTTTATAACTGGCAGACAGAAGATCATGGTATTTATCTTTAGGATCCGCTAAAATTCGTTCTATTTCCTTTACCTTGTTTCTTTCGTCGGGTGCTAGATTATTCTTTTCTTCTAAGGCTTTGGTAATATTAAATGAAGGTAAAGCTGGAACTAATTTTGCGATGGCGTTGGTTTCGGCAATGGAGATCCCCATTACTCTACCAGCGTCCTTAATGGCAGATTTGCCACCTAGATAGGAGCAAGTAATAATCTGAGCAACGTTTCTTGCTCCATATTTCTGGGTAACCCATTTAATAACATCATCCCTACCAACATCATCAAAATCTATATCAATATCGGGCAGTGAAACCCTATCGGGATTAAGAAATCTTTCAAAAAGTAAATCATATTCCAGCGGATCAACATCTGTAATTTGAAGACAATAAGCCACTACAGATCCAGCAGCAGAACCCCTTCCCGGTCCTACTGAAACTCCCATTTTTCTTGCTTCAGCGCAAAAGTCTTGAACAATTAAAAAATAACCTGGATATCCCGAATTTTCAATGGTTTTAAGCTCGAAATCTATCCTTTCAGAAATCTCTTTAGTTATAGTCTTGTATCTTTTTTCTGCTCCTAAGTAAGTTAGATGTCTTAAATATTCGTTGGCAAAATAAGTAGGCGTATTTGATACATCATTCAGCTGAACATCTGGCTTAAATTCTTCCGGTATAGTAAAGGTAGGGAGTACTACTTCTGCTCTTAGCGTATAGGAATCTATTTTTGCAAGTAACTCTGAATACGTATCAAAATAGGATGAATATGAAGTGTAATTTTTCTCTACTTCCTCTCTTGAAAGAAGATGAAAATTTTTTGTTGGGAGCGCGTATCTTTTTCCAAATCCTCTACCTATAGGCGTATCCAGCTTTTCACCTTCTTTAATACACAAAAGCATTTCTTGAACGGATGCATCTTCTTGTTTGGAATAAAAAGTCTCGTTTTGGGGTAAAATTTTAACTTGATATTTATCGGCAAGTTTGATTAAAAGTGAATTAAGGTATTGCTCTTCTTCTATGCCATGGTTTTGAATTTGAACATAAAAATCTTCACCGAAAATATCTTTCCACCATTTAAACTTTTCCTCTCCTCGGAGATCTCCATATTGTATAATTTCGTGTGGGATATCTGCCTGAAGTCCTCCCGTAAGTGCTATAATTCCTTCACTATGCTCAGCGACAAAGTCTCTATGAACACGAGGAACGCCAAAATAAAAACCATGCACAAAACCTTCGGAAGAGATTTTAGCTAAATTTTTATAACCGATTTTATTTTTAGCAATAAGTACTGCCAAGGTTCTTCTATCAGGATCGTCTTTCGTAAATTGTTTTTGATGTGGACGGTCAGAAAGATGAATTTCCAAACCTATTATTGCTTTGATAGGTATAAAACCTTCTTCTATCTCATTTTTTTTATTGAAATCCTCTACTGCTGCAACGAATTTATAGGCACCTATCATGTTGCCAAAATCTACCATACCTATAGCAGGAAAATTTTGATCTTTAGCATGTTGTAATAAGTCAGGAATCTTAGTTGTGGATTGTAGAATAGAAAAAACAGAATGATTATGGAGAGGAAAATAATCCCCCAAATCCATGGTTAAATCATCAGTTTTTGTTTTCTTTTTTTTGGAATTTATTTTAATTTGATCCCTAATATCTACTTTAAATTCTGGAACTTTTTGATTACCAAAATTTTCTCCTATTGCGATAATTACATCTTCAGAAATATCAGCATCTTGGGTGATGCCCCCTATCCTAATCAGTTCAAAAATAGCCCTTGCGGTAGCGTTTACATCTGCTGCGGCATTATGCGCTTGAATTATCTTTTCTTGGAATAATTTTTCATAAAGTTCTGCAAGAGTCGGTGACTTCAATTTTCCTCCTATCCCACCTTGAAGTGCTGCCCATTGGGTGGAAAGCAACATTGAATCTATCGATTTTTTATTTGTGAATGGATTTTCTTTTCCCAAACGTAGAAATTCTGCTGCAGTAACATTGATATCAAAAATTACATTATGACCAGCGATATACTGCGCTTGCTGTAAATCTGAAAGAAATAATTCTATAACCTCTTGTAGTGGTAGGCCTAGTTCATAAGCCATTTCTGTGGTTATTCCATGGATGGCCACAGTAGCATATGGGATATCAAATCCGTCAGGCTTTACGATATAATCTTGATTCTTGATTAAGTTTCCAGCATTATCATGGCATTGCCAGCTTAATTGCACTATTCTGGGCCAATTTCCTAAATCTGTTATTGGAGCGTTGAAGTTTAATGCTTTGCCAGTAGTCTCTACATCAAATATTAATATCATAGCCTAAATTTAAAAAAAATTATTGTATCACGATTGAATTAAGTATTTTTGATTTTAAATACTTTATTAATGAATAAACAATTTATATTTTTAGGCTTGCTATTAGTAGGTTCCCAGCTTACTCATGCACAGGAAGTAGATGATGTTTCCACGAGAATGAATAAATTGGAATCTCAATGGGCGAATTATGTGGAAAAGAACTTTGCTAATAAAAGCACTTCCAATTCCTTATTATCTAAAGAATTGCAAAAACAGCGTAGAGCACTCACTGACTTCGTGGAAGACACCCCATATTTTTTACAACCCACGGATATTCGCCAAGTAAGATCTGCAGATGCTGATTATCTTAATAATGGTACAATGCCAGGCTATTCAACCCCAGTGAACGGTAATGGCATATTAGTAACTATATTTGATGGTGGTAGAGTGTATGAAAATCATCCTGCATTTAATAATTTGCCATCTAGAATCACAAATAAAGAAGCATCTACGGAAGATTATAGTGCCCACTCTACTGGGGTTTCAGGATTTATTGGTTCTAAAAGTATTACTGTTACTTTTAATAATGTAAATTATAATACCAAAGGTGTTGCATCTAACACTTTGATTAATAGTTATATGTTTTATAATACTGTTCTTCCTGGAACTAGTAATATGGTAGATGTTTTTAGTAAAATATTAACGGCTAATCCTAACATTTCAAATCATAGTTATGGGAATACCACGGGCTGGTCTTATAGAGCAGCTGATGCTACCAATGCTGGGGAAGGATATTATTACATAGGATCTTACAATCCAACTACTGACACCTACTTGGACTTGAGTGGAGCTTATTATTCTAACGACCGCAGATATGATGAGTTAGTTTACAATAATAAAAATATGATTATTGTGAAATCAGCTGGTAATTCAGCAGGTGATGGTCCTTCTGGGTCAGCACTTCCGGCATTTTATCAAACATCAGGTAGCGGTATTAACGGCTGGACTCAATTCCCTTCTAATACAACCTTGGCACCTAATAATTGTAGAAACACTACGGGTACTGATTGTATAGGTTTTGGAAGTTTAGCTAAAAATATTATTGTTGTAGGAGCAACCAATAATCTAGCCACTACAGATAATCGATATAACTCTTCCGCAAATGTATTTATCTCGAGTTACAGCTCTGTAGGACCTCGTGATGACGGTGGTATTAAACCAGATATTGCTGCAGTAGGTACTTCTGTAGCACATCCTTCTACGGCAGAGGATACTACAGGTTCGGTGAGTTATGGTTTCGGATCTGGGACGAGTTATTCTGCCCCAGTTGTATCGGGAGTTATCGCTTTGTGGCAAGAAATGTATCAATCTTTATTTGGGGGCCAAACATTAAATGCTGCAAGTGCAAAAACATTACTAGTACATAGTGCCAAAGAGGCTGGTAATCCAGGACCTGACGCAACATATGGTTGGGGCTTTGCCAATGCTAAAGATGGCGCCGATATTTTACTTAAAAAACAAAATGCTAGTATTATTTTTAATAATGAAACTTTAAATAATGCTGTTCCTAAAGTTTATCTAGTAACTGCAGGATCACAACCCATTAAAGCGACTATGAGCTGGGTAGATCCTCAATATATTTCCTCTGCTAATACGTACACTACTTTACATAATAGAAGAACTTCAGTTTTAGTTAATGATTTAGATTTAAGGATTGTAGATCTCACTACAGGAGAAACATTTATGCCATATAAATTAAACATAAATGCACCATCGGCCCCAGCAATTACAGGTGATAATACGGTAGATAATGTAGAACAAGTTTATATTCCTACCCCAGTTGCGGGAAGACAATATCAAGTTATAGTTTCTAATAAGGGTACATTAAAGAACGCATCTGGATTAGCCACGCCACAAGATTATTCAATTATAGTATCTGGACAGACACTTTCCTTAGCTACGCAAGAAGCCTCTATTAATAAAAATAAAATGTTGGTAACTCCTACTATTACGGAGGATCTTGTCAGTATCCTAAATGCTGGTGATAATGCTACAGTAGAAATTTATGATATGAGTGGTAAAAAAATATTAACATTAAAGGCAAATAATTCTGAAGTAGTTAGTTTGAAAAATGTACCTAGTGGTACTTATTTAATTCATATAACTAACGTTAAAGGAGAAAAATTAACACAAAAAGTTATTAAAAAATAATCTGTACCAAAAGTATAATCCATAGCCGGCATCTCGCCGGCTATTTTATTTATATTTGATATTTAATTTTAAAATCATAAGTGGACCAAAATATACTGATAAAAGCTATAGAAGATATGTACACTGCCAGAATATTGGCAGAATTATATGAAAGAGAAAAAAGCACTACCCGTTATGTACACTCCACAAGCAGAGGTCATGAAGCAATACAATTGGCTACTGCCTACCACCTAAAAAATGATGATTGGGTCAGCCCATATTATCGCGATGACTCTATGATGTTGGGAATGGGATTTACCCCAAGAGATCTTATGCTGCAGCTATTAGCTAAAGCAGACGATCCTTTCAGTGCCGGTAGATCATATTATTGCCACCCATCCTCTAAACTTCCCCATTTACCAAAAATTATTCATCAATCTTCAGCAACAGGGATGCAAGCTATCCCTTCCACAGGAGTGGCACAAGGAATTAAGTATAGAAAAGAGGTACTAGGTGAAACCTCAGACTCCATAGTTGTATGCAGTATGGGAGATAACAGTGTAACAGAAGGTGAAGTATCGGAAGCATGGCAGTTTGCGGCTCTTCATCAATTGCCCATCCTGTTTTTAGTTCAAGATAACGGTTGGGGAATATCAGTAACTGCTGAAGAAGCGCGTACAGCAGACGCATATGATTTTGCCGAAGGGTTTACAGGCTTAAATAGATACCGTATTAATGGCAAAGATTTCATAGAATCTTATGAAAAAATGGGTGAAATTATCCAAAACATGCGAACCTCTGGAAAACCCTGCGTGGTATGTGCAAAAACTGTATTAATAGGTCATCACACTTCTGGAGTACGGACTGAATTTTATCGAGATGTGGAAGAACATGAACTTCATAGAAAAGAAGATCCTTTAGACCAATTAATAAAGAAACTCAAAGAAGCTGGAAATCCTATTTCTGCAGAAACGTTAAGTTCCACCGAAAACAGATTACGGAAAGAATTTGATAATTTGTTTGAAGAAATAAAACTAATGCCTGATCCTTCACCGGAAAATGTAGAGGATTATATTTTTGCGCCATCAAGTATCCAAGAGGAAACTGGAACAAGAGAACCAATAAGTGCTGATAAAATCCCTATGGTAGACGCAGGAATTCATGCTATAGAAGAAATCATGCGAAAACATCCGGAAGCTCTATTATACGGGCAGGATGTAGGAGAGAGAATAGGTGGCGTTTTCAGGGAAGCAGTAACATTAGGAAAAAAGTTCGGAAAAAAAAGAATTTTTAATACAGCAATTCAGGAGGCTTATATAGTGGGCTCTACAGTAGGAATGTCTGCAGTAGGTCTTAAACCTATTGTAGAAATTCAGTTTGCTGATTACTTATATCCAGCAATAAATCAGCTGGTGACAGAGATTTCAAAAAGTTGCTACTTATCTGCGGGAAAATATCCTGTACAGAC
Source organism: Flavobacteriaceae bacterium (assembly GCA_018260565.1). Taxonomy (GTDB): domain Bacteria; phylum Bacteroidota; class Bacteroidia; order Flavobacteriales; family Weeksellaceae; genus JAGLAZ01. Next base: position 110,885 of record JAGLAZ010000005.1, read on the forward strand.
ATTAATCCGAGTGCCTATAGGTGCATATGGTGGTGGCGGACCTTATCACAGTGGAAGTGTGGAGAGTATGCTATGTAATATAAAAGGTATTAAAGTAGTGTATCCATCTAATGCTGCAGATTATAAAGGTTTAATGAAAGCCGCATTTTATGATCCTAATCCAGTGGTATTTTTAGAACACAAAGGGCTCTACTGGAGCAAGGTTCCAGGGACAGAGGGAGCTAAAAGGAAGGAACCATCGGAGGATTATATTATCCCATTAGGACAACCTCTTATTATATTGAACGCCTTAGAGGAAGCCATTCAGAATAAAAATACGGTATGTATAATTACCTATGGAATGGGCGTATATTGGTGTTTAGAAGCTGCCAAAAATTTCCCAGATCTTGTGGAAATTATTGATTTAAGAACCCTGTCCCCAATAGACTTAGATTTTTTAATTGAAAGAATTAAATCACACGGCCGGGCTATGATAGTTTCGGAAGAGAGTATAAATAATTCATACTCTCAAGCACTTGCACAGCAACTTACTGAGAAAAGTTTTTCTTATTTAGATGCTCCAATAATGGCATATGGTAGTAAAAACACGCCAGCAATACCTATAAATCTGATATTAGAAAAAGAATATTTGTTAAACGCTGAAAAAGTGGCTGATAAAATAAAACTCTTATTAGAAAATTAAGAAAAATGTCCCGGAAAAGCCTTTCTGGGATCTTTTTTTAAAAATTCTAAGGTAACCCAGCTTAAAAGAAATCCAAATCCATAAGAAAACAATTGTATAAATGCAATTAATGGGGAAAGGATAGCTACAGAAAAGTTTTTAGTAGATATTAGGGCTGAAATTGTTAACATTATAGAATACAATCCATATGGAATTAGTAATAAACTACTCTTGGAAATGAAATATAAAACTAGAGCGCCTATATAACCAATAAGAAACAAACTTGGAAATGCAAATGTGAATTTAGTATATCCAGGGTGTCTTTGATTTAATATTGGCCGAGCAATTCCAAAGTTATAAACTTGTTTTGAGAAGCTGGAAATGCTATTTCTTCTTTTATGATTCACCGCTATATTGGGGAAAAAAGCAGTTGTAGAGCCATTTTCCCATAGTCTCATACTTAAATCTGGGTCCTCCCCTATTCTTAAATCAGAAAATCCTCCTATCGCTAAAAATGCATCTCGTTTTACTCCCATATTGAAACTTCTAGGTTGAAATTTATCCAATGATTTTTTGCTTCCTCGGATACCACCAGTTGTTAGAAATGAAGTCATACTAAATGAGATCGCTTGCTGAATTACGTTAAAGGATTTGCTGGCTTTATCTGCTCCTCCAAAGGCATCACAATGGATATTATTAATATTTTCCTTACATCTTGCTATATAATCGTAATCCAAAATGACATCAGAATCAATAAAAATTACCCATTCGGATTGAATTTTATTTACTCCAAAGTTTCTTGCTTTTCCTGGACCTCTATTGGTGATCTTATGATATTCCAAATCTAAACTTGGAAAATTATCACATACTGGATAAAGCGGTACAGTAGATCCATCATCTATTATACATACTTTAAAATTATGATCCGTCTGTTGATATAAACTAAGCAATAATTCATGTAGCTCATGCGGACGATTATAAACAGCGATTACAATACCTATTTGCATCATACGGCCTACAATTTTTATTTGTAAATGTAATTAAATATTGTATTCTAAGCCTTTAATAACAATTGTACAACTAAATAATAAGTGGTAGCATAATCCAGTAAAGGAAATGGAAGGGAAATCCTTAATTTTGTTTAAATTATATTTTGATACAGACTGAGCAAATTAAAGCTGTAGGTGAACGCATTTCCGCTTTAGAAAAATACCTACAAATAGAAGAAAAGCGCATTATAATTTATAATGATGAAGATAAAACTACTGCTCCAGATTTTTGGGACAATCCTAAACAAGCTGAGATATTTTTAAAAAATCTTCGGTCTCATAAAAAATGGGTACAAGATTATGATTCCATAGTGAGTGAGTTTCAGGATATAGAAGTATTGGCAGAATTTGCGAAGGATGATCCTGATAGTGAAAAAGAACTGGATCATTCATTTCCCCTTTTAGTGGAGGCTATTGATAACTTAGAATTTAAAAAGATGCTTTCATCTGATGGTGATGAGCTATCCGCCGTGATCCAAATAACAGCAGGAGCAGGTGGTACAGAAAGTTGCGACTGGGCATCTATGCTTCACAGGATGTATAGTATGTGGGCAGAGAAACAAAAATTTAAGGTAACACAACTTAACTATCAGGCTGGTGATGTGGCTGGTATTAAGACCGTTACAATGGAGATAGAAGGAGAATATGCATTTGGTTATTTAAAGGGAGAAAATGGCGTCCACCGCTTGGTAAGGATCTCTCCCTTCGATAGTAATGCCAAAAGACATACTAGCTTTGCCTCAGTATATGTGTATCCACTTGTAGATGACAGTATAGAAATTGAAATAAATCCTGCTGATATTTCCTTTGAAACCATGAGATCCTCCGGTGCTGGTGGTCAAAATGTAAATAAAGTAGAAACAGCGGTTCGTCTGCGCCATGCCCCTACTGGGATTATTATTGAAAATTCTGAATCTAGATCCCAACTTCAAAACAAAGAAAAAGCTATGCAGCTTTTAAAATCCAGATTATATGAAATGGAACTTGCAGAGCGGCTAAAAGCAAGAAATGAAATAGAAGCTTCAAAAATGAAGATAGAATGGGGAAGCCAAATACGAAGTTATGTGATGCACCCGTATAAACTTATAAAAGATAACCGAAGCAATTATGAAACATCGGATGTAGATGCAGTTATGAATGGAAATCTCGGACCCTTCCTAACATCTTATTTACTAAGCCAAAACGCACCAGAAGAGACGGAATTTTAGACTTTTTAAAACTCAAACAGATATTTTGTAAAATTTAATACTAATAAATATCTTATTTTTACACGAAGCATTTTACTTGCTTTTATACAGCTTACATATATATGGATCATTTTACCTTTAAGGACCTACTTAACCCCGAATTTTATATTAAAATGGGCGGTTTTTGGCTAATTTTATTCATAATTTTTGCCGAAACAGGACTTTTTGTAGGCTTTTTTCTTCCAGGAGATAGTTTGTTATTTATTTCAGGAATATATGCGGTAGATATTGTTAAAGAAACTTTCGGCACTACGGGATCAGATTATGTAGATACCAGCGTTTTGGCCTTTGCTATCGCAACTGCTGCAGTACTTGGTAATGAAGTAGGATATTGGTTTGGCAGGAGAACTGGCCCACGCTTATATTCCAAACAAGATTCCTTCTGGTTTAAGAAAAAATATTTATATCAGGCTCACGACTTTTTTGAAAAATACGGAGCTACTGCAGTGATTGCAGCGAGATTTATTCCCATTGTACGAACTTTCACGCCTATTGTTGCGGGGATTGTGGGAATGGATAAAAAGAAATTCTTACTAGATAATATTATAGGTGCTTTAATGTGGTCATTTTCCCTAATCTATGCTGGTCACTATTTAGATAGATTTTTGAAGGTTCAGTATGGAATTGAAATAAAAAATCATTTAGAATTAATTATTCTGGTTATAGTTTCAGTAACTACATTACCAGTAATCTTAAAATTTATATTTTCAAAAAAAACATACCCGAAAGATTAATAATCAGTTTCTAAAAATTTTGTTATGTTCGGGAATAATACTGTATCTCGCCAAGATTTTGAAAATAAACGAGGTACATGTCCTTTACCTTCCATTAAGATTAATTGATGTGGAACATTCTTTTCTGTAAGAACTTTATCTAAAATTTTCCCTTGCTCCACATTTACCAAGGGATCTTTGGTACCTTGAAAAATGAGCGTTGGCACCTTACTCACTTGAGATATTGGACTGGCTTTAATATAATCTTCTCGCGTTACCTCTTTTGGTCTTTTACCAAATATAGAGTTGATTACAACATGAGAATATTGTTTGTATTTACTAGAATTAAATGTTTCCGACATAAAATCAGCAGGTCCAGCTAAACTTATAATTTTTGAAATCTGATCTGGATGCCTATATCCGTATAATAACGCTAAATGGCCACCAGCACTTTCACCCAATAAAACAATTTTTTCAGGTAACATCTCTTTCTTTTCTTCTCTTAATTTTTGGTATTGTTCTATGGCCTTACCTACATCACTTACCTGATCTTCATAGCTAATCCCATGGGTAGCTAATCTATAGTTAATAGATAAAGTGGTGTATCCAGCATCATGTAAATAATTCTGAATTTGATACAAATGGCTTTTATTCCCAATTTTCCATCCACCTCCATGAATAAGCAGAACTAAAGGCGAATTTTCAACCTTTTTGGCAGGTATCCAAACATCCATAATATTCCTTTTATGCTTACCGTACGGAATATTAAAAGCTTTCTGCTCGCCGGTATCTCCTATAAACAATTTTTGTTTGGTACTACAACTTGTGATTAATAAGGTAATTATAAGTAAAAAACCCGAGAATGTTATTTT
>JAGLAZ010000038.1 GCA_018260565.1 Flavobacteriaceae bacterium
AACTTTTTGAATCTTCAAATTCTTTTAGTTTTTCAGCCAAATCAGTGAAAACATCTTTACTTATTACGGCTTTGCTTTGATACGGTATATTTTCGTACGAAACTGTTGGTGTTGGTTGGTGGGTTTGTAATCTCTCTTCTAATTCGGCATATTTTTTTCTGATGAGTTTTTCTTTTTGATAAAGTTTCCATGCTATAAAAATTAAACCAATGACAGCGATAATCAATAATAAAATCGCACCTAAGCTCCAATAATTTTGCTTTTCTAATTTACCTTTGGCATCCTCTAAAATTTGAGTATCATAATCCTTATGAATTTTTGCAGAAAGATAGGGGAAGTCCCTGGCTAAAATACTGTCTGCCTTTAGCAAATTTTTGGTATATTGGAGTTCTTGTTTGTCATCCTTTTTTTCTTTCCAATATTTGATGAGTAGTTCATAATTTTCGCGTATTTCCGGAACAATAAAAGCGTGCTTCTGGAAAATAGAATCTACCTTTTCAAACTGCTGTATTGCTTGTTCTTGTTTCCCCAAACTTAAATAGCTTTTCCCAATGTAAAAGTCTGCAACGGATGTCCAGGAAAAATCATTGTTTTTTTAGCACAGGTAAGGCGCTAGTAAGACTGTGAATAGCATCATCATAGTTTTTTTGATGATATTCGTATATCCCTTTGCATTTTGTAAAATAGGCGTGCTCTAAAGGAAATTCTTTGCTTTTATTTATGAAATTTAATCCCACTTGTGCTAACGAATCAGCTTTTTTGTAATTACCCAAATTCCGGTAGCAGATCGTGGCTTGGTGCAAACTGTTGAGGTAGCCTTTGCTATTATTAAAAATAGTGTTCGGGTGTAAATTTCCTTTAGTCTTAGGTTCAAAATACTGGATGCAGTCAGCAAAATGTTTTAATGCTTCATTATAATAACCAAGATAGCATTTTACCACCCCCATGTGATAAACTACTTTATATTTTTGGTACTCATCAGTACCTTTTTTAGAATATTCATACGCTTTCACATATTCATTGAGAGCGGGTTCATAGCGTTTTAGATTGAAGTAATAAATGGTTCCCTTACCTAAATAAGAGCGACTGATAAGATCGTTATCATCAGTTTTTAACGAAGCACTAATACAGCAGTCAGCATATTTTAATTTTAACGTAGCATCATTAGAATAGTAAAATGCATCTTCATAACCTTTTACTAATTTTTCATAGTTATTTTCCTTTTTTGCCTGATTAATAAAAAGTCTTACTACTGGTAGTGCTCTTTCATCATTTTGTTCATACATTTTATATTTTTTTCTTATGTCATCATATGTATTTTGACCTTTCATTTTGAGGCAAAATGAAAGTAATAAAATAAGAGTTGATATAAAATGATATTTATTGTTGAGCATTTTGAAGAAGATTTGGAATCCTCTTTGCCAAAAATAAACAAATTTGAATAAAATATAAGAAAACTAATCAAAAATTGTTATATCATTTATGTTTCTGTTTTTTAGAACGTTATAAAAGATTCGTGCCCTAATTTATAAATAATGACGTCTTGTATTTTAAAATTTATAAAACAGGACTGCGTTTACTTGCAAAAATTTTTAATACCAAATAATTTAGCAACAGAATTCAAAAAAAATTTTCCCGGCCGGGATAAACTTTAAAAAATTAATTATGAAAAAGTTTATCTCATTGGTAGCATTAGCTACATTATTAATTTCAGCAGTAAGCTGTAGAGAAGCAGAACAGATTGCAGATCTTCAGGATAGTCAAGATTTATCTGCAAAGGTAATGAATGCATCTGAAAATTCTAGTCTTGCCAAAGATAGTGCTAATACTCCTACTGTAAATGATGAAACAAAGGATCCACCGGACAGAGATGGGCATAATTGGTAATGAAATAAGAAAGTAAATTGTGTACATTTAAATAAATGTAAAATTAAAATTATGAATGTAAATTTTCGAAAATTTATTATTTACTTGGGTGTAACCTCGTCTTATTTTGCTAGTGGACAAGTCAAAAAAACGCTGATTGATACAACTACTTTAAAACAAGAAATTGAAGCTGTTACAATTACTGGCAAGAAAAAACTAATTGAGAGAAAAGTGCATCGGCTGATTTTCAACGTCGAAAATTCTGTATCAGCAACAGGAGGTACCGCGTTAGATGCTTTAAAAGTTACTCCTTTGGTTCGAGTACAGGGCGAAAATGTTTCAATCATAGGTAATCGTGAGGTTCTGATAATGATCGATGATACTATTCAAAGAATGTCGCAGGATGATTTGTCCAGTTTGTTGAAATCAATTCCTGCTGATAATATAAAATCAATTGAAGTCATCACTAGTCCACCTGCAAAGTATGATGCAGAAGGCGATAATGGCTTAATCAATATCAAGCTAAAAAAAGCAAAGCCAAATTCTTGGAATGCAAATATTGGCGGTTCATATACACAAAAAAACTATGCAGGAGGCGGTCTTCAAGGAATATTTAATTATAACAAAAATAGGTTATCATTGCAAATATCAGCGAATACAAATTCACAAAGATTGCTCATAACTTCAGAAAGTAAAATCTATTATCCAAATGAATTATGGGTAATGAATGTAAAAAAAAAATCAAAAGAAAACAGTATGGGAGTTGGGTTTGGCTCCAATTATAAAATATCTGAAAAATGGTCTACCGGCTTAAAATATCTGGGAAACTTCACCAGAGAACTGTCTACCAACAATCTTTTGACGTCTAAATTTGATAATGCAACGCGAGCAGTGAATTCGTATATTTTATCTGCTGTAGACGCGAATAATAAACCGAATATGAATTCTCTCAACTGGAACAATATTTTTACAGTAGATTCTGTGGGAACAAAAATCACAACCGATTTTGATTATTTTAACTATAAGAAAAGTGATTATAGCTTCTATGCAGGAAATGAACTAGACAATCAAAAAGAAATTATTCCGTTGAGCCTTTTCTCAGCAACGATCACTAATGTTAACCGCATTGAAAATTATTCTGCAAAAGTGGATGTTGAAATGCCAATAAAATGGGCTTCTTTAGGTTTTGGGGGCAAGTATGCTTTCACAAATACAGATAATGAGCTTGTTGTTTTTGACAACGAAACAGCAAGTCCTGTTCTTAACACACATCAGTCCAATCAATTTAATTATAGAGAGTTTAATGAAGCATTATATGTTTCTGCAAGTAAAAAACTAGGCTAAAAGTGGGAAGCCCAGACTGGATTGAGAATGGAAGCAACACAAACCAGAGGATATTCACAAAACCTTAAACAAACAAATAGAAACGATTATGTAAAACTGTTTCCGACCGCTTATATAACTTATAATCCCAATGACAAAAACTCTTTGTCACTGACTTATAGCCGAAGAATCCGGAGACCAAATTTTGATTATTTGAATCCGTTTGTAATCCGTACAAGCCCTTATTATTATTCTGAAGGAAATCCGTTTTTGAAACCATCAACAATAAATAATCTGGAACTTTCATACGTCAGAAATCAGAAATGGGTTTCATCGGTTTATTATTCTCAAGTCTCCGATTTTAGTCAGGAACTGGCTATTTTAGATCAGGATACAAATATCACCAGAAGTACTCCGCTGAATTATGCGAATACTTACCAATTAGGGATTTCCACATATTATAATTTTAATAGATGGACTTGGTGGAACAGCTTTACAGGGTTTAATACCAATTATCAAAATGTCAAATCCAAAACTGATATTATTAACTCAATTGATGGTTACAATGCTTACATCTATTCTAACAATGATTTCACTTTAAATAAATCAAAAACAACATTCTTCAGTATCAATTATGGATTACAGCTTCCGGGACGCTATCAGATATTTAATATTTCCACTATGAATATCCTAGATGTCTCCATGAAATTTTTATTCCTAAATAAAAAACTAACGCTCACGGTTACCGGACAGGATTTGTTAAACGGGCAAAAATCCCTGATTATCTATGAATCTAACAGTATAAAAACAACTTTTAAGAGGTACGGTGACACCAGAGGTTTCAAAATCTCATTCAGTTATAAATTCGGTAATAAGGAACTCAAGACTACTCATCAAAGAAGCTTTGGAAACGAAGATGATAGAGATAGAGTTAATTAGACTAAAAATATACTTGCAAGTGTAAATCGTCAGCAAAAAGTGTACTGATTTAAGCTAAGACTAAGATAGTGT
>JAGLAZ010000020.1 GCA_018260565.1 Flavobacteriaceae bacterium
AATTTAATATTATAACTGTATTTTGTGTCCAGAAATTAATTACGCTATTAGGCAAATCTTGAATATCAAAATTTGAAATATACTATAATTGGTCTATTTTTAAACTTTCTTGCTTTAATTTTTTCATACATCTATGTGAGAAAAAAAGAAAGTAATAAAAGATAAGAAAATTTTTCATATAAAAAAGGCTGTTCTCATTAATGAGACAGCCTTTTTTATCTAACCTCTAACTTCTAAAATTAAAGTTCCCAGAAACTCTTCTTTTTAGGTGGTTCTATTTCCATGATTACGGATTTATCTCCCGGTTGTTTAGCAGCTTTTGCTGCGGCAAGTTCAGCGTTTTTTTGTTCCAAAGCGCGTTTTTCTTCTTCCAGCGCACGGATTTCCGCTCTTCTACGAGCTTCCCGGATGGCTTTTGCCTTGCTTGCATAACCGATTATTCCTCCCAAAATAAGGCCTGTACCAATTCCTCCCATCATTCCCATAAAATGAGATAATTCCATTTTTTGGGGATTGAAATCTGTGGTGTAATAAAACATAAAACCACTGATCGCTAGAAGTATGCAACCTACAATAATAAGAGATCTCATACTTATAATTTTCCGCCGGCAGCCTTATAATACTCTAAAGCTTTAGGCATATATCTTTGAAGATCTGCAGTTCTGTTTTCAGGATTTGGGTGGGTTGATAAGAATTCTGGTGGGCGAGCGCTGTTAGTTTCTACGCTACTCATTCTTTCCCAAAATGGTATTGATTGTCGAGGATCATATCCTGCCATCGCCATTAGATAAAGACCCATTTGATCTGCGTCTAATTCCTGAGAACGCCCGTATTTTAACATAACCACTTGTGCTCCAATAGGATATGCCTGTTGGAAGATTTGAGCCATTTGTGCATTAGAAATAGTACTTCCTAAAATTGCTCCCCCATATTGAGCCATCATAGCTTGTGTTATTCTCTCATTTCCATGACCTGCCAATGCGTGGGCTACTTCATGTCCTAAAACTACAGCCATACCGGTATCATCCTTTGTTATAGGTAATATACCTGTATATACAGCTACTTTTCCACCTGGCATGCACCATGCATTTTTTTGTTTGTCATCTATTACATTAAACTCCCATGCATAATTTTGAAGTGCTTGATTACGGCCAATACTAGCATAATATTGCTCTGAAGCAGCTTTAATCCTTGATCCTACTTTTTTAACTTGGTCTACAGATGTTCCAGTTTTTAAGACTTTTGCAGATTGTAAAGTGGTATTGTATTGTTGAAGTGCCATTGCGTTTAATTGGCCATCTAATAATCCGGATTGTAAGCTTTTTCTACCTGTTAAAGGGTTTGTAGTACAGGCACTTACCACCACAGCCGAAGCAACAAGGCAAAATGTTCTAAGTTTTTTCATATGGCATGTAAATTTATAGGTCTAATATACAGTTTTATACTATTATTTGATTCAAAGGTTTTACAAAAAGTGTGCAAATTATACTTTTATACGGTCTAATATTTGATTATATTTTAATATTAAATTTAAAATATGGCCATGATATCTCCACTTAAAGCAATAGGATCGAGTCTAATTATTCTCATCATTGCTATGAGTTGCTCGGTTCCTCAAGCTCCAAATAAAGTGCCTCAAACCAATATTAAAATTCAAAACTTAGTAACTGCTAAAACCTATGAGTTTCAAGCTGAGAGGGTGACCATTATGGACCCTACTGTACGAGAAGTGATGAACAGTATGCGAAGCCGTCCGATGGAAATGCTTGATTATGGTTATTTCTTGCGTGTAGAACCTGAAAAAATTACTTCAGCTTTGCCTTATTTTGGTAGAGCCTATACTCCGAGGTTTGGTGGTACTTCTCAAGAGAATGGAATTAATTTTGAAAGTAAAGAGTTTGAACTAAAAGAAGTTAACTCAAAAAATAAATCACGCATTTATTCAATTGTACCTAAAGATGTACGTTATGCTACTTCTATGCTGTTGGAAATATTTCCTAATGGTAGAGCAATGTTAAACGTGTCCAGCAGTGATAGGCAGATGATTTCCTTCGATGGCAGAATAACAGCTATAGAAGCAAAAACTAAGAAGTAGTAGGAAAATTAGCTGTAATAATCTCTTTGGCAATAGCTGAAGGCTGGGAAAAATTTTCTTTCTCTAAACTGTTTTTTTTGATTAATTTTTGAATAGAAGGAAGAGATTCTAGATGGATAAGAAGATATCGCTGTAGCTGAGATTTAAAATGATGCAAAGCCTGCTCTTCCCGTTTTTTTTCTAAATATCCATTATTTTCAATCTCAATAAAGTGTTCATCAATGCTTTGTGCTAATTCTGCAATTCCAAAATTTTCTAAAGCGCTTCCCATTTTAATAATCACTCCACATCCAGAATCTTTTTCCTGCAGGAAATGAAGAGCCCTATGTAATTCCGCTTTTGTTTTTTTTCCTCTGGTAATTGCAGCTTCATTATTTTCAATTTTATTAATAAAAATTAAATCTATTACCTCCATAATCCCCTTTTTAACACCCTGCAACTCATCACCTGCTCCAGTAAGGTAAATCATAAGCATCATATCACTTACTTCTGTTGCTAGAGTTTCGCTTTGGCCCACACCTACAGTTTCTATTAGTATGGTGTCATATCCTGCTGCCTCTACCAGCTTTATTGCCTCTGCTGTGGCTGCACCAATTCCGCCTAAAAAACCTCTGGTAGGCGTTGGCCGAATATATGCCATTGGATGTGCAGATAGCAATTCCATCCTCGTTTTATCTCCTAGAATGCTGCCTTTCCCACGCGAGCTACTGGGATCTATTGCTAATACTGCTACCTTCTTACCTTGCAGAATATAATGCATACCCAGTGCCTCTATGCTGGTGCTTTTCCCTGCTCCTGGAACACCGGTTATAGCGATACGCCTGCTATTAATAGGAAGCGCACTGCATAATTTTAATAATTTTTCAGCCTCCGTTCTATGTGCTGGTAGCGTACTTTCCACCAGACTGATACTTTTAGAAAGTGCACGGCGGTTTCCGCTAATTAGCTGGGGATAAAGTTCTTCTGCGGAATTCATAAAAGGTTGCGATAAATTTAAGATTTTTTAAGTTTTATTTAGCATCTTAATTTTTTAAAAACAAATATATTTGGTCCCTTATCATTCTAAGTATTGAAATTCTATAAAAGACTAGGTTCTAAATTCAAATTTTCACTCATTTGTGTATCATTATTGTCGGTATTACATTCTTGTAAGAAAGATTCAGTAACCATAAAAGACCATAAACCAGGCGTTTACATACCGAAGTTTCCTAATTCTAGTCAGGAACTTCCGGCATCTCCGCTCAATGGTGCACAGAAGGAGCTGGCCAAACAACAGATAAAGTCCTACTATGACAAAACATGGGAGGGGGGAAATATTAGCGGACAGTTTTTAGTTGCGAGTGGTGATGAAGTCCTTTTTTCAGCGTTTAGAGGTATTGCAGGTACCAATCCGGAACTTCCTATGCAAGAAACGACACCCCTGCATATAGCAAGTATCAGCAAATCACTTACGGCTGTTATGGTATTAAAATGTGTATCTGACGGGAAACTAAAACTTGATCAAACATTACAATCAATTTTCCCAAAATTTCCATTTCCCCAAATAACTATTCAGGATTTACTCAGTCATAGAAGTGGCCTTCCCCGATATGAATATTTAATTCCAGATTTGGTAAAGAAAAAGAAACTTATACCAAAAAATTCCTATTCCAATCAGGATGTTTTGGAAATCATCAGTACCTATAATAAAGAAATTAGTGTTCTGGCTGGAAAAAGATTCAGTTATGCGAATACTAATTTTGCTCTTCTGGCATTGGTATTGGAAAAAATCACAGGTGTTCCTTTTCCAGAACTGATGCATGAATCTTTATTCCAACCACTTGGAATGAATAATACCTATGTTTTGGAACTTAAAAACCTAAATAAAGCTACACCTTCATTTTATGCCAATTCTAGGCAGCACCCATGGAATGAATATGAGGGAATATATGGTGATAAAAACGTGTATACTACTGCAAAAGATTTATATAAGTTTTCTCTGGCATTATTTGATCCTAAATGGATAAATCCTTCTCTATTGTCAGAAGCTATGACAGGGAAAAGCACGGAAAAAGCTGGAATTAAAAATTATGGCTATGGATTTAGGCTAAAAGAATATCCAGATGGGAGCAAAATAGTATTCCATACGGGCTGGTGGCATGGGAGTAACACCCTATTTATTCATCAACCAAAGACTAAAACTACTATCATAGCCATTGGAAATAAATATTCCCACTCTATTTATTCAGCGATGAGTCTAGTATCAATTTTTGAAAATTTTCCTGATAAGAAAGAAGAATTAAATAAAATTTTAATTGGCGGAACTCCTGCAGATACGCTAAGTCATTCCGAATAATATATACCTTTACGACCAATGAAAAATAGCCCGTCCGGTTTTATAATACTAGTCCTTCTTACAATAGTAAGTTTGTTAGGAATTCGTTGCGCGCGTGTAGGATCGCCTGTAGGAGGTGCAAAAGACAGTATTCCACCTAAAGCATTAAGCCTTAATATAGATTCTTCTTTAGTAAAAATTCCTACGAGTCTTAAAGAATTGCGGATAGATTTTGATGAATATGTAACATTAAAAGACATTAGCAAAAGTCTTATCATTTCTCCACCGATAAAAAATATAAAAAAAATATTTCCGTCCAATTTAGCCACAAAATTTGTTTCCATTCAATGGGCAGATACACTTCAGGAAAATACTACCTATAATTTTAATTTTGGCAATGCTATACGGGATTTTAATGAAGGAAATATACTGCCTTATTTTCAAGTAGCGTTTAGTACCGGAGACCAATTAGATGAGAGATTTGTTTCTGGCATAATTAAATCTAATAGGTTATTTGATGCTAAAAAAGTTTCCGAGAAACAATTAATTTTCGCCTTATATAAAGGAGAAGACATACCTAACCTCAGTAAAAGACCAGATTATCTAAGCCCTGCAGATCCAGAGGATGGCTATTTTGAAATAAATTATCTCGCACCTGGAAAATATAGATGGATAGCCTTCCGGGATGATAATGGTGATAGTCTGGCTGATCCTGGTGAACCAATAGATTTCGGTAAAGAAAGTATAGATGTTTCGCAAAATATTAAAGGAATACCCGTACAATTACTAAGCACTAAAGCCAATTTCCGATTTAAAGAAAATCAACCTATACCTGGAGGTTTTCAATTGGTTTTCGATGGTATTACCCCTGATATTGATTTAGCTAGTGTATCACCACTATCTCAATATCAAGTTTCAAAGAACCTTAGCGGGGACACGCTAAAAGTTTACCTTCCAGAAGAAGATGTAATAAAGTCTCAACTACTTAAGATTCAATACAAAGTGAACTCCAAAACAGACAGTTTAAAGTTTACCTACCGCCCAGCACCAGTAAATACTGCTGCAAAAGGCGGATTAACACTAAAAAATATTTCTGGAGCAAAATTGGCTCCCAAATCTAGATTAAAAATCCAATCAGACTACGATCTTAAAACCATCAATACTTCCGGATGGTCTTTAAAGAAGGACAGCAGCACCGTTCAAGAGCCTTTTACTGCAGTAATAGATAGTTTGCAGAAAAATGAAATAGTAGTGGATGCCAGTTGGAATCCCGACACTAAATATTCTCTTACTATTCCTGCCAATGGCGTAGAATCTTTTTATACCGGAAATAAATCGGCATATCGTTTTGATTTCCAAATCGGTAAATTGGAAGATTATGGTAGGCTAATGATCAAAATCAATGCGAGCTTTTTAACTCAAAATTCTAATAGCGGCTATTTCCTACAACTTTTAGATTCTGAAGGAAATATTAAGTATAGCAAATACACACGGGAAAATAGCGTTATATGGGGGTCCCTCCAGCCTGGAAGGTATACACTACGGCTGTTAGCAGATATTAATGCTTCACAAACCTATGATTTTGCGGAATATAGTAAGCAAAGTTATGCGGAACCCATCTATCTTTATGAAAATGGAGTAGAAATAAAACCTCTATGGGATAGTACCCTTACATGGGAAATCACAGAAAACCAGGAAAATAATACCTCATCATCTAGAAGTAAATAAAAATGATAAAGAAAATTCTGCTCTGGAGCCTCTTAATTTTAGGCCTTATTCAGCTAATCCCTGTAGACAGAAAAAATCCCGTAGTCATTCCACAAAAGGACATTATATATGTTACAGGGGCCACTGCGGAAGAAGCAAAGATTTTAAAAAATTCGTGTTATGATTGTCATTCTAATGAATCTAGATACCCTAAATATGCTTACATAGCGCCCATGAGCTGGGTGGTGAAAGATCATATTAATGGAGGTAGGGAAAGTGTGAATTTTAGTGAATGGGGATCTTATAATTCTGACCAAAAAAAGAGAATAGCAATGGATGCTCAAGAGGAGGTTCATAATGGTGAAATGCCCATATCCAGCTATACAATGTGGAATCCGAAGGCTATACTTTCCGCATCCGATAAAGATGTGTTAAAGCAATATTTTGCCAAAATCTTAAAATTTGAAAATGCGAGTCAGCCTTAAATTCTCCAATTTTCCTGTTCATTTTTAATGAATGAAAGCGCTTCTTGCTGACTTTCAAACGCAAGATCAGTCAGATTTAATTCTTCCAATGATAGCCAAACCACCTCTAAAATTTCGTCCTCTTGAAGTTTAAATGAAGGTTTTTCTTCAAGTTTTATTTGATAAAAAAGATCAAGGGTATAATAAAGGATATCCTTATATAGATAAGTATTGGGAAGGCTTCCTAAATAGGTTAAAGAATGTGGTTCTATAGTAAGCATCAGTTCTTCCTGCAATTCTCGGGCGCAGGTAGTTTCAGCATTTTCTCTAGGATCTGTAAAGCCACCAGGAAGATCTAGCATCCCCTTTCCTGGGTCTTTAGCGCGCTTTACAAATAAAATTTTATCCTGAAATTGCACTAAAACAGCTACAGCAGAAGCTACATTATGATACAATGTGAAACCACATGCGGAGCAGGTAAATTTTTTGTTCTCAGTAAAGCTTAATTGTGACATGCCACAGGAAGGGCAATAGCGGAGCTTGTTTATCATTTGTTATGTTTAGCACGCGGATGATGGAATGCAATACTTTTTCGCAAACTTTCATCTGAAATATGGGTGTAAATTTCTGTAGTGGTGATGCTGGAATGTCCTAATAATTCTTGAATATAGCGGATATCTGTGCCGTTTTGAAGTAGGTGCGTAGCATAGGAGTGACGCAAACTATGAGGAAATACATTTTTGATAATACCTGCTGCTGCCGCATATTTTTTTACCAATTTAAATATACTCACTCGCGACAAAGCTTTGCCTAAATAAGATAGAAATACAAAATCCTGGTCTTTAGCCAAAGGATTTTTACAATCTTTTAGTCGGTGAAAATTAATAAAATTGGAAAGAATCATGGCCGTAGATTCAGGAATAGGAATTAAACGGTATTTACTCCCTTTGCCTTGTATTTGAACAAATTCATCCTCAAAAAATAGGGATGATAAGGTAAAATTTGAAGCTTCTGAAACCCGTAATCCTAAACTGTACATACATTCTAGAATACAATAGTCTCGTTCCCCAAACTTGGCAGATCTATCAACAGCAGAAAGTAAAGCATCCACTTCTTCTATACTTAAATAATCAGGAAAATGGGCAATTCTCTTTCGGCCATCCAGTAGGAGAGCAGGATTATCTTGCCGGTAGGATTGAGCTTTTAAAAATTTAAAAAAAGATTTTATGCTACTCAGGCGTCGGGCTAAGGTGTAAGAACTAAGGGATTTATCAAATTCTTGATACAAATATTCTTGGATATCATGCTCTAAAATATTTCGTGGATCCTGTAAAAAATTATTGGTAATGAAAAAATCTTTTAGCAAAATAAGATCTAAAACATAGGCCGAAACGGTATTTTTACTTAAATTCTTTTGGAACCGAAGATAAAATTCCCAATCAGAAATTAACATGTCCCATTCTCCTCTACTTTCCATCAGATTTCGGAAGGTTGCTGTCTTTTTCAGTAAAATGTTCAACATCTATTCCGTGGTCTTTCAGGAAATTCACCCCTTGGCTATCACTATACGGATCCAGATAAACCACGCGGAGTATTCCTGCCTGCAAAATAAGTTTGCTACACTCTTTGCAGGGAGATAGGGTAAGATATAGGGTGGCTCCCTCGGCAGATTGAGCACTCTTAGCTAATTTAAGGATAGCGTTAGCCTCAGCATGAAGGACGTACCACTTAGTATATCCAGCTTCATCCTCGCAAAAATTTTCCATTCCGCTTGGTGTTCCATTAAACCCATCAGAAATAATCATTTTATCCTTAACGATAAGAGCGCCTACTTTTTTTCTTTCACAGTAGGAAAGTTTAGCCCATTCTTGTGCCATGCGGAGGTACGCTGCATCGAATTTTTTACCGGGCTTTAGCATGGAATAAATTTAAAAATTAGGTTTTCTTTTGTCTAAAAATGCAGAGACACCTTCCTTTTTATCTTTCATCTCAAATAATTCCCCGAAAGATGTGATTTCTAATTGAAATCCAAATTCTTTCCCAGACTGATTAATACAGGCAATAGCTTTGGATATAGCCAATGGTGAGTTTTTTGAAATTTTTTCGGCGATTTTTTTTACTTCAGGCAGTAAATTTTCTTTAGCAAAAACATCATTTACGAGGCCCCAGTATTTTGCGGTTGTAGCATCCAGCATACGGGCAGTAAAAATGAGTTCCGCCGCACGACCTTTTCCTACTAATTGAGGAAGTCTTTGTGTACCACCATAGCCAGGAATAATCCCTAAAGTAACCTCTGGCAGCCCAAGTTTAGCGTCCTCTGATGCAAAACGCATATGGCAGGCCATTGCAAGCTCTAGACCTCCGCCTAAAGCGAATCCATTTACCGCAGCTATTACAGGAGTAGTAAGATTTTCAATTACGTTAAATAGGTTTTCATGGCCGTTTTTTGCGAGTTGGGAGGCCTGCTCACTGGTAAAATCAGCAAATTCTTTTATATCAGCTCCCGCTACAAAGGCCTTTTCCCCGCTGCCAGTAAGGATAATACAGCGGCAGTTTTCGTCTTTTTCCAGATGTAACATGGCATAGGTCAGCTCCTGTATTACATCTTTGTTTAGTGCATTAAGGCTCTCTGGGCGGCTGATGGTAAGAATAGCAATGTGGCCCTCTGTACTCAATTGTAAAAACTTATAATCTAAGATTTCCATGCGTGTTTAATTTTGATAAATTTAATAAAAATGATATGGAGCAAAACTAAATTGTGTTTCTAAAATAATATTAAAAAATAATAACCTTTGCATATGCCGTATCCAAGGCATTGTACAAATATTATTTTTACCTTTAAGCCTTAAACGCAGTAAATGAATATCCAACAATTGGAATACCTTTTGGCGGTAGATAAATATAAGCATTTCGGGAAAGCGGCTCAGGCTTGTTATATCACCCAGCCTACTCTAAGTGCGATGATTCAAAAGATAGAGGATGAGCTTCAGGCTAAAATTTTTGATCGTACTACACATCCCATACGTACCACAGATTTTGGTAAGGAAATTCTTTTGGAAGTTAATCATGTATTAGATTCTATAAATAGGTTAAAAGAGCGTGCTGCCGATCTAAATAATACCATTTCTGGTACACTTAGACTGGGTATCATACCTACGGTGTCTACCTTTATTTTACCTAATGAGATCTTTAAATTTCTTCAACACAATCCGAAAGTAACCATCACGGCGCAGGAATTCATTACTGAAGGCATTGTAAAAAATCTACAGGAAGGAAAACTAGATGCAGGAATTATAGCTACCCCCCATCATCTTGCTGAGGACTTTTTTCATGAAGAACTTTTTCATGAGGAACTGATGCTTTATACTTCCAAGCCAGAATTAATTGATAAAAATCAAGAATTTATACTTTCTGAGAATCTTTCTTCAGAAGAGATGTGGCTATTAGAGGAAGGAAATTGCCTAAAAAATCAAATGGAACACATTTGTCATCTTAAGGAAAATAATAAATCTCCTCATAATTTAGATTTCAAAGCAGGTAATATTCACACCCTGATGCAGCTTGTAGATAGATTAGGAGGAATGACGGTTTTGCCCGAACTCGCTTTAGAACAAATGACAGCTGAACAAAAGGCAAAAATGCGGCGTTTTAAAAAACCATTTCCTTCTAGAACTATCAGTATTATCTATTATAAACCTACGTATAAACAAAAATTAATAGATTCATTAGCAGAATACCTTCGGAACGAAATTGCAAATAGACTTCAATATAAACTGATGCCAGATAATTTTAAAGAAATAAATGCAGACTAAATTTTAATCCTTAATAATTTTTATATTTGCACCCGAATTGAGGAAAATTTGACCGCTTGCAACCTCAGAAAAAAATGCTAAAGAATCCCATTCTTTTTGATATTTGCTTGCGGCGCCTCACAAATTTATGCACCGTATGTCTTATTTATTCACTTCCGAATCTGTTTCTGAAGGACACCCAGATAAAATAGCAGATCAAATCTCTGATGCTATTATTGATCATTACTTAGCTTTTGATCCCAACTCTAAAGTGGCTTGCGAAACCTTAGTAACTACTGGCCAAGTAATTTTGGCGGGAGAAATTAAGAGTTCAGCCTTACTTAATTTACCTAAAATTACTAGAAATCTCATAAATTCTATTGGGTATGATAGGGAAGACCTTAAATTTAATGGTCACTCATGCGGCATACTTTCGGCAATTCATGAACAGTCAGGAGATATTAATCAAGGTGTAGATAAACAAAGTAAATCTGAGGAAAATAAACTGGATGCCCAAGGAGCCGGAGATCAAGGAATGATGTTTGGGTATGCTACCAATGAAACCGAAAATTATATGCCTCTGGCTTTGGATTTAGCACATCAGTTATTAGTCTGTTTATCCAAATTAAGAAAAGATAAAACCATCCCTTATCTTCGTCCTGATGCAAAAAGCCAAGTTACTATACAGTATTCTGATGATCATCGTCCGGAACGGATTGATAATATTGTAATTTCCACGCAGCATGATCACTTTGGAAATGATGAAGCTATGGCAGATAAAATCCGAAATGATATTAAACAAATATTAATTCCTAAAGTAAAAGCGTCCTTAAAACCAGAACTTCAAAATTTATTTGATGATAAGATTATTTATCACATTAACCCTACCGGAAGATTTGTAACAGGAGGTCCAGATGGAGATACAGGCCTTACCGGCAGGAAAATAATTGTAGATACTTATGGTGGGAAAGGTGCGCATGGAGGAGGAGCATTCTCTGGTAAAGATCCAAGTAAAGTAGATAGAAGTGCGGCTTATGCGGCGCGGCACATAGCCAAAAATTTAGTGGCAGCTGGAGTAGCTAATGAGATACTTGTACAGGTATCTTATGCAATCGGTGTGGCAAATCCGTGTAGCATATTCGTTAATACCTATGGAACCTCCAAGGTAAATATGGAGGATGGGGAAATTGCGAAATTAATTGGTGAAATCTTTGATCTTCGGCCTTATGCAATAGAAAAGTCTTTAAAACTAAGAAATCCTATCTATAAAGAAACCGCAGCCTATGGTCATATGGGAAAAGCTCCTTATACAGCAAATAAAACCTTTGAAAACGCTGCTGGAGAGAAAAAAACGATAGAAAATCTTGAGTTTTTCACTTGGGAAAAGTTAGATAGAGTGGAAGATATTCAGAAGGCATTTAGAATAAACGCATGAGAAATATCTCGCTGATCCTTATATGCTTGTTTGCATTTTGCGCGCCATATAAGGCTCAGCTTAGTTCGCATTATTTAGTAAATGCTGGATATTCTTATTACAATCATCATTTTGCTGATATAGGAGGTAAGCTTTTATTACTGGAAAATGATGAAGTTATATTTCGAGCTGGTTTAGGCGTAATGCTGGGCAGTTCAGAAAAGAAATTCCTTGCATTACCTAAAGCGAGTGCAGATATTTTATTCAATTTTAAAGATATAAATACAGTAAAGCACGGATATTATTATCTAGCTGGACTTGATTTAAGTACTAAAAATATAGCTCCAAAAGTAGGAATCAGTATTTTAGGATTGGTCGATTTCACGGTAGGATATTCCTTTCCAATAGGCACTTTATCTTCTCAAAAGGCTTTGCGTGGCTTTTCTTCTGGTCTTAGTATAAGTGTACCAATAGTTATGGTTAAAGAGGTTTCCCAATAAATGATATTAAGAGAAAACGCTTGGCCTAAAGAAGTTCGAGATGTCTATTTTGATTTGGACAATACCCTTTGGGACCACAGAAAAAATGCGAAACTATGCCTTCAGGATTTGTTTCCGGAGTATAAGAGAAAACTACATTATTCGGGAGATTTTGATACCTTTTATCTTGCTTACGAAAGGAGCAATGATTTTCTTTGGGATGAAATCGCCAAAGGGGCAATAAATAAGGAAAGCCTTCGAAATAGACGATTTCCCGAGGCTTTAGATGCTTTAGAGGTTCCTAATTATAAGATAGGAATTGAATTAGAGCAAGCTTTTTTAGATAATATAATACAATATAATGAGTTAATAGAAGGAAGTTTAGATGTTTTAAATTTTCTAAGCCAAAAAAAGCTAAAACTTCATATCTTAAGTAATGGTTTTGTGGAGGTTACTTCCAGAAAAGTTGAAAATTCTGCTCTTTCACCTTATTTCGCAAGTATAACTTCTGCAGACGAACATCCCAAAAACATTAGGAAACCCCATCCAGAGATATTTGAATTTGCATTAAAAAAAACGGGAGCCAATAAGCAGCATTCCATTATGGTGGGAGATGATTGGTTGGCGGATATAGTAGGGAGTGAGGACTTTGGGATGGCCTCAGTATTTCTAGACATCCCTAATGCTTCAAACAAGAATTTTTCAAGGACTATAACTAGATTGCTAGACTTACTCCTCTATTTTTAATCTAAATGAAATAAACTCCATATCTTCTCGCCAGTAGGAAGAGGTGCGGTAACTAGAATTTTCTCTTCTGTGGTGGGATGGTAAAATTGAATTTGGTAGGCATGTAAACAAATACTTCCGTCAAGATTTGAACGCGGCGAACCGTATTTTAAATCCCCTTTAATAGGTACACCCATGGTAGCTAATTGGGCCCGGATCTGATGGTGCCTTCCTGTTTCTAAATCAATCTTTAGTAATATGTACCTGTCTGATTGTTCCAAAATTTCATAATTCAAAATGGCCTCCTTAGCACCTTCAACAGGTTTGGGGTAGACTTTTGCTTTATTATTAGCTTCATTTTTTCTAAGATAATGAACTAATCTTCCCGTCTGTTGAATGTCGGATTTTGGGACAATAGCGAGATATGTTTTTTGTATTTCCCTTGTTTTAAATTTTTCCGTCATTCGGGTCAAAGCTTTGCTAGTCTTTGCAAATACAACAATACCGCTCGTAGGACGATCAATTCTATGTACTAGGCCCAAAAAAACATTTCCTGGTTTATTATCCCTTATTTTTATAAAATTCTTAACTAAATCCAATAACGGAATATCTCCTGTTTTATCTCCCTGAACGATCTGTCCAGGTAATTTATTGATGATAAGAAGATGATTGTCTTCAAAAATTATTTGATTCTTCAATAAATTTTACTTAAAAGATTGGAATTAACTTGATTAAGGAGTGTATAGATTGTTCAATAAAAATATAACTTTAAAATTCAGAAATTATATTTAAATTAAACTTTATTAAATTTAAAAAACAAAAATAGTTTAGTAAGATTCCTTATCTGATGGAAAGCTTGCGTCTTTTACTTCTTGGATATATTGGCTAACTCCTGAGGAGATTTGAGAATAAAGATCTGCATATCTTTTGACAAATTTTGGTTTAAATTCAGGATTTAGGCCAATCATATCATGAAAAACTAAAACCTGGCCGTCACAACCATTTCCTGCACCGATGCCTACCACGGGTATAGAAACCTGCTCACTGATAGTCTGCCCTAATTGGCTAGGGATTTTTTCAACTATTAGCGAAAAACAACCCGCTTTTTCCAGCATTTTAGCCTCTTCTAATAGAATTGATGCTTCATCTTGCTCCTTTGCAATAAGTGCATAGGATCCTAGCTGATGTATGCTTTGAGGTGTAAGCCCTAGGTGACCCATAACAGGGATACCTGCATTTGTAATTTTCTGAATAGTATCTACCATAGTACTTCCTCCCTCAAGTTTTATGGCTTGGGCCGGAGTCTCCTTCATAATGCGGATTGCATTCTTAAGAGCATCTTCGGGAGAGATTTGGTAGCTCCCAAAGGGCATATCTGCCACTACAAAGGCGCGAGATACCCCTCTGCAAACACATTGAGTATGATAAATGATGTGGTCTAGGGTGATGGGTAATGTCGTTTCCTGCCCTGCCATTACATTCGCTGCGGAATCTCCTACCAGAATCATATCTATTTCTGCAGCATCTATAATTTTTGCTGTAGTATAATCGTAAGCTGTCAGCATGGCGATTTTTTCACCCTGCTCTTTCATTTTTCTAAGTACGGAGGTGGTGATCTTTTTTTGCGCAGAATGGATACTCATGGAATTGAATAGGTGATACTTAAGCAGGCATATGGCCTATCTTTCTAAGCATTTGATGATTTAAAATTTTGATATTTCGGCCACTTACCATGATAAGATTATCGGCTCGGAATTCAGATATAAGGCGGATTGCACTTTCTGTAGCAGTCCCTATAAGATTTGCAATTTCTTCTCGGGTCAAGGATATTTTGATGAAACCTTCTTCGTCAGTACCCAATTTTTTTTCTAACAAAATTAAAATTTCTGCAAGGCGTTCGCGTACTGTTTTTTGAGCTAAAAATGTCACAGTATTAGCGGATTCACCAAGTTCAAAAGCCAATTTTTTTATCATTTCGAATGAAAAAACAGGATCATTTTGTAATAAATCCAAGAATACAGCTTTTGGTATAAACAATAATTTTACCGGGGTCATGGATTCTGCATGGGCTTGGAAGGTTTCCCCACATAGGATGGAACGGTACCCTACCAAATCACCTTCTGTAACAAAGCGTAAAATCTGTTCTTTACCATACGCACCATATTTGGCTAATTTTAAAGTGCCAGATTTAATTATATAAATACCCTTTGGCCAGGCATCATCCTTAAAAATTACAGTTCCTTTTGGATATTCATGAAGAGAAGATGTAGATTTATAAAGATTAAATAATTCTTCAGAGACCCTTTGTTTAAGCGCGTCTTCATTATCAAAAACATTACAATAATTAAAACTAATACTTGTGGTTGAATCCATGACCTCTGACTTATATCAGCAAATTTACTCAATTCTCTTTGTATTATCAAGGCTTAAGCCGCTTAAATTTGTATTCTTTTCCAAAAACAACCATGTCAAAAACTTGTTTTCATTGTGGGCAAAACATCGATGCAGAGCTCATAATATTTGATGAAAAAGAGTTTTGCTGTAATGGATGCAAAAGTGTTTTCCAGATACTGAATTCGCATCACCTCGAAAAATTTTACGAGCTTAATAAAAAAAGTGGTGTGCGCCCTGCCGCCAAAGATCCGTCTGATTTTCAATACTTGGATACTCAAGAAATATTTGATGCTGTTATAGAATTTTCTGATGATGATTTGGGTACAAGTTCTGTTACTTTTAAAATCCCTGTAATCCATTGCACCAGCTGTATTTGGCTTTTGGAAAGTCTTAAAAATATTCATTCTTCCATTTTATATTCTCAGGTAAACTTTACACGAAAAAATGTAAGTATTACTTTTCGGCATAAAGAATTACCCCTGTCAGAATTGGCATTGCTTCTAACTAATTTGGGATATAAACCTGTTATAAATTTAGAAACTTCAGAGAAGAAGGACGTCCAGATAGATCGTAGCCTACTTATGAAGCTCGCAATAGCAGGCTTTGCTTTTGGGAATGGGATGTTTTTTAGTTTTCCAGAATATTTTGGCGGAGATGATATTTGGCTCGATAAATATAAATGGGTTTTCCGTGGATTAATGTTGCTATTGTCTTTGCCTGTGGTTATTTACTCCGCTTCAGGTTATTATAAAAGTGCTTGGTATGGTTTAAAGAATAAAATTATCAATATTGATGTTCCTATAGTCATAGGTATTTTAGTACTGTTTAGCAGAAGTCTTTATGAAATAATTACCGACTATGGCGCAGGCTATTTTGATACCCTTTGTGGCTTATTGTTTTTTATGCTGTTGGGTAAAATGTTCCAACAAAGGACATACAGTGCACTATCCTATGACAGGGATTATAAGTCTTTTTATCCCATTGCCGTTACAAAAATTGTTTCAGCGGATGTTCAGGAAAATATAATGCTTAAAGATTTACAGATAGGGGATAGAATCCTCATACGAAACCAAGAAATTATCCCTGCAGATTGTGTCTTAATAAATGGCGATGCACGTATTGATAATTCTTTTATTACTGGTGAAAGTAGAGCAATATCTAAGCAGGCTGGGGACCGAATTTTTGCGGGAGGTAAGCAAACAGGAGGTTTGCTGGAATTGGAAATTATTAAACCTATAGACCAATCTTATCTCACGCGGCTGTGGAATAAGGATATTTTTAAAAAAGAAGAAACTGGCCTGGACAGCATTACGAATACGATCTCTAAATATTTTACAATTTCTATTTTAGGAATAGCAGTAATAGCTGGGATTTACTGGTATGGGATAAGTCAGGAGAAAATGTTTCAGGTGGTATCAGCAATACTTATAGTAGCTTGTCCCTGTGCTTTGGCCTTGTCAGCGCCCTTTACTATGGGGCATATTATGAGAATCTTAGGAAAACAAAAATTTTATGTGAAGGATACACTTGTGGTGGAACGATTGGCAAAAGCAGATGTAATAATTTTTGACAAAACGGGCACACTTACAGAAGCAGCATCAGCAAGCATTGTTTACAAAGGGGAAGAAATATCGGTATTTGATATTCAAAATATTAAATCGTTGCTTCAGCATAGTAATCATCCTCTCTCACGCAGTTTGTATCAATATATTTCAATAGAAAATGGATATTACCCTGTAGAAAACTTTGAAGAGATTTCCGGAAAGGGTTTTTCAGCAAATTTGCGAGGAGTACGCTATGCCATAGGATCTTATTCCTATGTAGCTTCCGATGTAGGAGTTAAGGAACAGCATAACCTAAATGAAACCGCAGTATATGTATCAAAGGAAGGAAAAGTAATAGGAAAATATGTTTTTAGAAGTAAATTTCGTGAAGGGATGGAAGATATTTCATCACGACTTGCCACCTATGAAATTCATATTCTAAGTGGTGATACGGAAGGGGATCAGGAAGTTTTACAAAAGCTTTTTCCAGCGGCAACATTATCCTTTAGAAAAAGCCCTGAGGATAAGCTTTCGTATGTGAAAAACCTCCAAGAACAAGGAAAAAACTGCATAATGATAGGGGATGGCCTGAATGATGCTGGAGCCTTAAAACAAAGTAATGTTGGAATAGCAGTAGCGGATGATACCCATACATTTACACCTGCATCAGATGTAATAATGGCAGGTGAATCCTTAGGAATTTTACCCAAAATACTAGGTCTTAGCAAAAAATCAATAAGGATAGTTAAAACAACCTTTGTAATAAGTCTTTTATACAATGTTGTAGGATTGGCTGTAGCTATTTCCGGTAATATGGAACCGCTATTTGCTGCTATTATTATGCCTGTAAGTAGCATAAGTGTAGTAGCCTTTACCAGTCTTTCTACCCATTATTTCGGAAGAAAAATCTTCAGAAAAGTAATTTAGATAGATTCTAAATTTTTAGAATTAAATTACTTGTGATGATTATCAGTACGGAATTTAGGAAAATGATTTACTTATAATCTATCTTTGCTATCAAATGGATATTCTTTATTTAATGATATTATGTAGCGTCTCCCTCGCGGTGGTGTTCCTCATTATTTTTATCATTAATGTTAAAAATGGCCAATTTGAGGATGATGAATCTCCCGCTGTACGCATCTTAATGGAAGATGATGAAGTGAAGGAATCATCCGATGAAAATAATAATAAATAATAAACTATCATATGGAAACACAAAAGTTTAGCTATGATAACAGCATTGTTCGCGCCTTTCTCTACGCCACTATCGGCTTTGGATTGGTAGGTTTTTTACTTGGACTCATTGCTGCACTGATGCTATTCTATCCGGAACTCCCAGAATTTTTATTCGGTACTGATGATATGACTATAAAAAGTCTTGCATCAGGGAATTTACAAGGCCTCATTAATACCAATGGTGCTTTCGGATTTGGACGTATCAGAATGCTGCACACCAGTGCCGTTATCTTTGCATTTGTAGGAAACGGAATATTTACCGGTGTATATTATTCTTTGCAGCGCCTTTTAAAAACTAGAATGTATAGTGATACGCTCAGCTGGATTAATTTCTGGGGTTGGCAACTTATTCTCGTTACAGTGGTAATAACATTCTTTTTAGGTATAAATACTTCCAAAGAATACGCAGAGCATGAATGGCCTATCGATATAATGATTGCCATTGTTTGGATCATTTTCGGTATCAATATGTTTGGAACTATCGCAAAACGCCGGGTTCGTCACTTATATGTAGCAATATGGTTCTATATAGCTACTTGGGTAGCCATCACCATGTTACATATATTTAATAATTTAGAAGTACCTCTTAGCTTTACTGGTTGGAAATCATACTCGGCTTATGCAGGAGTAAAAGATGCTCTAGTACAGTGGTGGTATGGCCATAATGCTGTAGCATTTTTCCTTACTACACCAGTATTGGGATTAATGTACTATTTTATGCCAAAAGCAGCTGATAGACCTGTATTTTCATATAAATTATCTATTATTCACTTTTGGTCTTTAATATTTGTTTATATCTGGGCAGGGCCTCACCACTTGCAATACACTGCACTTCCAGGTTGGGCACAAGCATTAGGAACAGGTTTCTCTATCATGCTCATCGCTCCATCTTGGGGGGGGATGCTTAATGGATTACTTACATTACGCGGCGCCTGGGATAAAGTAAGAGAAAGTCCTATTCTTAAGATGTTTGTAGTAGCTGTAACTTGTTATGGTATGGCAACTTTTGAGGGTCCACTTTTGGCAACAAAAACTTTAAATAAAATAGGTCACTTTACTGATTGGGTAATTGGTCACGTACATATTGGAGCGTTAGGTTGGAATGGATTCATGACATTTGGTATGATTTATTATTTAGTGCCAATTTTATGGAGAACTAAACTATGGTCTACCAAATTAGCCAATTGGCATTTCTGGCTAGGAACTTTAGGGATTATATTTTATGCAGTTCCATTATACATTGCAGGTTTCACTCAAGGTTTAATGTGGAAGCAGTTTAACCCTGATGGTACCTTATTATATAAAAACTGGTTAGAAACTGTATTCGAGATTTTACCTTACTATAGATTGAGATTTGTAGGTGGATTACTTTATATTTCAGGAGCATTTTTAATGTTGATTAATGTAATAGCAACAGTAAGACAAGGTTCCTTCCAAAAAGATACTCCAGCTGAAGCACCTGCCTTAGCTAACATTGGAAATAAAAGAAAAGAAGGAGAAGGTGTTCACCTTTGGATAGAAAGACTTCCAGTCTTATTGACTGTCATGGCTTTCATCACCCTTGCAATAGGATCATTCCTTGAAGTAGTACCTACTTTATTTGTCAAGAAAAATGTACAAGAGATAGCAGCTGTAAAGCCTTACACTCCACTGGAATTGGAAGGTAGAGACTTGTATATTAGAGAAGGTTGTAATGCGTGTCACTCTCAAATGGTTCGCCCTTTCCGTGATGAAGTAGTACGATTTAATGGTAAAAGTGGTCAATATTCCAAAGCTGGAGAATATATCTATGATAGACCATTCCTTTGGGGTTCTAAAAGAACCGGTCCGGATTTACAAAGAGAAGGACAAAAGAACCCGAGCTCATGGCATTATAAGCATTTATACAATCCACGAAGTACCTCGGCAAAATCTATTATGCCAAGATATCCATGGCTAGTAACTAATGATTTGGACAGAAGCAAAACTGTAGATAAACTAAAACTACATGCAAATGTATTTGGGGTTCCCTATTCTAAGAGTAATATTGATTCCACTAAATCTTGGGTAGACAATCAGGCTAAATATATTGTGAAGCAAATATATTCTGAAGCGCCAGACATTAAAAAAGTGTATGATGCGAAGCCAGCCGGAGAACTTGAGAAAAAAGAAGTCATAGCAGTTATAGCCTATCTACAAAGACTGGGTACTGATATTAAGACAACAGAAGTAAAAACAGCAAGTAATCAATAATTTCAAATCAGTAATATAATCATCCCATGATACCCCAAAATTTTAAAGATATAATCAGTGCATCTAAGGAAGCAAATGCAATGCAAATTATTGCAATGCTCCTGTTTATGATTTTCTTTTTGGGTGTAGTATATTTAGTTTTTAATAAGCCTAAAAAATACTATGATGAGCAAGCGGCTGCGCCTCTAGCTGATGATCATGAGGATGATAAATTTACTTTTAAATAAAACTAAATGAAACCAAGAACCCCCGTTTTTGTAAACATACTTACTATTATTGTCTTGCTACTTGTATTATTTTACATGTTTGTTCAAGATTTCAGTTTCTTTAAAAGTCCATATTTTTGGGGAACACTTGTCATCAGCTCTGTATTAGCATTGATACATGATTCCCTAGGTGATTTGATAGAAAACCTAAAGTTTAAAGCTCTTAGCGAAGAAGAAAAAACAGCATATTTAGCTGAAAAAAGAAAACCTTATTTAAAAACTTTGTTCCAAAGTGCTGTTAAAAAGCAAAGCCAAACAGAGGAAAAAGATCTATTAATTGATCATGGATTTGATGGAATTATGGAGCTGGATAATCAATTACCTAAATGGTGGTTAGGATTATTTTATCTTGGAACAGCGTATTGTATAATATATTTAATCAGTTATTTCTTTACAGATTTCGCAGATCCTATTAAAGAATACGATAAAGAATATGCGAATCAAGTAGCACAAATTGATCAGTATATGAAGACTGTTCCTCAGGCTACATTAGAAACTGCAAAATTTAAAGAGGATAATATAGAAGAAGGTAAGGCTATATTTCAAACCAATTGTGTTTCGTGTCACATGGATGGTGCACGAGGAGGTGTTGGGCCAAATCTAACTGATGATCATTGGATTAATATCAAAGAAAAAACAGTATTTAAAAATGTTTTTTGGATGGTTCAAAACGGATCACCTAATAACCCTGCCATGGTTGGATTTGGAAAAAATGGTATTCTTACAGGAAATGATATTGAAAAAGTAGCTGCATATATTTATCACATAAATCAGCAACAGCCACCTATTACTCCTGCTCAAGGTGGTGCGGAACCTAAGGGTACTGTAGCGCAATGGGAAAAATAATTGTGAAAGCATTCTAAATACAATTCGTTACTGGTGTATTACCAGTAACGATTTTTTATTTACCAACTAATATGGCAGATTTTCAACCTCAAGGTGGCCAAGGCCAAGTAGTTTCTCCGGAAACTTTTCGCGATTCCGTAGGTACGATGGACTCAACCGGGAAACGAAAATGGGTATTTCCTAGAAAACCTAAAGGAAATTATACTAATTATCGGCAGCTCGTAAGTATCTTTCTTTTGGTACTATTTTTCACCTTACCCTTTATCAAAATTGATGGTAACCCTCTATTATTATTCAATATTTTAGAAAGAAAATTCTTTTTATTTGGGCAGCCCTTCTTTCCTCAGGATTTTTACTTAATTGCAATTGGAGCAATTACATCTATCGTTTTCATCATCGTATTTACTGTAGTTTTTGGTAGAATATTTTGCGGATGGATATGTCCTCAAACCATTTTTATGGAAATGGTCTTCAGAAAAATCGAATATGCAATAGAAGGAGATAGAAATAAACAGATAAAATTAGATAAACAGCCTTGGGATGCTGAAAAAATTAGAAAAAGAGCACTTAAATGGTTTCTTTTTGCATTGGTGTCTCTTCTCATTAGTCATACCATGTTCAGTTACATAGTCGGCATTAATGAGGTACTAAGGATAATGGAGGAGGGTCCTTTGGCACATCCTACCAATTTCATAGTCATGATACTGTTTACTGCAGCATTTTATTTTGTTTTTGCTTGGTTTAGAGAGCAGGTTTGTACTTTGGTATGTCCTTATGGCAGACTTCAAGGCGTTCTAATAGATAAACAAACTATTAATGTTTACTATGATTTTCAGCGAGGAGAATCCCGTGCAAAATGGAAAAAAGGAGAAGATAGAGCAGCTGAGGGTAAAGGCGATTGTATAGATTGTAATCAGTGCGTGGTGGTCTGTCCTACTAATATAGATATCAGAAATGGGCAACAATTAGAATGTATTAATTGTACAGCTTGTATAGATGCTTGTAATGAAGTTATGGATAAGGTAGGTTTCCCACGAGGGCTCATACGCTATGCCACCGAAGCAGAAATTGAGGATAAGCAGCCTTTTGTATTTACCGGTAGAATGAAAGCATATACAGGTGTACTCGTAGTGCTTACTATCTTTTTAGGCTTTTTATTGTACAGTAGAGGGGATCTTGATTCTAAATTTATTAAGCCCGCAGGTGCTACATTTTTCCTTCGAGATGGTAAGATAAGTAATACATTTACTTATACTATCATTAATAAATCCAATAAAAAGAGAGAGATAAAAATAAGAGTATTACAGCCGAAAGGTGCAGAGATTAGTATGGATAAAAATCAAGTGATTCTATTAAAACCTGATGAAATAGCTAAAGGTAATATCAATATTTCTTTCCCAGAAAATCAAATAAAACAGAGTAAAGAAAAAATTATTTTTGAAGTTATTGATAAGGATGGCAAAAAATTGGATGATTTTGAAACCACTTTTGAAGGTCCCTTTAAACTACAAATCTAATTAGTATGTTTAATAAATTCACTTGGGGACATGGAATCGCATTAGCACTTGGGAGCTTCATTATTTTTATTTTGTATTTGGTCTTTATCTTTCCCATTGGAAAACAAAATAGTGATCTGATATCAGAAAATTATTACGAAGATGAAATATTGTATCAAAAAGTAATAGATGCTAAAACAAATGCCGATAAACTGAGCCAACGACCTACATATAAACAAGATGAGAAAGGAATTCATATTCAATTTCCAACAGAAATAATTCCAGAAGATAGACAAGTAAAATTTCACTTATTTAGGACAGATGATGCCACTCTGGATGTAGAAAAGACAATTTCACTAGATGCTTCAAATACCTTACAAATCCCTCCTCAAATTATGACTGCTGGAAGCTACACCCTAAAAGTGAGCTGGGTTAAAAATAAGGTGCCTTACCAAATTGATTACGAATTATTATGGAAAATACGCTCATTATAGCGGCATTGACCATAGGTTTAAGCTCTAGCATCCACTGTTTAGGAATGTGTGGGCCTATCGCATTAAGCCTTGGTATTGGAAAAAAAATTACCGTAGGAGGTGTTTCGGAAAATTTAGCCTATCAATTTGGCAGAATTACCACCTATGCAATCTTAGGTGCTCTAGCGGGAACCATAGGAGAAGGATTTAGCTTAGCTGGTGCCCAAAGTTGGCTCACTATCGGCAGTGGAATACTTCTAATCATAATGGGAGTTTTTTCAATTAAAGGCTCCAACTGGGCGAATAATATTCCGGGATTTGGCTCTTTTTTACTCAAAATTCAAAATAGATTAGCCCATATATTGCGAAAAAAAGGTATTTCTTCTCGTTATTTTACTGGAATATTAAATGGCTTTCTACCTTGTGGTATGGTATATGTGGCTTTGGCAGCATCTTTGGCAGCTGGAGGTATGGTACAAGGTGCTCTATTTATGGCATTATTTGGTATCGGGACTATGCCTGCAATGTTTAGTGCAGTACTATTTGGCCAAGCTATTAGCCCATTAACGAGAAAGAAACTATTAAAGATTATTCCTGTAATTTTATGCACATTAGGAGTTTTATTCGTGTTGCGAGGCATGCATTTAAATATTCCCTACATCAGCCCTCCCGAAGCCAGTTTAGAAACTAATACAACGGCACCACACTGCCATTAGTCAGTCATAATTTTAAATCAAAACCTACATAAAACATTGCCGGCACTATCGGTTTGTAGCTAAATCCAGCATCAAAATATGGGCTGTCCGGATTTTCTGGGCTGATGATATAGTTTTTCTGAATAGAGTCTGTAATATTTTCCAACCCAGCATACAGCCGCATTTTAGAATTAAAATTGTGAGCGGCTTGAATGTTTAATTTCCAAAATGCATTACCCCACAACGGCATTCTAGCATAAAAAGGATTTTTGCTTGTATCCGGCAAACGCTGCTTTCCAAAATAGGATAAAGTGGCATCAGCCGTCCAAAAAGCATCATTAGACTCTTTTTTAGATTCAAAATCAACAGCTAAAAAGGCTCTGTTTTTTGGGGTGAATAAGTTTATATTTTTACCTGCCAAATATGAAACAGAAGTTTCCGTATATCGATAGGCCCACTCAACGTAAACCTTTTAAATAAAGAATGCTCTATCTGCAGTTGTAATGCAGTAGATGAACCGGAAGTAGCATTATATAGGGCGAGTTCTCGAGAATCTCTATCGTAATCTTGAACTACTTGATTAAGAAACCGGGTGGAGAATACATCTACAATTCCCTTAAATTTGGAGGTAAAAAGTAAAAAATCTTGTTGAATACTACCTCCTAAATTCCAAGCTTTTTCAGCTTGTAGTCCATAGTAAATTGCTTTTTCATCAGGAAAAATTAATTTCCTATTCGAAGCTAAAGCTTGAAAAGTTTCCGCAATAGGAGTACTACTTCGAAATGCCTTCCCAGCGGACATTCTCAGCACAGTTTGGGGTGAAAATTGATAGCGTCCAGAAAATCTTGGGCTCCATTGTACACCATATTGGGGATGAAAATCTATTCGCTGACTTATATCCAAAGAATGGTGGATTCCTTTCCATTGATAGCCTACAAAAATTCCTGGCACTATTTCCGTACGGGAGAACTTATTTCCGAGGTATTTTTCATCGTAAATATCACCTACTACGCCAGCGCCTAGGTGAAACGTATGATTGGTATCTTTTATAATACTTTCAAAAATTATTTGGTGATAAAAAGAGTTTTGTTTTCCATAATACATCTTTCTGCCAAATAAACTCTCTTAGGGCCATCAAAACAAAAAGTCCCATTAAAAAAATATGAAAACGCCCGAAACT
>JAGLAZ010000039.1 GCA_018260565.1 Flavobacteriaceae bacterium
ATTTAATATTATAACTGTATTTTGTGTCCAGAAATTAATTACGCTATTAGGAAAATGCTTGATAGTCACCCACCAAGCATCATTATTTATACATGAAAATTATATCTAACTATTAAGCTCATTTTCTTTTGTATTCTTAAAAAGATAATTGATTATAAATAATACAATGAAAAGACAAATATATTTCCAAGAAATCAAATTTATTACAACATTATTATTTAGTAAAAATTTAAAATTTGAATACTCAAAATTCCAGTAATTGATTTTATACACTTTTGAAAGTTCACATAAAAATTTTAACAGAAGTAAGATACTAAAATATAATGTGGTGTTATAAAATAGCTTTTTCATTTTTTTTTACTTTGACAATATCAGTCCTATATTTTTTGTTTTTTCTAAACCATAAGAAGTAATCGTCATTTTATCTGCGGAAAACTCTTTACCATTTACTTTAATTGGGATTCCAGAATTACCTTTTCCATCTAAACAAGTACAATTAAATTCAAAAGTTGTTTCATGTTTTGGAGGATTTCCTGATGTATAGGTAGATTTTATTTCAACACAACACAATCCGATAGCAGCAATTAAAATTGGCCATGGTTGTTTTTGCTTATTTGCAAAGTATGAATATACTATTTCATCTTTTTTTTGAAAGAGTTACTCAAATTTGGCCCGCCTTTTAAAGCATCCTTATACACTAAATTGTCATTTTGGTAAAATTTAATTTCCATTTCTTTACCGGCCGACTTTAATGGATCAATAATGAATCCGTCTTGAGTTTTAATTAATGAGAGTAGTTGTTCAGGGGTATTATCTACAAAAAAGTTAAAATAAAAAATTTCTTTTTCCTTCGAGTTTTGAAGATTAATTGTAGTCGAAATTTCTTCAGAATCAAAAATTTTTACAGGTTTATTTTGGTCTTCTGGCAAATTTATGGATTGACAATTTATTATTAAACCTATACAAAAGGTTATTAAGCAGAGTGCTTTTTTTAAGTTCGTAATCATTTTGATTAAATTTTATCACATTAATAAAAAGGTACAAGAGAATGCCGTGACTTCATTTAATTACCAAAATATATTTGGATCCATATATTTGTGTAAATATAATAAAAAAATTATAAAATCCAATATAATTTCTAAAAAAAAATAAATAGCAGTTTTTTTTTTTTATTAATTAAAAAAAAACAAAATAATATTCTTTTTTATTAATTGAATTATTTTTGCCTATTATGTAGTATTCTCTTCATTCTTCCCTATCTTTGCGAATCCATGAAAAACATACGCAATTTTTGCATCATTGCCCATATAGACCACGGTAAATCTACCTTGGCAGATAGACTTTTAGAATATACCAATACCGTGACTTCTAGAGAGTTGCAAGCGCAAACTTTGGATGATATGGATCTCGAAAAGGAACGCGGGATTACCATAAAATCCCACGCCATCCAGATGGACTATGAATATAAAGGGGAAAAATATATCTTGAACTTGATAGATACCCCCGGGCACGTAGATTTTTCTTACGAAGTTTCTCGTTCCATCGCAGCTTGCGAAGGTGCATTGCTTATTGTGGATGCTGCGCAAAGCATTCAGGCACAGACCATTAGTAATCTGTATTTGGCATTGGAAAATGATCTTACCATCATCCCGATCCTGAATAAAATAGACCTTCCCTCCGCAAATCCGGAAGAGGTTACGGATGAAATTATGGGGCTTATTGGTTGTAATTATGACGATGTTCTGCGTGTTTCGGGAAAAACTGGTGAAGGTGTTCATCATTTATTAGAACAAATTGTTGAACGGATTCCTGCCCCCAAGGGAGATCCGGATGCGCCTTTACAGGCCTTGATTTTTGATTCTGTGTATAACCCTTTCCGAGGGATTGAAGCCTATTTTAAAGTCGTAAACGGCCGCATTAAAAAAGGCGAAATGGTTCGCTTTATGGCGACCGGAAAAGATTATGGAGCGGATGAAGTGGGAACATTAAAACTAAAGCAAGTCCCAAAAATTAGTATAGAATGTGGCGATGTGGGCTATCTGATTTCCGGAATCAAGGACGCCCGCGAAGTAAAGGTAGGCGATACCGTAACCTCTGCCACACGCCCTGCCAATAAGGGAATTGAGGGTTTTGAGGAGGTAAAACCCATGGTATTTGCCGGGATTTATCCTATAGAATCAGAAGATTTTGAGGAATTGCGCTTTTCCCTGGAGAAATTACAGCTAAATGACGCATCCTTGGTTTTCGAGCCGGAAAGCTCCGCTGCCTTAGGCTTTGGTTTCCGTTGTGGTTTCCTCGGGATGCTCCATATGGAAATTGTGCAAGAGCGTCTGGATAGGGAGTTCAACATGAATGTTATTACCACGGTTCCCAACGTTTCCTATTTCGGATACACCAAAAAAGATCCGGATGTTCCTATTCTGATTAACAACCCTTCAGAAATGATGGATCCTACCACGATGGATCGAGTAGAAGAGCCTTACATCAAGGCAACTATTATCACCAAGTCGGAATTTGTGGGTTCTGTGATGACGCTCTGTATCGAAAAGAGAGGAGAGATTGTGAACCAAAGTTATCTGACGGCAGATCGTGTAGAGTTGGTGTTCAATATGCCTTTGGCGGAGGTTGTTTTTGATTTTTATGATCGTTTAAAATCTATATCCAAAGGCTATGCATCTTTTGATTATATGCCGATTGGGTTCCGTGCATCTAAGCTAGTTAAAATGGATATCCTAATCAATGGAGATATGGTGGATGCTTTATCCTCCTTAATTCATGATAGCAATGCCTACCATATCGGTAAAAAGATGTGTGAGAAATTGCGTGAACTAATTCCTAGACAGCAGTTTGATATCGCTATTCAAGCAGCTTTGGGAACCAAAGTAATCGCTCGGGAAACCATTAAAGCATTAAGAAAAGACGTTACCGCAAAATGTTACGGAGGGGATATTTCCCGGAAAAGAAAGCTCTTAGAAAAACAAAAAGAAGGAAAGAAAAAGATGAAACAAATCGGCCGTGTAGAAGTTCCACAAAGTGCGTTTATGGCTGTTTTGAAACTTAATGATTAGTGGTAAGATGTTATGTTTTAGAAGTTAGATAATAGATTTAATTGTAGTTAAAAGTTTTTATAAACCAATTTTATATATGGTTGTATAGAATTTTTAAAAAAGTTGATTCGCGATTAAACTAATTTGTAAGCTTAAGTGTTTAAATAATTAATAAATTTTAATCTTTAAATAATGATAAAGATTATTATTTCTTAAATAAAATCTTAACCTTAAATGTAGGCTGCAATTCTAATAGGGAAAATGATTCAATTACTAAAATTCCTTCGGATCAACAAATAATCTCGAGCAATATGTAGACGTTAAGGATTGAAAATTCAAAGCAAAATGCCATTTTAGATATTGTTAAAAAGATCAAGGAGGGATATTATACTGGTAAAAATAAAAATAGTCACACAATACCATTTGATTTTTCAAAATATCCTACAGACGAAAAAATTCTTAACCTTTCTCAGGAATTTTTTAATAAAGGATACTCTTTAGATGCGATTAATACTATAGCAATTTGAGAAAAACTTAGCTCGGAAGAAATCCAAAAAGTTAGATTAACAACAGCATTATATATCTTTTTTTTGGAAAATGAAGATGTATTAGAAAATTCTGGAACTAATAGAAAGATTTCAAGTTTTTGCACATGGGCAATTGCGGGTCAAGTTGTAGGTATTGCTTCGGCAGTAACAATCGATGGTCCAGTAGGATTAGGATTTTGGATAGCAGGTCAAGCAATTTCTATACAAGGAATTTACAGTAGTAGCAAATAAGATCTATGAAATTGACCTTTATATATATATATTCAATATTAACAGTAACAATATTATTCTTTTTATTGTATTCTGTCCTGACATCAAATGTCTTAAACGCAAAAATCTGGACAGATTTTTCTAAATAATTTTTTACTATT
>JAGLAZ010000040.1 GCA_018260565.1 Flavobacteriaceae bacterium
AAATTTAATATTATAACTGTATTTTGTGTCCAGAAATTAATTACGCTATTAGGGAAATATCGCTATGCGTAAATGGACCTTAATTTTTATACTTATTGCTGTCAGTATTTTATGTTTATTTTCTTATAGCATATTCCCAGAAGTCCAAATTAAGGGTGTAAAAGCTCCCATATTTGACCGTGCAGATATTGGATGGATGCTCGTTGCCTCAGCAATGGTTCTTATTATGACACCGGGATTAGGATTTTTCTACGGAGGAATGGTGAGAAAGAAAAACGTGATCAGCACAATCCTCCAAAGTTTTATTGCCATGGGCGTGATTACTGTATTATGGGTGATTGTCGGTTTTGGATTATCCTTTGGTCCTAGCATAGGCGGAATTATAGGAAATCCAATACCATACTTATTTTTTCATAATGTGGGTGTAAAAACTGCCTGGCATTTAGCTCCCACAATTCCATTTGTTTTATTCGCTGTTTTTCAAATGAAATTTGCCATTATCACTCCCGCTCTTATAAGTGGAGCCTTTGCAGAACGCATTAGATTTTGGGGTTATATATTATTCATAAGTCTTTTCTCAATAATAATTTACGCGCCATTAGCCCATATGGCATGGCATCCGGATGGTCTATTATTTAAATATGGTGTGCTGGATTTTGCTGGCGGCACTGTAGTCCATATGAGCGCCGGATGGGCAGCGCTTGCTGGAGCAATATTTTTAAAACAAAGAAAAGATCGTGTGCATGACCCTAGCAGAATTACCTATGTTATTTTGGGTACTGCCCTATTATGGTTCGGATGGTTTGGATTTAATGCCAGATCAGCTATGGGCGCTAATGAACTTGCCGTACAAGCCTTTGTAAATACCACTGTGGCCTCTGCGGCAGCGGCTATTGGGTGGGGTTTTATTGAAAAAATAAAAGGAAGAAAGATTTCCGCCATGGGGGTTTGTATAGGTGCTGTCGTTGGTTTGGTTGCTATAACGCCTGCGGCAGGATTCGTTTCTACTGCTCATGCTTTGCTCATCGGTTTGATTGCCGTTTTGGTCAGCAGTTTTTTAGTAGATGTTCGCGCAAAAACCAATATCGATGATACATTGGATGTATCTCCGTGCCACGGAATTGGTGGTTTAACAGGGATGCTGCTTACCGCAGTATTTGCAAGTCCTGCAGTTAATCCAGCTTTGACAGAATCGGGCTTACTTTTTGGTGAAACTTCATTATTCATAAAACACTGCATTGCGATGGTGGGTGTTTCCGTATTTGCTTTCTTTGGATCTTATGCCTTGTTATTTATCACGAACCTTATTACACCACTTCGTGTAACTGAAGAGTATGAAATGGAAGGTCTTGACCGCTCTCAACATGGTGAAACTTTATAAATAATATACACAACGACTTTATATTAACTTTAACAATATTTCCGAAAATTAGACTAAGCATTTTCGTAATATTGAAAAATGAAGCTCACATACATTATTCTCGCTGCAATTATTGGTGCAGTCCTTGGTGCCGCGTTGGTTTACTTATTTCTAAGGTATAACAATATTCCAAGAAAAAAATACGATGAACTCAACGAATTATTTATCACAAATAAATCTGATTTAATTAATGCCACTTCCAAAATAGAAGAGTTACAGAGGACTATTTTAACAGAACAACAGACCAACCAAGAGCAAAGCAAAATTTTAAATGAATTAAAAAATAATTTTGCAAAAATCTCTGCTGAGCATAACGCAGTCACCAATCAATTTCAGGAACAGCGCGAAATCAACAATAAGCAAACTTCGCAGATCGACGCTTTAAATAATGAGCAACAAACTGTTTTAGCCAAAAATTCTGAACTTAATGCGATAAACAATAGTTTACAAAGAACATTGGAAAATCAGAAAGAAGAACTTCAAAAAATGCATGAGGCAGCCCAACTTCAATTTGAAAATTTAGCCAATAAAATTCTAGAAGAGAAAACCGAAAAGTTCACCTCGCTAAATCAAAGTAATCTAAAAACTATCCTTGAGCCTTTTCAACAAAACTTAACTGACCTGAAATTAAAGGTCTCTGAAACCTATGATAAAGAAAGTAAAGAGCGCTTTTCTTTAGGCGAAAAAGTAAAGGAATTGGCCCAACTCAACCAGCAGATTTCCGATGATGCTAAAAAGTTGACCCGTGCGCTGAAAGGCGAATCCAAAACGCAGGGCAACTGGGGCGAGATGATTTTAGAAAGTATCCTTGAAAAGTCCGGATTAGTTAAGGGCCGTGAATATTTTTTGGAGCATGAACTGCGTGATGAAGACAATAAAGCTCTTTTCTCCGATTTTTCGGGTAAAAAAATGCGTCCCGATGCGGTTATAAAATATCCGGACGAGCGAAATGTAATTATAGATTCAAAGGTTTCTCTCACAGCCTTTAGTGAACTGGTGGACGAAAACGATCCCGAAATTTATCAAATCAAGCTAAGCCAACACTTGACTTCGGTTAAAAACCACATTGCACAACTTTCGCAAAAAGCCTATGATGACTACGGGAAGTCGCTAGATTTTGTCATGATGTTCATCCCAAGCGAGCCGGCATACATCGCCGCGATGCAGGCCGACCAAAACTTATGGAATTATGCCTACGAACGCAGAATTTTATTGCTAAATCCAAGCAATCTCATTACTTCCCTAAAACTTATTGCTGACCTCTGGAAAAGGGAATATCAAAGCAAAAATGCAACAGAAATCGCTGAACGCGGCGCGAAACTTTATGATAAATTTGTAGGTTTTGTGGAGAACCTGGAAAAAGTAGGTAAGAATATTGACCAAGCAAAAAATGTGTATAATGACGCAGTTAAGCAACTCTCTACAGGCAACGATAACTTGGTATTACAAACCCAAAAACTAAAATCTCTCGGAATCAAAAATAAAAAAGAACTTCCACAAAGTCTTGTAGAGCAATCTCAAAATCTGGTTTCCAATCATCCAGAATCATGATAGAAAGTCTACAAAATGATAAAATAAAGTATCTGGTTAGGCTAACTTCTGATAACCGTTTTTGGAGGAAAGAGGTTGTTTTTGTTGTTAAGGGGCGTCAGGAAAATGAACGCACTAAAAGATATCATAATTAAATAATTATTTATTTAATTACTATGTATAGATACCAATAGACTCATAATCTTTTAAGTAAAAAAAATCGCTATAAACATTACATTTATAGCGATTTTCAATTCTACTTACTAGTTAATGCAACTTATTTCACCTCCTCAAAAATAACTATATATGAAAATCAATAACTTATATATTTATGGTAC
>JAGLAZ010000021.1 GCA_018260565.1 Flavobacteriaceae bacterium
TTAATAATGTAGCTAATGCTACCAATGAGATAAACTTTTTCATAATTAATTTTTTTAAGTTTATCCCGGCCGGGAAAAATTTTCCTTAGAATTCTGTGGCTAAAATTATTTGGTGTTGAAAATTTTTGCAAGTAAATGCAGTCCTCTTCTATTAATTTTAAAATTTAAGACGTCATTATTTATAAATTAGGACAGAGATAATTTTTAAAGTTCTGAAATACAGCGATTTGAAAAAAAACTGTATTTTAATAATTTGTTCTACTTTTTATTCAAATTTGTTTATTTTTGGCAATGAAGATTAATATTCTTCTTTAAGATGCTCATCAATAAACATCATTTTATATCAATTCTTATTTTATTCCTTTCATTTTGCTTCAAAATGAAAGCTCAAAACACTTATGAGGATTTAAGAAAAAAGTATGAGAGTTATGAACATAATGATTAAGACGCCTTGCCATTTGTAAAAGTCTATATAAATAAAGCGAAAACCGATAAGAATTATAAAGCTTTAACACAAGGGTATGAAGATGCTTTTTATTTCTCGCCAAATCCTAATGACAAACTTAAATTTGCTGACAGTTGTATCAGTGCTTCGTTAAAAACTAATGATAATGATCTTATCAGTCGCTCTTATTTAGGCAAGGGAACCATTTATTACTTCAATCTAAAACGCTACGAACCCGCTCTCGATGAATATGTGAAAGCGTATGAATATTCTAAAAAAGGAACTGACGAGTACCAAAAATATAAAGTGATTTATCACATGGGTGTGGTAAAAAGTTACCTAGGTTATTATAATGAAGCGCTGAAGCATTTTGAGGATTGTATTCAATATTTTGAGCCTAAAACAAAGGGAGATTTACATCCTAACACCATTTTTAATAATAGCAAAGGCTACCTCAACAGTTTGCACCAAGCCACCATCTGCTATAGGAATTTGGGAAATTACAAAATGGCGGATTCATTAGTACAAGTAGGGTTAAATTTCACAAATAAAAGCAAAGAATTCCCTTTAGAACAAGCCTATTTTACAAAATGTAAAGGTATTTTCGAGTATCATCAAAAAAATTATGATGGTGCTATTCATCACCTTACTACGGCGTTACCTGTGTTGAAAAAAAATAATGATTTTTCCTGGACATCTGTTGCTGATTTTTATATTGGGAAAAGCTATTTAGGATTGAAAAAGCAAGAGCAGGCAGTACAGCAGTTTCAAAAGGTCGATTCTATTTTCCAGAAACACAAATTTATTGTTCCTGAACTGCGAGAAAATTATGAACTACTCATCAAACATTGATAAGAAAAAAAAGACGAGAAACAAGAGCTGCGCTATACTAAAAACTTGATTAAAGCAGACAGTATTTTAGCGAAGGACTTCCCTTATCTTTCTGCAAAAATTCATAAAGATTACGACACCCAAATCTTAGAGGACGCCAAGGGAAAACTTGAAAGACAAAACTACTGGAGTTTAGGTGCAATATTATTGTTGATAATTTCGGTAATTTCCTTAATTCTTATTGCTTGGAAACTCTACAAAAAGGAAAGCGATATTAGAAAAAAATATGCAGAATTAGAAGAAAGGTTACAAACCCACCAATCAACGCCAATTTTTTCTTACGAAAATATACCACAACAAAGCAAAGCTTTAATAAGCAAGGATGTTTTCAGTGATTTGGCGGAAAAACTAAAAGAGTTTGAAGATTCAAAAAAATTTAAAGAAAAAGGAATTACTCTCCCACAACTTGCGGAAACTTTTCAAACTAATACCACTTATCTCTCACAATATATTAACGATGTGGTGGGAGTGAACTTTAATAAATATCTTTCCACTTTAAGAATTAATTATATCACGGAGCTCATGTATAATGATTCTAAAGTTTTAGGTTACTCCGTTCAAGGTTTGGCAGATGAATGTGGTATTTCTTCGCGACAAAACTTTTCAGACCTTTTTTTAGAGATAAATGGGATTCGTCCGACAGATTTTATTAAGCAGAGGAAAAAGGAGTTGGAGTCAGGTGTCATATCACTTTCGTGACGGAATTTTTTTGTGAACCTAGTTTGTCTTTTAGCATCATCATATCCTCACTCACTTTAGCATCTAAAATTTTCGCATAATGCTGAGTTGTTTTAATACTTTTATGACCAAGCATTTTGCTCACGCTCTCAATAGAAACTCCGTTTGACAAAGTAATCGTGGTTGCAAAGGTATGGCGCGCAATATGGTAGGTCAGCTC
This sequence comes from Flavobacteriaceae bacterium, assembly GCA_018260565.1. Taxonomy (GTDB): domain Bacteria; phylum Bacteroidota; class Bacteroidia; order Flavobacteriales; family Weeksellaceae; genus JAGLAZ01. The sequence continues at coordinate 2,235 of JAGLAZ010000021.1, forward strand.
TTTCTCGATTTGGCATAAATCCGCAATCTCTTTAAGGTAGGCGTTCATTTTTTGGTTAGTGAGGATGGGCAGTAATTTTCCGCTGACAGCGCAATACTGATTATCCTTATACTTTTCAATGATATTCATCGCTTGCGGCAGCAAAGGGATATTCGATGCGGTCTTAGTTTTCTGCCTTCTTGTAAAAATCCACTTGTTTCCGTCCAGCCCGATGGAGATATTTTGCTTTGTAAGTTGCTTGGTATCAATATAAGCCAAACCGGTATAGCAGCTGAACAAAAAAATATCTCTAACTAATGAAAGTCTCTCATTCTGGAAATCTTTCTCGGCAAGGCGCTGTAATTCCTCCTCGGTTAAATAAACCCGTGTAACTTCATCAAATTTTGAATGATAATTTAAAAACGGATCTTTTTCAATCCAGCCATTTGCAAGGCAGATCCTGACAATTTTGCCAAAATTTTTCAGATATTTTACTGCCGAATTATTGTTGCAGGCTTTTTCAGTCCGGAGAAAAAATTCGAAATCATTCAAAAAAGCATAGTCAATCTTCTTAATGTCAATATCTGAGATTTTATACTTCCACTTCAAAAATCCTTGGGTGTGGCTTAGGCATGTCCGGTATCTCCCAAGTGTCCCCGGTGCGAATTCTTTCCCCACCAGTTTCTCCATACGGTCGTTATGATCCCGGAAAATACCGACCAACATCCGTCCAGCGGCCTCCTTTCCTGTCAGTTTATTTTTTAATATTTCCGCGGTAATGTGTTCACCATCCTTCATTAGTTCGTGGTGGGCGTTGTGGACCTGCTGTTCGAAGGCTTTCAGGTAATGGTTTAGCTGTTTAATCGCTTCTGAATATCCGTTCGCCTTCTGTGCGGCCGCATTCCACTGCGAAAGTTTAATAGTCCTTTTTGCGCTGATTTCTGTGGCCTTTCCATCTATAGTAATTCTTAGATAAATTGGGCATTCGCCTTTAGCATTTTCTTTGGCTTTTTTTACATAAAAAAGCAAGCTGAAAGTCTGGTTCATTTTACTAATATTTTAAGCATTAAATTTAAAATTCCTAAAAACCGTCCACAAGATGTTCATTTCCTAAACAAGCTTGTAGTAAGGCTTTCAGCGATTTCCAGTGACCCTTTTTTGATTCGGTCGTAGGTCACTGGAAAGGTCACTGGACATACTCGGAAAAAATCTAAAAATAGGCTCAGAAAATTCATTAAAAAAACAAATTTTAATCGCTTGTTTAGATTTTTTCCAGTGACCTATTTTTAAAAATGAAATAGGTCACTGAATAGGTCACTGAAAATATGTGCGAATTTGATGCTCTTTGATATCAGCATATAAAGAAAAATGCCGTAAAACCTATGTTTTACAGCATTTTGTGTTACTTTGACAAAGTAATTGCGATCCGGACGGGACTCGAACCCGCGACCTCCGCCGTGACAGGGCGGCATTCTAACCAGCTGAACTACCGGATCTTTAGAACTACCTCTATGAAGTTTCCTTCCTTTTTGGTGAGTGCAAATATATAACAATTTAGACAATCACAAAAAAAATATATTAATTTTCAGCTACTTTAAATGTAAATGCCTAAAAATCAATACAAAAAATTTTATTGGTGGGCTGCTAATTTATCCAAAAGTACTTGCTTAGGCTGTACTCCCATTAGCTTTTCTACTACTTCACCATCTTTGAATATAAGAATCGTAGGAATACTTCTTATTCCATATTTGCCTGCAGTATCTTGATTATTATCTACATCTAATTTGCCAACGACTGCCTGATCACCAATTTCGTCTGCTAATTCATCGATAATAGGCCCAAGTGTACGACATGGTCCACACCATGTAGCCCAAAAGTCTACCATTACAGTTTTATTACTTTGTAAAACTTCTGTTTCAAAGTTTTGATCTGTGATTTCCTTTGCCATTTTTTTAATTATTTAATTGAAAGTTATTAAGTTTAAGTTCGTTTTTTATAGCTACTAAACAAGCTATAAATTTATCTATATCCTCTTTTCTAGTCATTGAAGAGAATGAAACTCGTAAAGGTGTGGATTTCCCTACTAAATGCTCCGGTATTATCCGCATCATTACTCCACTCATGCTGGCCGCACCACTACTGCAAGCGCTACCTTGAGATATTGCAATTCCTTTCATATCTAATTTAAAGCCAATCATAGGATCATAAAAGGGTAAAAGAACACTTAATACAGTGTATAAAGATTTATCCATATTTCCGCTCTCCCCATTGAATTGAATATCTGGAAATTCCACTTGTAAGGACTCAATACAGTACTTTTTTATTTCTTTAATAAATTCTTTTGTTGAATCTAAATCTTGATATGCAAGATCAAATGCTTTACCCAAGCCTACTATCCCAGAAACATTTTCTGTGCCAGCTCTTAAATTGCGTTCTTGAGGACCACCACATATAATACTTTTAAGTCCTAGATTTTTTCTAATAAAAGCAAAACCTATTCCCTTTGGACCATGGAATTTATGGGCGCTGCAAGAAGCAAAATCAACTGGTATTTCCTCAAAATTTAAGTCTAAATGCCCGATTGTCTGCACTGTATCCGTATGGAAATATGCATCATACTCTTTACAGATCAGGGCAAACTCTTTTAAATCTATTAAGTTTCCAATTTCATTATTGGCATGCATAATACTGACCAAAGTTTTTTCTCGACTTTCAGCCAAGGCTTCCCTTAGGGATTCTGAACTAATATTACCTAAAGAATCAGGTTTTATGTAAACCAATTCTACGCCATGAATCTTCTTCATAGCTCTGGTACATTCTTCTACACATTTATGCTCCAAGGGTGATGTAATTATCCTTTTCACCCCTAAATGTTCCACAGAACCACGAATAGCTAAATTATTACTTTCCGTACCACATGATGTAAATACTATTTCTCCTGGTTTTACATGGAGCTTACTTGCAATATTCCTTCGGACGAGCTCTACCTTTTCCCGAACCTCCTGACCAAAAGAATGGGTGCTACTGGGGTTTCCATACGAATAGGTAAGTGATTCTACCATAGCGTCAATTACTTCTGGAGCAATGGGGGTAGTTGCAGCATTATCTAAGTAAATTCTATCCATTGCGCGGTTTTCTTATTACTTTAACAGTTGAAAATTTTAGCTCTTTATCTACAAATAGAACAAACCATGGTTCGCTTATCACCTGTATGCTCATATTTCCTCCCTGTGAATTTTCTTCTTTTAATGGGGTAATAATGTTTAGCTGAGAATTATTTTCACCATCTAATTTAAGTTGTAATACCTCCTTAATTTTATGGGATCCTGACCGATAGGTTCCCAAATCATAAATTATAGCTTTTTTACCTAATGGTAAAATGAATTTTTGAGGACTTGCTGGGCTATTTCCTTCAGAAATAGCATTCAATCTAGAGTTTATTTCTTTTGTAAGTTCTTGACTTGTATTAGCTATTGAAAATCCTTGTTGTGCCTTTCCACCATAATTTTCAGTTTTATACAATGCAAATGTTTCTTTTGAACTAAGCTTTTTACTCGTTCCCATAGAGCATGAAATAAGAATAAAGGCAATAAAGAAAAAATAGATACTTTTCATATATCAAATTTAATGAAAATAACGATAAAAGCTTCTATCTGCAAATGCTAAAAGTTCCTTATCCCCAGAAGTGTCACCATATGCAATTACTTCACTTATATTAGGGAATTTGGTAAGATATTTTTTAAGCCTAATGACTTTTTCAATACCATTGCAATTTTGACTTTTAAAGTTTTTTTGATACAAATTATGAGTAGAAAAATCTGCCTCCGTAGATATAAGATCTATTCCCAAATAGTTTGCGAATGGCTCTACCCATATATCAAGGGAAGCTGTGACTAACACCTGCTGTACGTTTGTATTTTTTTGAGATATGATATGGTTATACGCATTTGGTCTAATTAGTTCATTTCCTTTTTTGGCAAAAAAAGTTTGAGCTAAAGCCTGAATTTCGTCTTTGTTTTTCTCTTTTAAGAAGGAATATAGTAAAGTTTCCTTCACCTTTTGAGCAGGAACCAACTTACATTTCATTAAAATAAAACTAGGTAAGTGTAGCACAATTTTTTTTATATAACCTTTTTTAGATTTGGATACTAATTTTAAGAATTCAAACATACTATCCTTAAAAGTAAGCGTTCCATCAAAATCGTACACGTACAACTTCATATTACAGTTTCATTTTTTTAAATATGAATTCCGGTATATTCCGGATAATAAACATAATAAGCCTCCAAATAGGCAATATATAGACTGTATTTTTTTTCTTTTTCCAAGCATTTATTATTGCTTTGGCAGCTACTTTAGGGCTTGCAGTTAAGGCTTGAGGAAGATTTAATCCTTCAGTCATTTTAGTAGCCATAAAACCAGGTTTTACTGTAATTACATGTACCTGATGCGGGTATAAAAAGTTTCGTAATCCATCGAGGAAAGTAGTAAATCCGGCTTTGGCACTTCCATAGAAAAAATTGGTCATACGGCCACGTTCTCCCGCCACACTGCTAATACCTATAATGGTACCACTTCTATTTTTCATCATTTTCGATGCAAAGTGACTAATTAAAAGCACAGCACCAGAATAATTGATGTCCATTATCTTGCTAATATCTTCTGGATTTTCCAAACTTTCAGATGGCTGTTTACCTAAATATCCACTGGCACAAATAAGGATATCGGACTGAATATGAGCAATTTGAGAATAATTAGGTGATTGGGTAAAATCCCATTCCACTACAGTACAGGCCTGCTCATATTTAGCGAAAAAATGATCAACTAGGCGAAGAGAATTTTCTTTGGAGCTCGTAAAAAGGAATACTTCGGGAAAATTTTTTCCTGAGGCAAGTATTTCATCAATACAAGCAATAGCCACTTCAGAATTGGCACCTATAACAATCATAATTGTTTCAATTTTTGGAGATATCTCTTTTGCTGATGAGAGAAAAAAGGTGTTATAGGAATATTTTTTGTGTAGGAGCTCAGTTCAGGTCGGCTCATGGCATCTTTGGTGAGATATATTCTACCCTTATATCGGAGAACTATTTCGTCTAAAGTTTCAATTAATCGAGGTAATTTTTGATCTAATTTAAAATCTAAAGCCAAAGTATATCCTTCATACGGAAAGGAATTATATGCCTGGGAGTTGTTCTTTCCAAATAATTTTAAAACAGCTAAAAAACTTGCATTTTTAGCCTTGGCTATGGCTGCTAAAAGCTCACGCATGGCTTCAAAAGAAACTTCTTTTGGAAATACCATTTGATATTGAATAAAACCGTCTTTACCATAAATCCTATTCCAATGGCGTATAGAATCCAAAGGATAGAAGAAATCTTCATAGGTTGGGAAATCTTTCCTAAAATCCCGACCTGTTTTCTTATAAAACAAGGTATTAAATATCTTAATAGTAAACGGATTCAATAAAAAGGAAGGAAAAAATGTGGGTACCATGGGACTAAATTTTGAAGGTATAGCCAAGGCCTTCTTTCTTTTACTTGCTGGAATTTCATCTAATAATGCATGCTCTCCCCGCATGATTATTGATTTCCCTATTGAATCTCCTGTCTGAAGACAATCTATCCATGCAACGGTATACGTCCATTCCGCACTTTCCTCAAAAATCTGAAAAGCTTCTTTAAGATTTTTTGCTCTAAGTGTCTCTTGCCGGATAAGGCTGGTTTCTATTTTTTTAAGCTTAAATTTTACACTTGTGATAAAACCAGTAAGTCCCATACCGCCCACAGTGGACCAGAAAAGATCCGCATTAGATGTCCGTGTGCATACAAGATGTTGCCCTTTTTCATTTACGATTTCAAAAGCCAAAACATGCTCGGAAAAACAACCCTCTGAGTGATGGTTTTTGCCATGAACATCACTGGCCAAGGCACCTCCAACGCTAATAAATTTAGTTCCTGGTGTAACGGGCAAAAACCAGCCTGAAGGTACAATAATTTCTAAGATTTCGCTTAAAATAACGCCAGATTCGGCATGAAGAATTCCTTCTTTCCTATCAAAGGATATAAATTTATTCCATTTCTTAGATGATATAACGATATCCGCCAAAGCAGCATCCCCATAACATCTTCCATTTCCTCTTGGAATGATATTTTGATTTTCGTGAATTATTTTTGAAACCTCCTCTACGGTTCCTGGGGCAAATTCTTCCGCCTCTATAACGGGATAGTTCCCCCAATTCCCTATTTTTTTCTTCATTATGGAGATTAATAATAAATTTCAAATAAATAAAATACCACCCATAGCAATAGGCTTATCTGGATGTATCTGTCTTTATAAATAATCTTTGTAGGACTTTCAGTTTTATTAAAAACTAAGGTTTGCTGTAAATAACGCAATAAGGCAAAAAATACAAAGAGTACCGTATAGAATAATCTCGGATTTTGGGATTGTACCTCTGGCGTCATGGTAAACATCACATAACAAATCAATGCAATGGTAACGGAAATACTCAGTGCGATATCTGCAAACTGAATATTATATCCATCTAAGGCTTTACGCGTTTTTCCGGAAATTCCTGCATTAACCAGTTCTCCTCTTCTTTTCCCAATAGCTAATACCAATGCTAAAACAAAGGTTAGTAATATAGTCCATTTAGATATTAATAAACCCGTAGCATAGCCTCCAGCAAATACACGAAGAACAAATCCCAACGAAATTATACATATATCCAAGATAGGTATGTGTTTTAATTTGAGGGAGTATGCCACGTTCATTAAAAAATAGAATCCTAATACTGCAGCAAGTTTGTACCATAAAGTATTGCCTTGGCTATATAAAATTGAAATACATAATCCTGATAGAATTATCATTACAAAAAATAAGATTCGCGCCGTGGATAAAGATATTTTTCCTGAAGCTAACGGACGATTGCATTTTTCTGGGTGAATTTTATCGGATTCTATGTCTACATAATCATTTAAGATATATACAGAACTAGCAATAAAACAAAAAGCAAAAAATGCCAAAAGACTTTCCCAAAAAATGGTAGTATGAATAAGATTTCGCGAAAAAAAAGCGGGTATGAAAACAAATAAATTTTTCACCCACTGCTCTATCCGGAGAAGTTTTGCATAATTTTTCACTCACTACTTTATACAACAAAAATACGCATAAATAAAAAGCCACCCAAAGAACTTAGGTGGCAAAACTTTTTATTTTTATAGGATTAATTTGTGCTCTGTGCTTCTTTAATCATCTTTTCATTAGCAGTAATTGCAAACTCTACCCGTCTGTTTTGTGCTCTTCCGCTATCCGTATCGTTGGATGCTATTGGAGAAGATTCACCCATACCGGATGTAATAATTCGGCCACCTAGAATACCTTGACTAACTAAATAATTCTTAACGCTTGCAGCTCTTCTATCCGATAAAGACAGGTTATAGGCATCAGATCCTTTGCTATCTGTATATCCATATATGTTAATATTGGTATCAGGATTCTCTGCTAATACTTGAGCCAGTTTATCCAAATTTGTTTTAGCAGATTGAGAAAGTTCAGCAGAATCAAAGGCAAAATTAACGATGCTTTCATCCATTGTTACTTTTATTCCTTCATTTACTCTTTCTACTTTAGCTCCAGGAAGAGTTTGCTGAATATCTCTGGCTTGCTTATCCATTTTTGCGCCGATTCTATTGCCTACAACACCTCCTATAATACCACCTAAAACAGCCCCAGCAGGAGCGTTTCTACCTTTACCGATATTATTACCAAGTATTCCTCCTAAAAGAGCTCCAGCAGCTGCTCCGCCTACTGTACCTTTTTGTTCGCTATTTGCATTTTGTACACTGTCACAAGAAGATAAAGCTAATGTTCCTCCTAAAAAAAGAGCGATTATTTTTGAATTTAATTTTTTCATTTTATTTAATTAAAGTGTTTTTAGAGAAATTATACACTATTTCTTCTGAAGTTCCATCCACCATAACATTTTGTGAGAGACTCATCATGTTTTCATCCATGGATTTAATATTCATTTCATATCCGGCAGTTACTAATTTTGCCTTAGTTCCATTTGGTATTTTTTTGAATCTAAAAAGATTACCTCCTAAAACCTCGAATTTAATTGGTTGAACTGTAGAAGGGCAAGAAGACCCACCATTAAGTGTATAGGTTCCGGTAAAATTGTTAGGTATTAAATTCCAAGTACTTCCAATGAAACAGCTTATATCGGCGTTTTCATCAAAAGGTTGAATTTTAAGATTTTTAGCATAATCCACAGATGTTAGCGTCCAAGTTCCTTTCATTTTAAGAAAGTCGTTTCGCTGCTGCTGAGCCACTTTTGCCGATTCACAGGATTGTAGAGTTGCTATAGAAGCAATTTCTAGCATAGCACTCAAAATTATATTTTTCATATAAATAATGGATTTTAGTTATTAAAGTAAATTTTATGCCAAAAAAACCCGCCGAAGCGGGAATGTTTATTTTTGGGTTGTTTTTTTTGCGGATTTGCTTCTTTTTGGGTAAGACGTAGTTTTTGAATTTCCTTTTGAATAATAATTTTGGTATGCAATTTCAGCGGCTTTTTTAACATCTATTACCCCTTTTGCAACTGAATATTTTTTAAAATAATCATCATTATCCTTAGATATATTGGTGGATGCCTTTAAGGATTGAATAATTTGCTCTGGGGTTAGGTTAGGCATATAGGCGAGTAGTAAAGCTGCTGCTCCTGCTACTACCGGACTAGCCATAGAGGTGCCTTGTAGCATCATATATTTACCATCTGTAACAGTAGAATAAATTTCCTCTCCTGGAGCGAAAACATCTACCATGATGGGATTAAAATTTGAAAAACTTGCTTTAGGATCCATATTATCATTTTTGCTAGCACCTATAGTAATCATATTTTTTACTAGGGGCGTAGTAGCTGTAAGAGTGGAATAATTTGTTGGATAATTTGAACTTTGACCTAAATTTTTATTATCGTTACCAGCAGCATGAACCAATAAAACATTATGTTTCTCAGCATATTTTATAGCATCCCAAACGGCTTCAGGATTAGAAGAATATCCTTTTCCGAACGACATATTTATAACTTTTGCACCGTTATCTACGGAATAGCGTATGGCATTGGCAATATCTTTATCCCGCTCATCACCATCTGGAACTGCACGAACGGTCATAATTTCTGCCACCTTATACGCTACTCCATATTGAGGATTGCCAGAACTAGGAACTCCTGCAATGATCCCTGCTACGTGAGTCCCATGAAGTGCATCTGGGCCTTCGTAATGATTGTTACCGTAATATTTTTCATTAATATCGTTATAATTATCACCTACAATATTCCTTGGATCAAAATCAACGTTATAATGCGCATTTACTTGAGCAGCGTAATGGTCATACGGTTCTTTTAATTCTTTTTCTAAGCTGTTGTAAATCTCAGTTCCGGTTTTACCCACAAAATCTGAAGAACTTATAAATTGGGTTAAAATTGATTTTGAAATCGCCTCCTCCTGATTTTTTGGTACGAAAGCTGAAATTTTTTCAGCTGAAACAGCACCGGTTCCTACCATACTTTTCATTGTAGGTAGCAATTTATACAGGCGTTCAAAATTCCTTAATTCTTTCGCCGCATCTTCTTTTGCTTTGGTAACCTCCTGTTTTGACTGTAAATACTTTGAATATTCAGTTGGCATTTTACGACGATTGTCTTCTGATAAAGTTCTATTTTGGGATTCAAAAACATCCCTATACTTACGATATACCCGAGTAACTTCAAGATTATCTTTATCTACATCACCATTTTTTCCACCTATAAAATTCCAGCCGTGAACATCATCTATATAACCATTATGATCATCATCTTTATTATTGCCAGCGATTTCTTTTATATTGGTCCAAATATTAGGTTTTAAGCCAGGATGATCTATCTCAACACCACTATCTATAACACTTACAAGTACTTTATTCGGTTTAAGACCTTTAGAAGCAAAAAAATTATATGCTCCTTGAGTATTGATTCCCAAAACTGATGTAGTGGCAAAATCTGCATGGTACCATACTTTCGGATCAATAGTTTGAGTTGCTGCACCAGATGGATTATTTTGAGCTAAAGCAGGTAAAATTCCTGCACACAAAAGGCTTGCAACAAGTAGCTTTTTCATAATTATATTTTAATTTATTGATTTAAATAGTCCTTAGCCTGAGGTCCTTTACAAAATAAAAGATCTAGAATACTAAGATTTGGTAAGAAACCAAATTTCTCGCCAAAAACTTGAGTATATGGTTTACCCCAATGTAATTTCTCTTTAGCTGAAAAATAATCCCTATAATCTAAAGCTCCACTGTGGAGATCACATCCTAAAGTATAACTAGTTGTAGTTGTAAATGGGATCTTAATAGATAGAAATTCGGCTATTACAGTAATCATTTCAAGATTAAATGTAAGTAAAGATTTTTGATTTGAAAAGAACACGCTCTTTAGTTTATTCTCATAAAATTCAAAGTAAGGTGATGCTCTATAGGCATATTCCAAACTTTTCCAGTGTATCATTTGCCAATTCTCTCTATTACATACCTGTGTAGCTGCATATTTTCTAGAAGTATCAGATTTTTGGATAGGGATACTGAGCACTAATAAACCGTTGGCTCCATAAATTTCCATGCGATTTCTATAGGTTTGTTTCGGGAAGTTTTCTTGAACCTCCAGTAATATATGGATGTCATTCTTCAAGCACTCCACCATTGCTGCCCACCAAGAAATAGGAGGGAAATAAAATATAGGAAATAAGGCTATGTCTTTATGTAAGGTATTAAGCAAATTAATATTACTTTTTGGTATTCTTTTTAAATAATTTCATTACCTGCTCCCAGAAGAAAAATAACAATAATACTATGGCAGCAATCCACCAATAGCTTGTTTTATTTACTTCTCCCGTGTTAGTAGCCTTAAACATCCTATCCCAACGAACTTTAAATGGTGCTTGGTAAGAGGAATTAGCATCTGGGAAAGCTCCCTGCAAACTCATCCAAGTAAACATCGGCTTGCCCATGATATGGGTTTCTGGAACAAATCCAAAGAATCTACTGTCTAGAGATGCGTCCCTATTGTCCCCTATCATCATGTAGTAGTCGTATTGTACCGTGTATGTAGTTGCAGGCTTAGAATCAATAAAAAATTTCCCATCTTTTTGTTCCAATGTGTGTCCCTCATAGCGTGAAATGATCCATCTATATAAATAGAAATTATCTGCTGTCAGGTTTACAACATCGCCTTTTTTAGGAACTTGTATTGGGCCGTAGTAGTCCGGGTTCCATGGCTTATTAATAGGAAAGATAGAAGAACTTACATCCAGATTTTTAGAATACAGGGTATTGCCAGAATCATCTTTCTCTGGCCTTCCGGAACTATCCGCTATCTTTTTGTAAGATAAGGCAGGGACACCAGGCGTATCCAGATATTCTTTTACAGAGGCAACACCAGGAAGGTTTTTTATTTCATTTGCAATACCAGGAGTAAGACCAGAAAAAATGTATTGATAAGAAGAATTTCCTGAGGCATCCATCACGGATAAAAATCCAAAACGATCATATAGTCCATTGATATCTAATGGTTCCTGAGAAATTACAGTATATGCATGTTGTATTTCTTGGTCTCCTAATTTTTCTTCAGGCTTATTATTGATAAACAATCGCCCAGCTTTAAACTCCAAAATATCTCCTGCAACAGCAGCACATCTTTTTACATAAGGATCCGCCCTATCAAATGATGAATGTACAGAATCTTGAGGATAATTAAATACTACAATATCCCGACGGCTTATTTTATTACCAACTGGTATTCTACTATACGGCAGTTTTATAGACTCAATATAGGATTTGGGATCATCTTTCGGATTTCCAGGCTTTCCTATATCCATAATAGTACCCTGAAAAAAAGGCAATGCCACTGGCCTCATAGGAAGGCGGTAGCCATAAGCCCATTTATTTACAAAAAGAAAATCACCTACCAATAAAGTTCGCTCCATCGATCCAGTAGGAATTCCGAATGGCTGTATAATATAGGTATGAATACAGGTGGCAAATACTGCCGCAAAAGTAAGAGCACCCAAAAGCGATTCTTTTCTCTTTTTAGGTTTCTCGCCAGGAAGGAAAAATTCGGTTTCTTTAGTTTCGACTGTACTTTTAGCATTATAATTTACAAAAGCCACATATATAAAAGGTAATATAATTGCCAAAATTGTATCTACAACTGATTTTTTTCCAAATTTTTGAATTAACAAAACATTAAAAACAGTCATCATTATAGGACCTATGATAGGAATATAGGCTAAAATTGCCCACCAGCGCGGCTTCCCACAGTTCTTAGCTACTGTGGCATAATTAATTCCGGGAATAAAAGCCTTATATGCAGGTTCTCCAAGTTTGGTAAACAATTTCCAAGCGGATATGCCAAATATTAAAGAGGCTATGGCAATAAGAATCGCCAATTGTATTATATAATCCATATTTTTTATTTAAATCCTAAAACATCTCGCATTCCGAAATTTCCTACTTTTCCCTTTACCCATTGTGCAGCTAAAACTGCTCCCATTGCAAATCCTTTTCTATTATAGGCGGTATGTTTTATTTCTATTTCATCTACCAGAGAGGTATATATTACTGAATGGGTTCCTGGAATCCCTTCCACCCTTCTTGAAAAAATCCCTACTTCTTTATCCTGAGTTTCATCTGCTTTCCAACTGGAATATTTTTCTGTTTTAATAATATGTTCAGCTAATGATAGTGCTGTTCCACTAGGAGCATCCTTTTTTTCGGTATGATGAATCTCCTCCAGTTGGCAGGTATATTCTGGAATATTCTTCATCAAAGATGCTAATTTTTTATTTAATTCATAGAAAATGTTAACTCCTAAACTAAAATTAGATCCATATAAGAAAGCAGTTTTATTTTCTACAGCCACGTTTTCTACTTCTTTTCTATGTTCTAGCCAGCCTGTGGTACCACACACTACGGGAATTCCCATCTGGAGACACGCTTTCACATTATCTAAAGCAGTTTCCGGGGTTGAAAATTCAATGGCAACGTCGGGTTTTCCAATATTTTCGGGACTGGGTTTTTCATTCAGCGTTGCTGTTATGGTGTGTCCCATTTCTATGGCTATTTCTTCGATGGCTTTCCCCATCTTACCATATCCTATAATAGCTATATTCATATATTTATTTAAATTTCCATTGAAAAGAAAGCCCCATAATAGGTAAACTCATCTGGGATTGTGTATGTTCCGCCCTATAATCATTAGGCGTTATGATGACCGTTTTAATGGCAAGATCTGGATCATTTCTTAAATTAAAGAGATGAGCATCTACTACTGCATCCATAATATTGAGCAGATATACTATTGCTGTAATGCCTATGGCATAGTCACGTTGTCGTTTTAATAAATCTTGTTGTCGCCCAAGCGCATTTTTTAAATTGCCAACATTTAAATTAGAAAATTCATGTTTCTGGCCCGCTAACTCTGCTTGAAAGGCATTATAATACCTTTTATATTGATTTTGATTGTAGATGATAAAACCAGCGCCGGTACCTAAAGCAGCGTATATTACAGGAACTTTCCATTTTTTACCATTTTTCCATTGGCCAAGTCCAGGAACGAGTGCGGAATAAATACCTGCTTTTTTAGGTGAAATTGCCGGCGTAATTTTACGAGGAGAATTTGAAGACTCTATTTTTTCTACTACCTCCTTTTCTGTAATTATAGGAAGGTTGGAAGATGTAGTTAATGTATCAGCGATAACTTTACCAGCAAAAATGCTATCCGTTTTAGTAATTTGACCAAAATACCAATTGGGTAAAATTAACATACATATCCAAAAAATCCTGCAGACCGTCATTGAGACAATATATTGATGATTTTTTCCAGTATATGCCTGTCCTTACACTTTATTTCAATCTTTCCTGAATTATTTTTTGGATTGAAATCAATTTTGACTTTTGAAGAAAACTTCAATTCTATTTGTTCTTCATAATTCTTTAGCATCTGTGAGCTTTCATTCTCACTATGATTCTCAGATTTTTGAGGTCTAGCGTTTTCAATGGATTTGGCTAATAGTTCTGCCTGACGAACATTCAATCCACTTTCTTTGATTTCTTGCCAAAGTGCGAGAGCCGCTGTTTCCGTTTTGGCTGATAAGATAGCTCGCCCATGCCCTGCAGATATTTCTCCAGTTCTTATATCATTTTGGATTTCAGGAGGCAAGTTAAGAAGCCTAATGCTATTCGTAATAGTACTTCTTTTTTTTCCTAATCGCTCGCTTAAATTATCTTGCGTATGACCAATTTCTTTTAATAACCTTTGATATGTTAGCGCCACTTCTATAGGATCTAGATCTTCCCGCTGAATATTTTCCACCAATGCCATTTCTAGCATTTCTTTATCATTTACTAAGCGGATGTACGCAGGTACGGTCTCTAATCCTGCTATCTTAGAAGCCCGAAACCTTCTCTCCCCGCTTATAATTTCAAATTTTTCTCCTACTTTCCTAAGGGTAAGTGGCTGGATTATTCCTAAACTTTTAATAGATTTAGCTAAATTTTGAAGGCTCTCTTCATCAAAAAAAGTTCTTGGCTGAGTAGGATTCGCAACTATATCTTGAATAGGAACCTCTAGGCTAATTCCTAAAATTTCCTCTGCACCCGTGTCTTGTGCGAGGTGGATATTGGCTTTAGATTCGGCAGATAGGATGGCTCCTAAACCTCTACCCATGGCTCTTTTTTTATCTTTCATCAGCTGGTGCTATACTTCTATAAAGGTAAAGGTACTTTTTTATTTATTTTGATTTTTGTAAGGCTTTATTTTTTATTAATACTTCCTCTGCTAATTGTAAATATTGGATCGCTCCTTTACTTTCAGCGTCATAGTTTAAAATACTTTCTCCAAATGATGGAGCTTCACTCAACCTGACATTTCTGCTGATAACAGTTTCAAAGACCATTTCTGGGAAATGGGTATTTACTTCATCCACTACTTGATTTGATAATCGTAAACGGCTATCAAACATAGTCAGAAGAAGTCCTTCTATATCAAGATTAGGATTGTATGCTTTTTGTACGTTTTTGATTGTATTTAATAATTTACCAAGACCTTCCAAAGCGTAATACTCACATTGAATGGGGATAATCACAGAATCAGCAGCTGTAAGAGCATTTATAGTGATTAATCCAAGGCTGGGAGCACAATCTATTATAATAAAATCATATTCTTGTTTTATATCCTGTAACGCTGTTTTAAGCATAAACTCTCTATTCTCTTTATCTACCAGCTCTATTTCTGCTGCTACAAGATCTATATGAGAGGGCACAATATCTAAATAAGGTGTCTGAGTTGGCTGGATGGCCTCTTGAATTAAAATACTATGCTCTAAAACGTGATAAGTAGATGCTGGAACCTGCTCTACACCTAATCCCGAAGTGGCATTAGCCTGAGGATCTGCATCTATAAGGAGCACTTTTTTTTCTAATACTCCGAGCGCTGCAGCAAGGTTCACTGCAGTAGTTGTTTTTCCTACACCACCTTTCTGATTTGCAATTCCTATTACTTTTCCCATAATTATTCTGCAAAGGTAAAATAAACAGCACGCACTTTACAGTTCAGACTTTTTGATATTATATAAAATATTGATTATGAGACAAATAATCAAGAAAAATCTTATCCGCAATTCAGAACTATTCTTTTTTTAAAATAATTCCTTACGGATAATATTTTGGCTACGTTCAGGTCCCACTGAAACCAAATATACTGCAATTCCCAAATATTTTTCAATAAATTCTAAATACTTTTTAGCTGCAGAAGGGAGCTCGTCATAGCTTTTTATCTGTGCAATATCCTCATCCCAGCCCTCTAATGTCTCATATATAGGTGTATACTTATATAGTTTTGTTGTCGATGAAGTAAAATAGTCAATCTTCTTACAATCCTCAGTTAGATAATGTGTTGCAATTTTTATTTCTCCAATTCCAGAAAGTACATCGAGTTTGGTAATTACTAAATTATTTATCCCGTTTATCATGCATGCATGCTTTAAGGATACCAGATCCAGCCATCCTGTTCTGCGGGGTCTTCCTGTAGTAGCTCCGAATTCATGACCTATTTTCCGAATTTTTTCGCCTAATTCATTATCTAATTCTGTAGGAAATGGGCCATTACCTACCCTAGTAGTGTATGCTTTTGCTACACCAATGAGATGCTGAAGTGATGTGGGTGGTACGCCAGCACCTGTACAAACACCTCCTGTACTGGGTGAAGAAGAAGTAACAAATGGATAAGTTCCAAAATCTATATCCAGCATTAATGCCTGTGCACCTTCAAATAAAACAGTCTTGCCTGAATGAATTGCCTCGTTGAGTTCTCTTTCAGTGTCTACTATCCTATGAACTAAAGCCTGCCCTAAACTAATAAACTCCTCATATACTTCATCAGCATCCAATTTTGGTTTGCCATAATATTTTTCAAACAGACTGTTTTTAAGTTTAAGGTTTAGGTTAATTTTTTCACGAAGAACTTCGGGGTTAAGTAAGTCTACCATACGGATACCCATCCTGGCAATTTTGTCCTCGTAGCATGGCCCAATCCCTTTTTTAGTAGTACCTATACTTTCATTTCCTGCCTCTTCTTCTCTATAAGTATCTAAAAGAATATGGTAAGGCATTATTACGTGAGCTCTACGACTTATAAAAATATGATCTGTGGAGTAGCCTCTAGCTTCTAGTTGTGAGGTTTCTTTTAGGAAATTTTTTGGGTTTACCACAACACCGTTTGCAATGATACATTTCCCTTTGCATTGCAACACGCCTGATGGTAATAGGTGCAACACAAATTTATCTTCCCCTACATATACAGTGTGTCCGGCATTATCTCCTCCTTGGAAGCGAACCACATAATCGGATTTTGAGGAAAGTACATCAGTTATTTTACCTTTACCTTCATCACCATACTGGAGTCCTACCACTACAAATGTTGCCATAAAATGCTCTTATCTTTTACTGCAAAAATAGTTTATCCTAAATTAAATGTTTAAAGTTTACTTTTGCATTCTCAAACCCTACTATCTTATGCAGCAGAAGATACATGACAAGACCTTTGATTTATTTATACCGAATGAAGATATTACTGCTGCTATCCGAGTTTTAGCTCAAAAAATTCACGCAGATTATCAAGACGAAACTCCTATTTTTATAGGAGTATTAAATGGTGTTTTCATGTTTTTTGGGGATTTATTAAAAAATTATCCAGGTCCTTGTGAGGTTGCCTTTACTCAAATGAGCTCTTATGCAGGTACATCATCTACGGGAATAGTTTATACTAAAATGGAACTTTCTAAGGATATAAAACACCGCCACATTATTCTAGTAGAAGATATAGTAGATACAGGAAATACTATTGAAAATCTATATACTTACTTCCAAGAAACACAACAGCCAAAGTCAATAAAAATAGCCACATTACTATTAAAACCAGATGTCTATAAAAAAGATTTTACTCTGCATTATGTAGGAATAGAAATACCAGATAAATTCGTAGTAGGATACGGCCTAGATTATGACGAAATGGGAAGAAATCTTCCCGATTTATATCAATTATCTTCTAAATAAAATTTCAATGATTAATATCGTACTTTTTGGTGCACCGGGAAGCGGAAAAGGCACTCAAGCTAAGTTTTTGGAACAAAAATTTAATCTTAAACAGATATCTACCGGTGATTTATTCCGAGAACATATCTCTCAAAAAACTGATTTGGGTATTTTAGCTGAATCTTATATTAAAAAGGGACATCTCGTTCCAGATGATGTTACTATACAATTATTACAAACCGCTTTAGAAAAGGAAACAGACGGTCAAGGTTATATATTTGACGGTTTTCCAAGGACAAGGGCCCAAGCAGAAGCCTTAGATATTTTGGTAAATTCTACTTTCAACAGCAAAATCAATATATGTCTAGCCTTAAAGGTAGAAGATGAAGAATTGATAAAGCGGTTACTTAAAAGAGGTGAAAGTAGCGGCCGAGCTGATGATGCCAACGAAAATATCATCCGTGAAAGACTCGCTGAATATTATGCAAAAACAGCTGATGTGGCAGAATATTATAAAAACCAAGGAAATTATGTGGAAATTCTTGGAAAAGGAAGTATAGAAGAAATTACAGAACAATTATCTGAAGCTATAGAAAAAAATCTGTAGTCTTTAGGGAAAAAAAATAAGATGAGCAACTTTGTAGATTATGTAAAAATCCATTGTACCAGCGGGCACGGAGGAGCCGGTTCGGCTCATCTTCGGCGTGAAAAGTATATTCCTAAAGGAGGCCCAGATGGTGGTGATGGAGGACGCGGCGGACATGTAATCATGAAAGGTAACGCTCAAGAATGGACACTTCTACCATTACGATATACTCGGCATGTTAAGGCAGAAAACGGTCAGAATGGTGGAAAAAATCAACTTACAGGACGCTATGGGAAGGATGAAATCATCGAAGTTCCCTTAGGAACAGTTGCGAAAAATGAAAAGGGTGAAATTCTTGGAGAAATCCTTACTGATCATCAAGAAATAATTTTGATGAAGGGTGGAATGGGAGGCTTGGGTAATGAGCATTTTAAAACCAGTACCAACCAAACTCCTCGATACGCTCAGCCCGGTTTACCAGGAGAAGAGGGGTATATCACATTTGAACTCAAAATTTTAGCAGATGTGGGTTTGGTCGGTTTCCCAAATGCAGGAAAATCTACTCTACTTTCCGCAGTTTCCGCAGCTAAACCTAAAATTGCCGATTATGCCTTTACAACACTTACTCCTAACCTTGGTATTGTAAATTATAGGAATTATAAATCCTTTGTAATGGCAGATATTCCAGGTATAATTGAAGGTGCTGCTGAAGGAAAAGGTTTGGGCCACAGATTTCTACGGCATATAGAACGAAATTCTATATTATTATTTTTAATACCCGCAGATGCTGATAATCATTATGAGCAGTATCAAATTCTTTTAAAAGAATTAGAAAACTTTAACGATGAACTTATCTTAAAAAGGAAAATTATCAGTATTTCAAAAGCAGATTTACTAGATGATGAATTAAAGAAAGAAATTAAAAAAGAATTTACTTCAGGCGAAGAACTTTTATTTTTCTCGGCGGTAAGTGGAGAAGGTCTTATGGAACTAAAGGATGCTCTCTGGAAAGAACTGAATTAATTAGTAACTTCATTTAAATAAAAATGCCGGAAAAATTTCCGGCATTTTTTATTTAGACTTGTAAAATATTATTTCTTCAAAATCTTTTGAGAAACTTTCTCACCATTTACGATTCCATTTACATAATATACACCTGCTGGTAATGATGAAATGTTCATAGAAGAATCTTTTCTTACTTTTTGCTCAGCTACCATTTGTCCTAAAGAATTGTAAATAGATACTTTAGCATCTTTTGAGAATTCAACTTCATTTTTTACAGAAGTGAATTTTACTAAGTTAATTTTATCATTAGAAAAATCCACTGTTCCCAAAGCTAATGTAGAAGAATTTTGAGGTGTAGGATTACCAGAAGTAAAATCAGCACCATTATTATTAGTATCTATACCATTGGTTCTTGAAACAGATGTAGTATTACTAGTAGCAGGCGCAGCTGCAGCCCCTTCAAATGCACTAACTCCAGTTCCCCATCCTACAAAATCTACTACATTAGCATCCGTTGGAGAATTTACTGATGTTATAGAGGAAGTTAATGCTATCTTTCCACCTGATGAACCAACAGCTATGGGTGCAGTAGGTGCAGTAGTCCCAGTGGGAGCATAATCTGGCGTAGGTAGATTCACTGTTCCTCCAGTTCCAGCAGCTAATTGGATAAGATAATATTGACCTGGACCTAATGTTATATTCGGCAATTGCAATTTATTGCTATCTGGGTTCGTAGTAGAACCAAATGTTCCAGTGGATGATGCATATTGTAAATATGCGCCATTTAGAGTAACGGTAGAGGTACCTCTGTTATAAAGTTCTACAAAGTCGTTTTTATAAGTGGCTCCAGAATTTCCGCCGCCGCCATAGACTTCATTGATTACAATTTGTGCTTTAGCAGCAAAACAGGTAGAAATAACTGCCAAAACAGTAAATACTTTTTTCATCTTATTAGATTTTGTTTATGCAAATTTAAATGATAATTTGATTTAAAAGAATGCATGGATAATTCGTAACATAGATTTAATATGAGCAAAAAAAAGCCTCACAGAATAAACTGTGAGGTAGTGAGCGCGTCAGGATTCGAACCTGAGACCGTCTGCTTAGAAGGCAGATGCTCTATCCAGCTGAGCTACGCACCCATTAAGATAAAAGAAAAAGTCTGCAAATAGCAGCCTCCTTTTGGGAAAAATGTCGGGGCGGCAGGATTCGAACCTGCGACCTCCTGGTCCCAAACCAGGCGCGAT
>JAGLAZ010000009.1 GCA_018260565.1 Flavobacteriaceae bacterium
ATGCCCGTCTGAGCATGTGCTGCTAATCCTAATAAAAGTGCTCCAGTGAATAATATTTTTTTCATTTTCAAAATTTAAGTTTGCAAATTTAAGAATTTATTACATAAAAATATCTTAAGTAAAATATATTGTGTATATAATGCTCGCTGGATCCTGCTTATCTATTATGCAAAAAAGTAATTTTATATTTAATTTTTCATTAATAAAATTACTTATTGGTAAGTTAGCTTTGGCTGCCCTAAAATTAACTTACATTTACCACCACGCGCAGCCCGGCCTGAGTGGAGCTCTTTTTTCTGGGGCGGATGAGGCGAAGCCGAATCCCGCCCCAGAAAAAAAGCGGGAACGGAGGACGGATAAGCTGCCCCAAAAAATGTATTGATCCTAATTTGAGCAATTTTCAAGGAAAGAAAAAGGTGCTAAACATATTCCGTTTAACCCTATTGGAACCAAAAAAAGGAGGATTTTTACTTATATTAAATGCCTAACTCCCTTTTTTTGCTTTAATCATAGCTTCTAAGCCGTCCCACATTTCAGAAGGTAATTCTCCCAGCATATTAAACTCACCGGCACCTTGCAGCCACTCGCCGCCATCTAGGGTAACTACTTCTCCATTCATGTAGGCGGAATAATCTGACACCAAATAAGCCGCAAGATTGGCCAATTCCTGGTGCTCTCCTACTCTGCGTAGCGGTACTTTTTTACGCATATCAAATTTTTCAGCCAGATCTCCCGGCAACAATCTCTCCCAAGCGCCTTTGGTTGGGAAAGGTCCCGGTGCTATCGCGTTGAAGCGAATATTATACTTTGCCCATTCCACGGCGAGGCTACGCGTCATAGCAAGAACGCCCGCCTTGGCACAAGCGGAAGGAACTACGAAAGAAGAACCCGTCCAAGCATAGGTAGTTACGATATTCAGCACTGTCCCTGGTACTTTTTGATCAATCCAATATTTCCCGATGGATAGCGTACAATTTTTAGTCCCCTTCAGCACAATATCTAAAATAGAATCAAAGGCAGAATGGGTAAGGCGCTCTGTGGGAGAAATAAAGTTTCCTGCCGCGTTATTCACCAAAATATCTATTTGCCCAAACTCTTGCAGCGCCGCGTCTTTCATAGCCTCTACTTCTTCCCACTTCCGAATATCACAAGCCACACAGAATACCTTCCCGCCTGTTTTTTCCTCTAATTCCTTCGCAGTATGTTGAAGCTTTTCGAGATTTCTGGAAGTAATGACCACTTTTGCTCCTAGTTCCAAAAAATATTGAGTCATAGCCTTCCCCAGACCACTTCCGCCGCCTGTAACGATGGCAACTTTATCTTTAAGCGCATCTTCCCGAAGCATTCCTTCCATATATTTCATAATACCAAAAGTTTTAATAATTGTTAGTAAGGTAAATCTACTTCTTTTTTATTTTTCCACTCCTTTTACTATTCTATAAAAATTATTTTTAGGCTTAGCCTTATATGGGCAGCTCGTCCGTCCTCCGTTCCCGCTTTTTTTCTGGGGCGGGATTCGGCTTCGCCTCAGCCGCCCCAAAAAAAAGAGCTCCACTCAGGCCGGGCTGCTAGATAAAGCTGAATTAGTTGGCTAAAATTGAAATTCGGAAATTTTTAATAAAGAATTGAAATCTAAGGAACTTAATTATACTTCCTGTTTTATAATGACAGTCAAATTTTAAATTGTTTAGAGGAGTGCTGATTTACAATCCGTAAAAAATCGCACTTTAAATTCTATTTTAAATTGTAGAAATTAAATTACTTATTTAAGCAGGTGTTCAAATTCAATTTTAAATTGATCTTTCATACGTTATTCTTTCAGCAGCCTTTTGTTCTGAAATTACACCATTTTCATAAGCTAAGTGACCGTTTATAAAGGTATGTGTAACTTTTGTACTGAATTCCACTCCCTCTAGTGGACTCCAGCCGCATTTGGAAAGGATATTGTCTTTGTTTACTGTAAATCCATCTTCTAAATCTACCAATACCAAATCTGCTTTATAACCCTCACGAATAAAACCTCTTTTCTCAATCTGAAACAATACGGCGGGATTATGACACATTTTTTCCACCACTTTTTCAATGCTAATCTTTCCTTTTTTTGCATATTCCAACATCACCTGCAAAGAATATTGAACTATCGGTGCGCCAGATGGACATGAAGTGTAAGGCTGCTGTTTTTCTTCCCAAGTGTGCGGCGCGTGATCGGTGGCGATAACATCAATTCTGTCGTCCAAGAGCGCTTTCCAAAGACCATCTTTATCTTTTTGAGTTTTCACAGCTGGATTCCATTTGATTAATGCTCCTTTTGTGTCGTAATCTTCATTGGTGAAATGCAAATGATGAACGCAAACTTCTGCTGTGATATTTTTATCCTTTAAAGGAATATCATTGCGAAAGAGTGCGGTTTCTTTTGCCGTAGAAAGATGATAAATATGCAGTCGCGCCCCGGTCTTTTTTGCAAGTTCAACGGCTTTGGAAGACGAAATATAACACGCTTCCTCACTACGAATGAGATGATGAAATTTTACCGGTATATTGTCACCATATTGCTTTTTATATTTTTTGGTGTTTTCGCGGATGGTTTTTTCGTCTTCGCAATGCACACAAATTGGCATCTTTACTTTGCTGAAAATTTCCTCCAAAATTTCGGGATCATCCACGAGCATATTTCCTGTGGACGAGCCCAAAAACAATTTAATGGCGGGGACATTCCGTGGATTGGTTTTAAGGACTTCTTCTAAATTATCATTGGTTCCCCCCATAGAAAAGCCATAATTGGCATAAGATTTTTCTGCGGCTATTTGGTATTTCTCTTCTAATAAATCCTGCGTAATAGCGTTGGGCACTGTATTAGGCTGTTCTATATAGCTAGTAATGCCGCCAGCAATGGCTGCTCTAGACTCGGATTCTATATCACCTTTATGGGTAAGACCGGGCTCACGGAAATGTACTTGATCATCTATTATTCCGGGAAGCAAATATTTTCCAGTGGCATCAATAATTGTATCACTATTTTCATCTGGTATATGTGCCGAAATTTTAGTAATTATCTGATTCGTAATGAGAACATCGGAAATAAAAATTTTCCCTTCATTTACAATATAAGCATTTTTTATTACTGTTTTCATTCCTAAAAGATACAAGGTTAAAAAACAAAGATATAGCGATATTACTTATTTTTAAGCGTAATAAGTTTAAGGCATAGTATTTAGAAGTCTATTGAACTGGTTTATTATCTTAGGTTTCTGCTTGTACTTCATATCACATAAATCTTACTTTTACCAAAAATCAAGTTTTGTATAAAAAACTATTAGGGCAAACCGCTATTTACGGTCTTAGTTCGGTCTTAGTTAGGATATTTCCATTTTTAATAGCTCCCATCGTAACTCGGGCATTCGGTCCGGCTGCTTCCGCACCATTTGTAGATTGGTATTCCATTGCTGGTGTAATTACTGTTTTGCTCACACACGGCATGGAAACGGGTTTTTTTCGATTTGCGCAAGAAAAGGAATATTCTAAGAAGCAACTCATCAGTACCTCCAGTCTTTCTGTGCTATGCGCTGGATTGCTGTACCTTGCAGTAGGATATATCTTCCGACAGGATTTGGCAAATGCTTTCGAAACTCCAGATCAGGTTCATTATTTAATATTATTTCTATTTATTCTTTCAATAGATGCGTTTTCTGCAATTCCTTCCGCTGTATTGCGGTTGGAGGGGAAATCATTGCGTTATATGCTTTCTAAAGTAATAGGGTCTGTAGTCTATTATATATTAGTTGTGTTTTTTATTAAAGTTTTACCTGCACATCCAGATGGAATTTTAGGAATTCGTTATGATCCCAAAATTGGTGTTGGGTATGTATTTGTGGCAAATTTGGTTCAAAGTATTATTACACTTGCCATTGTAGGAAAGGAGTTTGTAAATTTCAGTTTCTCATCATTTAATTTACCTCTTTGGAAAAAGATGATGCATTATAGTTGGCCAGTGATGATAGCTGGTCTTGCTGGGGTGGTGAATCAAACTTTAGACAGGCAATTTTTAAAAAACTTTTTGCCAGACTCGGAATCTCGACATCAAATAGGCGTTTATGGCGGTGTATATAAAATTGCAACGTTTATCACAGTATTCCGGCAGGCATATCAACTGGGTATAGAACCCTATTTTTTTTCTAGTTTTAAAGGTGAGGGCGCCACTAAAACATATGCAAAACTCATGGATATATTCGTGATATGTAATTGTCTTATTTTCTTGTTCCTTATGGTAAATCTATCATGGATCTCCTCATCCTATTTAAGAAATCCATCCTATTACGAAGGTATCCCGATAATCCCTCTGCTCATGCTAGGCGCAATGTTTTTAGGTATATATCTTAATTTATCTATCTGGTATAAGCTCTCTGACAGAACTCGTGTAGGACTCTACATTAGCCTTATAGGTGCAGCCATTACGATTTTTATGAATTATATTTTCATACCAAAATTTGGATATATAGCTAGTGCCTGGGCGGCTTTAATAACCTTTTTCTCAATGATGATAATTTCTTACCTATGGGGACAGCGCGTGTATCCTATACCTTATCACTTACGGAAAATTATTTTATATATAGGGCTTAGCATTGTCTTTGGATTTTTCGCATTCTATATATGTAATGGAAATATAATAGTAGGGAATGCTCTTTTTGTGGTATTTTTGGGCATTATAGCGTTTCTAGAAAAAAACCAACTAACTTCATTGATTCGAAACCGTACATGAGAATAATAGTACCTATGGCTGGCCGCGGGAGCCGCCTTCGCCCACATACCCTTACCATTCCAAAACCATTAATACCTATTGCCGGTAAACCCATCGTCCAAAGATTAGTGGAAGATATTGCAGGTCTTCTGAGTAGCGATGTAGAGGAAATAGCTTTTATAACAGGAGATTTTGGAAAAGAAGTGGAAGATTCTCTACTTCAAATTGCCAAAAATTTAGGAACTAAAGGGACTTTATATAGACAAGAAAAACCATTAGGTACAGCTCACGCTATTAAATGTGCAGAACAATCTATGAAAGGCGATGTAGTTATTGCTTTTGCCGACACCTTATTCCGTGCAGATTTTAAACTCAATACTGAAGCAGATGGTGTTATTTGGACTAAAAAAGTAGATGACCCAAGCGCTTTTGGCGTAGTAAAAACAGATTCTGAAGGATATATTACAGATTTTGTTGAAAAACCTAAAGAATTTGTTTCTGATATGGCTATTATTGGGATTTATTATTTTAAATCTGCTGAAGATGTCATGATGGAAATTAACTCTATTATTGATAATAATATTATTCAAGGCGGAGAATATCAGCTAACTACAGCACTGGAAAACCTTAAACAAAAAGGAAAAAGGTTTTCAACTGGCGCTGTGAATGATTGGATGGATTGTGGAAATAAAAATGCCACCGTGGATACAAATTCAAAAATTCTACAGTACGAAAGAGAATCTATGAATGAGGTTCCAGCATCTGCAGTTATAGAAAACAGCCTCATAGTACCACCTTGTTTTATAGGTGAAAATGTCCATATTAAAAATTCAAAAATTGGGCCTTATGTATCTTTAGGTTCTTGTACAGAGGTGTATCATTCCAATATTGAAAATTCCCTTATTCAGGAACGAACTAAAATTCATCACGGAAATATAACCAACTCAATGATAGGTAATAATGCGCTATATCATGGTGTAAGCAGAGAAATTTCTTTGGGTGATTTTTCTGAATTGGATTTTTCTGCCATTACTCCTGAATAATCTGTTTTGTTAATTCTTTTTAAAAAATATAATCAATTTGTAATTCTTAGTTTGGGAATTGCAGTATTAGGCACCGTATCAGGATGTAGAAGTTTGTTTCCCTCAAGGAAACTTAAAAACCTGCATGAAGTTAAAGTAAAAACTCAATCGAATCCTGCACAAGTCAAAAATAAGGGGAGTGTTCCGCAAAATGAAGTGGATCTTAATGCATTTTACTATGTTATTACAAAGCCAATTTATACAGAAAAAGTAAAATTTAATTCTAAATTAGAAATCAAGAGTGATCAATATATTCCAGATTTGACATCTACCATTTATATCGAAAACAATAAAAAAATTTGGTTGAACTTATCTGCGTTATTTGTCACAATAGCCAGGGGTCTGGCCGTACCTTCCCAGCTTACCGCCTACGAAACAATAGGGAAAAATTATATTCAGGGAGATTATCAATATCTAAATAACCTTTTGGGAGTAAATTTTATTCTATATGAAAATTTTCAAAATCTATTGTTTGGAAAACCTATTCTTCCCATCATACCTAAGTATTTCAGTGTCAAAAAGAAGGATAAAACTTTTATTGCAGAAAGTTTACCAGACATACATATTGATGCCGCTCATTCTTTTTTATCGAAAAATAAAGTGACTTATTATTTCAGTTCAGATTTAAAATTAGATTCTACAAGGATTATTAATAAAGTAGACGGACATGATCTGACTATTGCATACCATGATTTTTTTACCATTAATACCGATGTAATTCCCAAAGAGATAGAAATTCAGGTTTCCTCTAATAAAGGCAATAAAAGCAAAGCAAAAATAAATATTCGGCATAGCCTTTACACGTTAGAAAGTATGCCTGCAGAAATCCAAATACCCAGAAATTATAAAAAGATAAGATAATATATTTGCAAAAGTATTACTCTTTACACATTTTTATCTTATTTAATTATTAGAATCATACGTATGAATCGTTTATTTATTCTCTTCCTATTAGGCTTTTCCCTCTGTGTTTCCGCTCAGAAAAAGGAAGAACTTCAGCGTCAGCGCACTCTGTTGGAAAAAGAAATTAATGAGATAAATACCAACCTATCCAAACAAAAAAATGAGGCAAAACTCTCCATTGCTTACATAACAGCAGTAGATCAGAAGATAGGAATCCGTGAAAAAATTTACAATACTACAGTAAAAGAAAAAACCGCGATTGAAGATGAAATTTATCTCCGTCAGTTGGAAATAAATCGACAACAAAGAGAACTTGAAAATCTAAGGACCAATTATGCTAAAGTTCTCATTACCGCTTATAAAAATAGAGGTATACAAAACAAATTAATTTTTATACTTTCCTCTAAAAACTTAGGTCAGGCAATTCGTAGAATAGAATATTTACGAAAATACAGTGAATTTCAGGACAAAAAAGTTGCACAAATTACTGAAGCTGCCAAAAATCTTGGTATTGCAATTAGTTTAAAGAAATCTTCCATTCAAGAAAAAGATAAAAACTTAATTTCTCAAAAAGTGGATTTACAAAAAATCCAGATAGAGAAACAACAAAAAGAGGTTTTACTTCAAGATTTTAAAAAGAATGAGGTCCAACTGACTGCACAATTGGCAAAAAAGCAAAATGAGGCTCAACAATTAAAAAATCAAATTGCTTCTATTATTAGAGAAGAACTTCGCCTTGCTAAACAACGGGAAGCAGCAATTAAAAAAGCAGAAGCAGAAAAACTTCGTGCCGCTACATTAGCAGCAGAAAAGGAAAAGCAGCGAATTGCCGCAGAAAATAAAGCTCGTGCCGACTTATTAGAAAAACAAAGAAAAGAAGCTGAATTAGCAGCAAAAAGAGCTGCAGATTTAGCCGCTAAAAAAGCTGAGGAAGAAAAGAAAAAAGCTTCCGAAGCTTCCGCAAGAGAAGTGGAGATTGCAAAAAATAATGCCAGAATTGCTGAAGAAAAAGCGGCGGCCGCTCGTGCTGCACAAAATGCACAAGCTAAAAAGGAAGAACAGCAAAAAGTAGATGCGGAGAAAAAAGTAATGACGAATTATGGCGTCGGATCCTCTAACCCAGGAAGCTCTTTTGCACAAAATAGAGGCAAAATAGGATTTCCAACTGATGGTGGCACTATCACACACAGATTTGGTAGACAGCAACATCCCGTTTTCAAAAATATAGTTGAGGAAAATTTCGGGATTAAGATTGCAGTTTCCGCTGGAGGGCGTGCTAAGGCAGTGTTTCCAGGCATCGTTTCGTCTATAATGCCCTCAGCAGA
This sequence comes from Flavobacteriaceae bacterium, assembly GCA_018260565.1. Classification (GTDB taxonomy): domain Bacteria; phylum Bacteroidota; class Bacteroidia; order Flavobacteriales; family Weeksellaceae; genus JAGLAZ01. The sequence goes on from JAGLAZ010000009.1 coordinate 8,046, forward strand.
TGGTACAAGGACAGTGATAGTAAAACATGGGGAGTATTTTTCTATCTACTCCAATCTATCATCTTCTGCAATAAAATTAAATCAAGCTGTATCTGCAGGAACTATCATAGGTACTGCAGCACAGGATTTTGATGGTAGCTATACATTAGACTTCCAAATTTGGAGTGGTACTACCCCTGTGGATCCTATGGGTTGGATATCGTATTAATTACCTAATTTTGTAGAAATTTCAACTTATGATTACTTTACTAGGTCTCTCTACATACCATATTTTAATATTAGTTCTTATCCTTGTTATATTATTTGGAGCAAAAAAAATACCCGAACTTATGCGTGGTTTTGGTACAGGAATTAAAGAATTTAAGGATGCCGTTAAGGAAGAGGATAAAACAGTCTCACCTAAACAAAATTCAACAACATCTACCTCTACTCCGGTATATCCTTTCCAGCAGGATGCAAATGTAACTCCGCCAGTACATACCCATACAGACGAAAAATAAATAAATGTCTTCTGTAAATGTACAAAGAGCGTGGGAGATTTTTAACACTGCCATAGAACATTATCATGAAGTGGAAGAATTGAATATCCGACCGATTAATCCATACAATCACCCATTAGAAAAATTATTTTGGGACAAAAATTGGATTGATTGTATTCAATGGCATACTGAGGATTTAATACGAGATCCTGAAATAACTCCTGCAAACGCACTTCTATTAAAAAGAAAGATTGATGCGCTTAATCAGGAAAGAACAGATTTAGTGGAACAGTTGGATGATTATTTTTTAGAATTTTTTAAAAATGTAAAGGTCCTGGAAGATGCTTCCTTAAATACTGAATCGCCTGCTTGGGTTTTTGATAGGCTTTCTATTCTCGCTCTGAAAATCTATCATATGGAAATTGAAGCATATAGAAATGATATCTCAGTAGAGCAAAAAAATCGTAATCAAAATAAGCTTAGCGTACTTTTGGAACAGAAGTTGGATGTTTGTAACGCGTTAGAAAACTTATTTCAAAACATCCAACAAGGAAAAGTAAAAATGAAGGTTTATAGACAGATGAAAATGTATAATGATGAAACCTTAAACCCCATTTTATATTCCAAAAACAGTTAATCCTGTATTTGACCAAATGAAAACCAATGTCTCTTATTTTTTGATTATATTAAGTATTTGCTCCACACTTGGAAGTTGCGGATCTGAAAATTCTGTAATGGGTTTATTAAATGGTAATAAAAATCCGCTGGAAATTTTTCCCGCACAAATAGATAGGACAAGTTCTTCATTGAATAAAATTGATTATTATGAGGAACTGAATGAAGCTATGCTGAGCTTACATATTTACACTCAACAGCAAATGAATGATCAAATTACTGCTCTAAAAGCGGATATCGAGCTTTATATAGCATCCAAAAGAGCTGGACGTAGTGATAAAACCAAATACTATTACCTTCAATATCAACGGGATTATAAAGAGGTTCAGAAATTAAAAGCATATCAAAATGATGAAAACGTTCAGATGTTAGAAGTAGCATTAGTGCGTATAAAAAATAATATGGAAGCATTGGAACAACTTCCTACAAAATAATGTTAAAATTACAAGCAGAAGCCCTGCTGCCTACGCAAATGGGAAACTTCATTCTTTCTGCCTATTCTTCAAAAACAGATGACTGGATGCCACATCTCAGTCTTCGTACTTCCGAGAGCTTTTCTATAGTTGAAAATCCCGTGAATATTAGAATTCACTCGGAATGTATCACTGGTGAAGTTTTTCACAGTAAAAAGTGTGATTGCGGATCTCAACTCGATGGAGCATTATCCTACATTCATACCCACGGTGGTGTTTTAATTTATCTTCGTCAAGAAGGGAGAGGCATTGGAATTATTAATAAAATTAAAGCCTATAAACTACAATCTGAAGGAGAAGATACACATTCTGCAAACCTAAAACTTGGTCTCCCAGCAGACAATCGGGATTTTAGCCCAGCTGTAGAAATTCTTAATATACTAGGCATTAAAAAGGTAAATATACTTACCAATAATCCTCAAAAAATTGCAATATTAAAAAACTCTGGTATTATTGTTAATGAGAGAATTCCCCTTTCCATAACTTCTCTTCCAGAAAACGAAGAATATATGCGAGTTAAAAAAGAAATTTTCGGTCACTGGTTATAAATAATTTAGCTAATTTTTTGTATAAAGTATCACTATTATCAACATAAAAAATCCGTATCACTTTTCGTGATACGGATTTAATTTAATAAGAAAATCAGTTATTTTTTAACATCACTTTCTTTGATGTTGTAAAATTTTGCAACGGAATAATAATCGCTAAAATCTACCGATGCAGTTTTACCCGTAGAGGCTGGAACAAAAACTACTCTAAAAGTCTGATTCGTAATAAATTGTGGAGTTAAGTTCAACTCATAATTTCCCTTTGCACGAATTACAAGACCTAATTTACTAAAATAGAAATCATAATCTAAATTACCAAGGTTACTATAGGCTATTCTAGGTAATTGTTGATAAAGTGTATTCCCTGAAGCATCAGTTCCAAAAGCTCTATAAACCAAAACGACATCACTTGCAGTTAAAGGTTTTGCAAACTCCTTCACCACTTCATAATCGCCGTTTTGATTATTTTTTACGAGATTAAGATTTTTAAGTTCATATGCTACAGGATATGTATCATTATCGGTAGTTTGTACCACTTCATTTCTGGAATTATCACAGCTCGTAAGTGCAGCACTAGAGGCACTGGCAGCAAGAGCAAAAAATAGTAACTTTTTCATTTATATAAGGTTTAAACGAGATTTACCAAAAGATATACCAAAGTAAAGTAAATGTGTATTTTTGTTTATTATAGATAGTTTCATGCCCATTCGTTTCTTTATCCTTCTTATATATTCATTTATATTTTGGCCTTCATTTTCAGCACAGTCGTATAAAAATTCTCTTGAATTTGCAGAGAAAACCTATTCATCTATGACCTTAGAAGAAAAGGTAGGTCAATTATTTATCATAAGTCTTTATAACAATAAGGGAGCAGAGGAAATAGAGCGGGTACGTACTTTAATTAAAAATTATCCCATAGGAGGCCTCATCCTAATGCAAGAAGACCCAGTACAGCATGCTCTATTATTAAATGAATTCAATACCTACCAAAAAGTCCCACTCCTCGTGGGTGTAGATGCAGAATGGGGCTTATATCAACGATTTCCATCTGCAAAGAAATTCCCTTGGGCACTAACATTAGGTGCTATTCAAGATAAAAGATGGATCAAAAAAATGGCTACACAAATAGCCACCGACTGTAAATCTGTAGGAATACATTGGAATTTTGCGCCTGTAGTGGATGTAAATACCAACCCTAAAAACCCTATCATTGGAAACAGAAGTTTTGGATCTGATGTAAGCACCGTAGTGAGAAGTGCCAGTGCCTATGTGGATGGTTTACAGCAAAATGGTATCCTTTCTAGCCTGAAACATTTTCCTGGTCATGGCGATACAGATTTAGACAGTCATGTGGATCTACCGATTCTCACCCATGATATCGATAGACTGAAGAAGGTAGAGTTAGCTCCATTTAAAAAATTAATTAGGAAAAGGCCTGCAGGAATTATGGTTGCGCATATGTATGTGCCACAGTTGGAAAAACAGAAAGGGGTACCTGCCTCCCTTAGCCATTCTATTATAACAGATTTATTGAAAAATAAATTGCATTATAAAGGAATCATAATTACAGACGCACTCAATATGGGGGCAATTAAGAAAAGCTTTAGGCCTGGTGAAGCAGCTTTACGAGCCATTATGGCAGGAAATGACATTTTACTTTTTTCCGAGGATCCAGTGGAGGGACAAAAGCAAATAATTTCGTATTATATATCTGGTAAAATCTCAGAGTCAAGATTAAAAGAAAGTGTAATAAAAATTTTAAAAGCTAAATACGAGTATGGAGCGTCTCCATATTCAAAAATTGAGATTTCTAAAATTAATTTACATACTCAAAGGCATGATGAATTAGCTTTAAATCTTTATAAAAATGCTCTTACCCTTCTAAAAAATGAAAGAAATTCATTTCCTTATTTATCCAATACTAATTCTGCCATTCATTATGATTTTATAGCCTTAGAAGAGTCTAAGGACAATAATTTTGTCCGAAATATTCAAACAATTAGTCCTAATATTACCATCAAATCACAGGATGGAAAATTAAGTCCCAATCCGTTGATTATAGGAATCTTTAAAGATAATTCCAGTGCGTATAAATCTTATAAAATATCACAGGAAAGTTTAGATTTTATAAAAAAAGCATCAAAAATTAGACCTGTGCATCTGCTTTGGTTTGGGAGTCCTTATGGATTGGAAGATGTAGATATTTCTTCGGTTAAAAGCATTCTCGTTGCTTACGAAGCTAATGATGACGCCTATAAAGCAGTTTTAGAAGCATTACAAGGCGATAAAATTTCCGGTCGCTTACCCGTCACAGTCAATCAAAATATTCCTTCCGGAAAAGGCATCACCAGAAGAAAAATTAGTAAATGATGAAAATAGGAATGCTGTGTTATCCCACATATGGAGGTAGCGGAATAGTAGCAACTGAGCTAGGAAAGGCGTTAGCAAAAAAAGGGCATGAAGTACATTTTATTTCTAATAGTTTGCCCGCGAGATTAGATGTTACTCAGCCCAATATATTTTTTCATAGAGTATACATTCAGCCGTATCCATTATTTCAATTTCAGCCCTATGAAATTGCACTTAGCAGCAGCATATACAGGGTAGCGACAATGTATTCTCTCGATATTCTACACGCTCATTATGCTATACCATATGCCTATTCTGCTTTTATGGCGCGGCAGATGCTGTTGGAGGATGGGATTACTATCCCATTAATCACCACACTTCATGGTACAGATATTACATTAGTAGGGCAACATCCAAGCTATAAACCAGCCGTAGAGTTTTGTATTAATAAAAGTAATGCTATTACTTCTGTATCAGATAGTTTAAAATCAGATACGGTGAATTTTTTTAATGTTACAAAAGAAATTCAAGTAATTCCAAATTTTATTGATTTAAAAGAATATGATGAAATGGACCCAAATCACCCTAACCATCATGACTTAGGATGCTGGTCTAAAGAGGCTTCCGAGGATGATCTTCCTGTATTAATTCATGTAAGTAATCTTCGTCCAGTGAAAAGAATAAAGGATGTATTAGAAATTTTTAAACAGGTGGATAGCATTATTACTTGTAAACTTATTATAGCTGGAGAAGGCCCAGATATGGAAGTTGTTCATAGTTTTATGCAAGACAATCCTGAGCTTATTCCAAGAATCCGTTTGCTGGGAAAAGTTCAGGATATTGTATGTGTTTTGCGGGCTGCTGATATATTTTTACTACCATCAGAACAAGAGAGTTTTGGTTTAGCTGCCTTGGAGGCTATGGCTGCGGGTCTGGTAGTGATAAGTTCCAATGCAGGTGGGCTTCCCGAGGTAAATGTAGATGGACAAAGTGGTTTTGTATCCGATGTAGGGAATGTAGGCAAGATGGTACACGATACCCTTACCTTATTACAGGATCCAGAATTATTACTATCCATGAAAGTAAAAGCGCGAAGCATTGCGGAGACCTTTACCATCGAACGAATTCTACCTCTTTATGAAAATTTATATTTTCAACAAATAAATACTAATAATAAGCAAGCTGAACAGGTTTAATATATTCAATTTATCTAGAGCAAAATTAAATTGAAGCCTTATTGCATTATTGTAAAAGATGTAAAAATTTCACACTTATAAAATGTATAGTTTTAGTAAAGGATAGATTTACTTTATATGCTAATTTAACTAAGAAAGTAAAGAATAAATTAGCTGCTATTAATCCATTGTAGCCTTATGATAACAGAGTATTTCCTTCAATATGCGTGGCATTTTCGTTTGATTTCAAACGAAAACCTTCGTACTGTTACTGGAGAAAAGCTCGAAATAATTTCAACAGGGAAATGGAATCATAATGCAGGACCGGATTTTCTTTTGGCCCAAATTAAAATTAATGAACTCATTTTCGTGGGAGATGTGGAAATCCATATAAAAACCTCCGACTGGCTACGGCATGGTCATAGCCAAGATCCAGCTTATGAAACTACCATTTTACATGTGGTATATGAGAAAGATACAGACATTCCGTGCCTAACAAAAGCCAATATTCCTGAACTGGTTATTAAAAATTATCTACCGGAAGATAGTATTAGAAAATTTTACCATATTACTGCTTCATTGCGAGAACTGCCATGTGAAGGATCTTTACATCCAGAGTATTTAGATTCTATATTTTATCAAAAAAAGTTTTTTGAAAAATTAGCCAAAAAAAGTGAAAGAATTACAAAGGAAAGTCTTACAAATAAAGGGGATATTGAGGCCATATTTTTCTTAGAAATGGCTTATGCATTTGGATTGAGTGTTAATGCCGAAATATTTAGACAAATTGCAGAAAGTATTGATTTTCAAGTAATTAAAAAATTAATTAAATCTCCCAATGCTTTGGAGATATATTTTATGGGGATATGTGGATGGCTGGATGGGGATTTACAAGAGACTGAATTACAATCTTTTAAAAAAGAATATACTTATTTAAAACAGAAATTTAACTTTCCAGATATTCGGATTTTTCCTAAATTTTCAAAACTTCGACCGCCCAATTTTCCCGGCATTCGTTTGTCACAATTAGCAACGCTATATGAAACACATTCCTCCTTATTTAGTACAATGATGGAGGTAAAAGGTATTAGAGATTGCGTAACTATTCTATCGCAAATAAGAGCATCTACGTATTGGGTTAGTAGATTTACCGCAGGAAAATTAAGCAAATCACAATCTCCTAAGGTGTTAAGCGAAAGTTTTATAGAACGTATTGTAATTAATGCCATACTACCTATGCGCTATCATTTTTATAAAGATTTTGAAGTAAATATTTACGATGATTTGTGGTCTTTTATTTCCACTATCCGTCCTGAAAGCAATGGGATAATCGATATTTGGAATCGTCAAGGCATAAATCCCACACACGCGGGTGAATCACAAGCTTTAATTTACCATTATAAAATTTTTTGTCAAAATAAAAAATGCTTACATTGTGAAGTAGGATTAAAAATATTTAAAAATAATGAACATTTTTAAACAAATATTTCGTTCTGTAGAGCATCGCTGGTTCGGGACACTCACCCGGATGGGCAGCAGTATAGGAGTTTCAGTATCCAAACTTAGGATATTTTTTATCTATTCTGCCTTCGCAACAGCAGGTATTTTCTTTATATTTTACCTCATGCTTTCCTTTTTTTATTATGTAAAAGATATATTTATCACCCGTCGCCCATCTGTTTTTGATTTATGATTACTTCTAATAATATTGCAGATAAGGCATTAGAATTAATAGAAAACACTAAGCACCATATTTTTCTTACAGGCAAGGCAGGCACAGGGAAAACTACCTTTTTGCATCGGTTTAAAGAAAAAACCAAGAAAAACTATGTAGTACTTGCCCCTACAGGCATAGCCGCAATAAATGCAGGTGGAATGACTATCCATAGCTTCTTCCGTCTCCCTTTGCGCACCTTTGTACCGGCAGATATTAGCCCAAACCATGATTTGGTAATTGGTAGAAGAGATCTCTTTAAGCACCTGAACTATCGTGAAGATAAGAAAAAGTTAATCCGAAGTTTAGATGTAATCATAATAGATGAGGCCTCCATGCTTCGTGCGGATATTCTAGACATGATAGACATTTCTTTACGAACTACACGAAAATCTCAAAAGGTTTTCGGAGGGGTGCAAATGCTATTTATTGGAGATCTGTTTCAGTTGCCACCCGTATTACGACAGCATGAGCTAGGTTATTTTAAGCAATACTACAAGACGGCCTTTTTTTATTCAGCTGAGGCATTGGAGCACACTCCACTTTTTACTATTGAACTTTTAAAGGTATATCGCCAAAAAGATAACTCCTTTATCCATATTTTGGAAGAAATCCGAAGTGGAACGCCTTCCCCGGAAGCTTTAGAACATTTGAATACCCGATACAGACCTAATGATAAACTGCTATCTAAGGGCAGTATTTACCTATGCACTCACAATGCGCAAGCGGAAAAAATAAACCAAAAGGAATTGGAGGCATTAGAAGGTAATTTGGTAGAATATCACTGTATTGTGGAGGGTGACTTTTCAGAAAAAATATATCCGACAGATGAAATTATTAGGCTAAAACCTGGAGCTCAGGTAATGTTTATACGGAATGATGTAGGACAATTTCCAAGATATTTTAATGGAAAAATAGGTACGGTAAAAAGCTGTAATGAAGATGATGTTACAGTAGAATTAGATAATGGAGAGGAAATCTCTGTTTCGCAGGAAGAATGGACAAACAAAAAATACGGTCTAGATTCAGACAATAGAGTCTTGGAAAGTTCCGTTGGTTCTTTTATGCAACTGCCTTTGCGGCTCGCTTGGGCAGTAACTATACATAAAAGTCAAGGTCTTACTTTTGATAAAATGACGATAGATGCACAGCATGGTTTCGCTTCTGGGCAAGTGTATGTAGCTCTTAGTCGCTGTCGCACTTTGGAAGGTATAAGCCTATCTAGCAAGATATATCCACGGGCAATATTTGTAGACCCAGAAATTGTTCAGTTTCATCATGATTCAGTTGCTAATGATGCTATTCCCCAATTAATAGAAGCTGGAAAAAATCCATTTGCGGCCGAGTATATTTCTCAAAAACTTAATCCTATGGTTTTAAAAGCCAGTTTCCAAAAGGTGTTACCACAGGTGGAGGCACATTTTTTTGGGGAAATGGAGGAATATGTCAAGGTTTTTCGGCTTGCCTATAAATATATGGTAGATATAGAAACCTGGTGGAACCAATTATCATGCCTACTCACTCGCTGGGGAGATCTGTCTACCGATTTACAGGAAAACTTAGTTAAAATACAAGAGAAATCGAAGGCTGCTATCCTTCATTTTGATACTTATTTACGTGAACTTATGTATCCAGCTATAGATGCAGTATACAGTAAAATTAAGTCCACTAAACCCAATAAAGAGCTTAAATTAGCTTATGAAATTCTCATTCAAGATTTTACATTTTATCATGCAGAAATTTCTTCTATCTATTTATTTGGGGAAAAGCTGAGTCCAGAAATCACACCTATTAAAAAGGATGCAACATTTCAAGGAGTTAAAGTCCGGAATGAAAAAATCCCTTCCTATTATAGAACTTTACAATATGTTAAAGATAATTGCAGCCCGGAAGACATCGCTGAAAAACTAAATTATACAGTCTCCACAGTATATACGCATCTGGAAAAATTAATTCAAGAAAATAAAATTGAAGAATCTTACGTTCAAAAACTTATTCCAAAGGAGAAAATAAAAGAGTTCAGGGATTGCCTTAAGGATGAAAAATATACAACCTTAACAGAAATTCGAGAAAAAACAGGCGAACATTTTAATTTTAATGAAATCCGACTTTTAAGTAATTTTTTTGGGAATAAAATAAACCCCTAATAAAAATACTACTATTTCAAATTATAAAACCTGTTGATATATTATTATTAATTTTTCTAAATAATTAAAGCATTATTACAATTAGTAATACAATATTTTAAATTAATTTTAACAAAAAATTGTTTCTCCAGATTTTTAAAATATTAAATTTTACACTGGATTTCATAAATGTATTTATTCAGATTTAAAATTTAATTCTAAAACATCACATCCCTCTATTTTCCTTAATTTTGCAAAAATTTTACTATTTTATTTTAGTATATTATAATCAGTCAGAACAAGAATAAATTATGGAAGATATCCGCCTAAATACCATCCCGGAAGCCATTACTGCACTCAAAAATGGAGAAATCATCATCGTAGTAGATGACGAGAACCGAGAAAATGAAGGGGATTTTCTTTCCGCTGCAGAACTTACCACGCCGGAAATTATCAATTTTATGACCATTTATGGTCGTGGTCTCATCTGTACCCCGCTCCCAGAAAAACGCTGTGATGAGTTAGGGTTAGAAGTGATGGTTAGCCGAAGTAGTGATCCTAAAGAAACCGCCTTCACCGTTTCTATAGACCTTCTAGGAAAAGGAGTTTCTACTGGCATTTCGGCTTCGGATAGGAGTAAAACCATATTAGCCCTCATGGACGATGATACTAAGCCTTCCGATTTTATGCGTCCCGGACATATTTTTCCGCTCCGGGCAAAAACAGGCGGAGTACTGAAACGGGCCGGCCACACAGAAGCAGCTATAGATCTCACCCGCCTTGCAGGTCTTAAGGAAGGTGGTGTTATCTGTGAAATTATGAACGATGATGGGAGCATGGCGCGTATGCCAGATTTGGTAAAACTCGCCGCCATCCATAATCTTAAAATAATTTCCATAGAGGATCTTATAGAGTATCAACTAAAAAAAGGTGATCTAATTGAAAAATTAGAAGAGAGAAAAATAACTACACATTACGGTGAATTTGATTTTCATGCATTTCGGGAAAAAGGCAGCGAACAAATTCATTTTGCTATCAGTAAAGGTATTTGGAGTGAAAATGAGCCTTTACTCGTACGTGTGCAAAGTTCCAGCTCCTATTTTGATGTTTTTTCAAGGTTATCCAATGGGGAAAAGCCTCTATTAAAGGAGGTCACAGATATGATTAATGCGGAAGGAAAGGGAATTTTGGTATTTATTAATAATGTGAGCAACGCCGAAAATACCCTTCGAAAATTGCAACAATTTTTACAATTCCAACAAGGTTCTCAAGAACGCCCCACACTATGGGCCAATTTTATGGAGTATGGTATTGGAACTCAAATTTTAAAAAAGATGGGGGTTAAAAAATTCAGAGTTATTTCCCGCAATCCTGAGGTAATTCCCTTAGTTTCTGGATATGATGTTGAAATTACAGAGATGGTACCACTAATAACCAGATAATTTTATTAATTCTGGTGCTTTTAATCCATTAATAAAATCTTGTTCTTTCATTGGTTTTTTGTTCTCTGGCTGAAGCTCTAGAATCTCTAAAATACCATCTTTACAGCCCACAAAAAGTTGCTTTTTTATAACTTTTAATTCCTGGATATCTAAGTTTGGCGCATCTTCGTCGTTTACAATTTTAGAAGATAAAATTTTAATTGTTTTTGAAATTCCATCAATTTCGAATTTTGTAAAAGATGCCGGGTAGGGAGAAAAGGCGCGTATATGGTTGTGGATTCTTTGGATACTTTGGTTCCAATCAATAAGTAAATCCTCCTTTTGTATCTTTTTAGCAAGTTTTAATGCATTTTTTGATTCTGCTTGAGGTTTAGACTGAAGTTCATCATTTTCTATAGCATTTAACGTTTTAATAATAAGTGATGCTCCCAGAATTTTAAGTTTGTCATGAAGTGAACCAGCATTATCAGAATCCTTTATTTCAATAGTGTCTTGAAGGAGAATGTTTCCTTCATCTATTTTTTCATTTATAAAAAAAGTAGTCACACCCGTTTCCTTCTCCCCATTTAATATAGCATAATTAATAGGTGCAGCACCTCTATACTGAGGCAGTAGGCTTGCGTGAAGGTTAAATGTCCCTTTCGGAGGCATAGAAAATACGGCTGTAGGTAACATTCTAAAGGCCACTACCACGAATATATCGGCATGATAGGACTGCAATTGAGATAAAAAGTCTTCTGATTTTAAGTATGTAGGTTGTAAAACTGGTATTCCGAGATTTTCTGCAGCTTCTTTTACTGCAGATGGAAGAATTCTTCCTCCCCTACCCTTACTTTTGTCCGGTGCAGTTACAGCAGCTAAAATCTTGTGTGCAGATCCGACAATCTCAGTAAGTGCATGAGCAGCAAATTCTGGAGTTCCAAAAAAAATTATATTCATGATGTGTCTAGGCGATGGTATATGTTTTAAAGTCTTGCATTTTAATTTTTCCTTTTTCCAATAAATCCATGACTATTTCTAAAACTTCATTAGAAGATAGTCCTAGACATTTGGCGTATAAAGATTCAAAATCTGAAGGTGAATTCAGGTTTTCAATAATAAGTTTTTCCTTTTCTTTAAGACTTTTATGTTGAATACAGTAGCTGCAATGTCCACAATTTTCTTTTGGCTTTTGTCCAAAGTAAGCTAAAATCAACTTCATTTTGCAGAAATTTTGTTCTTTAATAAAAAATTTCATTTCCTCCCATTTTTGAAGTTTATTATTTTGAATTTGGAGAAGATGTGGATACATTTTGTTACGGACAAAGAAGACATTTCTTTCCATCGTACAACGAATCTGCATGTTATATCCATCCGTAAAACGTACAAATCCTTTTCTTTCTAATGTTCTAAAAACATCTGTCAAATTATGCTCGTTTGTTTTTAATCTGGCAGCGAGCCGAGCTAAATTAAAACGCACTTCCCCAGAATTTAACCCTAAAATATTGCGTGAAAGTTTTTCTATAAATGCAGAATCTTTATTATGTAATTCAAGAAGCTCCTCTATGGGATAAAGCAGTTCCAATTTACTGTGTTTAGAGGTTCTTTTAATAGAGAAAAGTCCCTCGTTTTCCAAAAATTGTAATAAACTATTGAGTTTAGATGTCGTTACATTTCCAAATTTTTTACACTCTTCAAAAACAATCTCTACACTATGAATTGGAAATTCACCATCTGCTGCGCCTATTTTAGTATATAAATACTCTGTTATCTTTACGCATTCCTCATTGGTAAGCAGTTGATTCTTCAAGATTGCTCCCATTGACTCCAACATTTGATCGTTCCATAGCATCACAGCATCGGAATATGCTCCATCCCTACCCGCTCTACCAACCTCTTGGAAATAATTTTCTAACGAATAGGAAGGTGCTAAATGAATTACATGGCGCACTGAAGGATGGTCGATTCCCATTCCGAAGGCACTAGTAGCTACCATCCACCGTTGAGATTGAGTTATCCAGGTATTTTGTTTAAGCTCCTTTAAATAACTTGCTAATCCTGCATGGAAAAAATCTACATTTCTAAGTCCTTTTTGATACAAAAAGGAGCATAGTCCTTCTGCCTCCTTTCGTGAATTTACATATACTATTCCCGTTCCTGTATGCTGTTTTATGTAGTGATACAGAAAATTGTACTTATCATTTAGTTTAATCAGATGCAAGGCAATATTAGAACGAGCTAGGCTACCCTCTATAGTATTGCAATCTTTTAACTCTAATTCTTGTATAATATCCGCTTTTACTTTTTTTGAAGCAGTAGCAGATAAAGCTAAAATAGGAACACTAGGTAAGGATTTTCGAAACTTTTTAATTTGCTTGTAAGCGGGCCTAAAATCTTGGCCCCACACTGAGACACAATGAGCTTCATCTACGGCTATTAATGAGGTCTTTATACCTTGAAAAGCTGCTATAAATGTGGCATTAGTTAGCCTTTCTGGAGAAATATAAACTATCCTGAGCTCGTTGTTTTTGATTTGATTTAAAATTTCATTGAAGCCAGATGGATCTGTACCAGAGTGTATGGAAACGGCAGGGATGTTATGTTTTGCTAAATTGTATATCTGATCTTTTATTAATGCCAAAAGAGGAGAAATTACCAATACTATTCCCTCACTCACAAGAGCCGGAAATTGAAAACATATAGACTTTCCTCCGCCTGTAGATAGGGAAACCAGTGTATCTCTTCCCATTAATACGGATTGGATGGTTTCCCATTGCGTGTCTTTAAATTCTCTATATCCGAATGCAGAATATAGGATTTCCTCACTAATTTTCCTATTCGGTTCCATTATTTAAAAATAAGAAAAAGCCGCAAGAAACTTGCGGCTTTTTATAAAATTTGGATGTAATTATTTTACTTCGAAATAAACTCTTCTGTTAGCTCTGTTTTTCCATTCAGGGCAATTTTCAGCTGGTTGACATTCTGGGTAACGAAGTTTAGATTCTCCTAAACCGATAGAGTTTAATCTATTAGACTCTACACCATTGCTGATAAGGTATTTTTTTACATTATCTGCTCGTCTTTGAGAAAGATTTTGGTTATAAGAATCCGATCCTTTAGCATCAGTACTACCAAAAACATTATAACTATCAGAAGAAGATTTGATATAGTTTACTGCATTATTCAAGATTGGAGTATTGCTACTAAGAATTCTATCAGAATCAAAATCAAATTCAATTCCTTCTAAATTTCTTGTTGTACCACCTACTACTTGTGTAGGAGCTGTATCAGTATTAGGACAACCTTGGTTCTCTACAGGACCTTGTACTGTTACACACTTATCGTAAAGATCTATTACACCATCCAAATCAGCATCAAGAGCAACACCTGCACCGTCTACACGAGCTCCTGCAGGAGTATTTAATTCTCTATCCCAATCATCACATACGCCGTCATTATCTAAATCTCCTTTAGAACAAACTTCTACATCTGTAGTTTTATTTTCTAAAACATTCAAATTATAATAGATTTCCTGCATTGGGTCATGCCACATTAAATGTGTTTCATTAGGTCCAAGCTTGAAAGTCATCCCTAACTGAGCGTTAAACATGTTGTCAGAAATTTGATCTTCTCTTGAATTTATTGCGCTGTACTGTCGGCCACCACCATCAAATTCATCATCTCCTGTCATAACATACATTAATCTTGCTTCAAGATCTAAGCTATTGCTTACTTTATATTTAAGACCTGCACCAGCCTGTCCAAATAAGCTATGTAAAGAGAATGGTTTAATTTCTGTCATTAATCTCTGGCTAGTCATATCTTTTTGATATGCCCTGTATGCCAATGTACCTATACCAGCGTAACCATGAAGTGCCCATCTGTAAGGAGATTTATTATCAACTCTTCTAAGTAAAGAGGAGAAGTTAACATCACCTAATAACGATAGTGCGTCATATTGTGTTCTTGCGCCTACAATGTAGTTACCACCGCCTGGATGTTTATCACGTGTATCAAAATCGCCTTGACGAGTTTCACCTCTATCATATTGAAGTTTTAATCCAAATGCGTGAGTTATAGCTTTATCAATACTAAAATAAGCAGAATAACCTAGAAGGTTTTTACCGTTACCATTTTTAATTGATGTAAGGTCAGCAGCCTGAACCAATGGAACACCTGCCCCTGCAGATATACCCCAAGAGTTAAACTTAGTATTAGATGTTGTAGTGTTTTCCGTAGCACTATATGATGTAACTGCTTTTGCAGAATAATCTACTTGTGCAAAACCTAACATACTAACAAAAGAAAGTGCTGCAATCGAGAATTTCTTTTTCATATTATTGTTTTTAAAATTTAAATTATAAATTATTGAGGACAGCCTTGATTAGAGGTAGGTCCAGCTACTGTAGGACATTTATCATATAAATCTATGGTACCATCCAAATCCATATCAAATGCTTTTCCGGAACCATCTACACGAGCCCCAGCTGGTGTGTCCAATTCTTTGTCCCAATCATCACAAATAGCGTCATTATCCATATCACCTTTAACACAAGTTTTTAGTTTTGTGTTTTCTTCTAGTAAAAGAGTATCCATTCTACCATAAATATCTTTCAATGGATCTACCCACTGAAGATGCTCTTCATGCTTACCTAACTTAACGCTTAAACCTGCAGTAACAGTCCAAAGATTATCAGCAAAAGTATCATTAATTAGATTATAACTTATTCTTTCAGAACCTGCTCCTGAAGGTTTTCTTTCATCTCCTCCTCCATCAAATTCTTCATCACCCGTAAAGGTATACATAGTCCTAATTTCAAAATCTACACTTTTACTTGCTTTAAATTTAACTCCAGCTCCTAAATCGAAAATAAATGACGCTATTCCCAACTCTTGATCTACCTTTACTGGTCTAGATGCAGGGCTTAAATCTTTATCTACCAATTCAGTTTCATACCCCATTAAACCAATACCAGCATATCCGTGAAATGCTACTTTATAATCTCTAAACGGTCTAGTCCTCCCAAAAAGCTGTGTTAAATTCGCATCTCCTAAAAGAGAAATTTTATCATATTTAGTCCAGGCATTAGCTAAACCAGCCTTTGCACCATATGGCATAGGTAATTGACCTACCTGGTTGGTTTTACCTTTACTATACATTAAATTTAAACCAAACTCATGTGTAATCTGCTTATCCAAACTTACATACCCATTCCATCCGGATTTAAATTCGTCATTGGAGAATGAAGTAAGGTCACCGTGAGGGATGAAGGAAAAACCTCCTCCTAAGGAAATAGCCCAATCATTATATTTTTTGGCTTCATTATCAAAGGCCTGCACATCAGCAGAACGACTTGTAAAAGTGTTCGGGTACTGATCACTCCCCTGCGTACCTTGTGCAGCAAAGGCTAGCGGCAACGCTACTAAGGAAAAGAAAAGTTTCTTCATGTATTAAATTATTTGTGATAAAATTCTTTTTGAAAAAGATCTTAGAAAAACATGCTCTGTATGAGGAATAGTTAAATTTTTGCTATAGAAATTGATTTTATCATAAAAAACAATATCAATATCTATAATTCTATCTTCCCATTTACCCTTAACAGCACTATCATGCAATCTACCCATCTTTCTCTCAACGCCTTTAATTACATTCAAACATTTTTGAGGTGAAAGAATGGTATTAAACACGACTACAATATTACAAAAAATATAAGGGCTTTCAAAACCGATAGCAGGATTCCACAATTTTATTGACCTTTCAATACACAATCCAAAAGTAGCCTCCAAGAGAATTATTGCTCGTTCCACTTGCAAAGAGGGATTATTTAGATTACTACCTAGTAACAAAGTGAGAGTATGCTGCGACATATTAAGCAAATTTAATAATTATGCGGTCATTTTTTAAACTCGTAGCTGCCAATTTACTTGCTATTTTTCTCTTTTTCGTTGCGATTTTTGGATTATTTGTACTACTTATTGGTATCATTTCAACTTCGAATGACAAACCTTCATTAGTAATAAGTAAAAATTCAGTTCTTGTATTTGATAATAAATCATTAATATCAGAATCTCCAAATGAAGAGAAAGTTTCACTTTTTTCATTAGGGAATAAATCTAAATCTATTCACCTTATTTCCTTTCTTGAAAGCATTAAAAAGGCTAAAACAGATAATGATATTCAGGGAATCAGTTTGGAAAATGATTTCCTCTCATCTGGATATGCACAGACTAAAGAGGTACGAGATGCCTTATTAGATTTTAAAAAATCTGGAAAATTCATCCTTGCATATGGTAATTCCATGTTTCAAAATTCATATTATCTTAATTCTGTTGCAGATAACATTTACCTAAATCCTTCTGGGGCAGTGGAATTAAAAGGTCTCTCAACTGAAGTTACCTTTCTAAAGGATTTTTTAGATAAATATGGTGTTAAAGCCCAAGTTATTCGCCATGGTAAATATAAAGCTGCCGTGGAACCGTTTATTACAAATTCCATTTCTCCAGAAAATAAGGAACAACTTTTCACTCTCTTATCCGATGTTTGGGGCATAATGTCTCAAGAAATTGCCGCAGGAAGGAAATTAGATTTAGGTACTCTTTCTGGTCTTACTGATCAACTGGTAGGATCTATTCCTCAAAATGCTTTAGCATCTGCAATGGTAGACGGCCTCCTTCAGGAGTCTCAATATAAAGACCTACTTTATAAAAAAGCAACCTCAAAAGATCCATCATCCAGAAACAAAGATGGCTACTTAGGGTGGGAAAAGCAACATCGTATTAGCATAGTAGATTACGCAGATTATATAGAAAATCAGGATAAAAGTCTTCAAGATGGGGAAATTGCCGTTTTATATGCCAGTGGTAATATTCTTCCTGGCGAAGGATTTGACGGTATATATGCTGAAAACTTCAAAAAACAAGTTAAAGAACTTGCTGAAGATACCGAAGTGAAAGCAGTTGTTCTCAGAATCAACAGTCCAGGTGGAAGCGCAAATGCCTCCGATGAAATATTATACGAGCTTCAACAACTTAAAGCTAAAAAACCACTTACAGTTTCTTTTGGAGATTATGCTGCTTCAGGAGGATATTACATCGCTATGGCTGGCCAAAAAATTTATGCTCAACCTAATACTATCACCGGAAGTATAGGTGTATTCGGTGTGATCCCGAGCGCGGAAGAGCTAGCCAAAAGAAACGGTATACGGACGGATGTAGTGCAAACTAATAAAAATTCTATAGGCATATCATTATTAAAGGATATGAGTCCGGAGGCCGAACAAATTATCCAAAAATCTGTGGAGCAGACTTACCGACGCTTCGTAAGTTTCGTTATGCAAAACAGAAAAATGAGTTTTGACCAGGTGGATGCCTTAGGTGGAGGTAGAGTTTGGAGTGGAATGCGAGCCAAGGAAAATGGACTAATAGATGGAATAGGTGGTGTAGAATTAGCAATTTCCGAAGCTGCGAGGCTCGCTAAAATAACAAATTACAAAGTCCGTTTTTATCCTAAAAAGCTTTCCAAGTGGGAAAGGATACTGGGTTCTGGATTTATGGACAATACTTCTCAGAGTCTTTTGGAAGCAAAATTGGGAAAAGAAGGTACCCAACTTTTAGAAATGATTTCATCTGAAAGAAAAATGAATCAACTTATGATGGTATTCCCATTTAAGATAAAATAGGCACAAAAAAAATCCCCTGAAAAATCAGGGGATTATTTTTTTAAAATTTAATTATCTCTTCTTTGTTAAAGCTCCGTAAAGGAATAATGCTAAAATAGCACCTAAAACAGATACAAGTATGGTTTTAAAATCCCAAGCATTACCATCTTCCCCAAACCCTAATAAATTATTAGCAATAAATCCACCGAGTAAAGCCCCAACAATTCCAAGAATTATCGTAGTAAGCCATCCCATAGCTTGATTTCCTGGCATAAGCAATTTAGCTAATGCACCGATAACTAGACCATAAAGTATCCAGCCTAAAAATCCTAGTTCCATAATAAATATTTTTTAATGGTTTATAATGCCACGAATATAAAAAATATTTCTTAAACAAAAGTTAATTTTTCTTAAAAAATGCGTTAACAAACTCTTTTGCATTAAAGGCCTGCAGATCCCCAATTCTCTCGCCTACTCCTATATATTTAACAGGAATTTTAAATTGGTCACTTATCCCAATCACAACACCACCTTTTGCCGTTCCATCTAATTTAGTTATTGCAAGGGAGGTAACTTCGGTTGCTGCAGTGAATTGTTTGGCTTGTTCAAAGGCATTTTGCCCTGTGCTACCATCTAAAACAAGTAATACCTCATGAGGAGCGTCCGGTATTAATTTTTCCATTACTCTCTTAATTTTTGATAGCTCATTCATAAGATTAATCTTATTATGTAGCCTTCCGGCAGTATCTATAAGAACTATATCCGCACCCTGGGCAATGGCACTTTGAAGGGTATCATAGGCTACAGAAGCAGGATCAGCATTCATTCCTTGACTTATAACCGGAACTCCAGCACGCTCTCCCCAAATTTTAATTTGGTCTACCGCGGCAGCTCGGAATGTGTCTGCAGCGCCAAGGATTACAGATTTACCTGAGGCCTTAAAGCGAGACGCCAGTTTTCCTATGGTTGTAGTTTTTCCAACCCCATTTACGCCCACCACCATAATTACATATGGCTTTATATTTTCTCCTACGGATTGCTTCACTGAATTTTCTTCAGCTAATGCAGCTATCTCCTCTCGAAGAATTTCATCTAATTTGCTGGTATTTATATACTTATCTTTTGAAACGCGCGCCTCTATTCTTTCAATAATTTTAATTGTCGTAGCAGCACCTACATCAGATGCGATGAGTATTTCCTCCAGTTCATCCAAGACATCTTCATCTACTCGGCTTTTTCCGGCTACTGCCTTGCTCAGTTTTTCAAAGAAACCTTTATTGGACTTTTCTAATCCTGACTCTAAACTTTGTTTATCCTCTTTACCGAAGATATTTCCGAACCAACTCATACTTTTCTATTATGCCTTAGGAGCAAAAATATCATTAAATAAAACAAAAAACCCGAAAATTACTCATTTTCGGGTAGTTGTATTGTAAATGTAACTTATTTCTTAAGGTAAGCGTCAGCTTCTTCAGCTACCATCACTTGCTCTTCAAATACATACGCTCCTGTTTTGGGAGATCGTACCATTTTAATCACTTTTGTCATTTTTTTGGAAGCACCGTCACGAAGCGTTGCTACTACTTTCTTTGCCATTTCTTAGGTTATTTAATTTCCTTGTGAAGGGTGTATTTTTTCATTACAGGGTTGAATTTTTTCAATTCAAGACGATCTGTAGTGTTTTTCTTATTTTTAGTAGTGATATAACGAGACATTCCCGGCATACCGCTTTCTTTATGCTCTGTGCATTCCAAGATTACTTGGACTCTATTGGCGCCTTTTTTAGCCATTATTTCTTAATTTTAATAAATCCACCACGAATGCCTCTTTCTACAGCAGCATCCACTCCGATTTTGTTAATAATTCTAAGACCATGTGCAGATACTCGAAGCTTAATATTAGATTCAGTTTCTGCGAGAAAAAAATTCTTTTCTAAAAGATTTATTTCAAAGCGTCTTTTCGTTTTGTTATTTGCATGGGAAACATGGTTTCCCACCATGGCTTTTTTTCCCGTAATTTGGCACATTCTGGACATATCGCTTGCTATTAAATTACCTCTCCTATTTATTTGAGTGGGCAAAAATAAGATTTTAAATTTACTCCTACAATACTAATTATAAATTACTTAGGATTAATTTTATTTCGATCGATGTAAATACTTTCTCATAAACGGGTAAGCTATTAAAAATCCTAATATAATTACACAAATACGGTTAATGAAATCTCCATATTTTACATAAGAAGATATTTCTGTATGGAGATTTACTGCAATTGGTAGATTTGTTTGTTCGCTGTAAAAGGTTTCCTGCACTATATCGCCTTTAGCATCTATGTGAGCAGAAATACCACTATTAGCAGCTCTGGCGATCTCTCGGCGCGTTTCTATAGCTCGTAATCTTGCATAACTAAGTAACTGTCTATGTCCTTCTGTACGGCCCCACCAAGAATCATTGGTCATAATTGCTAAAAAATTAGCACCTTTCTTTACATAGTCATTTACATATTCTCCATAAATGCTTTCATAACAAATTATGGGTGCTGCAATGGCCACTTTTTTGGGGTGCGGGAAAACTTTTCGCTCAGTACTTACTCCTAAAGAGTTAGTGCTACCGCCCATATTTAACATGATATTACCTAAAATAGGCTTTAATAATGATATGTATGGAAATATCTCTACAGCAGGTACAAGTTTTCCTTTATGATAAATGGATTGAACTGAAGTTTGATTTGGAGCTAATTGAATCGAAGAATTATATGGGGTTACTTCGCCAGAAGGACTCATTGAATGCGAAGATATGCCGGATAAAAATACGGCTCCTGGATACTGCGTAAGAAAGTTTTCTACATTTTTCAATATAAAACTATTAGAGAGTCCGTTTTCTGAAAAAGAACCTCTCCCGGGTAGGGCTGTTTCTGGGGCTATAAAGTAGGTAGGTCTAATAGATGATGGGACTTTAGCAGTTCCTATTAAATCTGATAAAATCTGAATACTATCCTTTTGGTATTTTTCAGAATAAGGATCTAATGCAGGCTGAATAAGCACCACATTAACTTTCCCCACAGATTTAGATGTAAAAGTGTAGTACTGTAACAAACTAATACCAATAGGAAGTAAAATCCAACCAGCTAGGATGGCTAAATTCTTCAGTAATGCCTTTCGTTTTCTACCTGCCTGAAATATACGAATGGTATAAAAAGCATAAACATTTGCCAATATAATCCAAAAACTTCCTCCTGTAGCACCCAGCGTATCATACCATTGAATAAGTTTTGGGAATTCTGAAAATGCATTTCCTAAATTCAGCCATGGCCAGCTTAATTCCCAGCTAAGGTGAAGTTTTTCAAAAGCCATCCATGACGCTACTAACCATGCCAAACCCCAGTAGGTACCTCTCCTTGTTTTATAAAAATGATAGGTCCAAAAAACAAATCCCATTAACAAAGAATTTAGCACAATGGGTAAAATTACTGCCGCTAAAGAATGAGATCCGTCTGGGTTTAACGAACCGTACAACCAGCCAGTAGAAACAGTATTCCAAATAACAAAAGAAAGAAAGGAAAGCAAAAAGACAGTGTTCCCCTTCCTTTTGATTTTAGCAAAATTTTGTACATCATGCTGAAGTAACAATAAAGGAACAAAGGCAAACCACAGAAAAAATGGCAACCCATAAGTGGGCCAGCTTATTGCAAATAACACACCTGCTAACAGGCTAAGGATAAAGTACTTAGACACAATACAAACAATTTACTTCGCGTTCTAGCAAGATTCCAAAATGTTGAAAAATCGCCTCGATAATTTCACCAGAAAATTGATAAATTTCTTTTCCTGTTGCTTTTCCTGTCACATTGATTAATACCAATGCTTGCCTGGAATCCATTCCCACATTTCCTAAGACCTTTCCCTTCCAACCTGATTTTTCTATTAAGAAAGCAGCAGGAATTTTCACAGAATTATTGGAAGATGTAGGATATGTAGGTAAGTCCGGATATTCTAGTTTAATTTCTTCCGCTACCTGATGGTGTACTACTGGATTTTTAAAGAAACTCCCTGCATTACCAACAATGTTAGGATTTGGTAATTTTTCAGAACGAATTTTTATAACAGCATTGGCGATATCATTTGGACTGGGTTTACTGATATTTAATTTTTCTAATTCTTCCTGTATAGTTCCATATTGAATTTTTAAAGCAAAATTTTCCTCTATATGCTGAAGCTGAAAGGTAACTTCTGTAATAACCCAATCTTTATTTTGTTTAAAAAATGAATTTCGGTATTCAAAATCACAATCTTCAAGAAAAAAAGATTTCCATTCCCCAGAAGCTATATTATATGCACGACAGGAATGGAAAATATCACAAATTTCTACACCATAGGCACCAATATTTTGCACAGGGGAAGTTCCACAATCGCCAGGTATCAATGCCAAATTTTCTAATCCCTGTAATCCCATCTCCAGACTATAGAGTACTGCTTCGTGCCAAATTTCTGAAGTTGCAAGACTAAAAAGTGTGTGATCTTTTAATCTTTCTGTTTTTTTACCTTTAACAGACAGTTTAACTACAAATCCAGGAATAAAATCTCCTAAGACTACATTGCTACCGCCCCCTAAAATAAGCGATGGCTTTTCCGGCAGATGAATCTTCTTCCAAGTGAAGAATTCTTCTAATTGAGTTTCTGAATCAATTTTAATGAAATACTCGGCGGTGGACTGTAATCCAAAAGTGTTGAATTCCTTTAGAGGGAAATCCTTATGGATAGTTACAGGAGCATCCATGAGATCTGCAAAACTATTTTGCATTTTTGTTTTTGTACTGTTGCAGAGCCAATGCCAACAATTCTGCTGAGCGCAACAATGCTTTTTCCTCTAATACATAGGCAATCCTAACCTGGTGCTTACCCTTTTCTGGGTCATTGTAGAATCCACCTGCAGGGGCAAGCATAACCGTTTCGCCTTCATAAGAAAATTCATTTAGCAGAAATATCGAAAAATCTTCCGAATCTTCCACAGGAAGCTGAACTGTACAGTAAAACGCACCCTTTGGAGTTGGGCAAATGACCCCTGGGATAGCATTTAAAGCATTTACTAAAACATTTCTTCTTTTTTGATATTCTTCACGCACATTTCTCAGGTACTCTCCATCATTTTCATGTGCTTTAGTAGCTATCATTTGGCCTAAGACAACAGGGCTAAGTCTTGCTTGGGCAAATTTCATAGCTGCGCTTAAATAGCTCGCAGATCGAGAAACCAAAAATCCAACTCGTGCACCGCATAAGCTGTATCTTTTTGATTCAGAATCAATTACAATAACATGCTCATCCAAACCTGTGAAACTAAGCATACTTGTATGGGAAGCACCATCATACACATATTCTCTGTAAACTTCATCAGAGATTATTGCAATATTTTTTTCAATTGCAAGGTTAGCAAGGGCCTGTAATTCCTCCCTTGTGTAAACATATCCTGTTGGATTTCCTGGATTGCAAATAAGGATTGCTTTAGTCTTAGGCGTAATGCTATCTCGGATTTCCTGAATTCCTGGCAAGGCAAAAGCGTCTTCTAAATAAGAACTCACAGCGTTTATTTTAACACCGTAAGCTGCTGCAAAACCATTGTAATTAGCATAAAAAGGATCTGGTGTAAGAATTTCGTCATCCTGATCGCATAATACACCAATAGCAAAACTAAGGGCTTCGGAACCACCATTGGTAACTATAAAATGATCTGGACCCACATCAGTAATTCCAAGTGAATGGTAGTATTTTGTTAAAGCTGCTCGGTATTGAGGCATACCTTCCGACATAGAATATTCCAAAACAGGAAGATTGAAATCTCGTAAAGCTTGTAAAGCGCTTGGAATACTTGGAATATCAGGCTGTCCTATATTTAAATGGTATACATATGTACCTCTCTCTTTGGCTGCTGTAGCAAAAGGAACAAGTTTACGAATAGGAGATGCGGGCATCTGGAGTGCACGAGATGAGATATTTGGCATATTGGATTTTATACAAATTTAATAATTATATAAGCTAAGTGTTTGAGAATTTTATATATTCCGAATTAATTAATATTTACTCCTACCAAGTGCAAATCTATAATTGGTAAACAATATTTCCGTTTACAATTCTCGGCACTTCAAAATGTAAAGACATTTTAAAAATAACCTCAGAAAATAAAACCAGTCTTTAATCTAAAACTGGAATGGGTTGTTTATTTTCATCTACAGCAACGAAAGTAAAACTACCTTGGATAGCACTTTCTCTTTGTGTAGAATACATCTCTTCGATAAAAATTTCAACATGTACATCAAGGCTGGTATTCCCTACCCTGGATATTCGCCCAATAAGTTCTATTATAGTCCCTGCTGGAATGGGTTTGGAAAAATCTATTTTATCGCTGGATACAGTAACACATCGCTTTCTAGAAAAACGAGTAGCTGCTATAAATGCAACCTCATCCATAAGTTGTAAGGCTGTTCCTCCAAATAAAGTATCGTAATGATTGGTAGTATTAGGAAATACTGCTTTAAAAATTCGGGTTTCAGACTTTTGAATTCTTTCTTCGAGATTCATTATTTATTACATTATATTCTTTGAATATCTGCACCAATGGCGCGAAGACGCTCATCAATTCTTTCATACCCCCTATCAATCTGCTCAATATTATGAATTACCGATTTTCCCTCAGCGGAAAGAGCTGCTATAAGGAGTGCATTTCCTGCCCGAATGTCTGGAGATGTCATCGTAGTTCCGCGCAATGGAAATTCATGGTTTAGTCCCACTACCGTGGCTCTATGAGGATCGCAAAGAATAATCTGAGCACCCATATCTATCAGTTTATCCGTGAAGAACAGGCGAGACTCAAACATTTTTTGATGAATTAGCACCGTACCTTTGGCTTGTGTGGCTGTTACAAGTACAATAGAAAGTAAATCTGGTGTAAAACCCGGCCACGGTGCATCCGACACTGTGAGTATAGAACCATCAATAAATTTCCCAATCCGGTAATGTTCTTGGGCTGGGATAATCATATCATCATCCTCCTGATCGATAATGATGCCTAACTTTCTGAAAACATCTGGAATAATGCCTAATTGATTCCAATGCACATTTTTAATTCGTAGGGCTGAACGCGTCATTGCAGCAAGGCCTATCCAAGAGCCTATTTCTACCATATCTGGGAGCAATGTATGGGTGGTGCCGTGCAAGGAATTTACACCCTCTATGGTTAAAAGATTTGAACCGACGCCAGAAATCTGAGCGCCCATTCTATTTAACATTTTACATAATTGTTGAAGATATGGTTCGCAGGCGGCGTTATAAATTCTTGTTTTCCCTTTTGCTAAAACGGCAGCCATTATGATGTTAGCCGTACCCGTTACAGAAGCCTCATCGAGTAAAATAAATTTACCTTGTAATTCTTTTGCTTCTACAGTGTAGAATTGCTCTTCCTCATGGTATTTGAAAGAAGCGCCAAGTTCTACAAAGCCTTGAAAATGCGTGTCTAATCTTCTTCTACCTATTTTATCCCCACCTGGTGTAGGCATGCAAGCACTACCAAAACGTGCTAATAAAGGTCCCATCATCATAACAGAACCTCGTAATTTGGCACCATTTTTTTTAAATTCAGGAGATTTAAAGTACTGGCTATCAATAGAATCTGCTTGAAATGTAAAACTTCCTGAGCCATGCATTTCTACCTTGACTCCCATTTGACGCAATATTGCAATCAAGCGATTTACGTCGTGAATGTCTGGTACATTATCTATTCGAACTGGATCCTCCGTGAGAAGTACGGCACATAATATCTGAAGGGCTTCGTTTTTGGCACCTTGAGGATTTATTTCGCCGGAAAGAGCTTTCCCACCGCGGATAAGGAAGGATTCAGTTTGCATTATTTATTGTTTGGTTTGCGGTATCTGTTGTTATATCGTTTCACTCCAGTATTTCCGGATGTACCAGCCGAGTCATCTTGTGGAGAACGGTTGGCATTAAGATTTATATTTGAGTTGCCTTGATTGGAATTTTTTTGATTTTGATTTGGGTTCCTATTTTGGTTGTTCTGATTCCTATTTCTATTATTTTGATTAGGACTAGATTGGTAATTTCTATGGGTATGTAGGCTTTCTACATGACTTGTGTCTAGTTTCCCATCTGAAAGATCATTTAGGTGCCGGAATATAACTTCATCCTTTACATTATCTTTATTATAGATATTGTAGGATTTTTTCATGTTATTGGCAATGGATTCTATCATTGCATTTTTATCCTCTCCTTCTTCTGTGTTTAGAGCAATATCTATTAAAGATAGTATGCTTTTGCCGTAAAACTTATAATCTCCTTGAAGTTTAGGATATTCTAATTTTTTTGGTTTGGTACGGAGCTCTTCCTCTGTAATTATAGGATAAGGTGAATCGACATCCAACTCAAATTCTGCAAGAATAAAAAGATGATCCCATAATTTTTCTGGTTCTGTAGGTCCGTTGCCATGGAAGGCATTACGCTGACGCATAAATTCTATGATGGCATGAGCCAATTTAGTTCTTTCTTCTTTATCTGCAGTTTCCTTGCATCTTTCTACGAGCGATTGCACCATGCGTCCATATTCCGGCATGCGCAAAGCCGTACGAGAAGTATTGTATTCCATTTTACAAATATAGAAATAAGGATTTTGTACTGAAATTATGTTGTTTTATTTAATTGTAGGAGTGTCTTGGTTATTTTTCATCTTTATACCATGAAGAATATAAGACATAATTATTCGCTATTCTCTGTACCTCGCCCTTTGTTAGTTCGGGAGAGATATCTTTAATTTTTTTGGCAGGAATACCTCCCCAAACTTCACCAGATTTAATATGTGTTCCCTGAACAACCACAGAGCCCGCACCTACTATAGAATTGCTTTCTACCACACAATTATCCATTACTATTGCACCCATACCTATCAATACATCATCGTGTATAGTGCAGCCATGTACTATAGCATTATGTCCTATGCTCACATTGTTTCCTATAACTAAAGGAAATTTCTGGTAGGTACAGTGCAGCATCGCATTATCCTGAACATTCACCCTATTTCCTAATTTAATATAATGCACATCTCCACGGATCACAGCATTATACCATATACTACATTCGGTACCCGTTTCCACATCACCTATAACAGTTGCGGTTTCGGCAAGATAGGTGTCCTTCCCGATTATGGGGCTTTTGCCGAGTAGTGTTTTTATTAAAGCCATACAAGTATTGATAGGTAAAGATATTTATTTAATTCCGTTTTGCAATGTAAATGGCTAACCAAAAAGGATATAACAGCAATTGATAGTATGGATATTCTTTTGATAGGATTTGCAGTATTTTTGTGTCAAAATTTGATATGAGAGAACTGATTATAGAAGAAACGGCGAATCCTAAGGTTATAAAATATGTAACAGATTATCAACTGATACCTGGTTCTGTGGAACTTGATAGAGAATCCGATATATCTGAAATACCCTTAGCACAAGAATTATTTAACTTTCCCTTTATTGATAAAATATTTATCACTTCTAACTTTATCGCTGTGGCAAAACAAGATTTAGTTTCTTGGGATGATGTGAAAATAAGTCTAAAGAATGTGATAGAAGACGAATTGCTCGCGCACCCAAGAATTTATATCCAAAAAAACAAGCAGGTATTTCCTATTTACGCAGAAATGACTCCGAATCCTTCCGTAATGAAATTCGTTTCCGATAGAAGAATTTTGGATGGTTTTTTAGAAATTAAAAAAGGAGAAATGCCGTATGAAATTCCTTTGGCTGTAGCTTTATTTAATGAGTTTGATTTCGTTGAAGAGGTATTTATAAATGAAAACTTTGTGGCCGTTACAAAAAATGATAGCGGGGAATGGCACCAATGGATGAACCCCGTCCGCAGCTTTATTGCGGAATATCTGCAGGCTGGAAATATAGTAGCGCATATTCCTGGGAACCGACATGATAAACCAGTAGAGAGCATCACAAATAGAGAATACAGCGAAGATGAGCAGAGAATATCAGATATTTTAGAAGAATATGTAGCTCCTGCGGTGGAAGGCGATGGTGGCAAAATCTCACTCCTACAATACATACCAGAAACCAAAACCGCAAAAATGTTATTACAGGGGGCCTGCTCTGGTTGCCCCAGTTCTACTGCAACATTAAAAGGAGGAATAGAAAATGTCTTAAAACAATTCGTACCAGAACTGGTGCATCATGTGGAGGCGGTGAATGGATAGGAAATAAGAAAAAGTCTTACCAAACAATCTGATTTGGTAAAATAATAGTTTTCAAAACCCTTTATGTTAGAATACTACTACTACGAGTTGGATAGGCATAATTTTATTTCAATTATTTTGTGTTCGGTATCCTATTATCTAGTCTTTTCAACTGAAGATTTACTATTGTTATGGTATGATGTATTCTTAAATGAATGATACTTTCTTGGTTAGAGACCCATGATTGCATCTAACCGCATTGATCTTTATATGACACAAAGTCTAAATTTCTACACCCAATTCCGTACTTTTGTAAGCGCCCCGGCCTGAGCGGAGCTCTTTTTATGAGGAGGAACGACGAGTAAAAAAGCGGGAGCGAAGGACGGATAAGGCGCCCCAAAAATAAAACGAAATCTTACGGTGAAATATACATCTGCACAAGCCCTTCAGGCTAAAAAAGGAATTTTATTGGTGAATTTAGGTTCACCCCGCTCCACATCAGTTGCTGATGTGCGGGAATATTTGGACGAATTCCTGATGGATGAAAAGGTGATAGACTATCCTTGGTTTTTACGCTCACTTTTGGTGCAGGGCATCATATTAAATACGCGGCCTAAAAAATCTGCCGCTGCATACCAGACTGTTTGGACTCCTGAAGGCTCACCGCTCATTGTGCTTACTGAAAAAATAAAGCAAAAATTGGCTCCGCTCGTAGATGTTCCAGTTGAAATAGGGATGCGTTATGCAGAACCCAGTATAGAAACTGGCCTTGCTAAGCTACAGGCACAAGGGGTAAATGAGGTTGTCATTTTCCCACTCTACCCGCAATATGCAATGAGCACCACGGAGACAGTGATAGATAAGGCAGAGGAAGTCCGGAAAAAGACCTTTCCTGAAATGAAGATTACTTATGTAGATCCTTTTTATAAAAGAGAAATCTATATAAACGCACTTGCGGCTTCTATTGCGCGTAATCTTCCTGCAGAATATGATGCGTTGCAATTCTCCTACCACGGTGTTCCAGAGCGGCATTTATATAAAACGGATCCTACAAATAGTTGTAAAATAGGGAGTTGCTGCTTTGAGGAAGATAGACCTTCTCATAAATTTTGTTACCGCCACCAATGCTACAAAACCACCGAACTGGTGATTGCAAAACTTGGAATTCCCAAGGAAAAAGTAATAGTAAGTTTTCAATCGAGACTAGGAAAAGATAAATGGATAGAGCCTTATACGGATGAAACATTAGAAACTATCCCTGCAAAAGGTATTAAAAAACTTGCTGTAGCATGCCCTGCCTTCGTATCCGATTGTCTGGAAACGCTGGAGGAAATTTCTGTAGAAGGTAAGGAGGAATTTTTACATGCTGGAGGCGAAGAATTCCATTATTTGCCATGCCTAAATGATGATGATGAATGGATTTCGGTAGTAAAACAGCTCTGTGAAGAGCGTATGCAGGATTTCTACTTGGTATAATTATTCACCTAAGTCTTCCAAGGGAGGAAGTGCTATATGGTCCTGACGGATGATTATTTTTTCAGCTTTATAGAGACTTCCAATCGCTTTTTTAAAGTTCTTCTTGCTCATTTCAAGTTTATATAGAATTTCTTCAGGGTTGCTGCTATCGGAAAGATAAAGTATACCATTATTTTTTACCAGTTCGTTATAAACTTTTACGGCAAACGTATCGAGATGCTCAATACCCGTACGCTGTAGGCTGACATCAATTTTACCATCATCGCGAATGGATTTAATATAGCCTATTTCTGTAGATAAGGGATATAGTTTTTTAAATACTTCTGAAGCATACACCAGACCGAGGTATTTTTTTTCAATGACTACGTTCCATCCTAGATCTCCTTCACCGAGAAGTAATATAGAAACTTCTTGTCCTTCTATAAAAGGTAATTCTTGGCGTGCATAGGTAAGATTTCTTTTAAATTTTGCAGTACCCGTAATAAGTCCTGTTTCTTCATCCTGATAAACATAAAGGGCATAGCGCTTTCCTACTGTCATTTTGCCGCGCTGTTCCGTATAAGGCACAAATAAATCTTTTATAATTCCCCAATCTATAAAAGCTCCTGTGGGCAGTACCTCAATACACTCCATCACGGCATATTCTCCTACTTCCGCATAAGGAATTTCTGTGGTGGCTCTAAGCTCTTTGCCATCCTGATAAACAAAGGCTTTTACTTCAGTACCTACATCCATGTCTGGTAAAGTAAAAATGTTCGGCATTAGGCATATCATTCCCGTGGCATCTATACACATCCATCCATCGCTTACTTTTTCCTTTACTGTAAGGCAGTTTGTTTTCCCGATTTCCATATGCGCAATTTTTATTTATTTGAAAAATCCAAAGGTACTAGATGTTTTCGGATAGCATAAACGCCGCTTTAATGGCGGCGTTTATATTAAAATTAAAATTGAAATTATTTCTTTTTTGCATTTATATTGATTTCAGTTTTAGCCAGTTTGGTTAAATCTTTATCACATGCTTTTTCTTCTTTCAGCGTTTCCAAAAGTAATGTAAGAGCTTCTTTTTCACCTAAAATTTTCGCGAATGTAGCTGCTGTACCATAACTGGCAATTTCATAGTGTTCCACTTTTTGAGCTGCAGCAATAATACCAGCATCACGCACTGCTCCCGGCTCGGTCTCCTTCATAATGCTCTTCCCTTCCTTTAGAATTCCTTCCATAGCATCACATTTTTCTTTTTCTGCCTTTTCTCCAACACTCTTAAAAGCTGATTTTAGCCTCTCTATCTGGTTTTTAGTTTCAGATAAATGCTTTTCTAATGCACTTTTTAATTTCTTACTAGTAGCATTATCGGCCATAGTGGGAAGTTCTTTACTAAGTGCATCTTCCGCCCAATATAAATCTTTGAGACTGTGCACAAATAATTCTCTTAGATTTTCTGCAGCGTCAGGAGCTGCATCTATTTGGTCTTTTTTTTTAGGGCTTGCTTTTTTTGCCATAATGTTAAAAATTTAAAGTAAAGCTAATTATTTAAGCCTGCATTTCCTAATAAATACTAAGGATTTTTTGGCTAATTCCGAAAAAAACGAATTCGTCTCCTGGTTTTTTTCCTTTTAAAAATTTTCCAAGAGGACTTTCAGCAGTAATAGCGTAAAATCTTGTTCCTTGAAAGAAAAATTCTCCATACCCTACAGAAATATAAAATCTTGCTTTATTGGTAATTATAACACTTCCTATAGTCACGGTATCCATCTCACGATACTGTACCAAACGCATATTATGCCTTAGATTTTTTACATTATATAGAGCTAGGTCCACTCTAATAAGCTCTTGTGCTAGATGCTCTCTTTGAGTCTCCCATGTGGTTCCTCCTGATCGTTTGGTTTCTATATTCGCCTCTTTAGTAGTTTTCATATATCGTTCCAAGAGGTTTTGTTTGGAAATAATTAAATCCAAAAGATGGTTGCGGAGTTCCTTTTTATCGTAAATTTCAGAACTTTCAGATACTTCCATATGACGGGTTGTGCTGCAATAATTAATCCAATTCTTATTTAAAATAACACCATACCCCAAGGTAAAATTTAAATGTCTTATTGATATATCCTATGTAAATGATAAGAAAAGTAGTCCTAATATTCCTTTTTATTTAACGATATTTGTATCTTGAAATTAAGTGAAAATACATTTATTTATTTACCTAATATTTGTATTTAAATCGTAAGAGGTTATTATTTTTGACTAACTTAATACAGAACATCCATCATGAGTATATTTGAAAAAAGAGTAAGCTACAAACCCTTTGAGTATCCAGAAGTTTTAAAGTTCGTGGATGCTATTAATAAAGCCTTTTGGGTACATTCCGAAGTGGATTTTACTGCTGATATTCAAGATTTTCACTCCCAACTGCTTCCTCATGAAAAAAAGGCAGTAAAACATGCTTTGCTCGCCATTGCGCAGATTGAAGTATCCGTAAAAACCTTTTGGGGGAATCTCTATAACCATTTACCAAAGCCAGAACTCAACGGTCTGGGTGCCACATTTGCAGAATGTGAGTTTCGACATTCCGAAGCATATTCCCGCCTCCTTACAGTATTAGGATATGATGATGAGTTTACCCACGCAGTGGAAACTGCAGCACTTAAGAAGCGCATTGATTTTCTCACAAAAGTGTTACAAAACTCCTCAAGCACCAGCCCTAAAGAGTATGTTTCATCTTTGCTTATGTTCAGTATTCTGATAGAAAATGTATCCTTATTCTCCCAGTTTGCTATTATTTTAAGCTTCACACGGTTCCGCGGCTTCCTTAAAAATGTTAGCAATATTATCGCTTGGACCTCCGTGGATGAGCAGATTCATGCAAATGCAGGAATGTATCTCATCAATAAAATTTTAGAAGAACAGCCAGATCTTTTAAACGAAGATGATAAGGAGAATATTTACAGCCTTATAAAAGAATCTATTTTAGTAGAGGAAGAAATTTTAAGCTGGATTTTTGAAGATGGAGATCTGGAAAACTGCTCACAGAAAAATCTTTTACACTTTATGAAATATCGCGTAGATGATAGCCTAATAAACATTGGGATGAAACCCCTCTTTAATATTGCTGAGGAAGATTACGCCCCCATGAAATGGTTTGAAGAGGAAGTATTTGCACATGCATCAGATGATTTCTTTGCTAAAAGACCTACTGCATATACCAAGCACGATAAAAGTATAACTGCAATGGATTTGTTTTAAGGGTTTGGGCGCCTAATCCGCCTTCCGTTCCCGCTTTTTCTGTTCTCGTCTTGGGACGATACCAGAAAAGAGCTCCACTCAGGTCGGGGCGCATAAAGACTCTAATATAAAAGCCTACAACACAAATTTAAACAACACCAAGCCCTTAGACCGGCTGCAAAACCGTAATAACTAAATGGAAGAAGAAAAAAATGATATCTGGTGGCTGAATGAAGAATCCGAACAGATGCTGAATCGTGGTTACCTCTTAAAAGGGGAAACCGTAACCGGCGCCATTGAAAGGATTACTACTGCAGCTGCCAAACGCCTATATAAGCCAGAATTGCAACCCGCATTTCAGGAGATGATCACCAAAGGCTGGATCTCTTTTTCTTCTCCTATCTGGGCAAATATGGGAACGCAGCGCGGTTTGCCCATCTCCTGCTTTAATGTCCATGTACCCGATAGTATAGAAGGCATCACCCATAAGTTGGGAGAAGTCATCATGCAAACCAAAATTGGAGGTGGTACTTCTGGATATTTTGGTGAACTTAGAAATCGTGGAACTGCAGTAACAGACAATGGCCAATCTTCTGGTGCTGTCTCCTTCATGAAGCTCTTTGACACCTCTATGGATGTGGTTTCTCAAGGCGGTGTGCGCCGTGGTGCCTTTGCTGCTTATCTAGATATAGATCATGGTGATATAGAAGAATTTCTTCAAATCAAGGATGTGGGCAGCCCCCTTCAGAATCTTTTCACAGGGATATGCGTACCAGATTACTGGATGCAAGATATGGTGGAAGGTGATATGGAGAAACGCCGCATCTGGGCGAAAGTAATTGAATCACGTCAAAAAAAGGGACTTCCTTACATATTTTTTACGGATAATGTAAATAGAAACAAACCTCAAGTTTATAAGGATAAAAGCATGATGATTAATGCAAGTAACCTTTGCTCTGAGATTATGCTACCATCCACGCGAGAGGAATCTTTTATATGCTGTTTATCTTCTATGAACTTAGAGTTATATGATGAATGGAAGGATACGGACGCTGTTAAATTGGCTATTTACTTTTTAGATGCTGTTTTGTCGGAATTTATTGATAAAACAGAGGGAAATTACTACCTCCAAGGTGCCAGAAATTTTGCGCTTCGTCATAGAGCATTAGGATTAGGAGTATTAGGATATCACTCTTATTTGCAACGCAATTCTATCCCTTTCGAAAGCTTTGAAGCTACTCAATTTAATGCCAAAGCTTTTAGACATATTAGCGAACAAGCAACTATAGCTTCCAAAGAATTGGCAAATATTTATGGAGAACCGGAGGTACTTCAAGGTTATGGAATGCGTAATACTACTTTACTAGCAATAGCCCCTACTACCTCATCTAGTGCTATTTTAGGGCAAACCTCTCCAGGGATAGAACCTATTCCTTCAAACTATTTTAAGGCGGGATTAGCGAAAGGGAATTTTATGCGGAGAAATAAATATCTACTAAAACTTATTCAGGAAAAAGGAATAGACAATGAGGAAACTTGGAGAAGCATTATGCTAAATCACGGATCCGTGCAGCATCTGGAGGCACTAACACCTCATGAAAGATTAGTTTTTAAAACCTTCATGGAGATTTCACCTATGGAAATTATCTCTCAAGCAGCACAAAGACAGCAGTATATAGACCAGTCCCAATCATTAAACCTAATGATCCCCTCTTCTATGCCAGTAAAGGATGTAAACTTTCTCCTTGTAGAAGCTTGGAAAAAAGGTGTAAAGACCTTGTATTATCAGAGAAGTTCTTCCGTTTCTAAGGAAATGATGGTAGATTTTATTAGTTGTAAAAGCTGCGAGGCCTAAGATTTACTCCCCAAAAAAAACCTTACATTAAAAATGTAAGGTTTTTTTATGATTTTTTTAAAATTTCAGTTTACCAAAAGGTCTTTTAGCTAACACATTATACTTTAAACATCTTTATTACATGAGTCCATTATTATACTAAGTAAATATATGATTTGTTAATTATTCATCTCAAGAAAAATATATGGTACCAATATAACCTAAAAATAGCTGCCTGTTTCCAGGCAGCTTTTACATTTTTCAAATCAGAACTATTTCTTTATCGCTTTGAATGTCTGAGATGTTCCATCAGTATATTTCACTTGGATCATATACACTCCTGAGCTTAGTTTAGAAAGATTCATCTCTCCCACCGGAGAATTAAACTGTGCAACTACTCTACCTGATGCATCTAATACAGCAGCTGATTTAAGTTTGTCGCTGTTGGTAATTTTTACAATATCAGAGAATGGGTTAGGATATATCTGTACCGCTTTTCCAACAAGACTGGTCTCCTGAGTACCTAAGCTTGTAGTGATAGCTATGGTGAAATTCCCTTCTGGTGAATCGGTTGATCCAGACCAGTGACCAACGTTTACATAATACGTAGTACCCGCGACAGAAGTAAATGTGTAGGTTTCTCCACCGCCATTAACTCCTGCATCTGCACTACCTTGACAAGTAAATGCTCCACAAGATCCTGTGTAAACAGCTAATTTAGGATCAAAAGTAGATTGTACACCTGTGATAGCAACTGTAATAGGACCACCATTACCCGTAAATTTATACCATAATCCATCATTATTAGTACTACATCCTGTAACGAATCCACCTGATGTAGTACCTGCTCCATCTGTTACTACAGCAGAATAGGGTAAAGTGGCTTGGATAGCTCCTGAACATTCATCATTTACCGCAGCTGCTGGGCCCGTGGTAAAACTTCTAACAGTACATGAAGCAGATGAACTTGAACCATTATAAGAATTAACAGTATAATAATAAGTAGTATTTGGTGCCAATGCTGAGGCTAATGTATAGGTTGTTACATTACCAAGATCCACATTATTAAGAATCTCAGTTCCACCGGAGGTAGTACCTAAAGATAATTTATAACCTGTTGCACCTGTAACGCTAGTCCATTTAATAGTTGGTTTTAATGGAACACCTGTAGCATTAAGACCTGGTGAATTTACAGTAGGACAAGGTAAAACAGAAGTTGTTGTAAAGGAAGACCCAGTACACCCAGTAGCATCACCTAAACTGTTCGTTGGAGTTATGCTTACATAATAGGTAGTATTTAATTGTAATGCGTTAGTAGCTAATACAGAATAACTAGTACTGGCACCTACATTCACATTATTTACTACTTCAGTTCCTCCAGGAGTAGTACCAATACTGATTTTATATCCTGAGGCACCAGTAACCGCAGCCCAGGTAATAGTAGGAGTAAGAGAAATATTTGTTGCTCCATTCGCAGGAGTATTGATAGTAGTACAAGATGGTACAGATGTAACTGTTTGAGCCAGCTGAACATCATCAAATCCTAAATACATATCTGATGGGCTTATAGAGGCTGCTCGTAAACGAAATTTAAAATTAGCTGCAGATGGAATAGTGCCCGCAGATATGGTTCCACTAACCGCTTGACAGCTCACTGTAGTATTTATACTAACCGAAGGAGATGCTTCTACCCAAGTAGTACCACCATCTACGCTATACTCAGATACAAGTGTGGCATTTACAGAAGATGTTGAATTATACGGCTTAGCTGAATACTTGTAAGAATAAGTAAGAGCGGTAGCATTAGAAGCCGTACTAGAATAAGTAAGGTTCCATGTATTAGTAGATGTTCCATAAATGTTTCTGGTAACCATCTTAGTTCCAACACAGGCAGTACCAGCAGCTGTGCCATAGGATGGCGTATTTGAAGACCCTGCAGCATTAGTGGAAGTCCATCCAGTAGGAAGTGATGAACCCTCGAAACTTTCGTTTACGAGGATCTGCGCATTTGTAAGGCCTGTAAGACCAAGTGCACAGATGAGTAAAAGTTTTTTCATGAGTGAAATAAAATAATGAGGTGTAAATATAACTGATATTTCTGTTTTATCAATAATAACAGAAAAAAATTTGGTTGAAACATTAATTAATTTCTACAGATCGAATGTAAAATAAAATCAATACAAAATATTTTCTAAATATTTCATAGGGGACATTGTTTTTTAGTCCATATAAAGGCCAATTTATTAAGATAGTATAGGCAATAGGTAGACATAAAAATAGCTGCCTGTTTCCAGGCAGCTTTTACATTTTTCAAATCAGAACTATTTCTTTATCGCTTTGAATGTCTGAGATGTTCCATCAGTATATTTCACTTGGATCATATACACTCCTGAGCTTAGTTTAGAAAGATTCATCTCTCCCACCGGAGAATTAAACTGTGCAACTACTCTACCTGATGCATCTAATACAGCAGCTGATTTAAGTTTGTCGCTGTTGGTAATTTTTACAATATCAGAGAATGGGTTAGGATATATCTGTACCGCTTTTCCAACAAGACTGGTCTCCTGAGTACCTAAGCTTGTAGTGATAGCTATGGTGAAATTCCCTTCTGGTGAATCGGTTGATCCAGACCAGTGACCAACGTTTACATAATACGTAGTACCCGCGACAGAAGTAAATGTGTAGGTTTCTCCACCGCCATTAACTCCTGCATCTGCACTACCTTGACAAGTAAATGCTCCACAAGATCCTGTGTAAACAGCTAATTTAGGATCAAAAGTAGATTGTACACCTGTGATAGCAACTGTAATAGGACCACCATTACCCGTAAATTTATACCATAATCCATCATTATTAGTACTACATCCTGTAACGAATCCACCTGATGTAGTACCTGCTCCATCTGTTACTACAGCAGAATAGGGTAAA
This sequence comes from Flavobacteriaceae bacterium, assembly GCA_018260565.1. Lineage (GTDB taxonomy): Bacteria > Bacteroidota > Bacteroidia > Flavobacteriales > Weeksellaceae > JAGLAZ01. The sequence goes on from JAGLAZ010000009.1 coordinate 46,353, forward strand.
GTGGCTTGGATAGCTCCTGAACATTCATCATTTACCGCAGCTGCTGGGCCCGTGGTAAAACTTCTAACAGTACATGAAGCAGATGAACTTGAACCATTATAAGAATTAACAGTATAATAATAAGTAGTATTTGGTGCCAATGCTGAGGCTAATGTATAGGTTGTTACATTACCAAGATCCACATTATTAAGAATCTCAGTTCCACCGGAGGTAGTACCTAAAGATAATTTATAACCTGTTGCACCTGTAACGCTAGTCCATTTAATAGTTGGTTTTAATGGAACACCTGTAGCATTAAGACCTGGTGAATTTACAGTAGGACATGGTATACTTAAAGTAGTAAAGGAAGATCCCGTACACCCGGTAGCATCACCTAAACTGTTAGTTGGGGTTACGCTTACATAGTAGGTGGTATTATTCAATAGTGGATTAGCAGCCGCTACTGTATAACTGGTAGAGGTGCCTACATTTACATTATTAACTACATCTGTTCCTCCAGAAGTAGTACCAATACTGATTTTATATCCTGAGGCACCACCAACTGAAGACCATGTTATAGTAGGTGTAGTAGAAACAAAGGTTGCTCCGTTTGCAGGGGCACTAACAGTGGTACAAGATGGTACTGATGTAACTGTTTGAGCCAGCTGAACATCATCTATTCCTAAATAATAATCCCCGCCTGAAACAGCTGTAGATCGAAAGCGGAATTTAAAATTAGCTGCAGATGGAATAGTGCCTGCAGGTATGGTTCCACTTACTGCTTGACAGTTTACTTCAGTAGTAAGATTTACGGAAGGAGATGCTTCTACCCAAGTAGTACCACCATCTACGCTATACTCGGAAACGAGTGTACCGTTTATTGATCCTCCTGGGTAAGGCTTTGTAGAATACTTGTAAGAATAAGTAAGAGCGGTAGCATTAGAATTTGAACTTGTATAGATAAGATACCAAGAACTAGATGATGACCACAAATTTACGGTTATCAATTTAGCGCCTACACAGGCCGCACCTGAGTTCGTTCCAAAAGAAGTATAAGGTGAGCCTCCTGTATCACTTGTAGAGGTCCATCCAGATGGAACTGATGTACCCTCGAAACTTTCGTTTACGAGGATCTGCGCATTTGTGAGGCCTGTAAGACCAAGTGCACAGATGAGTAAAAGTTTTTTCATGTGTGAAATATTAAAATGAATTGTAAATATATATGTTTTTTCTGTTTTTTCAAAATTTACAGAAAAAATTTTGGAAAATTGAACTCCTAATACAAACATCCTTTAAAAAAATTTATGTATTTCGATTTATCTTCTAAAGGAATTAATTAAGTTATTTGTTTATGTTGAACATATTTAAGAATAAAACTCGTAACATTAGTTATATTTGGAAAAAGACTTCCTGTGAAAACTCAAAAATACACCCCAAAAAATAATGTGAGAATAGTCACTGCTGCTGCCCTATTTGATGGGCATGACGCTGCTATAAATATTATGCGGCGTGTCATTCAAGGCTCTGGTGTAGAAGTTATTCATTTGGGCCATGACAAGTCTGCAGAAGAGGTGGTAAACTGTGCCGTTCAGGAAGACGCCAATGCTATTGCCTTAACATCCTACCAAGGCGGGCACAATGAATATTTTAAATACATCTATGATTTACTCCGTGAAAAAGGTGCTCCCCAAATCAAGATCTTCGGCGGTGGGGGCGGTGTAATTTTACCTCAAGAAATTAAAGAACTTATGGATTATGGGGTAGATCGAATATACTCCCCAGATGATGGTAGAGAACTTGGATTGCAAGGTATGATAGATGATTTGGTTCAAAAATCAGATTTCCCCACAGGTGCAGAAGTAACTGTATCAGATTTAGATTTAATAAAATTTGAAAACCCCAAAAGCATCGCTCAAGTAATTTCCGCAGTTGAAAACTTTTCGGATGAAAAGCAGGATTTGGTGGAAACAATAAATAGTAGAGCAAAGGAATCCCAAATCCCAATTATAGGAATCACTGGAACTGGAGGCTCCGGAAAATCCTCTCTTACTGATGAACTAGTAAGACGTTTCCTACGCTCTAATCCTGGAAAAAAGATTGCGATTATTTCCATAGATCCTTCCAAAAAAAAGACAGGTGGCGCATTACTCGGAGACCGCATTCGCATGAATGCAATAAATGATAGCAGAGTATATATGCGGTCTATGGCAACTCGTGAAAATAATGTTTCGGTATCTCCCTATATAAAATCTGCACTTAATATTTTAAAACTAGCCCATCCCGACCTTATTATTCTAGAGACATCTGGAATAGGCCAAAGCGGTTCAGAGGTTGAAGATTTTGCAGATATTTCCATGTATGTGATGACCCCAGAATATGGAGCAGCAACACAGCTGGAAAAAATCGATATGCTGGATTACGCGGATCTTATTGCTCTTAATAAATCAGACAAACGCGGAGCTCAAGATGCGCTGCAAGCTGTTAAAAAACAATACCAGCGAAACCACCTCCTTTGGGAAACGGAATTGGATGCGATGCCCGTATATGCTACCAAGGCTTCGCAATTTAATGATGTAGGAACTACGGAATTATTTAATGCTCTCGTATCTAACATAAGGGAAAAATATCCAAATATGGAAATAGCAACCTATGACGAGCACCATGTTCAGGAGGATACCGTTATTATTCCACCTAAGCGCGTACGCTACCTAAGTGAAATAGTAGAAACCAACAAACAGTATGACCAAAGTGTATCCCATCAAGCTAAACTTGCTCGAAAACTATATCATATAGAAGGCATTAAAACTATATTGCCAGAAACTCAGCTATCCACTATAGAAACAGAATACAACAAGGCTGAGAAAGAACTGATACAAGAAAATATTGATTTTCTAAAAAACTGGGAAGATACCAAAGCTCAACTCTCTGGAGACAGTTTCTCCTATTTTGTAAGAGGAAAAGAAATACGGGTGGAAACCAATACCGAAAGCCTCTCCCATTTAAAAATACCCAAAATTGCCCTTCCTAAATACAGTGATTGGGGGGATCTTATTCAATGGAAAGGTCAGGAAAACTTACCAGGATCATTCCCCTACACTGCAGGAATTTATCCCTTTAAAAGAACGGGCGAAGATCCTACCCGTATGTTTGCTGGAGAAGGTGGCCCAGAGCGTACCAACCGCCGTTTCCATTATGTTTCGGCTGATATGCCAGCAAAAAGACTCTCTACTGCGTTTGACTCTGTTACCCTATATGGTCAAGATCCTGCTTTACCACCAGATATATATGGGAAAATAGGCAACGCGGGTGTCTCCATCGCAACATTAGATGATGCCAAAAAACTGTATTCGGGATTTGATTTGATAGATCCTATGACCTCTGTTTCCATGACCATTAATGGACCCGCTGCAATGCTCCTCGCTTTTTTCATGAACTCTGCTATTGATCAAAATTGTGAAAAATACATTGAAGAGCATCAACTTTGGCATCTGGTAGAGAAAAAATATTCAGAGAAATATGATAATCAAGGAGTTAAAAGACCTGAATATAATGGAGAATTACCACCTTCTAATAGCGGCTTAGGTTTACGACTTTTGGGCCTTACAGGAGACGAAATACTACCGGAAGAAGTTTATGCTAAAATCAAAGCAAATACCATTGCTAATGTCCGTGGTACCGTGCAGGCTGATATTTTAAAAGAAGACCAAGCCCAAAACACCTGCATCTTTTCCACAGAATTTGCTTTAAGACTAATGGGGGATGTGCAGGAATATTTTATAAAGGAAAAAGTTCGGAATTTTTATTCAGTTTCTATATCGGGCTATCATATCGCAGAGGCAGGAGCCAACCCTATTTCTCAGCTTGCCTTTACCCTTGCCAATGGCTTTACCTATGTGGAATATTATTTGAGCCGAAGTATGGATATTAATGATTTTGCCCCGAACCTCTCTTTCTTTTTTTCTAATGGAATAGATCCGGAATATGCAGTGATAGGGCGTGTAGCACGCAGAGTTTGGGCCAAAGCTATGCGCGAAAAGTATCATGCTAATGAACGATCCCAGATGCTTAAATACCACATCCAAACATCCGGAAGATCATTGCACGCACAGGAAATTGATTTTAATGATATTCGTACTACTTTGCAGGCCTTATATGCCATCTATGATAACTGTAACTCCCTGCATACCAATGCCTATGACGAAGCTATTACTACACCCACGGAACAATCTGTAAGACGAGCCATGGCAATTCAGCTCATCATCAATAAAGAGTTAGGTTTGGCAAAAAATGAAAACCCTCTACAAGGTTCTTTCATAATAGAAGAACTTACTAATCTGGTAGAGGAAGCCGTTTATGCAGAATTTGATCGTATTACGGAGCGAGGTGGCGTTCTAGGAGCAATGGAAACGATGTACCAACGCTCGAAAATCCAAGAGGAGTCTATGTACTACGAATGGCTGAAACATACAGGAGAATATCCTATCATTGGTGTCAATACTTTCCTTGGGAAAGATGGCTCCCCTACGGTGCTGCCAGGAGAGGTAATCCGCTCCACTGAGGAAGAAAAGAGGCAGCAAATTACCAATCTTCAAAATTTTCAACAAACAAGTGCTGAAAAAACTGCTTACTGGCTTAGAAAACTCCAAGATGCAGCCATAAATCAAGAAAACCTTTTCAATGTGATGATGGATGCAGTAAAGGTTTGCAGTTTGGGCCAAATTACCAATGCGTTGTTTGAGGTGGGTGGGAAGTATAGAAGAAATATGTAAATTAACATCAATTAGGAATTAATACGGACATTATTTATTATTGTTTTTACTAAGTTTTACCTTTTTTAAACTAGATTTAAATTATGTAGAAAAATGTTCTAGACGAATTCTTTGTTGTGATTTAAGGGATTGACTAAAATTAAATCAAACATAAAAAAATTATTACAAAATGTATAAATATTAATTTTTATATTTTTAATCCTACAAACCAATTCATTGATTACAAATGAATATAATTTTGAATTAAAGCCACCATGACTACAAATAGATTAGAAGCCTTTAGTGATGGCGTTCTTGCGATCGTAATTACCGTTATGGTACTTGAGCTTAAGGTTCCTGAAGGAGTCACATTTGAATCATTAAAACCCCTTTTTCCTAAATTTTTATCTTATTTATTTAGTTTTATTTATGTAGGAATTTATTGGAATAATCATCATCATTTATTTCAAGCAACTGAAAAAACGAATGGCAACATTTTGTTATCCAATCTTCATTTATTATTTTGGCTATCACTCATTCCATTTACCACAGGCTGGTTGGGAGAAAGTAACTTCTCTAAAAATCCTACTACTTTATACTGTTTTATCCTTTTAATGTCTGCGGTTTCATTTTTATTACTGGAGAAAAGCGTCATACGATTTATAGGAAAAGAAACTAAAATTGCTACCGCACTCGGCAAATATAAAAAAGAAAAAATATCGCTGCTACTCTATTCATTTAGTTTTCTGTTATCCTTCTTTTTGCCTGCTATTAGCATTATCATCGTTTACGCATGTGCAATTCTTTGGATAATTCCTGATAAGCGAATTGAAAAAATTATGCATCAAAATAATGATATATAAGATTGTTTTTTAATATAGAAATAGAGAAGATTTACTATCCGCTTTTGTATCCTAATTAAAAAAATTAAAGTAATTTTTTGATTATTAACTTGAAATATTTGATAAATAGCATCTTATAGGACTTTCTGAATTTCTGTCAGTTTTCATAGAATTGGTATTTTATTTTACTATTTGTTCCCAATATTATGAAGACTCATAACTATTAGATTATCAATATAGTATTCACTTCTCTTATTCAAAATTTTCTTTCAGAATAAATCTATTTGAAATAGCAGTTCGTTGTCATTTTTGCGATTTAAATCAATAGTTTTTGAAGTTTTCTTTCCACAGAAGCATTTATCATAGGTAGAATAATAAAGCATTTAGAGCTATACTTTAAGCATATAAGCCGTTAATAATGAAAGTAAATTGATTTTGAAATGCTAACACCAACTTCTACAATAAATTAGTTTAATTAGAATTTATATATTAGAATTCTTTATCACAAATAAAAGGCCCACCAGAATTATGTATTTTTGCGTAAGAACATGGAATTAAATAATGAAAAAATAATATTAGGAATAGACCCAGGAACCAGCATTATGGGATTTGGTATTATTTCTATTATCAAAAATAAAATGCAGATGGTTTCTATCCATGAATTAATATTAAATAAATACCCCAATCACGAAACAAAACTTAAGTACATTTTTGAAAGAACACTTGCGCTTATCGATGAGTTTCACCCAGATGAAGTAGCTTTAGAGGCTCCTTTTTTTGGAAAAAATGTACAGAGTATGCTGAAACTTGGGCGTGCACAAGGCGTAGCGATGGCTGCCTCCCTTCATAGAGATGTCCCCATCACAGAATATTCCCCCAAAAAAGTAAAAATGGCCATTACAGGAAACGGGAATGCCAGCAAAGAGCAGGTGGCGGGAATGCTACAACATCTTTTACAACTAGAAGAGTTCCCTACCAAATACCTGGATGCCTCGGATGGTTTAGCTGTGGCAGTTTGCCATCATTTTAATTCTGGAACGGTAGCTTCCGATAAAAAATACACAGGCTGGGATTCTTTTGTAAAAAATAATCCTAACCGATTAAAATAATCTTATGAACATCAACAAAGAGGAGGTCTTCCGAAAGAAGGAAATTTTGGATGAATGCAAAGTATATCTTAAAAATGAATTTATAGGGATAGATGCCATTATAGATAATCTTATGGACTACATCGCGGTGTGGTATCTTATGCCAGAACTTTTAAGAAGACCTGTAATTATCAACTTATGGGGAATGACGGGTGTAGGTAAAACGGATCTTATCCGGAAATTGGTTAAATTTTTACACTTTCAAGAAAGATTTTTGGAAATGGAGCTCAGTAACAAAGACAGTTCCTCATGGGAAAATAGTGTTGCCGATATTTTTGATAGAAATAATTTAGGAGATGGCTTACCTGGCATTGTTTTATTTGATGAGATACAAAGATTTAATACCATAGACTCCAATGGGGAACCTGAACCTCAAACCAAGTTTATAGACTTTTGGGAACTTCTTAGTGATGGGAAATTAAGTCAAAAATATAAGGAGCGGATGGAAAATCAATTCATCAATCTTATTTTAAGGAAAAAGGAAAGTGACAAGCATAAAATTACAGATGTTTCTCACCCAAATCCGGATACCGATTCTTTCTTAACCTACTATGAGACTCTGGAACTCAAAAAATATCTCAGGCTCCCACACAGTGTGGAGGATCTTACTGAAATGAATGCTGAGGAAATCACTCAGCTAATCTATGAATCTAAAAGCAAGAAAAAAATCTACGAACCTATAGATTATAGCAAAATACTCCTCATTATCAGCGGTAACCTGGATGAGGCCTTCAGTATGGCTCAGCAGACGAGTGAAGCAGATGTAGATGCAGATATTTTCCATGCCTTTACCGAAAAAATCACATTCGTAGATATTAAAAATGCATTGAGCAAGAAATTCCGTCCAGAACAGGTATCACGCTTCGGTAATATCCACCTTATCTATAATTCACTTAGAAAATCAGATTTTGAAACCTTGATCCATAAAGAAATTAGCATTCGCCAAAATGAAATTTTAAAGGAATATGGCATTCATTTGCAGGTAACTAATTCCTTGGAGCGCTTAATTTACCGTAATGGTGTATTCCCTGTGCAAGGTGTACGGCCAGTATTTAGTAGTATTACTGATATTTTAGATTCTAATTTCAGTAAATTACTGTTTATCGCATTGATGAATCATGCTAAAGATCTTAGTATAGATTATGATGAATCCCAAAATATAATTAAAGCCAAAATAGGGGATGAATTTACCGAAATACCTTTTATCGGGAGAGTAGATAAAATCCGGCAAGCCAACGAAAAAGATATGCTTGCCAGCATAAGCGTACATGAATGTGGCCACGCCGTGGCCTATGTAATGCTGACTGGTATGGTGCCTCTCCAGCTAAAAAGCCGGGTAGCTAGCAGCAATGCAGCAGGATTTACCTTCCCGCACCAAATGCATAATTCCGCTGAAATCCTTATAAAGAAGATCCAAATATATCTCGCTGGAGGCATTGCAGAGGAGTTGATTTTTGGAAAAGAAAATGCGTCGGCAGGAAGGCAATCCGATAGAGAGGAGGCTATGGGATTAGCAGCAGATTATATCCGAACTTATAATTTTGACCCTAATTTCCAAGCCAACTATTCAATAGAACATTATCCCCACCGGATGACTCAACAATCTACAGACGGGGTCATAGAACAAATGATGCAGGATTTAGTGGAAAAAACCAGAATACTACTTGAAAGCAAAATGGATTTTTTACAAGCATTAAGCCGAGCATTGGCAGAAAAAGGAAGTCTAAATCCGCCAGAAATAATCTCTATTGCAAATGATTTCCACCTATCAGCAGTAATACAAGAAGAAGGCTTCCTGTATTGTAACGCCTATGATTTGCAATTAAAAAATAATAAGTAGAGGAGTATAGTAATAAGCGATAAAACATAAATCCCCAGTTTAAATCTGCTAGTAATTAAACAGAACATAATGAAATACTGATTTTTAAAAACTGTTTTGTGCGAGGGATGATTTAGAAATTATTTATTAAACAATTGGGGAATTTGGTTATGGGTGTTAACTGTTTACATTCACTTACCACTCGGTTTTGAACTGAACGTTGGTATATACTTTAAATTTCGATTAAGCACTTAAACCCCTTTTGATTATAGCCGTTGTTATACCCCCTTTTTTATTTTCCGCTTTTTCTTCGGTTATCTTCTTTACACAACATTTGGCAATTTTCGGCAGTTGTTTTTCCGCCTGAATGCCAAGGGTCAATATGGTCTGCCTCCATTTCGTTGATTTCAAAATGTTCTTTGCAAACAGGACAAATTCCTTTCTGTCTTTCGTAGGCTTCTCGTTTCTGATTTGGACTAAATGCTCTAATGTTTAGAAATTTTTCTTTTCTGGTCAATACATAAGTGTAAATACCTTTCTTGTTCTGAACATCTTCGTCAAGCATAAGTTCAGTAATTTCTTCTTCGAGTTTCTTTGAGTCAAATTTTTGCTCTTTAAATTCATTGTAGAAAACTCCCCATTTCAAGCCTTTCATTTCTTTGCGATATTTTGGGAAAGTTGCTTTTACCCAACTTATTACTGCTTGAAAATAAAGCCAAAGTTCGTTTGCGTTTGGTTCGTGTTGGTTTTTTGACATATAGTCCTCAATCTTACCTTCCGAAATCCAATCTATTGCAGTTTCTAAATACTCTTGTCTATTTGCTGAACCAGATAAATATTCATCACCAATTTTAGGTCTGCTATTTTTTGAAAAATAACGTTTTGCATCTGAAACCCAAGAACCTGAATAAACTGCATTTCTCAATTCTTGTTTTGTCAAAACTTTTCCTGCAATATTAATAGTTTCAAACCAATCTAACTTCTCGCTATCCGTTCCTGAACAGTAATAAACCATTAAAGTGTAATCAAGTATTTGCTCTTGTTTATCTTTTGGTAAATTATGAAAAGCTAAACCATCAATTGAAAAATCGCCTTTTACATATTGGCAAATTGATATCGTTCTCTGTTGTCCGTCTATAACTTCAAAATCGCCGTCTTCACGAACTGCCCAATACATTACATTTAATGGAAAGTTTTTTTGTAGAGTATTTAAAACTGCGTTTCTTTCCTTCTCATCATAAACAAATTCACGTTGATATGGTGGACGAATATCTAATTTACCTTCAAAACCAACAACCCCATTTTCATTATTATCTTGATAACCGTTTGTTAATTCACTGACTTTAATTTCTTTAAGTTCTATGTTCATAGTTTTTTGTTCTTTATTATTATACGAGCATAAGGAACTGTAACTTCACCACTTATCATCATATAAAGGTCTCCATCTACTGCACCTCTTTTTTGGACTTTTTTTCTGTATATTTTATGCTCTTTTGTGTATGGTTTTACCCCTATTTCAATACCTGAATTAGATATTCCCAAGCCAATAATCTCAAATTGATCAGGATTATATTTGTCTAAAAATGTAATTGGAACACCCATAAAACCATCATAGTCAATAGGTATATCTTTTGTTTTATCAACATTAATTGCATTGAAATTCTCGTAACTTGGGTAATCTTGTGAGTTATATTTCTTGTATAAAATTAAATCTTCGTGTCTTTTTGAAATGTCAAGATTTGTAAACCAATGAACTCCTGAAACCCTAATCATACCTTCTTTGTGGTCGCCTGCTGTTGCATAATCTTCGTATTGCGTATTAATAAAATGTCCTGCACCACCTTTAAAACCATAACCAAGCCATAAATTATTCTCTTTTATTAACTTAAATATTTCTTTGTATGAAATTGCGTTTTGGTGACCTACAATTACGAATTTTTTATCATATTCGATAAGTTGAGCTATAAATTCTCTAAAAAGTGAGAAAGGTGGGTTTGTAACGATAATATCAGCTTGTTTTAGAAGTTCAATACTTTCGGCACTTCTAAAATCGCCATCGCCATTTAGTTCAATAATTCCAATTTCTTCTGGGTCTGGAACACTATTTCCGTTTCTATCGCCATAATATTCTAAATAGATAGCTTTTTCAGAATCGTTTTGGCTAAATAAATCTGCATTTTGGTTTTTGTAACAAGTAGCAATTAATTTTTTAAGTCCTAAATGTTCAAAATTGTATGAAAAATAATGAAAGAAATTACTAACTCTTGGGTCATCGCAATTACAGTAAACTACTTTGTTTTTAAAGTGTTCTTTGTAATGTCTTAATTCGTTTTCTATGTCGGAAAGTTGAGTATAAAACTCGTCTTTTTTATTGTTTTTCGCTTGGTGTAAATTTTTGTTTTTCGCTTTTGTAGCCATTCAGTTTTGTTTCTTTTTTGCAACACCTAAATAAACTTAAATTTAAGTAAATTTCAATGTATGT
>JAGLAZ010000022.1 GCA_018260565.1 Flavobacteriaceae bacterium
GAAAAGACTAAGGCATTATTGAATGGTGCTGATGTACGGTTTGAGTTGAATGTTTAATTGATGTTTAAACCAAAATTAAAAGTTGTGTAAAAGCGGCTTTTTAGACATTTCGTTTTAAATTTAGGGACATTTCGTTTTGCCGATTATACTCAATAAACTGTCATTATCAAATTAAACACTTATAACAGCTATAATCTATAAGAACTTTCAATTATTTTTTTTTCGTTTCCATCGATATAGATAATTATTTTACCTAATGAAGAAAAATCTTTCACAATAATCCAGATTTGTTTATTTGGATCAAAATCAATCTTAATCCTTTCAACATCTTGTCGATTATAAGGATTTAGGATTTTTTTTCAAAAGTTCCTCTTTCCTCTTTTGTTTCTAAAAAAAATTCCTGTATTTTATCCAAAACCATTTTTGGTGTAAAATTTACATTGTTAAGAAGCCATTTGTCTTTTAAATCTTTTTCAATAGTGGAGTCTATCTTAGTAATTTGAATATCTTCTTTTGATAAAAAATTTAGTACATCTTCAACTTTTAATTCTACTACATCAAATTGTTTATTATAATAAATTTGCTTTGTTAAATAACCTTCTTTATCGTAGAAATTATGTTTACCATACTCAAAATCAAAAACACCAATAAAAACTTTATCAATAGAGCTTTTGATTTTACCCTGTTCATCATATATTATGAGTGAGTAAAATAAACTTGGTATGGGTGGTATCGTTTCTTTTGCATATTCAATTCCGTTTTCAGATGAAATTAGTGAATATTCTTTTATTACAGTTTGCCCATTAAATGTTAATCTCTCTGTAGAACCTATATTACCAGATTTTTCTTGTGCAGTTTGATAGTTTTTAAAACTATTGACATTAAAATGTTCTGTACTCATTTGTTTGTTTTTAGGATAATTAACAGTTCTTTTACTTTCTTGTCCATTACAAGAGTGAAACAAAATAGTAATTATCAAATATTTTAAACTTTTCACCTTATTACATTATATGTTTTTATTCAATATTCTCCATTGCCAGATGTTTGTTGTAAAACGCTTTTTGCCTATCTGATGTGTATAATCCATTACATTGTCTGTTTTACGTAATTCAAAAGTATATTTTGAATCATTGTCAAAAGTATGATGAACTCCTATTGAATGAATTAACTCGTGAACCATAGATGTAAAATTATCACGATTTTGAAATACAATTACCGTTTTAACTCCTTGACCAACATAGTTTGCATTCTTTAAAAAATAACTAGTCCCCGAAGTGTATTCATAAAAAGATAGACCGTTATCTTCTTTTTGTAATTTTTTTTTCTTATGTTTAATAAAATTGATTATTTCCTTTTTTAAAATTAAATCATTCTCTGAAGGATTTTTAATTAAAACTAAAGTAGAATCTATTTGGGACTGTACAAATTCTATTTTTTTTTCTTCACAAGAAAAGAAAAAACATATTAATAGTAATAAAATAATATTTTTCATAAATTACATAATTCTACCATATTCATAAGGTATATTGAGATTAATATTAGATTCTTTTTTTGCAGGTCTTATCGGCTTATCTTGGTTTATGTTTCCTTTAAATTCTTTGGTAAAGGTCATTTTTGTAATAAAAGGTTTGTATCCTCTCAGATGTTGTAATACAAACCAGCAAACAAACACTTCTCCTACACTTGGAATGATATTAAATTTTTTCTCCATATCGGGTAAATCTAATCCAAAATGATCCCAAAGGTTTATCTTATATTTTGATATATATTCAATATCATTAGAAAACTCTAATTCTTTTAAAATTACTTTTGTTGCCCATATATCATTTACATCTATAAATTAAAGTATCTATTTCTTTTTGTCCATCATCAGATCCTTTTAAACCATAAAAATGAAAACGACCAACTAATTTTGTAGAATCGTTTTTACAATTTAATATAAAAAAATTAGCAATTTCATCTTCAGGATAATTATCTAATTCCTCACTTGAGAAACCTCCTGGGTCTTCTTTATTTCCTAAAAAATATTTTGTTTCTGAAGAATACCTGTAAAAAGCGATTGATTTTCGAGGATTCTTTATTAAAAAGTCAATTAATTGACTTTTTAATAAAGAATCCATTGTGGGTGGATTTTTTACTAAAACAAGTTTATTAATCACTTTCGATTGTATAAATTCTGTCTTATTATTTTCACAAGAAATAATTAAAAAAATAGTACTTAATAAAATTATTATTTTCATAGGCTACATTATTCGTCCGTGTTCATATTTAGGTATGGAATAATCATTTGTATTCGTTTTATTTTCAACAGGTCTTATAGCTTTCTCTTGATTAATATTTCCCGTAAACTCTCTTGTAAAGGTAATTTTGGTAATAAAAGGTTTATATCCTCTCAGATGTTGTAATACAAACCAACATATAAAGACTTCTTTAGCGCTTGGAAAAGCATTAAACATTTTTTCCATATCAGGATAATCCAGACCAAAATGATCCCAAAGTGTTACTTCATATTTTGCTGTGTAATCATCTCCCTGAAAACTATAAATAGGAGAAGTAGCTAAGTCTTTTAAGTTTGGAACTTTTTCTATTATAAAGGGAGAAATAATAACAAAATTCTGCAAGGAACCTTCAGTTTCACAAGCACATTCTTTAGACTTTAAATCTTGATGATCGTTTGAATTACCCTTACAGCAACTGTCATGTTGTTGAGAAAATTCTGAAATTGCGAATGAAGCTGGTTCGCAGCAAATTTTCGGCACAAGAGATTTTCCAAAACCGAGCTGTATCGTGAATAGAAAAAAAGCGAAAAATAATTTCAATTTTAATATAAAATTTTTCCTCAACATGGTTTAGTCAGCAAATTTAGCTTTTTACTACCAAACGGAAACCTTCTCCATGTACATTAATTATCTCTAAACCGGGATCATTTTTAATTAATTTACGAAGTTTAGCAATGTATACGTCCATACTTCGTGCGGTGAAATAATTATCTTTTTTCCAGATTTTTTTTAGGGCCAAATCTCTGGGCATAAACTCGTTTTTGTATAAAAATAACATCTTAAGAAGCTCATTCTCTTTAGGACTTAACTTAAATTCCTGATCTCCTATTTTTAATTGACGCAGCATACTATCAAAACTTGTTTTGCTCAGCTCAAATTGCTCTATCTCCTCACTTTCCAAGGAATTACTACGGGAAAGAATTGCCCGGATTTTATATAGAAGCAATTCTGTATCAAAGGGTTTCGTAATATAATCGTCTGCTCCTAATTGGTACCCTTTCAGAACATCTTCTCTCATATTTCTAGCAGTTAGGAATATGATTGGGATATTTTTATTTATTTCCTTTACTTTTTCAGCCAAGGTAAATCCGTCCATTTTGGGCATCATTACATCAAAAATGCAAAGGTCATATTCATTTTTTTGCAATTCTTCAAGACCAAGTTCTCCGTTTACGGCAAGTTCTACGTCAAATGCGTGTACACTGAGATAGTCTTTTAAAACAGATCCGAAGCTTTGATCATCTTCTACTAATAATATTTTGTTTGACATGATGGTATTTTTATGCGTTATTTAGAGGAAGTTTTATAATAAAGGTACTTCCTAAACCTTTTTTGCTGCGTACCATTATTTGTCCTCCATGTAAATCTATAATTTGTTTTACATAAGATAGACCAAGCCCTTGGCCTTTTACACTATGGATATTTCCCGTCTCTTCCCTATAGAATTTTTCAAATATTCTTTCGTGATTATCTCCTTCCAAGCCTATACCTTCGTCTTTTATTTCTAGGATATAGTATTGATTTTCATTTCTTGTAGTAATAGATATGATAGGGGCGTCAGGGGAATATTTATTAGCATTATCCAGCAGGTTCATGATGGCATTAGAAATATGAAATCGGTCTACCTGAACGAGATATCGCTGAGCTGTAAAATTTTCGGTAAGTTTTCCTCCTCGCTCCTCTACGATAAGACGGAAAGATCGAGTAAGCTCAGTAATGATGTTTCGCATATTTTCTTCGGCAAGATTTAGCTGCATTTCATTACGCTCTAGTTTCGTCATATTCAGGATGTTTTCCACTTGGTTTTTCATCCTGATATTTTCTGATTTTATAAGCCGTGAATAATACTTCACCTTTTCTGGTTGGGTAGCAATGGCATCATTAGCAAGAGAATCTGCAGCTATGGATATAGTGGCAATTGGTGTTTTAAATTCATGAGACATATTATTTATAAAATCTGTTTTAATTTCAGCAATTTTTTTCTGCCTTGCCATAAATCGTAAAGAAAGTATGTAAATTGTTACTATAATCCCTAAAGAAATTATAGTACTTATAATCATAAATATGTTACTTCCCGCAATCAAACTATTTTTATTGGGAAATATGAGTGCAAGAATATATTTAGTCTCAGAATTTTTATCTGCGAAAAGTGGGTATTTATAAGATTCCGTTTGATTTTTATACAAAAAATACAAGTCATTGGTCACATCGGTAGGCTCATCATTTGCTGTTAGAATTGCATATCCCACATTCGTTTTTATTCCTTGTAGTTCTAGTTCTTGTTTAATAACTTTTTCCAACAAATTTTTATCAATTCTTTTTGCAATTGGCATATTTTCAGCTTGCACTGTAGCAAATTGTCTTAAAGAAAATTCCCCGCTATTTAGACTCTTTTCCAGGCTCGGAGTAAGTAATTCTGTACTGCCTGTAGGCATCTCTATACTTTCCTTTGCTTTCCCTGTGTAAAGTCGAGTAAGTTTAAGAGTATCATTACCTCCTAAGATAGGTATTTGCTTTTGCTGTATAATATCTTTCATAAAGGTAATTTCCCGTATGCCGTCCTTAGATTCTACAGACTGAATGTTGAATTGTTGGCTGCTATCTTTTTGGGATAATACATCTTTATCGAAATTTTTAAACTCCTTATAGTATTTCGCAATTTCTGCTTCTTGAACTAATTTTGCTGAAGAAGACAGTGCATTATGAATTTTATTATTAAAATCTTGATTTAATGCAGAAAAGAGCTGTCGTACCCAATAAATCTGCAAAACCAAAAATATAATGAACGAAATGCTCATCAAAATTGTAATGAAAGGAATGAACCTTTTTATCATCATTAATGATATTTAAATGTTAAAATTAAGCTTATATTGAATTATAAAAGAATTAAAATTAGTTTTAACATAATATTAATAGTCTTAAAGTTAAATCAAAAATCAATCCAAACCAAAAGATTCCAAAATGTCCTCATCTTTAAAGTATTGGATAATAGCCTTTTGCATTAATATTCTCTGTTCATTTGGAGCCAATATCGGAAGTTCTTGAAGCTGAAGAAAATGAGGAAATCCATCATTGTCATTATGGCTAAATTCATAATATCCGAACGGTATTAGTAGTCTACAAACCGCAATGTGTAGCAGATTAAGCTTCTCATCTTTAGAATAATTCTGCCTGCCACTACCCAGTTCCCTCACGCCTATAAGGAATAGCATTGCTTCTACATCAGTTCCATTTTCTACACCGAACTTTTCCTGAAAATACTGCGTTATACGTTCCCATAATTCTCTTTCGGGGAGGTGATTGCTTTTCATAATTGATGATAATAGACGAAAAAAAATGCCGAAAGAATTTTCAGCATTTTTTTGATAATTGATTTAAGTTTTATTATTTACCGTTTTCTTTTAAAAATTTTTGAAGTGCCATATGCATAGAAGGCACCTCCTTAGTAGGAGCCATAATATCTACACGAAATCCTGCATCTTCAGCAACTTTCTGAGTATTTTCCCCAAAAACTGCAATCTTTCTTTCCCCTTGATTAAATTCTTGGAAATTTTTCTGTAGAGATTTTATTCCCTGAGGACTAAAAAATACTACCATGTCATATTTATTAATATCCATATCGGATAGATCACTACATACCGTTTTATACATCATGGCCTGAGTATAATCTACGCCGGAAGCGTCTAAAGCTGCAATAATATTTTCAGGAACTACATCTGAAGTAGGAAATAAATACTTATCATCGTGATATTTTTTAAGAACAGGAATCATATCTTCCGGACTTTTCATGCCAAACCCGATTTTCCTTTTTCTGTAAACAATGTGTTTTTGAAGATAATTTGCCACTACCTCAGATTGACATACATAGCGCATGCTATCGGGAACAGTAAATCGCATTTCTTCTGCCAAGCGGAAATAATGATCCACAGCATTTTTGCTGGTAAATATTACGCCTGTGAATTTGCTGAGATCAATTTTTTGAGTCCGCATTTCCTTCGCATCCACCCCTTCCACATGTATAAATGGACGGAAATGAATGTTAAGTTTTTCTTTCTTAGCAATTTCCAGATACGGTGAATTCTCTTTTGGTTCAGGCTGAGAAATTAGAATAGATTTAACCTTCATATTAGGAAATTATACTTTAAAAATTTACAAATACAACATATTCCAAAGTATCCAAACGGGTACTATTTGAAAGGTGCAAATATACACTAATTTGAGAAAAAGTTGTTTTGGCTGAGGACTGGCTCTAACGAAAATTAAGCCTATCAATTTCAGCCCAAAAATTCCTAAAAGGCTATACATACAGAATTTATAAGTGCCAGATATAAGGTTTGGGTAAAAATGTAGTGTGTAGCCTAAAACAAGTAAAATTGGAATTAATACAAAATAAAGATCGATATAGAAACTTCGTAGCGTATCCAGTGATGAATACCTCTTTTTGGTAAGATGAATAATGAAAAGAAATAAATATTTAATTCCGAAATAAAGACCTAAACTCAAACCTAAAAAAAGTGTTTTACCCCACTTATCTAAAAAAATCGTATAATCTAAAAGTGGTAGAGGAACTCCTGGATAATGTGTACTTAGCAGCATCCATAAAGCCAAATAATATGCTAGGCTTAAAGTGATATAGGCGGGAAATATATTGGCTATCTCCTCGCCTCTAGAAAAGAATCCTGAAGTCCAAGCTCTATTAGGATTGTATAAATTCCAAGCCAAGGCATATAGTAGAAGTACTATAAGCATCAATGCAAACTCAAAAACTGGGGCAGAAACATACCGATGCATGCTGCAAAGGTAGCCAATTGCAACCCATTTCGGACTGCCATACCATTTCAATATCTTATCTTTGCGCACTTTATGCGAACAGTTGTAATCATCCCTACCTATAACGAAAAAGAAAATATTGAGGGGATACTCCATGCCATATTTTCACTTGAAAATCCTCCTGAAATTCTTGTAGTAGATGATTCTTCACCAGATGGGACTGCATCACTGGTGAGTAAAATGGCAGAGCAACACCCCCGAATTCATTTACTTGTAAGAAAGACAAAAGACGGGCTAGGTCAGGCTTATTTGGCAGGTTTTAGATGGGCAATGGAGAAAGGATTTAATTTCGTTTTAGAAATGGATGCAGATTTTTCCCATGATCCTAAAGATATACCCAGACTCCTATCAGCTTGTTCACAATCTGGAGTAGATATGGCAGTTGGCTCACGCTATTCTTCAGGAGTAAATGTGGTGAACTGGCCAATGGGCAGAGTACTTTTATCTTATTTTGCCTCTCGCTATGTGCGTTTTGTCCTTGGGATACCTGTGAAAGATACCACTGCGGGTTTTGTTTGTTTGAAAACTGAAGTTTTACAAAAAATAAATATTGATAAAATTAAACTTAAGGGTTATGGATTTCAAGTGGAAATGAAATACAGAGCTTATAAAAAAGGATGTAACATCGTGGAGGTTCCCATTATATTTACCGATAGAACCAAAGGTGAAAGTAAAATGAATGGTGGAATTATTAAAGAGGCGGTATTTGGAGTTTTAGCACTAAAAATGAAATCAATGTTGGGGAAACTGTCATGAAAACAATCACTATTTTTTCTTACCAAAGAATTATTCCTCTTCTTATACTCTTCATTATCTCTTGCACCCCTGGAATTCCGAAACCCAATAATTTAATTAAAAAAGATAAAATGGCTGCTGTACTTGCAGATCTTGCATTTTATGAGCAAGTGAGACGCAAAAACCCTCTTCCTAACCCAGAAGGTGAGACTGCATCAATTCTAAAAAAACATGAAGTAAAAGCCCAAGATTTTTATGATAGTTATACCTATTATATGTATCATAGAGATATAGAGGATATATATATTAAAGCCCAAAAAAAAGTAAAAGAATAACTTCTACCTCTATCCAATGCATATCTCAAATAGCGAAAAGTCTGCTTTTACAGTAGAAAAGAAGAGCACTTCTAAGGCAAGAGCCGGCATATTACAAACTTCTCACGGTATTGTTGAAACCCCTATTTTTATGCCGGTAGGTACAGTGGCCAGTGTAAAAACAGTGCACCAAAGAGAATTGAAAGAGGATATAGGCGCACAGATTATCTTAGGAAACACATACCATCTTATGCTTCGTCCCGGCATGGATGTGATGCAAGCTGCGGGCGGGCTGCATTCTTTTATGAATTGGGATTTACCTATTCTTACAGATAGTGGCGGTTTTCAGGTATTTAGTCTCTCTACTTCGAGAAAAATGGCGGAAGAGGGCGTAACCTTTAAGAGTCATTTGGATGGGTCTAAAAAATTCCTATCTCCAGAAACCAGTATGGAAATCCAGCGCCAAATAGGAGCAGATATTTTTATGGCTTTTGATGAATGTACACCCTACCCATGCGAGTACACGCATGCGAAAAAAAGCATGGAAATGACGCACCGCTGGCTAAAAAGATGTGTGGATTATAATTACAGCCATCCTGAAATTTATCCGCATTCTCAGATGATGTTTCCTATAGTACAAGGATCAGTTTATCATGATCTTAGAAAAATTTCAGCTGAGGCTATTGCAGAGGCGGATCAGCCGGGGAATGCTATAGGAGGGCTTTCTGTAGGTGAGCCTGAAGATAAAATGTATGAAATTACGGATATTGTGACGGATATACTGCCAGTGGAAAAACCTCGATACCTTATGGGCGTGGGAACACCGTGGAACATTTTGGAAAGTATTGGGTTGGGAATAGATATGCTAGATTGTGTAATGCCTACTCGCAATGCTAGAAATGGAATGCTCTTTACCTGGAATGGTGTTATTAATATTAAAAATGAAAAATGGAAAGCAGATTTTTCTGTGTTGGATGAAAATGGAACTTCCTTCGTTGATACGGAGTATAGCAAAGCTTATGTACGGCACTTGTTCATTGCACGGGAATATTTGGCTAAACAGATAGCCTCTATCCATAATCTCGCCTTTTATCTCGACCTTGTACGAACGGCAAGAAAACATATTATAGCTGGAGATTTCTATGAATGGAAGTCAAGTGTTCTGCTATATTTAAGACAAAGATTATAATCTATGCGCTTACTAAGCCGATTTGACATATATGTTCTCAAAAAATTTTTTGGGACCTTGTCTTTTATGTTGATTTTACTTTCGTCTGTGGTACTTATTATAGATGTACAGTCTAAAAAACCCCGGATAGTAGATGAAAATAAAATGGAACTTTCCCTTTTTTTAACACAATACTATCCATACTGGATTTTATATTTAATTATGACCTTCATGGCCATTCTGGTGTTTATTAGTATTATATTTTTCACATCGAGGCTTGCAAATAATACCGAGATTGTTGCCTATATCAGTGGGGGAGCAAGTTTTCACCGTTTTTGCCGACCTTATTTTATAGGAGCATTTATTCTAGGGATTTTCACTCTAGGAATGAATCATTATATTCTCCCTTGGTCCAACATAAAAAAAAATATTTTAGAACCTTACACATATAATAAAAGAGACAAGGAGGCAGCACTTGGAAACATACCGGTAACATTTCAGCCTGATAAAGATTCATATCTTTTCATCCAAAGTTTTAATAAAAAGGAAAAAACAGGAAATAGTTTTGTCTACCAAAAATTTACAAAGAAAAAATTTTTATACTATCAAATAAAATCCTCTTATGTCCGATGGGATGAGGAGAAAAAAAACTTTGTCTTATCTCAATTCTTTGAAAAAAACATTCTTCCGGATGGCACGGAGAAACTCTCCACTGGTATGGAAAAGAAGCTAAATCTACCGGTAGAGTTTACACAGCTTTCACCTGATGCTCTTTCTGTGCAAACAAAGACTACTCCAGAACTTCAGCAGATGATTCGTAGAGAAAGAAAGGCAGGAAATACTAATCTTAATGTATTTCTAAATGACTTATACCAAAGAACTTCTATGCCTGTAGCTATATTTATTCTAAGTATTTTGGCTGTATGTATTTCATCCGAAAAACGAAGAGGAGGTATCGGGATGAATTTGGCAATTGGTTTAGCCCTGGCCTTCGTCTTTGTTTTTTCCTTTGAAGCCTTAAAGATTATTTCAGAAAATAGAGTGCTACCACCGCTCCTTGCCATGTGGCTTCCTAATATAATATTTCTTCCTATTGCCATATATCTTTATATACGAAGAGCCCGTCAATAGTGCATTTTTAAAGAATTTCTACTGAACAATTGAATTTTTTTGGTATTTGAAAGCAAATCATTTTTCTCTATTATCAGGCTTCCTTCTGGGCTTATTCCTAAAATTTTTCCTTGAAATGACTCAGAAGAAGTAGAAAATGACATCCATTTGTTTTTAGCAAAAAGTTTTTTTTCTAATAGGCTTAAAACTGTTACAGAATCTGGTATTGAGACAATATGTTTTGAAAAATAAAGATGAAATTTATCGGTAAATTCTTTTTTATTAAGTTCAGTTCCTGTTATTTCTTTTATCGAAGTAGCCTGCGAAATAAGTAAATTTCTATCTTGATTTACATTTATTCCTATACCAAATACTAGTATTTTATCTCCTGCCTGTTTTTCCTTAGCAGTTTCTAGTAAGATTCCACCTACTTTTTTTTGATTAATAATAATATCGTTCGGCCATTTGATTTGTACAGGTACAGATAAATGGTTTTCCAAAAAATCTGACACTACAATTGCGGTATAAAAATTGAGCATCTCCATGAACTGTGAATCGGGAACATAAGAATATAAAAGGCCAAAACTATAGGCAAGTGCATCATCCGGCGGTGTTTGCCACTTTTTTCCGTAGTTTCCCCGTCCTTGAAGTTGTCGATATGTGTATACCGCACAATGTGGGGAATAAAAGTGGGATAAGATGGCATCATTCGTGGAAGATGTACTCTCAAGATAAAGTAAAGGAGATAGTATATCTTTCGGGATTTCATCGGGCATTCTAGATTAATTATAATAAATTTGCAAAATACTTTAAACTTAATGAATAAAACTCCTAACAAGGAATTATTAATCCAAAAAATAATAGAAGCAATACAAGATGTCAAAGGAGAAGACATCACTTTACTAGATCTTACGAATATAGAAAACTCTGTAGCAGAGGCATTTATAATATGCAGCGGGAACTCTAATACTCAAGTTTCTGCCATTGCAGGCAGTGTAGAAAGAAAGGTAAGAAATGAAATACAAGATAGACCTTGGCATGTAGAAGGCAGTGATAATGCAGTATGGATTCTTGTGGATTATGTAAGTGTAGTAGTACATATCTTTCAAAAACACATCCGCGAATACTATGATATTGAAGAACTCTGGGCAGATGCAAAAATTACTGCAATTGAAAATTTTGCAGGTTAACACGTACCACAATCATGAAAAATAAAAGTTTTAACTGGTTTTTCCCATTAGCAATAATTGCAATGCTCCTATTTTTAGGTAGTAATTTTTTTAATTCTAATGCAGGAAAAGAGATTACCCAAGAGAAATTTTTGGGAATGTATTCGGAAGGGAAGGTAGCAGCCATTACTGTATACCGTGATAACGGAACTGCGGACATCTTTCTTAAGCCAGAGGAAAGAGCAAAAATAGTATCCCAAAAGACTAATAATCCATTTAGAAATTTATCTTCTCAGCAGGCAGATTTCCATTTTACAGTTGGTGATATGAATTTCTTGCTTCAAAAAATGGATGAGGCTAAAAAACTAAATCCTGCAATTAACACACAAACAGAAATTTCAGAAGCAGTATCACCATTACAAGGTATACTTATGCAGATTTTGGTCGGGCTTGCTATCATGTTTATTATTTATATGATTTTCTTTAGGAAAATGGCTTCGGGTGGAGGTCCAGGTGGTCAAATTTTTTCTATTGGTAAGTCTCGGGCGAAGTTATTTGATGAAAAAGATAAAGTTCAGGTAACTTTTAAAGATGTTGCAGGCTTGGAAGGAGCAAAAGAAGAGGTACAAGAAGTGGTAGATTTCCTAAAAAACTCAGATAAATATACCAAATTGGGAGGCAAGATTCCTAAAGGTGTCTTGTTAGTAGGCCCTCCGGGAACGGGTAAAACTTTACTTGCCAAAGCTGTAGCAGGGGAGGCTAAAGTTCCATTTTTCTCTCTTTCAGGTTCAGATTTTGTGGAAATGTTTGTTGGTGTAGGTGCGTCTCGAGTTCGGGATTTATTTGCCCAAGCTAAAGCGAAATCTCCAGCTATCATATTCATTGATGAGATAGACGCCATAGGACGAGCGAGAGGAAAAGGGAATTTTACTGGCGGAAATGACGAGCGTGAAAATACCTTAAACCAACTTCTTACAGAAATGGATGGTTTTGGCACCGATACTAATGTAATTGTTATGGGAGCAACGAACCGTGCTGATATCTTAGACAAAGCCCTTTTACGTGCAGGAAGATTTGACAGAAGCATCTATGTGGATCTACCAGAACTTCATGAAAGAAAGGAAATATTTGATGTTCACTTAAAGAAAATTAAATTGGATGGTTCTGTAGACCGAGACTTTTTAGCAAAGCAAACACCAGGTTTCAGTGGCGCAGATATCGCTAATGTTTGTAATGAAGCAGCTCTTATCGCGGCTCGGAACAATCATGAATCTGTAAATAAGCAAGATTTTCTTGATGCGGTGGATCGTATTATAGGTGGTTTAGAAAAGAAAAATAAAGCCATTAAACCTTCTGAAAAAAGACGTGTAGCTTTTCATGAAGCAGGGCACGCGACAATAAGTTGGCTCGTTGAGCATGCATCTCCTCTTTTGAAAGTTACTATAGTTCCGCGTGGAAGATCATTAGGAGCAGCATGGTATTTGCCAGAAGAGCGTTCTCTTACCACTACAGAACAAATGCAGGATGAGATCTGCGCTACATTAGGTGGAAGAGCTGCGGAAAAAGTGATTTTTGGTAATATTAGTACGGGTGCATTATCGGACTTAGAACGCGTAACCAAACAAGCTCAAGCAATGGTAACGATTTATGGCCTAAACGATAAAGTAGGAAATATTAGCTATTATGACAGTTCTGGCCAACAAGAAATGAATTTTTCTAAACCTTATTCTGAAGAAACAGCCCAAACTATTGACAGGGAAATATCTTCAATTATTGAAAGCCAATACCAAAGGGCAGTTCATATCTTAGAAAATAACCGGGATAAACTTCAGCTTTTAGCGGATAAATTATTAGAAAAAGAGGTGATTTTTAGAGAAGATCTTGAACAAATATTTGGAATGCGCGCTTGGGAACCAGAAATTGCAGAAAGCAAAGCGAGTATGGAGGAAGGGATTCCTGTTACTCCTCCAATAGTGCCTCCTGTGGTAGAAAATCCTAAGGTTTAGATAATTAAGAAGAAATAAAGTTTTAATTTTTATTAAAATAAATCTTATTTCTTTACATTTGTCGCAATAAAGTGAAGTAGAGAATTTTGGCTAAATGGTTTAAAAATTTATTCGGAAAGCAAGAAGAGCATCGTGTAGATGATGTCTTAAAGTTAGGTGAAAAGTTGAAAAACGCCGATTTGGATGTCAAATTTGCACAGCTTTTCACGCATTCTGGGGGTCTTTTTAATTATTGTGCCAATGAGCAAGAGGCTTTACAAGTTTTGTATAAAATATTTGCCTCAGAACATCTCCAGAAGAGCTTTTGCCCAGATGAAACGCTCCAAAAATTCATTTCGGCTATTGGAAAAGCTCAAAATTGGACTCCAGAACTTGCACCCAATGTGGATTCCGCTTTTCTTACCTGCGAATATCTTATAGCCTATGACGGGAGAATCATGCTTTCTCATAACAATATTTTGCATTATCCTCCATCCACATTGCCCAAAAAAATCATTTTCATGGCAACAGTCTCTCAAATAGTTCCAGATCTTAATGCAGCTATGATGAAGATAAAAAGGAAAAGTAACTTTAAGAACCTTACTTCAATTTCTGGAAAGAATGCTAGCTTAGATGGACTTGGTGCCTCGGAAAATAAATTATTTTTAATCCTTCTTGAAGATTAACATTTGAATTCTATTTCCTCCATTTTGGATAAAAGCTTGCTTCAGCGACTTATTACCGGACTTCTTTATGGTCTGGTAATTATTTATTGTACCACTCCATTTCTAGAGCATTTGTTCTTTGATACACCTATAATTTCAGGAGCCAAAAAATATTCAATATTACTTTTAGCATTGGCATTCATTTCTGTGTTTGAGTGTGCCACAGTGATGCGAATGAACAAAAAACGGTGGGAATATTTTGCTCTTTTTCCAATTAGTATTCTTATACTATATCGATTTTATAGGATGTATAGCATGCACCAGCTGGCTCTTTCCTTTAAACTGTCTGAAATTATGGGGCTCGCTTTAATAGGAGTTGCTGTTTATACTTTATTTAGATACAGTAATGAATTGATGGAGGAAGGAGGCAAATTGATTTTCAGTGTGATTTACGCGTGTATGCCTTATGCATTTGCATTAGGATTACCTATGTATGAGGATCACTCTGGGGGAGTAATTAGTTTAGAGCCTTTCTTATTATTCGTTTTAATTTGGAGTAGTGATACATTCGCATATTTCGTGGGAAGATTCTTTGGAAAGAATAAAATGGCGCCAAAAATTAGCCCAAAGAAAACATGGGAAGGTTTCGCTGGCGGTTTTATTCTTACGTTAATCTTGGGATATTTTATCGAAACTCAGATACCTAACATCCGCGGAAATTGGGTAGTAGTAGGAGGTTTAGTAGCTATTTTTGCTCCATTGGGAGATTTAGTGGAAAGTCAACTAAAAAGAATGTTTGGGGTAAAAGACAGCGGAAAAATATTACCTGGCCATGGGGGCATCTTGGATAGATTAGATAGCTTTATACTTTGTGCACCTGTTATATTTTTATATTTTCAACTGATGCGATATTTATAAAATATAGAATGCTATAATTTAATGACGCATTAATTTAAAGATTATTAGGAATTCCAACCGCAAGAATGCCATTTAAAATTTAATATAATCTAACTGAAATTTTGCAAATCCACTAATTTGGAATATTGGCCTTTTTTAGCTAAAAGTTCCTCGTGAGTACCTTGTTCTACTATTTTACCTTTTTCCATTACAAGGATTAGATGCGCTTTTTGAATCGTACTGAGCCTGTGGGCTATGACGAGAGAGGTTCTGCTCGCCATCATTTTTTCCAAAGCATCTTGTACTAATTTTTCACTTTGAGTGTCCAATGCCGAGGTAGCTTCATCCAAGATCATAATTGGGGGATTCTTTAAAACCGCACGCGCAATAGATATTCTTTGCTTTTGGCCACCAGAAATTCTGCCACCATCGTCCCCTATATTGGTATTATAGCCTTGAGGTAGTTCTAGAATAAAATCGTGTGCATTGGCAATTTTCGCAGCAGCTATTATTTCATCCATACTGGCGTCTGGTTTGCCCATGAGTATATTATTTGAAATTGTATCATTAAACAATACAGAATCCTGAGTAACCATCCCAATCTGGCTGCGATAACTCTTTACCTTATAATGCCTTATATCTTCGCCATCCATAAATATAGAACCATCTGTAGGGTCATAAAATCGAGCGAGTAGATTAGCCACCGTAGTTTTACCTGAGCCAGATTGTCCTACAAGTGCGACAGTCTTGCCTTTTTCTATATGGAGATTAAAGTTCTTTAAAACAGGAGCTTTTACATCATTTTCGTATTGAAACCCAACATTTTTAAACTCAATGTTATTGGTAAAAGTAGAAATCTCTTTAGCGTCCTCTGGTTCAAATATTTTAATTTCGTAGTGTAACACTTCCTCAAGTCTCACCCAGCTAGCAAGTCCACTTTGGATGCTGGTATATGCTCCGGATATTTTTTTTGCTGGATCTAAAATTTGATAAAAAACACCTATAAAAGCTAAAAAAGTCGCAGGATCATCATTATATCCACGGATAATATTTACCCCTGCAAACCAAGTAAGCAATAGGATAGTTATAGAACCCAGAAACTCGCTTACAGGGGATGCCAACTCTCGTCTTCGGCTCATTTCTAAGCTTTGCTGAGCCCAATAATCTGTAGTACTTTGAAATCTTTTTTTAAGAATTATATCCGCATTAAAAATTTTAATAATTTTATTTGACTTAAGCGTTTCTTCTACTAAAGAAAAGAGGTTTCCCAATTCTTCTTGTGCTCTAGTTGCTTGCTTTTTTAAGGATTTACCTACGAAACTAATAAGAAATCCCATAATAGGGAAAATTATGAGTGTAAATAGTGTGAGACGAGCATCTAAAAAAAATAAGGTTGCCAAGGAAGCAATTATCATAAATGGAGCATTTATTACATCTACGAAGGTTGCCATTATGTTACCTTCCACAGCGCCCACATCATTGCTGATGCGGCTCATCATATCACCTTTTCTCTGTTCAGTGAAAAATGCAGCAGGAAGTTCAAGAAATTTATGATAAATAAGACTTCGTAAATCTTTAGTAACCCCTACACGATAATTTACCATAAGATAGGATCCAAAGTATCGGAAAAGATTCCTAACTAAAAAAGCAAATCCCGTAATAATACATAGCCAAAGGAGTACATTCTCTGCACCAATTGTTTGCATTTTTTGCTGTATGCTATAATACAGCATGTTTTTAGCATAATCAAAAAAGGTAGAAATGTCGCCAGAATAAACAGGTTGCACCGGTATAGGGGTAGAAGTATCTAATTTAAAAAGAATTTTTAGAATCGGGAGCATGGTAATTACAGAAAATATACTCAGTGCGGAATACAGAATATTAAATATTATACTCCCAAATAAATATTTTCTGTAAGGATGAGCAAACCGGAATAGACTGCGGAATTTTTTCATATTGTTATAGCAAAAATACAGTATTTAAATTCTCTAAAAAGAAAAAGCAGCCCACACATGGGGCTGCTTCCACTCAAAATATCGTTGAGATTTCTACCTGAGTCTGTCTGCTGATTTTACAAGACGCTCATCCCGCATTATAAAAAATCTAGCTATAGCAATTGAAGCCATAGAAAGAATGGGGAAAAACAGCTCAATACCCTTCTCTGGAAAATGAATTCCTCCGGATACTTTCAGAAGCCAATACGCAGCTAGACCTGCCAACAATGCATTTAAAAATATCCCTACATAGGATAATTTAATTTGTAATTTTCTATTTCTAAATAAAAATAGGCACGCACCTGTTACCAGTAGTGCTATATAAGATACTATTTGAAATAATCTTGGATACTCTGGGAAAATTACATCATCTGAAGTATATATCAAAAAAATGGTTCCTAATAGAGCCAAAAGCAACCAAACACTTTGTATGCGTTGTATCATAATGATGCAAAGGTAGAAATATTTTGCATAGTTAATAATATATAGTAATTTTGTAGGACAAATTCAGGAAGTTCTTTTCGTGAGCTTCTAATTGTATCAAATTTCATCTTTAATAGATATTTCCAACATTTTTATGTTTAATTTAGAAATCTTGCTATCCAAATCGGAAGCAGAACTCAATCAAATTATCAACAGACTCAATATCCGCGTAGCTAATGCAGCTACAGATAATGATAAAGTCTTTGCTATTTTAGATTATCAGGCAGAAAACCAATCAGTAGTAAAAGAGTATTTTAATGCCATGTCTACCGTTACCGACCCTTCCACACAAGGAAATCAAGCGGAAGAAACTCAACAAACAACTGCTGGCCCTAAAAAACGCGGCAGAAAACCAGGCAGTAAAAACAGACCTAAAGAAATTGATAACGATTCCGATACAGAAAATACCTCTGTAGAAATACCTCAAGTACTATCTACTAATACACAAAGTACAGTAGCAGGTGAGAATATCCCTAAAAAACGAGGAAGAAAACCAAAAAACGCTAATTTATTAGTAAATACAGATTCTATTCCTGTAGAATTTGAATCCTCTACAATAGAATCTACTTCCTCTGCGGAAGAAGAAAGTAATGAAGAAGAAACAAACACTGAGCAACCATTAAAAAGCAGACGAGGAAGAAAAAGAAAAATTGAACCTAATTCTGATTCTACTCAAACACAAACAAATGCTCAAGTTTTAGATAATCCGCAAGTTCAGGCCACGGAGAGTAGGCCTCAGCATCCTAATCAGACAAACCAAAACCCGAACCAGCAAAATCATAGGAATTCTAATCAAAGAAATCCAAACCAAAATCCAAATCAGGAAAACCGTAATCCTAATCAGGAAAACCGTAATCTTAATCAGGAAAATCGTAATCCTAACCAAGAAAACAAAAACCCCAATCAGGCAAATAAAAACCCTAATCAGGAAAAAGCACAAGATAAAGGCTATAATTTTGATGGAATGGTGGAGATTGAAGGTGTACTGGAGATTCTGCCAGATAACTATGGCTTCTTGCGATCACCAGATTTTAGCTACATTTCTTCCCCGGATGATGTTTATGTTTCTACCAACCAAATACGCACGTACGGCCTAAAAACTGGAGATACAGTTCGCGGACAGGTAAGATTGCCAAAGGAGGGAGAAAAATATTTCTCATTGTTAAAGCCTGTAGAAGTAAATGGGCGTGATATGGACTTTATCAAAGACCGCGTAGCTTTCGAGCATCTTACGCCACTCTTTCCACAAGAAAAATTTAATTTAAGTACTGAGGGTAAAGGTCTTTCCACACGAATCGTAGATTTATTTACTCCGATAGGAAAAGGGCAGCGCGCAATGATTGTAGCACAGCCAAAAACGGGTAAGACGATGCTATTGAAGGACATTGCGAATGCCATTGCTACCAATCATCCCGAGGTATATCTCATGATTTTGTTGATAGACGAACGTCCAGAGGAAGTTACCGATATGGAGCGTTCCGTAAATGCAGAAGTCATCGCCTCCACATTTGATGAACCAGCAGATAAGCATGTGAAAGTAGCAAATCTTGTACTTTCCAAAGCGCAAAGACTAGTAGAATGTGGCCATGATGTGGTTATTCTATTAGACTCTATCACGCGACTTGCCCGTGCTTATAATACCGTAACGCCAGCCAGCGGAAAAATATTGTCCGGTGGGGTAGATGCTAATGCACTTCATAAGCCAAAAAGATTCTTCGGAGCAGCACGAAATATAGAAGGAGGAGGCTCACTTACCATCATTGGTACGGCCCTAATAGACACAGGTTCTAAAATGGATGAAGTAATATTTGAGGAATTTAAAGGAACAGGTAATATGGAACTTCAGCTTGATAGAAGGATTGCCAATAAGCGTACCTTCCCGGCTGTAGATCTTACGGCATCCTCCACGCGCCGCGATGATTTACTGTTGGATGAAAGTACCATTCAGCGCATGTGGCTCTTACGCAAGCATCTTAGCGATATGAATACAGTAGAAGCTATGGAAGAATTGCAAAACAGAATGCGTGGCACCAGGAATAATGAAGAATTCCTAATGTCCATGAACAGATAATATAATACAAGAAATTGTATATTCTTATTAAACTCCGGAGATATCCCGGAGTTTTTTGTTTTTAGGAAACTTTCATCAATTCTATATACCATTACATTTTTGGGCGCCTTATCCGTCCTCCGTTCCCGCTTTTTTACTCGTCGTTCCTCCTCATAAAAAGAGCTCCACTCAGGCCGGGGCGCGCAGTAGGATAGTAAATTAAGTGAGTAATAATCAGGTTCTTCTAAAGCGTCCATTCATAAGATAATTTAAAGGCTTTAATTTTAAATAACGAATACTTGGTATATAATTTCTATTAATTTTTTTCCGAAATAATCAATTACCTCTGCGATTTATAGCAATAATTTTTACAGAAAAATCTCGATGATCATTATGAATAATTTCTCCCTAAAAATCTTATTCTTTACTCATTCCATCAATATTATACTCGTTTTTTTTCCTTATTTTCGGGGAACAATTAAAATAAAACAACAATGGCATTTCAATTACCAGCCTTAGGCTATTCCTACAACGCTTTAGAAGCTTTCATTGACGCTAAAACAATGGAAATACATCACACAAAACACCATCAAACCTATGTGGATAACCTTAATGCTGCCGTTCAAGGTACGGATATGGAAAATCTTAGCATAGAGGAATTGTGTAAAAATCATGCCTCAGTTTCAGCTGTAAGAAATAATGGAGGAGGACATTATAATCATTCTCTTTTTTGGAAAATTCTTACGCCAGGTGGCAGTACATCTCCATCGGGAGAGCTTGCACAAGCTATTGAAAAATTAGGAGGACTGGATAAATTTAAAGAAGAATTTACCAATGCTGCTAAAACAAGATTTGGGAGCGGCTGGGCATGGCTTTGCAAATTATCAGATGGCAGTTTAAAAATATGCAGCACGGCTAACCAGGATAATCCGTTAATGCCAGATGCTGGATGTGAAGGAACGCCTATTTTAGGATTAGATGTATGGGAGCACGCTTATTATCTTACCTACCAGAACCGTCGTCCGGATTATATCACGGCATTTTATTCTGCTATTAATTGGGACGAAGTAGCTAAAAATTACGCTGCTGTTTAGGCAATATCAATCATATCAAATTAGAGAGACTTCGGTCTCTTTTTTTATGCCAATTCATTACTTTTGGTTATTATTTTACATATGCTTAACATCACTCAAATTCGAGAGCAATTTCCTATATTAAATCAAAAAATAAATGATTATCCTTTAGTTTATTTAGATAATGCAGCCACTTCTCAGAAACCTTTATCTGTTATTAAAGCCTGGGAGGAATATTATTTATATTATAATGCCAATGTACATCGTGGAATCCATACGCTCAGTCAGCGTGCCACAGAGAAGATGGAACATGCCCGGGAAAAAGTAAGGAAATTCATCGGTGCAGAACATTTAGAGGAAATTATTTTCACCAAAGGAACTACCGAAGGAATTAATCTTATCGCATCATCTGGGCGTATTTTCGTAAAGGAAGGGGATAATATTATTCTATCTGCATTGGAGCATCATAGCAATATTGTACCGTGGCAGCTGCTGAGCAAAAAATTCCAATTGGAAATCCGAGTGCTGGAATGTGATGCCACCGGTCAGCTGGATATAGAACAATTAGAAAAACTGGTAGATGATAGAACGCGTTTTGTATCATTTAATTATATTTCTAATGCCCTGGGCGTAATAAATCCTGTAGAGAAAATTATATCTATCGTTCGGGAAAAGTCCGAAGCGATAATTTGTATAGATGCGGCTCAAGCTGCTCCACATATGCCCATAGACGTCCAAAAATTAGACTGTGATTTTCTGTGTTTTTCACCTCATAAAATGTATGCACCTATGGGTACTGGTATATTATATGGTAAAAAACATTTACTGGAAGCTATGCCTCCCTACCAAGGTGGAGGAGAAATGATTGCCACTTGTAGTTTTAAGAAAACCACATTTGCAGCGCTTCCCTTTAAATTTGAGGCTGGTACGCCCAATGTGGGGGGAAATATCGCCCTAGGTGCTGCTATAGATTTTATTAATGATATTGGAATTCTCAATATTAAAAAACATGAGGATAGTCTTATTTCTTACCTGATGGAAGAGTTAAAGAAAATGGAAGTTGTAGAAATCTATTCACCAGATGCACCCCATGCAGGAGCTATATCCTTTAATTTAAAAGGAATAGGCATAGCATCTGATGTAGGGATGATTTTAGATAAAATGGGTATCGCTGTGCGTACAGGGCATCATTGTGCTCAGCCTGTAATGGATATGCTAAAAGTGAACGGCACAGTACGCGCAAGTGTGGCCGTATATAATACTATGGAAGAAATAGACGCCTTATTACTTGGATTAAAAAAAGCTCAAAAATTATTGGCTTAATATTAATTAGTCACTCTTTAAAATTGCACTAATATTTTGATTTTCAATATAATGCATT
>JAGLAZ010000041.1 GCA_018260565.1 Flavobacteriaceae bacterium
GTATGTATATCTTCTCTCGGAAAACAACGAAACACGCAGGATGCTCGCAGGCGACCTGGGAAAAAATGTTGCAAATACGGCCCTGACTTCCCAACCGGGCGCGGGGCTAAATTTGGGAAGCAACTGGACATTAAATGCTAACTCCTACGCGCTTTATTTTACCGGGCTGCCGGAAAAGAGCAACGATGCAATTTTTGGAAAGTTTGTCGGCCGAAACGCCGCAGGGCAAATTGCGGAGATCAACGGGATAAAGGCGATCACCGGGGCTTTCCGTACTGCTACAGAGGGGGAGCGTGTTGATTTTATGCTTTCCCTAAACAGTTCTATAAGCTCAGGTGCACCTTCAGTAAATGCTGTGCTGCCTTCCATTATTCAAAACCTAAATGAAATTCAATATTTGATTATTGAAGGGATAAATTTGAATTTGCATCCCACCAACAGGCTGGTTGCTTTCGTAAACATTGCCACAGGCCAGGAGTATGTATGCCCAAATATTCAAACCCAGACCGATGGCCGGCAGATAGTTATAGAGTATAATCTATCAACGCTGCCATTAGGTGATTATCGCATTAAAATAGTAAATGGTGCGGTTATTAATAATGTGGCCAGTTCTGCAAGTTTTTCATTGGTAAATCAATTAAACTGGGTGCCTATTAATTTGACTTGGGAGAATATTGCCTTAAATGGAGCAAGAAATACAAGGTCACTTTACTCTTCAAATCAAATTCAATACATACAAGACGATAATGTAGCGCATAGAATTGCTGATGGAATTTCTCCTACTACAAGTGTAAATGCAGTATTTGAATCAACTGCCCAAAGTCCTTTAATTCTAAATTTAAATAAAGACTTCTATTTAGAAAGTGAAATATCACATGGCTGGTCAACCCAAGGTAACAATAATATAGTTTATTCGGAGGGTGTTATTGGTTTTATCGGTTTGTCTTATTATAAACAAAATGATTTATTAAACAATATTGATTTTGGAGTAAGAATGAATGTCGGAGGGACATCTTTGGGCACGGGGAAATTATATACTGCGCAAGGAGAATATTTAGGTGGGGATATTGGATGGCAGGGGAATTATAACGGCGGAATACTAAAGATTGTTTTTATTAAAAAAGGCGGTGTTTTAAAAATTTTGTATAGAAACTCAACTATTAATAAAATCGTTTCATTTAATGTTGATTTATCACAACAGTATTTATACCCCTCTATTTTAATAAATAATACCGCTAATTCTGATTTTTCAGCTTCGTTCCGCCTTGTAAAACTTGCAATTTTAAGCTAATATGAAAACACAAATAGACATCTCCAAATTTGATTTTAAAAATCGGAAGCTTTTAAAACAGATTTCGGACGACCCGGACACAGGTTTTGCCCGCGTAGTGGTAGCCCAGCGCACCAATATTCTGGACGACATTCAACAAATAGAGTTGGTAGCGCTTACCTATTATATCAATACTAAGACAGGAAAAATAGTACCGCAGATGACCCACGAAACGCTCTCCAAGAGTAAAAAATGGATTGTCTCCAACGAGTACCATGTAACTGTTTTGGATGCCAAAGGCCAGCCCGTACCGAACCCGAATTTTAATAAAGAGCAGCCCGAAAGTGAGGAAAATCATCCACACCGCAGGATGCCGGCCTATGACCGATTTGCAGGGCTTTTATTTAATGAAACCATGCCGATATCCTTACCGTTCATCTGGAAAATGAGTGTGGACCTGGACGATGCTAAAGGCTTTTTTGACACTAAAGACAACTACGAGTAATGAAAAAATTTACACTCTACTTTATTGCGCTGCTTCTTATAACAGTGGTAAATCTAGTAAATAGAAAATTAGTTAAGCGTAAAAATGGTTCTATGGACGGCTATGATTACCAAGAAGCTTTTGCCTTAGATGTTTTCGCAGCATATAACTACAGAACTTTTTGGAAAACATACCTAACCGATGGCAGCGAAAACGCCTATTGGCCGAAGGAATACGGCGAGACGGTCAGTTCAGCTCTGGGCGAAAACATTCTGCGCGGCACACAGTCCAAGGCGGGCAGAACCGGGCGCATAGCCGGCTGGTTCCATGCCGACAGACTATCAAAAATTTTAAACAAAGCTTTTAAGGAAGAAGCGCACTGCGTGTATGCCAGGAAGGCGTATTTACTTAAAAAAAATGGACAATAAAAAACTCGAATGGTATTTCTTGGTATTCCTGGGTGCAATAGTAACTTCCCTTTTTAGGTTCTACTATTATGAATTTCATAAAAGGAAACAGCTTATAACGCAGATGCTGTTTGCTATTTTAATAGCCTTTGCCTTTATGCCCGCAATATCGGAATATTTTACTCTTACGCAGAATCAAAGCGTTGCTACAGCATCGTTGCTCACGTTTTTTTTCGATAAAACAATAGAATTAGCCTTCAATAAAACATTTAAAACCATAGATCCGAGCCTAAATCTCGAAACGAAAAAAAATGATCCGGATGGAAACAATAATTAAATTAGATACATTAATAAACGGTATAATCTACGCGTTGTTAGCAATTGCTATGTTGTATAATTACTTTCAATTATGGCATAAAGTACCGAAGAATTACATATTTGCGAGACTTCTGCAAGGTTTATGGAGTACACTCTGCTCGTTTTTTCTTATAAAAGGATATTTCAGCGGCTGGTTTATTAATGAAGCATGTAAAACCGTCAATTTGATGGAAACAGCTACCAACGGTATGACATTACTTAATGCTATATTTTCTATAGCATTAATTCATCACTTTATGGAAAAAATGAAACAATAACTTTTCTGAGGGCAGGAAAAAAAACGCGCCCTCCAAAATTAAAAACGCGCTCTCCAAAATTAAAATCTCTCACAGTATTTAATAGCACAAGCCAGCAATGGAGGACGCAAGTCTTCTGTTT
>JAGLAZ010000042.1 GCA_018260565.1 Flavobacteriaceae bacterium
ATATGGAAGGCTTTTTATTTGGATAAATTTTGAACTTATATTTCAGTTTTTTCAAAATTATATACCCACATATTTTTATCTACCTCATTAGATTTATAAACTTTAAATGGGTTGGTTCGAACATAGAATTCTGCAACACCATGAATGGTAGCTTCCACAAGATGACCTGCATAGGAGCTATAATTATCTCTTACTAAAGTGACATGCATATGAATATACAATTCTTCGTTTTTATAAGACGCATTTCCAATTGCGCTCGCAATCTCCATTTGTTCTGAAAATGTTTGTTCTGAGAATTCTTCTTTTTTAAAATTGAAAAATCCTAAAGTCGCTTCATTGGTCGCACCAATTCCCGTGATTTCCGCTGAACCAATCTTTTCGCTGAGGATAAAATCTTCCAGTGATGAGATGATTTTCTCTCCATTATTGATATTAACAATATATCCCCCATCAAACTTTTGGGCCTGCCAAGTTTTACCTTTTATTACATCAGGTTTGTTCATATTCTTTTATTGTCGATGTCACTTGCTTACTTATTACTAACAGAAAAATACCAGAAAAAATATTTTCTGGTATCCATTTGATGTCTACTTATAAAATTGCGTCAAAACCTGCTTTCACCATTTCTCCTGCAGAGCCTATTCTCCCTGTAAAAACTTTTCTAGCGAAAGATTCTGCGAAGCCCTTCATTTGATCAAAAGTTACTTTTGGAGGCATAGCCAATACCTCTGGATCTGTAAAAATATTAACGAGTACAGGCCCATCATAATCAAAAGCTTCTTTTAACCCACTTTCTAATTCACTATTGGTATGGATAGCAATCCCTTTCATATTCATTAGTTCAGCAATTTTATGGAACGGTGGGTTTACCATATCTGTATTCCAGTCGATATATCCTGCCACTTCCATTTCCAGTTTCACCATTCCTAAAGAACGGTTATTAAATACGATGATTTTAATAGGCAAATTATACTGCATAATGGTCGCGAGATCTCCCATAAGCATAGAAATACCTCCATCTCCACACATGGCAATTACCTGTCTGTCTTTCTGAGCTAGTGCTGCACCAATGGCCATAGGCATTGCATTCGCCATAGAACCATGATTAAAAGATCCTGTAAGATATCTGTTTTTTTTCGCCTTGATGATTCTGGCAGCCCATACGGAAGACATACCCGTATCTACTGTAAATATGGCATCATCTGTAGCTAATCTATTGATAATATGAGCTGCTGCCTCTGGACTTACATGGTCTTCTTTAGAAATATCATCAGATGATGCTTCATAAGATTCTAAGTCTTTTAGAAAAGTTTGTTTATGTTTTGCTAAAAATGTATCGTCTTCTTTTTCTTTAATGAATGGTAATAGAGCCTTTAAAGTATCCTTAAGATCTCCTTCATAAGCATAATCTACTTTTGCTCTACGGCCTATTTTATTTGCTTTCGTGTCTATCTGAACTATTGTATTATCTGTAGGTAAAAAATCTGTGTAAGGGAAATCTGAACCTAGCATCAGCATTACATCAGCATCATGGCTGGCGTGGTATCCGGCAGGATTTCCTAATAGACCGTTCATCCCAACCGTATAAGGACTGTCTTCTTTATCAAAAAATATTTTACCTCTAAAAGTATACGAGATAGGAGCCTTAAGTTTTCTTGCCAATTCTTCAACCTCCTCCACTGCATCTTTTGCTCCTAAACCACAAAAAAGTGAGATTTTCTCATTCTTATTTATTAAATCTGCCAATTCTGCAATAGACTCATCAGTGGGTCTAAAGATCGAACTAGTTTTATACGATTTTGAAGAGGTTTCTACTTCTACAGCTTTGGCTGAAGCTACATCTCCAGGAAGACCAACTACAGCAACACCGCGTTCGCTAATAGCAGTTTGCAAAGCATGTTGCATCACCTTGGTAAACTGTTCAGGAGTGTTTGCCATATGCACATACTTGCTACAATCTTGGAATAATAGGGTAGGCTGAGTCTCCTGAAAATTATCCGTTCCCAATTTATCCGTATGCACTGTGCTCGCAATGGCAATCACTGGGTTCCCAGCACGGTTTGCATCATACAGACCA
The DNA here is from genome assembly GCA_018260565.1 of Flavobacteriaceae bacterium. Taxonomy (GTDB): domain Bacteria; phylum Bacteroidota; class Bacteroidia; order Flavobacteriales; family Weeksellaceae; genus JAGLAZ01. The sequence goes on from JAGLAZ010000042.1 coordinate 2,078, forward strand.
TTAATTAAATGTACATGGCCAGGACCAGAACTACCCATACAGCATCCTATACCTGTAAGTTCTGCCTCCATAGAGGCTGCGTAAGCGCCGGCTTCTTCATGGCGCACATGAATCCATTCTATCTCACCATCTCTTCTGATAGCGTCATTAACTGGATTTAAACTGTCTCCCGTGACGGCATATATTCTTTTAACGCCAGCTTGCTTTAGCATTTCTACTAGTTGGTCGGATACATTTTTTATCATATGAGCAAGTTTTAATTTTGTTTTTATACGTAAATATTAAACATTAAAATGATACTTTGTTACTTAATTAAGTTAAATTATCATTAACATAACAAAAAACAGGTATGAGTGCAAAAACTTTTCTAATTAATGTAATCATCCAATGTCCGTAGAAAGACAAAATTAAAATGATAAAAGTCTACTTTATATACTACATAAAAATACACCTTTGGAAGAATACATCTGTATTAATATGTTGAGACCTTTTATTAGCCTTTAACATTATTTTAATACTGTGAAAATCTTATCTGAGGTGCAGCAATACTGAGTTTAGTTTGCCGAAAGATTAATAATATTAAGCGATGCATCGGAGATTTGTGCATCCTGCCCATCAGAGTAGATATAAAGTCTGAGTTTATCTCCAGCAGTAAAGTATGCAATTCGGGTATATAGCATTGTAAACCTCTGACCTCCTACATTAGTCTGCCATATGCCATCGGGTATA
>JAGLAZ010000010.1:0-43337 GCA_018260565.1 Flavobacteriaceae bacterium
TTTTATCCTTTTTTCTCAATATCCTTAACTCTCTCTATTTCAAAGTGAAAGGGAACAGATTTGTATAATTTGAACCGAAATAATTTTATTCAATCTTAGTATTTCCATTTATTAGTAAGCTTCAGAATAAATTAAAAGCGGCTTAACACACGCAATTTTGGATTTTAATATAGATTTTGGATAGGATAAAGTCTTGGAGCTTAGCATAAAAATTCTGTAATTTGTAAAAAATTCAAATTTTGGAAAAACCCATTACTCAATTCATTGAGAAATACTATTTACACTTTAATGCAGCGGCTCTAGTAGATGCCTCTAAAGGCTATGTCGCACACCTAAAAGATGGCGGAAAAATGTTGATTAGCCTTGCTGGAGCAATGTCTACCGCAGAAATAGGGAAAATTCTTGCTCAAATGATTCGTGAGGACAAGGTGCAAATAATATCTTGTACAGGAGCGAATTTAGAAGAAGACTTGATGAACCTAGTGGCGCACTCACATTATGAACGTGTACCAAACTACCGCGATCTTACGGCACAAGATGAATGGAACTTACTGGAACGTGGGCTGAACCGTGTAACAGACACTTGTATTCCGGAAGAGGAGGCGTTCCGCAGGCTACAAAAACATATTTTCAGTATCTGGAAGGATGCAGAGGAGGCAGGTGAGCGCTTTTTTCCGCATGAGTATATGTACAAAATGCTATTATCTGGCGTGCTGGAGCAGTATTATGAAATCCCAAAAGAAGACAGTTGGATGCTGGCAGCTGCGGAGAAAAATTTGCCAATTATAGTACCAGGTTGGGAGGACTCTACAATGGGTAATATTTTCGCGAGCTATTGTATAAAGGGCGATCTAAAGCCATCTAGCATGAAATCTGGAATAGAATATATGATGTGGCTGGCTGACTGGTACCGAGGAAATTGTGATGGAAAAGGGATTGGTTTTTTCCAAATAGGGGGTGGAATTGCTGGAGATTTCCCTATATGCGTCGTACCTATGCTATACCAAGATATGGAAATGCATGATGTCCCATTTTGGAGTTATTTTTGCCAAATTTCGGATAGTACTACCAGCTACGGAAGTTATTCTGGAGCGGTACCTAACGAGAAAATTACTTGGGGGAAACTGGACATCAATACACCAAAATATATAGTGGAAAGTGATGCTACAATTTGTGCCCCGTTAATGTTTAGTTATATTTTAGAAAATTCTTAAACTTTTTTATATTCAACAAAAAAAGGCTGCAATAATTTGCAGCCTTTTATGTTTAACCATAGTTAGATTTTAGTCTAATAGATATACAATACCTACACTAATTATTTGCTCAGATTTCTTCTTTTCGGTATTTGAATCTCCTGTCCAAGTTTCTTTTAGATCGGGATATGTATCTGAAAGTCCGATATCATAAGTTACAAACAATTCAGCCTTTCTTTTATAGCTATAACCACCACCTAAGCTTACTGCTAAGTTAAATGGATTAGCCTTTCCTAATTTTTCCGAAGTGTAATCCAATCTTGCGGGACTTTTAATATTCTGATTAATCAGAAAGTTAAATTTTGGGCCTACAAGAGCAAAAAATTCATTTTCAGCCTCTGAAAAATAGGCTTTAAAATGCAATGGTATAGAAATGTATGAATTACCATAGACAGCATTAGGAGCATCCTTTCCACCCTTTTCACCAGCACCTAAATATTGAATTCCTGGTTGTATATAGAATTGGTTGGATTGTCTAGCATTAAACGGAATAAGCGCAATACCCCCAGCGAAGAAATTATACATAGGACCAGATGGGTTATGAGCATTTTTCACTTGAGAATAATCTGGACCGGCAACTATACCAAAACGTGTAGCTGACCATTCAAACTGTGCCGCTGCATAAGTAGATACACTGGCAAGTGCTAGAACCAAGAATTTTTTCATTTTAATTTAATATTGATTTTACGGTTTTGCCAATATCAGCTGGAGAATCTACCACTGTAATTCCATTCTCTCTCATAATGCGCATTTTGGCTTGAGCCGTATCATCTTCACCACCTACTATTGCACCTGCATGTCCCATAGTTCTTCCCTTAGGCGCAGTTTGCCCAGCAATAAAACCAACTACTGGCTTTTTACTTCCTGATTCTTTATACCACTTAGCTGCATCAGCTTCTAATTGTCCTCCAATTTCACCAATCATTACTACAGCCTCTGTTTCAGGATCATTAATAAATAATTCTAAAGCTTCTTTGGTAGTAGTGCCAATGATAGGATCACCGCCTATTCCGATTGCTGTGGAAACACCATAACCAGCCTTTACTACTTGGTCGGCAGCTTCATAAGTAAGGGTTCCAGATTTTGAAACGATACCAATTTTTCCTTTTTTGAATACAAACCCTGGCATAATACCAATCTTCGCTTCATCAGAAGTAATGATACCTGGACAGTTTGGCCCAATAAGTCTACAATCTCTATTAGAAATATATGCTTTTACTTTTGCCATATCTGCAACAGGGATACCTTCTGTAATACATACGATTACTTTAATTCCTGCATCCGCAGCTTCCATAATAGCATCAGCAGCAAAAGCAGGAGGTACAAAAATGATGGAAACATTGGCACCCACCTTTTCCACAGCTTCTGCTACGGTATTAAACACTGGTTTTCCCAAATGTTCCGTTCCTCCTTTTCCTGGAGTTACGCCGCCCACCAAGTGGGTACCGTATTCTATCATCTGCTGTGCATGGAATGAACCTTCCGTACCGGTAAAACCTTGTACGATTACTTTTGAGTCCTTGTCGACTAGTATTGACATGGGTATTTATTTTTTAAAATTAATATAAACTTATGCAAATTTAATGATTTATAATGAGGGAAAATTCAGCGTAATCACAATTTCCTCAGCTTTGCTTCTTTTCGGAGCCAAGTTTTAAATTCTTCTGCTATGATTCCAAAATATGTCCCTTTTTCTAAGTTACGATTGACTCCACATTTTGCTAAAAGAACTGTTCCAGATGCCACTTTCACGCCGGATGCCATCCCTACCTGACCCCATATGGTAACATCATCCCCAATATCGCAACAGCCGGCAATTCCAACTTGGGACGCGATAAGACATCTTTTCCCAATCCTGGTATCATGACCTATCTGTATTTGATTATCTAATACGGAGCCTTCACCAATAATGGTAGCATCGGTAACGCCTCTGTCTATGGTGCAACTGTTCCCTATTTCTACCTTGTCTTTTATAATGACATTTCCTACAGAAAGTAACCGATCATAACGCCCAGCTATTTTTCTGTAATAAAATGCGTCACCACCCAAAATTGTATTGGATTGAATAATTACATGATCTCCGATGATGCACGCATCGCCAATAACCACATTAGGATAAATTTTACAGTTTTTACCGATTTTTACCCCGCTGCCTAATACTGCGCTGGGATGTATAACAGTTCCCTCCCCTATTTCCTGATCGCCGAATGTCGCAGTAAAGTTATATTCGGGTGAAAAGTGCTTATTAATTATGTTAAAATCCCGGAACGGATCGTCCGATATCAGCAAAGATTTACCCTCGGGACAAGCTACCTCCTTATCTATTAAAATAATGGTGGCAGGTGAAGATAGTGCCTTTTCATAATATTTTGGATGATTCACAAATACGATATCTCCCTCTTTTACCCGATGAATTTCATTGGTACCATAAACTAAAAAATCCTCCGGACCAACGTATTTTGCCTTTATAATTTGAGCAATATCTTTTAATTTTTGGGCTTGAGGAAATTTCATTTGGAATGGAATTTTTATATAGAATTTTTGAGGTTTTTGTTTTTAGTCTTGTGGTGCTGGAGATGTGCAGCCCGGCCTGAGTGGAGCTCTTTTTTACTGGGGCGGCTGAGGCGAAGCCGAATCCCGCCCCAGTAAAAAAAGCGGGAACGGAGGACGGAAAAGCTGCCCAAAATAAAAAGCCGGAAAAAGTTCCAGCTTTCATTCTTTTATTTTACCCGCTCCAGATAAGAACCGTCTTCCGTATTTACTTTAATCATATCGCCAGGCTCTATAAAAAGAGGTACCATAACGCGTGCACCGGTCTCTACTGTGGCATTTTTTAAGGCATTGGTGGCGGTGTTTCCTTTTACACCCGGATCTGCCTCCGTAACTTCTAGAAGGACTGTTGCTGGGATTTCTGCTGATAAAGGAGATTCATCCTCGTCTCTCATAATGATAGTAACTTCTTCGCCAGCCTTCATAAATTGGGCGTTTTCGATCATTTCTTTGTTAAGATAAATTTGGGAGAAATCATCATTATTCATGAAATGATAGCCGTTATCATCCTCATAGAGATACTGAAATTTCCGGGTAATTACTTTTACTTCTTCTATTTTATGCCCTGCAGAGAAGGTATTATCTACCACTTTACCATTGGTAACGGATTTTAATTTTGTACGCACAAATGCCGGTCCTTTTCCGGGTTTTACGTGCAGAAATTCTACCACTTTGTAGATATCGTTGCTATAATTAATACATAATCCTTTACGGATGTCTGATGTAGTTGCCATATTGTAATTCTTGTTTTTAGTATGTTTTGGGCGTGGCCTTTGTTGGTAATATAAGTCCTAGCGGGCTGTACTTCGTTGTCATTTATTTGTTATTCTTTTCCATTCCCGTATCCTTTCACTACGCCGCGTGGAGAATTTACAATAAACTGTAAAATTTCGTCTCGTTCCAAAGTGGGCAGCATTTCTTTTTCTATAAAATTGGCTGCCTGACTTACATTTAGATTACTTTGAAATAGCGTTCTGTAAATATTTTGGATTTCAAATATTTTTTCATTGGTAAAACCTCTTCTGCGTAAACCTATGCTATTGAGTCCTGCGTATGCCATAGGCTCACGAGCGACCTTGATATACGGAGGAATATCTTTTCTTACTAGTGTTCCCCCCGAAACCATGACATGTTTTCCAATTTTCCCGAACTGGTGTACTGCGCTTAGTCCGCCCATCACGGTGTAATCTCCTATTTCCACATGACCAGCAATACCACAACCGTTTGCCATAATTACAGAATCCCCTATGATGCAATCATGTGCTATGTGATTGGTAGCCATTATAAGACAGTTGTTTCCAATTTTTGTAAAACCGCGGGCTTTAGTACCTCTGTTTACGGTTACGCTTTCGCGTATGGTGGTATCATCCCCGATAATAACTTGTGAATCTTCTCCGTCAAATTTTAAATCTTGTGGTATGGCTGAAATCACCGTCCCAGGAAATATAAAACACCTTTTTCCTATTCTAGCACCATCCATTATGGTCACATTAGGGCCAATCCAGGTATCATCCCCAATTTCTACATCGCTAGCAATGGTAGTAAAGGGTTCTACTACTACACGTTTGCCAATTTTAGCCCGTCTATCAACGGCTGCTAATTGATGAATCATTAGGCTTCTGGATTTTTAGCAACTTGTGCCATAAGTTCCGCTTCAACCACTATCCTATCATTTACAAATCCGTAGCCTTGCATATGCACAATTCCTCTGCGAATAGGCTCTAATAAATCAATTTTAAAGATGAGGGTATCTCCAGGTACTACCTTTTGTTTGAATTTCACCTTATCCATTTTAACAAAATAAGTGCTATAATTTTCTGGATCAGGAACGCCGGCTAAAACCAAAATACCCCCAGTCTGAGCCATTGCCTCTATTTGGATTACACCAGGCAATACGGGCTCATTGGGAAAATGACCTATGAAAAAGGGTTCGTTCATAGATACATTCTTTAAACCTACGACATGATTTTCTGAAAGTTCCAATATTTTATCAATAAACAAAAAAGGTGGGCGGTGAGGTATTAGTCTCATAATACCATTGACATCAAATACCGGAGGAATTGCTGGATTATAGACTGGGACGTTTTTTTTCTTACTGATTTTATATGCTTTGCTCAGTTTTTTAGCAAACTGAGTATTAATATAATGACCTGGTTTATTGGCAATTACCTTTCCTTTAATTTTTACACCAGCTAATGCTAAGTCCCCAATAACATCTAACAATTTATGTCGAGCGGCCTCATTGGGGTATTTTAAGGTTACGTTATTGAGAATGCCGTGGGTAGAAATGCTAACATCCTCTTTATTAAACGCCTTTTGAAGTTTAATTTTGGTTTCATCTGTTAAGGGCTTATCCACATAGATAATCGCATTACTGAGATCTCCACCTTTAATGAGTCCATGATCTAGAAGCATTTCCAATTCGTGCAAAAAACTAAATGTACGTGCGGGGGCTATCTTTTCTGGAAAATCGTTGATATTTTTTAATGTGGCATTTTGGGTTCCTAAGACTTTAGTACCAAAATCTACCATGGATGTTATTTCGTATTGCTGCGAAGGTATTAAAGTGATTTCAGAGCCGGTATTTGCATCTACTAAGTTAATAACCTCCTTGACAACAAAATATTCTCTCTCTGCGTCTTGCTGCTTGATCCCCGCTGACTGAATTTTTTTTACAAAGTCAGCAGCTGAACCATCCATAATAGGAGGTTCTGGAGCATCTAATTCTATAAAAGCATTATCTATATCACATCCCGTAAGGGCAGCCAGAATATGCTCACATGTTTGGATTTTAACGCCAAGTTTTTCTAATGTAGTACCTCGCTCTGTATTAGTTACGTACATTACATCTGCTTCTACATTAGGATTACCTTCCAAATCAGTACGAACAAATACATAGCCTGTATTTACTGGAGCTTGGCGGATTGTCATATTCACCGAAAGACCGGTGTGTAAGCCAATTCCCGAAAGAGTTACTGATTCTGCGAGTGTTTTTTGAAGCTCCGCCATAAATTGGTTTTAGCTGAAATTGTTACTGTTTATTTTTCTTTAATTCTTCCACATCTTGCGCGATTTTGCTCAGATTTTTGAAATGAACATAGTTTTTCCTATAATTATTGGCATCAAAAGCAGGGGAACCGTATAATATTCTGCCATCTCCTACAGTTTTATTGATACCGCTTTTAGCTTGGAATTTATTATGATTTCCGATTTTTATATGTCCTACAATCCCCACCTGACCGCCAATCATATTCCAGTCTCCAATGTACGTAGAGCCGGCGATTCCCGTCTGAGCTGCAATTACATTATGTCTTCCAATTTTTACATTGTGGGCGATTTGAATTAAATTGTCCAGCTTGGTACCTTCGCCTATGTAAGTGCTTCCAAATGTGCCTCTATCTATTGTACAATTGGAACCAATTTCTACATTATTTTCTATAACTACATTACCTAGTTGCGGAATTTTAGAAAAACCAGTTTCACCTGGTTGAAAACCAAAACCATCACTTCCTATTACGGTATTGCTGTGTATGATACAATTGTCTTTTACTATACAATAATCTAGAACTTTAACACCAGGCATTAGAACAACATTTTTCCCTATAATCGCGCTTTTACCCACATAACAATTGCCATGAAGAATAGAATTTTCTCCAATTTCTGCTTTGGGCTGAATGCTACAAAAATCACCTATATAGGTATTATCATGAACTTTTGCATCGGAAGCTATTGCTACATATTGACCTCGTCCTTTTGGCTGAGTATTTTGAGATGCATACCATTGAAGTAAATGCTGAAAGGTAGCATATGCATCTTCAACTAAAATAAGTGTCTTATTCTGCTGTGCAACTTGAAATAAATTTTTGGATACTATAAGGATAGTACATGGAGAAGACTGGATATAGGAAACAAATTTCTCCTGTGCAACAAAAGATAAGCAATCCTCTACTCCTTCTTCAATAGGTGCGACTCCAGTAATTTTGGCATCGGGATCTCCTATAATTTCGCCTTGAACAAGACCTGCAATTTGTGCGGCTGTGAACTCCATATTATGCAAATATAATAATCTTTAATTTTTGTTAAAAACTCTTAACATACTTATGCAATTTTGCCGCCAAGGCTATCAAGAAAAGAAAGGTAATATTTTTCGGTTTTATTTAGAAGCGATAAAGTCATAACACCACCATGATAAGAAGTCCAGGGGATAATTTTACCGGATTTTTTATATATTAATATGTGTTTAGCATTTATATCATATGCCGAAAGACTTTTGTAATGTCTTGTAACACATATATCCACAATTGGTTTAGAGGCCATTTGGTATGCCTCTGCTAATTTCGAATGAAAAATTTCGTCTGATACAGGCTCGTAATAAACTTTAGTTTTAGGAAGATTTCTGTATATCAAAGCATTGGATAAAAATCGAATAATTTCATCTTTAGAATCACACCAATTTTTAATATGCAAATACATATCTGTATCGTCCAGCTTAGAAAATAATTGAAGAAATAAAGATTTATTCTTTGAAAAATCAGTATCCTGCAAAGCCTGAAGCGTACCAAAAAATAAAGAACGATCTCCTTCTAAGTACAAAATTTTAATCCTTTTAAATAATTGAACTAAAAGGTATTCCGCTGTAATGGCAGTTTTATGAAAATATACCTGCCAATACATTAAAAGACGGGCTGAAAGGAAGTGTTCCACAGAGATAATACCTTTTTCTTCTATAACCAGATGATTTTCAGAAACGTTTAGCATAGCGATAATCCTATCCGCATTTACATTTCCTTCTACCACGCCGGTAAAAAAAGAGTCTCTTTTTAAGTAATCCATTCTATCCATATCCAGCTGACTAGAAACCAATTCATGAAGGAAAGTTTTTGGATAATCTCCAGTGAAGATTTTGATACTTATATCCAATGCACCACCCAATTCATCATTAATATCCTTCATGATAAGCAAAGAAAGTTCTTCATGATGGAAACCCTCCAAAACCACATTTTCTAAGGCGTGAGAAAATGGACCGTGCCCAATATCATGTAAAAGAATAGCTGCCTGAGCCGCCGTTTTCTCTTCTGGAGTGACTACTATTCCCTTAATCTGAAGGGTCTCCAGTGCAACGCGCATTAGATGCATTGCTCCTAATGCGTGCTGAAAACGGGTATGAGTAGCCCCTGGATAAACCAAACTAAGTAAACCGGTCTGAGATATTCTCCGTAATCTTTGGAATTTCGGATGCTGTATAAGCCGAAGCAAAAGTGGATCTTCTATACTTATGAATCCGTGTACGGGGTCGTTTATTATTTTCAGAATTGAAATTTTAACAAAAATACTGCTTATTTGTTCAATATTCTGTATAGATAATTCTTCCTATTTTTGAAAATCATGTTTACGATACCTGCTTTTATTATCCATGTTTCTACTGCAATTGAAAGATACAAGCATGTGGAAAAAATCTTGAATACTATTTTCCCCAATAGAAAATATATTATAGACGGAGATAAAGATGATCTAACAGAAAAAATTTTAAGGACATGGTTTGAAGATGCTATGATGGCTCCCCGAAATGACACATCTTGTGCTTATAAACATATTTTAGCCCTACAGGAATTTTTAGAAGGTGTGGAGAATGTAGGAATTATTTTCGAGGATGATGTTGTTTTAAAACCTAATTTTTCATCTTCATTGATTAGAATTTTAGAAGAAATTGAGCATCGTGGCCACGATAATTTTATGCTTACGCTGGAAGATTCAGATTGTAAAATAGTTCCTAAAAGTGAACGAATACAAGGTCAAAGTATTTATTTAACTCATCAAGGCTCACCTACGGCAGCTTACCTAATAGATAAAAAATGTGCAAGGAATATTATTGAATATTCTGAAAAATATAAGATTAATAGTCCAATAGACTGGCATTATACTAAATGTTTTAAAGAAGGAATATTCACCATGTTTAGATCCTATCCTGCACCTGCCAGACAGGCTACCTTTGATGGCAGTATGGCATCTTTAATATCCAATAATAAAGTAGGATGGAAAAGGAGAATTGCATATTACGCACAGCGGTATTATAAAAAATTCCTGTACGAATTTCGATAAATTACTCTATTATATGAGGCACAAATCGGCTCGTATTCCCTGTAATAGGTTCAATACTTTCACGGATACCTATCCCTGCTGATTCCTGACCAATTACCCAACTACCAATAACGGGATATTTACCATCCATCGGATTAATTTCCACAAGATCTTGATATATATAGCCTTCCGCACCATAAACACCGGGCATGGAAGTAATTAGTTGATTATTTTTAAACAAACTTACATTAGCCCCTTCTCTAGAATAAAAAGGTTTTTTTACAAAAGACATAAGATCTCTTTGTTCAAAATAGGATGGCAATAAAAAAGGGTGTCCAGGAAACAATTTCCATAAATACGGTAATAATGCCTTGGAGGAAGCAATGATTTTCCATGCAGGCTCTATCCATCGGGTTTCGGACATTGGAATATTTTTACCGAATAATTCCTGCACTAGCCATTCATAAGGATACAGTTTAAATACTGTGTCAATTAGTATATTCTCTTCATCCACAAACATCTTAATTTCTTCTGCCCAGCCAATATTTTCAATAGGTAAAAAATCCGTAGTGAGACCAGCCTGAGTAGCAGTATCACGCAGGTATTCCAAGGTGGTAACATCCTCGATATTAGACATACCCGCAAAGTAAATATGCCCTTCGGAAATGTATGGTTTTAATCCCTCCCAAGTGGATATCAATTTTTCATGAATGGAATTAAACTGATCTTTCTCTGGAAATTTATCTTTTAACCAATACCATTGAATAACAGCTGCTTCATATAAGGAGGTAGGCGTATCTGCATTGCATTCTAGCATTTTAAGGTTTTTTCCGTCAAAGGCAAAATCAAATCTTGCATAGACAGAGGGCCACTCTTCTTCCCAGCTTTTTTCCACATAATGGTGAAACCATTCCGGAATATGGAACTTATAATATTCCCGGTGAGATATTACGTAATCTACTGCCTGAAGGACCATATCCCATAAAGTGACAGTAGCTTCTTCTAGTAGGGAAATTTCTTGTTTTGGAAAGGAATAATAGGCGGCTTCCTCCCAGTATGGGGTATCCAAGGAATGAAATCCAAATCCTAAATCCTCTAATTTTTGCTCCCAGTTTTCTCGTACTTGGCTATTTATTCTTTTCATATTAAGAAGATGCTCGGAATCCTGTTCTTCCAAATCCTCCACGAACGGAAGTGCCTTTGTAAGAGTTTCGGCCATAGTTTGACTCAGGATTTATCTGTCTGCTCTGGTAACCTCTCTGGTAACCCATTGGTCCCATATACCCATACGGGGAAAAAGCATAATACATTAAAAGGCCCGGTAGGAAACTGTGGGTACGGGAATATCCAGCAGTGGAATCCGAACGCATATAAACTTCCTTCTTGCTACTTCCCCATTCTTTTTCTTTCGGTTTATCATTGCATGCTATCAACAGGCTTGTCATAAAAAGTAGCTCGATATTTTTAGATTTTTTCATACTACTGCCCAGAAACTGTTATAAAGTGTTTATAATCTTTCTTTTGCTTTATTTTCGTACCACCTGAATTGGATTCTACTTCAATCATGGTATCACCTAATTGCGGAATAGTGTCATTGTAGATAACATCCTTCACTTTTTTATTATCTTTCCATATGCTGTGCTTCGTTGTAAGTATTACAGCATCTTTTACATTTTTAGAACTGATAACAGTTTCCACCGAACCGGATTTATCCACATTACTTAGCGGCTGCTCTTGCTCTTCCTCACTATTACATTGGATAGTAATTAGAATGAAGACCATTGCAGGATATATAAATTTCACTTTATAAAGTTTAGGTAAATATACTAAGATTGAGAATATGGATATCTATAATCAATAGAAACTTACCAAGAATTCATACAACATTTTACATAGAATCTGGATAATTAGGAAGTTAAAAAGGAAGTGTAATATTCTCTCTTACTTTTTGAATGTTTTTATAATATGAGGTTTTTTTTGGATACAATTATTGGTTATTTCTATGCTTCTTAACTACTTTTTAACACAAAGTACCCATATGTTGGCCTTTTTTTCGGCTTTTCAAACGGTATATTTGCACAAATAACATTCATGCCCGACAAAATTCTCTGGATAGATGACGAAATAGATTCATTAAAACCCCATATAGTATTTTTAGAAAGTAAAGGCTATAAAGTAACAGGTCTAAATAATGCTAATGATGCCTTAGACTTATTAGAATTAAAAACCTTCAATGCTTTACTATTAGATGAAAGTATGCCAGGCATCTCTGGACTCGAAGCTATACCCTTAATAAAGGCTTTGGATAGCAGTATAAAGATCATAATGGTTACTAAAAATGAGGAGGAACACATTATGGAGGAAGCCATAGGCTCTGAAATTGCGGATTATATCTTAAAACCTGTAAATCCCAAACAAGTTCTTCTTTCTCTTAAAAAAAATCTGCAAGAGTTGGATTTAGTGGAGAGAAAAACCGTAACCGAATACCAGCAATCCTTCCGAATGCTTAGTCAGGAACTTAGTAATCTAAGAACGCACGAAGACTGGGCGGAGCATTATAAAAAACTTCTTCATTGGGAGATAAAATTTGATAAAATAGTAGATCATGATTTTATAGAATTACTCCAAAATCAAAAAGAGGAAGCCAATATCCACTTTTGTAAATTCATCGAGCAAGAATATCCTCGCTGGCTACGGGAAATAGACAAACCCATCATGAGCCATACCGCATTCCGCGATGTGGTACATCCAGTTTTAAAGCAAAATAATACCATGCTTCTCATGATTGATAATTTACGCTATGACCAATGGCGTATGATAGAGCCACTATTTACACGATATTATAATAAGGTAGAAGAATTGGCCTATTATAGTATCCTACCTACTGCTACTCAATATGCGAGAAACGCCTTCTTTGCTGGACTATTACCATCAGAAATTGAAAAAAAATTCCCTAGAGAATGGAGAAATGACAATGATGAAGGTAATAAAAATGAGTTTGAAAAAGATTTCCTGAGAGATCAACTGTTTCGATTGGGGATGGGTAATGTAAGTCAGAAATATTATAAAATTCTGAATGCAGATTTTGAGAGTAAAGTAGCTGATGATTTTGCTAATTTGAAAAAAAATGGGCTTATTACCATTGTTTATAATTTCATTGATATCCTATCGCATGCTAAAACGGATAATGTCATCGTAGATCAACTGATTCGGGATGATAAAACATTCCGATCTCTTACATACAATTGGTTTGAAAATGCATCTATTTTAAAAATAATTAAACAAGCTGCTGAAGAAGGGTTAAGCCTTATCATCACCACGGATCATGGTATGATAGATGTTAAAAAGCCTAGCCAAGTAGTAGGAGATAGAGAAACTTCTACCAATATCCGGTATAAAACAGGGAAAAGTCTTACCTATGACAATAAAGATGTATGGGCAGTTACGAATCCGGAGAGTATCTTTTTACCTAAAAGTAATATAAGCAGCAGTTATATTTTTGCTAAAAATCATGTATTTTTTGCCTACCCTAAAAACTACCATCAATTTGTTAATTATTACAAAAACACCTATCAGCACGGCGGAATCAGTATGGAAGAATGCATTATCCCAATTATAACATTGGAACCAAAATCTTTAGTATGAAAAAGATTATAACATATAATGTAAATGGAATTCGTGCCGCAATGGCCAAAAATTTATCAGAATGGATATCTGGTGTAGCGCCAGATGTTCTTTGTCTCCAAGAATCTAAAGCTCATTCGGATCAGCTGGATAAGGAAATTAAGGAGTTGGAAGACCTGGGATATTCTCATTATTGGCATTCTGCCGAAAAAAAAGGCTACAGTGGAGTAAGCATCATCTCTAAGGAAAAACCAATTCGCCTAAAATACGGCTGTGATATAGCACATATAGACTCCGAAGGAAGAGTTTTACAAGCAGATTTTGAAAATTTTTCTGTAATATCTGTCTATGTTCCAAGTGCCAGCAATATGGACAGACTGGATTTTAAAATGGAATTTTGTCGGGATTTTTCAAACTATATAGCTAATGTTTTATTGACACACCCCAATCTTGTAATTTGTGGAGATTTTAATATTTCACACGAACCTATAGACATTCACGATCCTGTTAGGCTAAAAACGGTCTCTGGTTTCCTTCCTATGGAGCGGGAATGGTTAACCGAATTTTTAGTTGAAAATAAACTTGCAGACCCTTACCGATACTTACATCCTGAAACGCAAGAATTTACTTGGTGGAGTTATCGCGCTGGCGCGAGGGCAAAAAATAAAGGTTGGAGATTAGATTATCATTATGTTTCCCAGCCTTTGCAACACGCTATTTCTGAGTGCAATATTCTTGGGGAAGCCATTCATTCAGATCACTGTCCGGTGGAATTGGTTCTAAACATAAAGTAATACTTGGCGAAAAATAATTTCACCCAAATATTATAAATTTTAATTTTAAATCAGGTCACCGAAAAGATCAAATTCTGTGGCTGAGGATATTTTAACATGGCAAAACTCTCCCGGTTTAAGTTCTTTGGAACTGAGACGTATCATAACTGTATTATCCACATCGGGGCTATCAAATTCGGTACGTCCCACCCAAAATTCACCTTCTTTTCTGTCTAACAGAACACGGAAAATTTCACCTATTTTCTCTTGATTTTTATTAAAGGATATTTGAGCCTGAATATCCATAATTTCTGCAGCCCTGCGCTCCTTCTCCTCTTGGGGTACATCATCATCCAATGTATAAGCACCTGTATTTTCTTCGTGGCTGTAAGTAAAACAGCCCAAACGATCAAATTCTTGCTCCCCCACCCAGGCTTTCATTTCTTCAAACTCCTCCAAGGTTTCCCCTGGGTATCCCACAATGAGAGTTGTTCGTATGGCCATGCCAGGAACCATTTGCCTAAAATCTTGTAATAAAGCATTTGTACGATCCAAAGTGGTACCTCTCTTCATCGATTTCAATACCCTGGTATTGCTATGCTGAAGAGGAATATCAATATAATTACAAATTTTGGGCTCACGTTTAATAATATGAAGGACATCTCTAGGGAAACCGCTTGGAAAGGCATAATGAAGCCGTATCCACTCTATCTCCTTTATTTTCGTTAAAGATTGTAATAAATCTCCTAAGGCTCTCCTTTTGTAAATATCTAGGCCATAATAAGTGAGATCCTGCGCAATAAGTATTAATTCTTTTACCCCTTCTTTAGCTAAAGATTTTGCCTGACGAACCAAATTCTCTATCGGAGTGCTCCTATGTTTGCCCCTCATTAAAGGAATAGCACAAAAAGAGCATGGCCTATCACATCCTTCAGAGATTTTAAGATAAGCATAATGTTTTGGCGTAGTTAGAAGTCTTTCACCCACCAATTCATGCTTATAATCAGCGCCTAAATGTTTTAATAAAATGGGCAAATCCTGTGTACCAAAATACTGGTCTACATCAGGAATTTCTCTTTCTAGATCATCTTTATAACGTTCTGAAAGACATCCAGTTACAAATAATTTTTCAATAGTACCATTTCGTTTGGCTTTTGCACAACTCAATATGGTATTGATGCTTTCCTCCTTTGCGTTATCAATGAATCCACATGTATTCACTACGACTATTTCCCCTTTCCCTTCATGGACTACATCCTTTCCATTAGCACGCAACTGCCCCATCAAAACTTCGGAATCATATATATTCTTAGAACATCCGAGTGTAATAATGTTTATTTTCTTTTTTCCTAAAGAACGAGTGCGCATAGTGAAATAGTATTGAAGGTCTCTATAAAAATGATGTTAACAATTTTATAGCCTGCAAAAATACGCATTATTCGCGTTAATGAATATTGTATTAGTTAGCCTAATTTTATATTAAGGATTCTGTATTTTATGTCGTAAACTTCTATTACGTATTGAAACTGATGAAATAATAAGAATTAATACTAATCCTAAAATCATTGATGCTTTCCAATTTCCTAATCCTGAACCTTCAGGTTTGGTCATATAGTCACCAATAGTGGCACCTATAGGATGAATACAAATAACCCCACACCAATACAAAAGAATTTTTGGAATCTTTTGAAAGAAGCTTAGGATTCCAATAACTGAAAGTAAAATTAACAGTACGATGCTTGCGCCATCAAATCCTAATGGAGTGTTATGCGCTAAAACATCCCCTACTGCCGTACCTAAAGTACTAGAAATTAGGATTGCTGACCAATATTGTACTCCGCCAGAAATAAATTTAGCACCAGTATGATCTTTTTTGGACTTATTTATTTTCCCAAAAAGAAAGACAAATCCAAAAAGAAATCCAAGGAATATTGTACTGAATGTATAGCCTTGATTTTCCGTAAAACCTAATAGTTCATGGAAAAATGATCTGCTGAGATAATCTGAAATGGCAGTGCCTAATGTACTGGCTATGATAATAATAATCCAATAAAATACACCGGAGTTTTTTACCCGTTGGAAGATAAAAAACGCAAGGATATACAAGATTAATAATGCAATAGTTCCCCCGCCATATCCCAAATGCAAAGTCTGAGTAATTAGATCCCCTGCGGTTTCCCCTAAAATATTGGCACTCATCATTATCAACCAGTAAATGGGTGTAATGGAAGGTAGTTTTTTCATTCGATAGGGTTTTTGGATTCGTACTAGACAAGGAATGTTAGATTTTGTACATCGAATCCTCAGTAAGAAAATTTTTGGTAAATAATAAGTAAAAGTTTAAAACTCTAAAAGTAAGTTATAGAGTCGATATTTGGTAAATTTTGATCCTTTTCAGAAAGAATAATGTTCTTTTCTTCCAATTGCCAATCAATATTTAATTCTGGAATTTTATAGTATATACCACCGTCATGCTCTTTGCTAAAATAGTTATCACACTTATAATGGAATTCCGCCTCTTCTGAGAGCACAGCAAATCCATGCGCAAAACCTCTCGGGATAAAGAATTGAAGCCTATTTTCTTCGGAAAGTTTAACTCCAAAGTGTTTTTTAAAAGTAGGTGAATTTTGACGCAAATCCACTGCTACATCCCAAACTGCTCCACGGACACAGCTCACTAATTTCCCTTGTGCCATATTTCCCGTCTGGAAATGCAGTCCTCGAACTACATTTTTCCGTGAAACAGATACATTATCCTGCACAAAATCATAGGGTGAAGCAGTAAGTTCTTTAAATTTTTCGGCATTAAATTTTTCAAAAAACAAGCCTCGGGAATCTTCGAAAATTGTGGGCTCCAAAAGAAAAATTCCTGGTAACGGCTCTGATATTATTTTCATTTTACTATGTTTGATATGATAGGGTAAGTTTTTATTTACATTAGAGTGATATGATTGTCAATAAAATATTCTATAAAATTTAGTACTATTTCTTAGGAGTGATATTTAAATCTTGCAAGGATGTTATATAAATAAATGATGTACTGTATTGGTTTCATTAGGTTTTTAAATTAAAATTTACCCTGAGTATTAGCATACAAACCAGTAGGAAATGTTAAATTCATTAAAAAAGACTAAGAAATGATTCTTTAATTCTTAAAAAATCATCAGAAGAAAGGTTAGATCCAGAGGGTAAGCATAAACCTTTAATAAATAAATTTTCCGCAACTTGTCCAACATAATAGGGTGCATCTGAAAATACAGGCTGGAGATGCATGGGTTTCCAAAGTGGACGAGATTCTATGTTTTCTTTTTCCAAGTGTAGCCGTACATCTTCTCTACTAAACCCTAATTTTTGCTCATCAATTACGATAGCTGTAAGCCAATGATTAGAATAATAATTTGAATCAGGTTCGGAAAAAATTTGTATACCCTCTAAAGTAGAAAAAAACTCACGATATAATTGGTTTAATTGTCGGCGGGCAGTAATGTGATCTTTCAAAACTTCCATTTGACCGCACCCAATCCCAGCACTAATGTTACTCATTCGATAATTGTACCCAATTTCTGAATGTTGAAAATGTGGGGCTGAATCCCTTGCCTGAGTAGATAAAAAGGTACTATATTCTTTTTCTTTCTTTGTTTTACATATTAAGGCTCCACCACCTGATGTGGTGATTATTTTATTCCCATTAAAACTTAAAATCCCTAGATCACCAAGGGTTCCACACATCCTACCTTTGTAGGTGGATCCTAAGGCTTCCGCAGCATCTTCTATTACGGGGATATTATATTTAAGAGCTATTGCTGATATTTCGTCCATTTTTGCAGGCATACCATATAGATGAACTACTATAATGGCTTTGATAGTTTTGCCTTTAGATATGCGATCATTAATAGCCTCCTCTAGTAAATCTGGGCACATATTCCAGGAATCTGGCTCGCTATCAATAAAAACAGGAATTGCTCCCTGATATACAATTGGATTAGCCGATGCTGAAAATGTAAAACTTTGGCAAAGCACTTCATCGCCTCGTTTAACGCCCAACATTATAAGTGCTAAGTGTATGGCAGAAGTACCTGACTGCAAAGCAACACAATAGGAATTGTCTCCCAAATAAGACTCCAATTTTTGTTCAAAAAGATGAATATTTGGACCTTCCGGGGCAACCCAATTGCTATCCAGGGCAGACTGAATATAGCCTAATTCTAATCCGGATAAATGAGGTGGCGAAAGCCAAATTTTTTCTTTCATCTATAAGACAAAAATGATGAATTAATTTTTATTTATTGTATTTCCTTCAAAATCAAGGGGTATTGATGAATCTAAGTGTTTACTTTTAGAAAATTGAAATACACTAAGCACAGTTTTAATTAAAATTCTTATATCTAAATAAAATTTTAAACTATCAACATACAATACATCTAATTCAAATCTTTTATCCCACTCTAAATGATTTCTACCATTTACTTGAGCCAATCCTGTTATACCTGGTAATACCTCATTTCGTCTTTTTTGAAAGTCATTGTATAAATCTTGATAATAAGGCAATAAGGGTCTCGGACCTACCAAACTCATATCACCTTTTAAAACATTCCAAAGCTGTGGCAGTTCATCCAATGATGTTTTACGGAGCATATTTCCAATGAATGTAAGCCGTTCAGAATCTGGGCGTAAGTTTCCGTCAGCATCTCGTTCATCATTCATACTCTTGAATTTATATAGAGTGAAAATTTTAAAATTTTTTCCTAATCTTTTTTGCTTAAATAATGGGTTTCCCATTTGAAAAATTAAAAGTAGTATATAAAGAAAAATACAAATAGGAGATAAGAAAAGTAGTAATATTATTGTCAAGACAATATCCAGAAACCTCTTAAAAACATTTCGGTACATGAGTATATTAGTTTACTCTATCCCCTTGGCCTTTACCGCCTATTGTAGAAAAAATATAATGGAAATAACTTGCAGTGCTTAAATTCTGAAGCATTTTCGCATCCATTTCTGCTAATTTTTTTGGTGTGGACATATCTATTTCATTGATTTGAGACAAACCCGTGATTCCAGGTAAATTATTATATACACCTCTTTTATCGCGTTCTTCAATAAGTTCTTTTTGGTTAAATAAATTAGGCCTTGGCCCTACCAAACTCATATCTCCTATAAGCACATTAACTAACTGAGGGAGTTCATCCAACTTAGATTTTCGTAGAAAAGCCCCAAATCTAGTAATGTCATTTTTTTCTGCCAAGTGGGTAGCTACTTGCTTTGCAGAGACGGACATGGTACGGAATTTATATAATTTAAATGGTTTTTTCTTATACCCCACTCGCTCCTGAGCAAATATAGGTTTGCCCGTATCAAACAATCCTATTATATATAACAATACACCAATGGGCCACAAAAACAAGATGCCAAATAACGAAAAGATAAAATCAAAAAGGCGTATCATGGGTTTATTATTAAAAAATTAATGAGAATTTATAAAACTTCTGATGGTTTTTTGGAGTCCTTCTTCAGCAGATAAAGGTAGTTTTTCTATTTGTAAAACCCTTTTCAGCTTTTTATTTGAAACTAATAAATCTGATGTCAGTTTCTTATTTTTATTAGAATTAATCGGTAACGGCAAAAAGTCACCCGTTTTTCCCAAAAGTTGAACAAAAATTTCAGGGATTTTTAAAATTCTGCTTTTTTTATTGGTAGTGTTTCCTATTAATTTGATGATATCTACCACTGGTATTGCATTGTCATCTGCTATATGATATATTCCCGAAGAGATACTATCTTTTTTCTGTATCACTTTTTCCACAGCCCATATTAAATTATCTATGCTTAAGAAACTTCTTCTATTTTGAAATGCACCGAATGGGTAAGGAATTCCTTTAGCAATCATAGTATAGAGCTGACGGAGATTCCCCTTATCACCATCACCGTGAATCATACTTGGTCTTAGAATTAGTATTTTTTTATCTTCAGGAAGTTTTAAATTTAGGAGTAATACTTCCGCCTCTTTTTTAGACTTAGCATAAGAGGAGATGGGATTGCAAGTGGCTTCTTCTGTCAGCCATTCTTCTCTGGAAAATTCCTCCACCACAGCAATAGAACTTATGTGAATGAGTAAGCTTGCCAAAGATTTAGTGAACATTTTAGATATTTCTATTACTGGCTGAACATTAGACTTCCGAAAGTCTTCCATAGTTGCTGTTCCTTTATGATCATGGGCTTTGCCTATACAATTGATCCAAATATCTCCTGAAAATGTATCAATTTTTCTGATATCTACAGCTATTGAATTTTCCAAGTGGGAAAGAAGATGTTTTCCTACAAAACCGGTAGCTCCGAAGATTACAATTTTGGACTGAGAATCCATACCTAGATATTTTTAAAATGAGTAAGAAATTTGGATAAAATAAACTTTTCAGAATAAGAGTTTTCAGCAAGTGATCGTGAATTTAAACTCATAATCTCATAGCGCATATCTGATAAGGGAAAATTGACTAAAAATTTTTCTAAATCTTCCCAATTTTCATGAGAAAAGGAATAGCCAATTTTATGTTCTTTGACTAAAATATCAATTTCGCTGCCTTCATCACCAATATAAAGAATAGGTTTTCCAGCTGCCAAGATATTATAAGTCTTAGAAGGAACGCCAAGCCCTTTCATCCCTTTGGCAAGAGTTACTATTGCAAAGTCACAGGAACTCAAAATCTCATCTTGCTGTTCTCTATGGAATTTTCCGTAAAAATTAATGTGAGATTTGCCACTATTTTTAACTTGGTCTTCCAAGTCGTTTAGCAAAACCCCATCACCATAAATATCGAGGCAAAATTGGTTTTCTGGAAGCCTTAAAAATAAATCCACTAATTCCCCCAAACCTTGCACTCTACCTATATTTCCGGAATATTGAAATCTAATATGCCTTTCACCAAAAGGTGTATTGGGAATAGGCTTTATATTTTTCGTATCAGCCCAGTTTTCTATAATTACAACAGGAATTTTGGCTTGAGTCTTTTCCCTCATTACTTTTTGCATATCTCTACCAAGAGCAATAAGGTAATCTGACTGTTTATATGAGGTATCAAATATCTTTTTTAATATTTTATACTTAAAAGTGTTTTTAGAGGTAATAAGACCAGCGGATATGGCGTTTTCCGGAAAGACATCATGTACCAGAATAGTCCAGTTAAATCTCTTCCATTTTTTTAAGAGCGCGATAAATATGCTTAGAGGTAGCGGGTTTGTAACTGTAAATAATGAATCTCCACTTTTAATGTTTTTTGCTAAATGTCTTGTAAATATCAAGCTTACGGACAAAAATCTTATAAGCCGGAAAGATAAATTTCTCTTATTTTCTGCGATTGTTGTAAACCGTCTTATCTCTAAATGAGGTAGAAAAGAGCGTGTGGAAAATGAATCTTCTGGGCTTGCAGTAAGGACAATTACCTTAAACTCCTGTGAGAGACATTCAGCTATCTTAGTCATAATATAACCTGTGGATGTCTCATCAGGATAGAATAATTCTGTGGCAATCCAAATAGTCTTCATATCTATTTACTCCACACCACGCGGTTCACATAATCCGTATAGCTTAAGATAATTCTAACCATTTTCTCAGACACATTGGGCATAGAATAATCCGCTACAGGTCTCATACTTCTTTCCTCTCCTACTTTCTGAGTTGAAAGATGTTCTAATCCTTGTATTATGCGTTCCGGAGACAATCCGACCATCATCACGCTCGCTTCTTCCATCGCCTCTGGACGTTCGTGGGCGTCGCGGATATTCAGAGCGCGGAAATTTAAAATGGAGGATTCTTCCGAAATAGTACCGGAATCTGACAATACGGCATAACTGCGCATTTGCAGTGCGTTGTAATCATGAAAGCCGAGGGGTTTCAGGAACTGAACCTCGGGGCGCACTTCGACTTTCATTTTGTCTATCATATTGCGTGTGCGCGGATGCGTGGAAACGATTATCGGGTAACCGTATTTCTCGGCGATTAGATTCAGGCTTTCAATTAGCCCATTGAAATTCTTTTCAGAGTTGATATTTTCTTCCCTGTGTGAACTTACCACAAAGAATTTACCTTCTTCCAGTTTTAATTTATTTAAAACATCGGATTTTTCAATTTTGGGCAAATAATAATTCAGCACCTCGAACATCGGCGATCCGGTTTTTATAATCCTGTCGGCCGGAAGTCCCTCTCTCAAGAGATATTCTCTCGCAATGTCACTATAAGTTAAGTTCACATCCGAGGTGTGATCTACGATTTTGCGGTTGGTTTCTTCAGGAACTCGTTGGTCGAAACAGCGGTTTCCGGCCTCCATATGGAAGATTGGAATCTGTCTTTTCTTAGCAGGAATAGCACAAAGGCAGGAATTAGTATCTCCTAAGACTAAAAAAGCTTCAGGCTTTATAGATTCAAGTAACGGATCTATTTTAATTAAAATATTACCAATGGTTTCAGTAGCTGTTTGACCTGCTGCTTCCAGAAAATAATCCGGTTTTCTAAGTCCAAGATCTTCGAAAAATATTTGATTGAGTTCATAATCATAGTTCTGACCGGTATGAATAATGATATGCTCTACTGCTTCAGAATTGTCTAAAGCACAAAGAACCCGAGAAAGTCTGATTATTTCTGGGCGTGTTCCCACGACCGTCATTACTTTAAGTTTTTTCATTTGTTTGATATAAAGATATCCCTATTATAAGTGCACTAAGATGTAGAAATTCTGGCACCCCATACACATTATAGGAGGTTATGATTAATACGAAATATTGTAAAAATAAGGCAAAAAACAGAATAGAATAGGAAGATGAATGGGATTTAATCCGTATAAATTTCGTGATGTTTTTAAAAACTGGGAAAAATTTAGCAAAATAAATTACAAAACCTATAAATCCGGTTGCACTTAATAACTCAAGAAAAATATTATGCGGATACATTCCATTTGGAAACAAAACTCTACCTCCTAAAAGTGGATTGGCACAAAATATATCCCATGAATATTTAAAAAGCGGCATTCTCTCTGAAGTATCACCTTCGAAAAGCCATAGATGAAGTCTTTCTAAGATTCTAATTTTTTCTAAACCAAAAGAGGGAGCAAAATAAATAAATATATAGCTAAGCAAGGAAAATGCTATGAAGTATGCAATATATTTTTTATTCTTTTGATGTATTAAGATATAGGGAACCACTACATATAAGGCTAAAAACGGACTCCGAGCATATGCCAATATAATAGTAATAAACCCTAAAATAAATCCCGAATACCAAAGTATTTTTTCGGCTTTGTTTTTAGGTGTAGAATTAAGTAGGAAAAATAAAGCTATCAGGGCTAAAGTAGTCCCAAAATGCCCGTATGAAATGTAATAAACGGAAAATATAAAAGGGAAATTTCGTCCTTCCCAATTAAACAATCCCCATATTAGATTAATAAATAGCATTCCAAATACTATATAAAACATAGTATGCGCAATATTTTTCAAACTCATTTTGGAATAATCCAAACTAATAATTGCAATGGAAGGTAATACTGCTATTAATAATATCCGCCAGCATACCTCTTCTTCTTTTTCTAAAATTTTTAGTTGATACGTATCGTGGTGAAAAGACCAATATGTTTTAGCTATATATACTATCCAAAATAGTACTACCCAGAAAACACTCCATTTAAACTTCCCTATTCGAGGAATTTCTGTACAAAATATAGCAAAAGATGCTAGAGCAATTAATATACGATAAGGAACAGCAAATATTCGGGAATTATCGACCCCAAATGGTATTGCTATACCACTCACTGCTATATATCCCACGATTACAGCAACCAGATACCATTCCTTATAATTTAGTAGTTTTCTGGAATACAGATGTCTTTGCGCGGATTCCATTATACTGATTCAAAATACGTATCCGCATCATCCGGATTATACGCTTCATTGATCCAGAAAATGGTATAAAGGTCTTCTTCTCCTATATTTTTTATGTTATGCGTATACCAGATAGGCATATCCACATAGGCGGGTTCCTGCCCATCTAAATAAAAATTAAAAACTTCTGCAGTGTTCACTTTTCTCATTTGTATTAGCGCCTTGCCACGGATAACTGCAAAGCGTTCTATTTTCCGAGTATGAAAGTGATTACCCCTTGTGATTCCAGGTACCGTAGTAGAAAATGAGCATTGCCCACCTATTCCTAAACGAATAATTTCCACGAACGCACCTCTGTCATCAGTATGTTGTTTAAAATTTACAGGAAAATGAGATTCTAAATCAATATAACTTCTAAATGTATTAAATAACTGATAGTCAAATTCAGTACGGAGTGCGGGAATTTCTCCTTTTTCTAAATATAATTTTTTGTATAGATTTAATTGTGCTAAAATTTCTGATACTTTGAAATAACCAGAAGGATGTATCAGAACTTCCGCTTCGTTATTTCTAATGCGAATATTTTGAAGGATTTTTTGTACCAATTCTCCCACATAAATGAGGCCTACCTCGCCATCTTGTTGAATTTCAGGCTCTTGGTTATGGGTGAGTTTATGACAAAATGTAGCAATGAAAGAGTTATAATTTGGCTTTCCAAAAGGCCCAAATACATTAGGAATAATTAATCCTGTAAATGTACCGCCTTTCCTTTCTGCCCAATATTTAAATAAAACTCTACCTTCTTTTTTTGATTTTCCATACAGGTTATCTTTTTCCTCCTGTGAAGAAGAAGAAAATACAATATGTGCCTTAGAATCTGTATGCTCTAAAGCCATTATAAGTCTATTGGCTAAAGTAATATTGGTCTCATAAATAAATCCCTCACTTTCATGGCGGTTCATGGCAGCTAGATGCACGATAACCTCACATTGGCGCACAAAAGTTTCTAAAGCCTCCTGATCCTCGAAAAACTCTTTTCTAAATTCAATTCGTTCAAATTCATCAGGAAAAAGCCCTAATGTATTATATAAATGCGATCCTACAAATCCATTCTGTCCGGTAATACCTATCTTCATAAACTTTTATTATTCTGGATACTGTAATACCTCTTCGCCTAATACATCTTTGCGTATAATCGGAAGTTTTAGCAAAAGTTTTTTCATGCCTTCCACGCCTTGCTGCACTGTATTATGGGAATGATAATCCTCTATTAAAGATATATCCTTATCTCCTTCATGAAAATATTGAGCATAGTTTAAGTCACGATTATCTGCTGGAATTCTATAAAAATTGCCCATATCTTCAGCTTTTTCCATTTCTTCCCTTGTACATAAAGTTTCATACAATTTTTCGCCGTGGCGTGTGCCTATTATTTGTATTTCATTATCTGCATGATACAGTTCTTTAAGTGCTTGTGCAAGATCTGAAATAGTACCAGCAGGTGCTTTATTTACAAACAAATCTCCAGAATTACCATTTTCAAATGCAAATAATACCAAATCCACGGCTTCTTCTAAGGACATAAGGAAGCGTGTCATGTTAGGATCTGTAATGGTAAGTGCTTGTTTGTTTTTAATCTGATTGATAAATAAAGGAATTACTGATCCCCGGGAAGCCATCACATTACCATATCGAGTGAGACATACCACGGTTTCTCCTGCATCACGAGATGCAGCAACTGCTACTTTTTCCATTAATGCTTTGGAAATTCCCATAGCATTGATGGGATAGGCTGCCTTATCTGTGCTAAGACAGATTACTTTTTTAACATGGTTTTTTATCGCAGCATCTATCACATTTTGGGTGCCCTCTACATTTGTTTTTACAGCTTGCATGGGGAAAAATTCACATGAAGGAACTTGTTTTAAGGCTGCGGCATGAAATACATAATCCACTCCCCGACAAGCACGCTCCACACTGTGGATATCTCTTACATCGCCTATATAAAATTTTAATTTGTCATTTTTAAACTGATTTCGCATATCATCTTGCTTTTTCTCATCTCGAGAAAAAATGCGAATTTCCTTGAAATGATCTGTATGCAAAAATTTTCGCAGAACCGCAGTCCCAAAGGAACCGGTACCCCCTGTTATTAAAAGGGTTTTATCTGTAATATTCATTTTTTCCATGTTATGCTATATGCATGTTATATGTAGATTCCCACACTGCCAAATTATACAGTCTCCATTTTAATTCGGTATCCTTAATTTCTTTGAAGGGTTTTTTAAAGAGCTTTTTAATAATATTACTGTTATTAATAGTATCCATAATATCCTCGGAGTGTGGCCACCACAACTTGTATGGAGCTTCAAAACCTATCTTTTTTTTATTCCAAATAATTTCTTCTGGCACCTTTCCTTTTAATGCCAGTCTCAAAATATACTTAGACCATCCCTCTTTAATTTTATAATTACTGTTGATGGATAGACATATTTCTACAAATTCATGATCTAAAAACGGAACCCGAGATTCAATACTATGATACATTGAATTAATATCCACATATTTTAATAATTGTGGGATTTGAGACCAAAAAATCTCATTTTTTTGAAGCTCAAAAATATTTCTATAGGATGAAGAAAGTTTTTTAATATGTGAGTAATCTATAAGCTTTTTATATTTTCTTTTTAAATAAGAACCTCTAAATTTTAGATACAATTTCCTAAAAAAGAAACTTGAGAAATAAATTACATGTAATATCCCAATATGGGTAGCTGTACCGTAATGGGAGCGGAACTTTAAAAGAAATGCTACAGTCTGCAAAAATGGATGAGTCATAGCAAACGCTGCCGCATACCGGGGATACCCCAGAAGCAACTCGTCTGCACCTTGTCCATCTAAAGCAACGATCTTATTATGCTGCTTCATACTTTTCATTAAAAAATATTGCATAAACACAGATATTCCTAAAAATGGTTCTTCATGGGCTTTAATAACTTCCAATAACACTTCCTCAAATTCAGCCTTATCTGGGTAACTTTTTATATGTGGAACACCTAGAAAGCGTGAAACTTTTTCAGCATTTGGAATTTCATCTATTACTGGTTCAAGTGAACCGATAGTAAATAAGGATAATTCTTCCCCTTTATTTTTAAGTTTTTCTGAAGAGAGCGCCGCGATATAGGCAGAGTCTAAACCACCACTTAATGCTGCACCTATATCTACGCTTGAACGAGTCCGATATTCAATAGATTGATTAAATTTTTCTTCAAAGAGCTTTATAGAATCCTCTAATGACAATTCCGAAATTTCCTTATTTAATTTAATATCATAATATTTTTCTATCGATATTGTAAATGAATCAAGGTGTATTATTAAATTATGTGCAGGCAATATTTTTTTTACCCCATGAAAAAATGTTTCATCATTATAATCCGTGAAATTAGTTTCTAAAAACTGTAAAACAGCCTGCAAATTAGCCTTCTGGATATTTTCTGCCTCTAAAATAGATTTGATCTCTGATGCAAAAATGAATCGTTCTCCATTGAAGAAGTAATAAAATGGTTTTATTCCTAAGCGATCTCTGGAACAGAATATTCTGTTTTTAGGCTTATCATGTATGGCAAAGGCCCACATTCCATTAAATTTATGCACGCACTCCTCCCCCCAAAAATGATATGATGCTAAAAGAACTTCGGTATCTGTATTAGTAGTAAATTGATAACCATGGCTCAAAAGTTCTTTTTTAAGTTCCAAATAATTAAAAATTGTACCATTAAAAACCAGAACTAAGTCCTCTTTAAAATAAAAAGGCTGTTTACCATGAATGGGATCCCCAATGATAGAGAGTAATCTATGGCCGAATGCAATAGTATTGGAAAAATAACATCCTTCGGCATCAGGACCTCTATGCTGAATTTTTTTCAACATAGAGGATATTATTTGCGCATCTACGGAGTGTTTCTTTTCTATCACTCCTACTATCCCACACATAGTTTTATTTTGTTTGGTCTATATCACAGGATGCTAATAGCTCATCTTTTTCAGAAAAATTTGGATAATTTATTAATACTGCCTTTAATTTCCCTTTATACACAAATGTACTTCCTGCTGCCGCACCTATGATACCAAATTTCTGAATTAATTTTTTAATATCATCCAAGGAACCTGCACCTCCTAAGGCAGTAAGGGGAAGTGTAGTAGCTGCACGAGCTTTTTCCATTAAAACAAGATCGTAACCTTTCATTTCTCCATCTGCATCTATATTATTTACAACAATTTCACCAGCACCTAATTCCTGAAGCTTTTTAATAAGATCAAAAGGATTCTTGCCTGTAGATTTTTTTCCATTGTGTGTTAATACTTCATAACCACCAAACAACTTTTTCTTTACGTCTATTACTATTACCACACTTTGGCTTCCCACTTTATCTGCTAATTCTGTAATCAAGGAAGGATTCACTAATGCACCCGAACTTAAGGCAATTTTTTCAACACCCAGAGAAAAAATTCTCTGCGCCTGTTCAACATTAGTAATGCCTCCACCATAGCATAGGGGCATCCTACATTCTTCTGCCCAATGTTGAATCATTTTAAAATCTGGACCTCTACCTTCTATAGTAGCATCTATATCTACAATCATGAGTTCATCTGCCTCTTTTTCATTAAAGATGCGAACTGCATTCATAGGATCTCCTAAGTAACGGGCGTCCTTAAATTTTTGTGTTTTTACTAATCCTTTATCTCTCACGAGCAGGCAGGGTATAATTCTAGGCCTCAGCATAATTCAGCAAAATTTTTTAACAACTGAATGCCATAATGATGGCTTTTCTCAGGATGAAACTGCACACCATACACCTTATCACTATTGGAAGCACAGGTAAATTCTTTACCATAATTTGCTACAGCTATGCTGTTTTCAGGACTTTCACATTCAAAATAATAGCTGTGCAAAAAATAAAAACGAGCATCATTTTCTAAATTGTAGAATAATTTTGATGCTTTAGAGGATGAAACATCATTCCATCCCATGTGGGGAAGTGGCATTTTTGCTGAACGCTGTGCATCATCAAATTTTCTCACATTTGCATTAATCCAACCAAGTCCAGGAAGTGAACCTTCCTCGCTGTTATTTGCCATCATCTGCATCCCTACGCATACTCCCAACACTGGAACTGCATCTTGTAACACCAGAGAATTTACAGTATCCTTCATCCCAGAATCGTAAAATCTTTGCATTGCATAATCGAAATGTCCTACTCCAGGAAGGATGAGTTTATCCGCACCCTCTAGTTCCTCCGTGTTTTTGGCGGTTCGAGCGGGAATTTTTAGTTGTTTATAAATATTCAGAAATGCGTTAATATTTCCTACTCCGTAATCTATGATTGCTATCATTTTACTTAAAAGCTCTTTTCTCAAGTCCTAAAACTTGCATCACTTTGGTACCTAATTGAATTAAATGATGGTTATTTTTATAATCTTTAAAAGTTTTATTTGGTCCATTAAAATATCCCAATAGTTCTTCTGTGGTAAAATCTAATTTTTTAGCTACGTATTCAAACTCGTTCATTAAAACATCTTCCGGAAGTTCCGGTGAGGATACTCGTAATAGAGCATCTTCTCTGCTCATTTGGCCTGTAAGAATTAATGATGAAAGATGATTTTTCCTTTTATCAAATCCAAATTTTCTTGGTAACCAAAAAGCTTCATACCATCTTGTAAAACGCGATTCGTGATGTTTATGTTTATAACGCTTCCATCCGTATAAATTTTCAAGTGTGTCTTCTGCCTCCTTTTTAATAAACCGGGTATGATCCAACGGTTTTACTACACGAACACCGTTAATTAAGCGGTATTGGATTTTATATTTAAATATATCACATCTTGGAAAAGTCTTTAATGGTCTTTCCCCAAATTTTTGATGGATATCATTCACATATTTCATATCCGTTTGGTAATAGGCTCCCCAAGCTAATGGCTCTCGCACGCATTCAGTAGAATAATTTCCACCTGTAAGAATATATTTAATTTTGTTCTTAGCACAATAATTATATAGCGAAGAAAAGAAAACTAAATCCTGTGGTGTATCTATATCAGGAACTTGAGATTTAATAAAAGCTCTTTGAAGATCCTTCATTTCTTCCCAATTAATAACATCCGTATATAAATCCAGGCCTAGTTTATCCACAAGTCCCATGATATTACTTGTAGAGACATCAGAGTTCCATCCGGCATCTACATGATATAGCAAAGGCCGCATTCCCCATTTGGTAACGGCCAGGTGCACGAGATATGAACTATCTAAGCCTCCTGAAATTCCGATAATACAATCGTAATCTTTGTTTTTCCCTTCTTGCTTAATCTTTTCCAGAGTAGGAAGAATATTTACTTCATCAGCTTCGGAATTTGTCCAGTTCGGCAGTATTGTATTATAATAATTATTACAATAGTCGCAAACCCCTTTTTCATCAAAAATTATAGATTCATCAGTAGAATCCATAATACAATTGGTACAAACTTGAACTTTTTTATTCTTGTTTTCCATATTTTTAGCTTCCTTCCTTTTCTATTTTTTGGTATTTATCAATCGATTTTTTCTAATGATATTGGTATTGGGTATGGCCAATTTAAAATCTACAATATTTTGGCTCTTATTTTCTCTCGAAATTTTATTTTTTTCAAATATATTATTTTTAATTTTGTTATTCCACTTAGGATTGTCCTTGTAGAGGTTTCCTGTAAATAATAATACTTGTTTATCTGTATTGAAAGTGTTACCTGTTATTTTAAAATTATTTCCAGTGTTGATGTTTTTATAAATTTCATCTCGCAATTGTTCTTTAATATAGGGTAAAGACGTATTTTCAAAGTATCCTTTTATACTGACCTCACCGATATTAGTAAAGCTATTTCCCGAAACTACTACATCATTCATATTGATAAAATACATTCCGGATTTTCTAACATTACTTATTTTATTATTAGTAAAGGAAGAATTAAAGCTATAATCGCTAACAATCCCATACATATATGAGACATCAATATTATTATTATTTACAGTACAAAAAGGGCTTAGGCTTACAGATATGGCCCCGGCTCCTAAAGTTTCACTTTTATCGGAATTTAATAAAACATTATAAACCTTATTATTCTCGATTATTGCATGTACCGAGGTCATAAGATAAATACCCATACCTTTTACCGTTTTGTTATCCCCTATCTCTCCTATATTAGAGATATCATTATTCCTAATAATATTTCTTTTCATGGTATTACCTACAATTTGATATTCATAGGTAACTATTCCATAAGCTTTGGTATTTTTTACAGTATTGAATTCAAAGATATTATCGTTACCATGTCCTATAAATCCTATCCCAATTTTTAAGATTTGACCGCCATCTATTTCATTATTGGATATTATATTATTATCATGTGAATAATAATTCCCCGCATATCCTAATAGAATTGCTGCCTCATCACCAGTTTTTGAAAAATTAAAAGAAGGTTTACTAATTTTATTCCCCTTAATCATGGAATTTCTACATCCTACATTACTTCTGCTGGGCATTAAAAGTATAGCATGACCACTAATGTTAGTAAAACGACAATTAATAATATGAGTATTTTGCGCACCGCTTATTAACACACCAAATCCTTGATAAAAATTTGTGGAACTTTTCCCATTACCATTGATAGTTGCATTATGTATGGAACAATTGTCCCTATTAATTATAAATCCTGATTCTAGGTTATTTTTAAAGTTTAGTACTGCTCCATCTTCGCAAATTATGTGTGTATTTGGGTTTTTTACTTCGATACTGGAATCAAAAGTGTAGATACCTTTGGAAACAATAATTTTTAGTGGTTTGTTATTTGTTTGAGACAGTACTTTATTAAAAGTCTTAATATCAGCGATATTTTTTTGAGGTTTCACATACACTGTAATAGTATCATGTGCAGAAACATTGGCTATAGAAATAAGACCAATTAATATAAAAATATACCTAAGCTTTGTGTACATGATCTTTGAAAATGTGGATTATGTTATTTTGAAAAATCGATGTTCTAAACTTTTGCTTAGACATTACATTATTGTTTAAAGCGATATTTTTTAAAACTTTTTTATTTATTATAAGTTTTATTAATGCATTACTTAAAGAATCTACGGATTTCTTTTCAACTTGGTAACCATTTATTTCATCCTGAAAAACATATGGAATACCACTATGGTCTGAGGTAACTACCACACAGCCAGTTGCGTAAGCTTCTAAAATACTAATAGGCTGTCCTTCAAATGGGTAATATGTAGGAAGGCAGAATATATGGCTTTTACTATAAAGATTCTTTTTTTGTTCGCCATCTACGAACTTTCCTAAATAGGTAATTTGGGGTTCAAAAAGTATCATCTGTAAAAAATCTTGCTCATCCGAAGATGATTCGAATCCGCCTACGAAACTTAATTCTAAAAGAGATTTTATTTCTGTTGGAAGTGATATAAAGGCTTTTGCTAATTCTTTATAGCCTTTACCAGGAATAAGATTACTTAAATATAAAATGCGCAAAGGCTCTGTATTGCTAAATTTTTCTTCAATTTCTTCTTGACTGAGAAAAAGGAAATCCTCTGCAAAATTTGGAACAATATGGATATTATTTCGAGGAATAACTTTTTCAAACATATCATAATTAACAGGGCCTTCAACAAAAATACCGCCTATTTTTCTTAAAAAATATACATTAATTTTTTTTAAGATTCCATTAGAGCTTAAAATTTGTTTCATACCAGCCCCACCTAGCATGTGGATGAAAACTCTGGATTTATTTTTACCTAAAATAGTATAGATTAGTAAATCTCTAATATTTCCAGCCATAGATTCTGCTATGGAAAGGTATATAATATCGTATCCTTTTCTATGTTTTATAACATTAAACAGCACTTTTGCAATTTCTAAAAATCGGCCAAAGCTTGCATTATTATTTTTTAAACTTTCCTTACTTAAATTAATGCTTTTAACAGAATTTCCATCATGCAATAGACCATCTAAAAGTACTTTACCAGCTTTACTCTGGCCATTAATTGGAGGAGGAATAGGGGCTATAAATAATACTTTCATGTAGTGGATGTATTTATCCAATTCCAAACATCAAGAAGACCATCAGCCATAGTTATTCTAGGAGTCCATTTGTATTTTGTATTAAATTTAGTAATATCCAAAACATTATAATCACAATCAAAACTTCGTGCAGTCTTATTTTCAATTAATAATTTCTCTTTAGATATGGCTTCTATCATCTGAAGTATTTCGTAAATAGCATATCCTTTAGAACTCCCTAAATTATAGGATTCTGTAATTCCAGGCGAGACTTCACCTTCTATAACAAGCTGGATCGCTTCAGCAATATCTTTAATAAAAACAAAATCTCGAACAACTTTTCCACCATTATAAATAGTTAAAGGTTGTTTTTCCTTAATGGATTTGAAGGCATAACCAATGATACCCTGTGGCTTTACCAAATTTTGAAAAGGACCATATATATTTGATGGTCTTAGAATAATACTTTCGAAAAGTTTATTTTTAGTTAAAAATGTAATGTATTCCTCCGCTATCAACTTTGAAAGGCCATATGCGGATATTGGTATTTTCTCATGGGACTCAACAATAGGTTTGTAAATTGTTGGATTTCCATAAATTGTCCCACCAGAAGAGATATATATAAATTTTTTTAAGTTTTTAAGTTGGATGGAGTTTTCCAAAAATTTAATTAAGGGAGAAATATTTAAATGGAAATCTTCGGTGCAATTATTATGAGAGGAAGAGGGTACGGTAGCGTGTACCAACCAAATGACGATATTGGATTCTTGAGTTGCCTCCAAAAGTGCGTCTATATCTTGTACATCCACCTGTTTTTTAGTAAGATTTGCACTTCCCGTTTGAATTGGATTAATATTATGGTCAATAGAAATAACCTGATACTCTAAGGATGAAAAATACGTGACAAAATTTTTTCCTAAAAAACCATTTCCGCCAATAATTGAAACTTTCTGCATACTTTTACTTATTGGTCATGGATTTTATTTCCTGAAATTTATGATATTCATTGATCATGATATCTGTAAATTTGTTTGCAATAGGAAGAAAGTCATGGTTTTTAATAATGTTTTCTCTAGCATTATTTTGATATTTCTTAAAAGAATCCTCTGGCATATTCCCGAATTTTTCTATACACTCTCGAAATTGTTCTACATTACCCTCTTCAAATATAAGACCTTTATTAGAGGAGGCTCTATCTATATTTATTTCATTTTTTTCTAAAATTACAGGCAAACCACAAGATTGTACCTCCATATAACTCATACTACACTGTTTGGGAAAAATGGCAATATCTGCAGCTTGATAATATTGAGCTAAATCAAAATATGTCTGTGTAGGGTAAAATAAAATTCTATTTTTAGACTGTTCAAATATTTGTTTCACAGCATCCCCATATTCATCTTTGGGTGGGTTTCCTATAACAATAAAAACTATTTTTCTATCTTTTAAACTAAATTTATCCTTTAATGTATCAGCCAAAAACTTTCCACCTTTAGCAGCGTCTAATTTTCCTGCATATAAGACTACGAAATCATTATCACCTATATTATTTAAATTCCGAAACTCCCTTTTAGCCTCTGGATTTGGACTATAAAATTGGGTATCAGTTCCAAATTGTAACAGTTCTGTTTTAGAGAGAGGAATGGCATAATGTTTTTCTACAAAGTCCGTATCCACTACTCTTATTAAGGGTATATTATTTTTTAAAATTACGGGTGTAACAAATTTCCTGTAAAACAATCTAAAATAATCTCTAAATCTGTTTTCAGAAGCCATTTCTAGCATGTGACAATCTAAAACATAAGGTATATTCATATTTTTATAATCCCATAATAATTTCATACCTGTAACAGTATCTTCATTATGGATAAATAACACATCCGGTTTTTGCTTTTTTATGAGAGCATGTAAACCAGGTTTAAATATGGCCCTTCCGCTATAATAAGCATATAAAGGGTGGCGTATTATCTTTACACCCGTCTTTATCCTAAAGTTTTCGTCATGTTTTTCTATATTATCCTTTCCAAAAAAGGAGGTAAGAAATACGGGTATTTTATCCAGTTCACCCGTAATAATTATTACTTCATGCCCTTGGGCAGCTTGAATTTTGGTTAATAAATTGATTTGATATCCGGCGTTAGGATGGACAAAATCTTCAACATGTACAAACCTCATTTTGAATAATTTATAAGTTCCTCTAGAATTAATTCCGCTGTATTCCCATTGCCATATAGCGATGATTTAAAATTTGGTTTGGCCTTTTCCAATATTCCAAGATTTTCCAAAATTTTGTCTTCATTAATGATCGAAAGGAAATTATAACCACCTATTACAAGTTCTACCCATTCTGTTTGATCTCTTAGAGTGAGACATTTCTTTTTAAAAAAGTATGCTTCCTTTTGAAGTCCTCCACTATCTGTAATAACAAATTCACAGTTTTTTAAGCACCATAGCATTTCAAAATAAGAAAATGGCGGTAAAAAACTAATATTATTAAATTCTTCTATATAATTAGGATTAATACTTTCTAACTTGCTTTTTGTTCTTGGATGTAAAGGAAGAACTATGGGACAATTTTCGCTGATTCTATCTAAACTCTGAAAAATTATCTTCAAGTTTTCTTCATTATCCGTATTTTCTGCTCGATGAACCGTACAAAGTGCAAACTTTTTTGGAAGTTTATAGCTCATTTCAAAATCCTTTTCAGCATAAAAAAGAGAAGCATCCAGCATGATATCTCCTGTCTTTATTATTTTTTTATCTGTAAAATTCCTATAACCTTCATCTTCTAAATTTTTCACTGCATTATCTGTAGGACAAAATAATATATTACTAATTCTATCTGTAAGAATCCTATTAATTTCCTCCGGCATTTTGGTATTGAAGGATCGTAAACCGGCTTCTACGTGAGCCAATTTAATATGAAGTTTGGAGGCTATTAAAGCTCCAGCTAGTGTGGAATTGGTATCACCATAAACCAGAATCCAATCTGAATTCTCTTTTAAAACCACTTTTTCTATTTCTATCATCATAAGCCCCGTCATTTCACCATGAAATTTGCTTTGGATATTGAAATGATATTGAGGATGAGGAATTTCCATTTCATTAAAAAATACATCAGACATATTAGCATCATAATGCTGTCCTGTATGTACTAAAACTTCAGTTACATTCGGTGTTTGCAAAATAACCCTACTAAGAACTGCGGCTTTAATAAATTGTGGCCTAGCCCCTATTATTGTTACTATCTTCATTGATATACATATTATTTTGTGAGGATTTAAAAATTAGGATAAATAACAACCAAACCTCCCCTCCAGTAAGGAATGATGAAAATAATGATTGGTTTAAAACTGAGGATATATACGGAACAAATATACAAAGTAAAAATACCGGTTTATATCCTTTAGTGATTTTATTTATTACTAAAAAGTTAATAAAGAGTAATAAAGATGCTATTAATATACCTGCAGTTCCAAAGGCAGCAAAACCATCTGTTGCCCAAAAATTGGCATTTGCATTAGTTTCGTCGGAGAAAAATTCAGATCCTATTAATTTCCCTAAAGATTGATCCCCATAAGGGTAATAATGAGTAAGAGCATTAATAAAATTTATATGGGAATAATATGTAACTGGGTGATGCTGAAAAAAATCATGGTATAAAACAGTAAGCAGGCCTCCATTTCCAAGAGTTCTCATCCAAAATAATGCAGAAAAAATAGAAAATTCCGTATTTAAAGTATAAATCATAACGAGGGATAACCCTATGGTGATAATTGAAAATGCATTATTAAGACTTCTATTTTTTAAGAGCTTAAATAGCCCATAAATTATAAAAGGAAAGGATAAAATTGCTTTGTCAGCAGTAGCCATATAAAAAATAATAGAAGCTAAAAGTGCAGATAAAAAGTATAATCTTTTATTCGAAAACAGACCGTAGGCAGCAGATATCGGTATAAATACATTAGCCAACCAAGCTCCAAAATAGGCTGTTATAATATCTGAACCTAAGGCTTCAGTAGCAGAACGCTGAATATAAACATCCTCATAGGATACAAAC
Organism: Flavobacteriaceae bacterium; assembly: GCA_018260565.1. GTDB lineage: Bacteria > Bacteroidota > Bacteroidia > Flavobacteriales > Weeksellaceae > JAGLAZ01. The sequence continues at coordinate 37,295 of JAGLAZ010000010.1, forward strand.
CTAAGATTTCCACGATATTTAAATCCTATATACAATGTCCCAAGCCAAGTAAGAAATAGTACTATTTTGAATATATTAATATTAGATGGAAGATAAAATTTATATTCATTTCCAAAACGATCTGCAATATGAAGAAGGCTCATTCCTAAACAAAAAAGTAACTGAAGTTCCATGATTTCCAGTTGGCTGCCCTTCATAACAAAGAATATGGTAAACTGAATAGGTACATAAAGCAAGAGGTACAAAAAAATGGTAATAAAACTGGAAATTTGTTTATACCCGTTGCGGAAAATTAATGGCAAAATTGCAAAGAGAAATGTAACTAATACCAACATATTATTTTCTACTCTATGATCTTCTATAGTAAAACCCATATAAAGGTATCCCCCGTTTAAGATTTCCCTATAACCATAAAAGAATAACAGTGAATATAAAAAACCAATTACATAAGTAAACCTCTTACTTTGATAAAATCTTTTAAGCATCCAATGAACATTTATAGGAATACCAAAGTATTATTAAACTTATTATGGAAGATATTCCAGAATACAATATTAATGACCATTTAATATCATTTTGTAAATAAAACCCTGCATACAACATGATACAAGCAAATGAAGCATTGATAAATTGAAATCGTGCTAATTTTTTTTGTTTATTTCTAATGTTGAAAACCGTACTAAGTGGTACTGTAATGAATTCAAATAACAGCATTATAGATAAAATCCTTGCGTAATATCCAGCTTCTAACCATTTGCTACCTAAAAACAATTCAAATATTTTAGGAGATAAAACGTATACCAATGCATATATAGGGACAGCCATTATAAACAATTTCTTAAACGTATTTATAAATAATTGCTTGCAATTGCCCTTTTCACGGACTTCATCTATAGCTTCATTTCTAAATACATTACCAATAGCTGAGGTAATTACTATATTAGGTAAGCGTATCATTCTATTAGCCATTGCATAAAGACCTATACTATTTTTAGTATACAAAAAGGCTAATAAAATAGGTATAAATTGCTGACTCGCTGCCAAGGACAAATCGGAAAATATCATGTACCTCGGGAAGTTCTTATATTCCAATGCTACGGATTTTATCCCAGTTGAGGGCACTATTTTGAGTAGATCTTTATCCTTTTTCAGATAAAACAAAACACTAATTAACACACCGATTACCAGCCCGCTAATCAACCCGTGGGACATTCCTAACTTGCCAAAAATTATGCTTACTATAGTGGTAGATATTACTTGTATGGCACTAGCCATCGTAATTAGCTTATATTTTTTCTTTCGTTGAAACCAATAACCTTGTGCAGAATAAACTGCTATTAAAAAAATATATAAAGGACTTAAGTATGCGGTTTTGCCTGTTAAAAAACTAAAATTGTTTTGTCCGCCGAACAATTCCCTTAATAAAAGTAAACTAAACCCATATAAAACAGAGAAAATAAGACCAATTCTAATAATTAGACGGTACAATTGTAAGGCCTTACTACCTGTTTCAGGCAGACCCATTGAAAGCTCATACCTACCTGTAGAGAGTACTGCAAAGAAAATACTTACACTCGTAAAAACGGATAAATTACCAAAATCCTCTATCCTGTAAAGTCGCGAAAGTAACGGAGATGCACCAATTACTATAATTTGACTAATAACAGTACCTGCGGCTAAAGTGGAAACATTCCGAATAAATGGATTGGTATAAAGACCTTTTACTTTGCTTCGCACAGTTTATTTTTGAGTAGGTAGTTTCAGCGCATAAATCCTTTCGATAATATCTACCACTTTAAGACCCTCTAAGGCATTAGTAGTAATATGATTTCTATCTTTTAATACATCTACTACATTCTCAATAATATAATGGTGATTGGCAGCTGATCCTTTGTATGCACCATAATCGTTTCCTGGATTAGTAGGCGCCAAGTCTGGCATCTCGTAATCTTTGATATGGCAATATTCCACCTCATTCATATACTGCCCACCCACTTTTAACGAGCCGTTCTCTGCTATTACGGTTATACTACTTTCTAAATTTTTATTCCAAATTGAGGTGGAATAATTAAGACATCCCATTCCCCCATTTATAAAATCAAAACTAATAAGTCCACTATCTTCAAAATCTGTAAGATTTTCATGGTTAAAATCTGCAAATTTTGCTTGAATGTTCTTAATGTCTCCGAAATACCAATACATTAAATCTATGAAGTGGGAGAATTGAGTATATAAGGTACCTCCATCGAGATCTTTTTTACCATGCCAGGAATCTTTTTTGTAATATCTATCATCTCTATTCCAATAACAGTTTATCTGAACCATAAATATTTGGCCTAATTTTCCAGATTCTAGTAATTCTTTAAGCCAAACAGACGGTGGTGAATACCTATTTTGCATTACACAAAACACCTGTTTATGTTTCTGTAAACCTTTAAATATTAGCGCCTCTGCATCAGTCTTAGATAAAGCCATTGGTTTTTCTATAACCAAATGCCTACCTGACTCTAATACTTTCATTCCTTGAACAGCATGAAATCCATTGGGAGTGGCAATGGAAATTACATCTGCTAAAATACCGGAATCCAAAAAATCGTCTAAGGAATAAAAATGGGGTAAAGCATAACTTTCAATCCCACATTCTTCTGGAGAGCGCACATCTACAAGGGCTACCAATTCACTTTCTGAATTTCTAGAAATCATCTCGGCATGTCTTTTACCGATGTGTCCACAGCCTACTACTGCAAATTTTATTTTTTCTGACATGGTTATTTTATTTTTGAAACTCGCTGATTTTCCAAAAGATATTCCTCTCCACTTTCCTCACATCTTGCAACATTTTGATCAGTGAAATTCAACTTATGACCATATTCGCTCATCCACCCCATTTGTCTTGCGGGATTACCTACAACTAATGCATATGCAGGAACTTCTTTCGTAACTACAGCGCCTGCACCAATAAAAGCGTAGGGGCCAATATTATGACCGCAAACGATAGTGGCATTCGCACCAATTGATGCACCTTTACCAACATGAGTAGTGAGGTATTCACTTTTTCTGTTTACCGCGCTGCGGGGATTTATAACATTTGTAAAAACCATAGATGGACCTAAAAATACGTCATCATCACAAGTTACTCCTTCATAAATGGAGACATTATTCTGTATTTTAACATTCTTTCCCAATACAACACCTGGTGAGACTACTACATTCTGGCCTATATTACAGTTTTCTCCTATGGTGCAAAGGGGCATTATATGGGAGAAGTGCCAAATTTTGGTACCCTTTCCTATGGTGCAACCGTCATCTATTACCGCAGTTTCGTGCGCAAAATACTCCTCCATTAGGTAAAAAATATTTGGATTTCATTAATGATTTTATCCGAAATTTCAGGCTTAAATTCTGTATGAATAGGCAGAGATATTACCTCCTGGCATAATTTCTCAGTAACAGGAAGCGAAAAATCTGGCTCGACATATTTTTGAAATGCTTCTTGCTTGTACAAGGGTAAAGGATAATAAATCATGCTCGGAATAGATTTTTCTTCAAGATAGTTCTGCAATGTATCTCTTTTGCCATTTTTTATCAAAAGCGTGTACTGATGAAATACATGGGTTGACTGAGAAAATCTTTTAGGGATGGTTACACCGGGAATATTTTTTAATCCTTCATCATAATAGGCAGCCATTTCATTTCGGGCCTTCGAATAGGTATCCAGATATTTAAGTTTAACTTTGAGAATTTCTGCCTGTATAGTATCCAAACGGGAATTACATCCTAAAACTTTATGGTAGTACTTTTTCTCCTGTCCGTGGTTGGCAATAATTCGTATTGTTTGAGCTAAATCGTCATTATTAGTTAGCAAGGCACCACCATCACCATAACAACCCAAATTTTTTGATGGAAAAAATGAGGTACATCCGATATGACCTATAGTACCCGTTTTCTTCACCTCTCCAGATGAGAAGGTATAATCTGCACCAATGGCTTGTGCATTATCTTCAATAACAAAGAGATTATGTTTTTTAGCGATGGCCATAATACTTTCCATGTCCGCACTTTGCCCATAAAGGTGTACAGGGACAATAGCCTTAGTTTTGGGCGTAATGAATTGTTCTATACAGGATGGATCTATATTAAAAGTATCGGGTAATACATCTACCATAACTGGTTTTAGGCCTAATAAACCTATTACTTCGGCAGTAGCTACATAGGTAAAGGCGGGGCAAATTACCTCGTCTCCTGGCTGTAATCCCAATGCCATCATAGCGATTTGTAAAGCATCGGTACCATTAGCACAAGGTATGACATGCTTGACATCGAGGTAAGATTCAAAATCTTTTTGAAATTGTTTTACGGCAGTACCATTTATATACTCTGTACTTTCCAAGCAATCCAATATACCTTGATCTATCTCTCTTTTTATTTTTAGGTATTGACCTTTTAAGTCAACCATTTGAATTTTCATATCAACTTTGAATTAATCTGTCCACAATATTTTTCCCGATAGAAAGGCAAGATGTAGCTGCGGGTGATGGTGCATTCCGTACGTGAATGATATGTCTGGAATTCTGAATATCAAAATCATCAATTAAAACACCATTTCTATTACATGCTTGAGCACGAACGCCAGCTCCACCAGGCACTAAATCTTCGCTATTAATTTCTGGAACTAATTTTTGTAATGCCTTTGTAAAGGCAGCTTTGGAAAGTGACCGATAGATTTCCCCCATCCCTATTTTGCCATATTTCTTTGCAATGATCCAAAAGCCTGGCCAGCGTAGGGTTTCTGCTAATTCCTTTATTTCTAAGTCAGAAAATTTATAACCTTCTTTTTTAAAAGCTAAAACTGCATTAGGACCTGCTTCTATATTACCCTGTATCATCCGGGTAAAATGTACACCCAAAAACGGAAATTTAGGGTCTGGTACAGGGTAAATTAAATTATTGATTAAAAAACTTTTTTCTTTTTTAATTTCGTAATATTCTCCTCGGAAGGGAATTATCTGTAGATCATTTTCCTTCTGTGTCATTCTACTAACTGCATCAGAGTATAATCCAGCACAACTTACCAGTTTTTTTGAAGTGTATTCGGATTTTGTCGTGCGTATTCTTACCCGATTGGATTCTTCAAAAATATGTTCAACTTTTTCATTAAGATGAACTTCTCCACCATGCTCAATAATTAACGCCTTTAATTTTATGGCTATAGCAGGGTAATCAATAATTCCAGTCTGAGGCACATAGATAGCTTGTACCCCTGCACAATGAGGTTCGATTTCTTGAAATTCTTCTTTAGATAAAAGTTTCAAACCGGAAAGTCCATTGGCTGTACCTCTTTGGTAAATTTCATTTAGTTTGGGTACTTCAGTGGAATCACTTGCCACGATAATTTTGCCGCAAATTTCATAAGGTATATGATGTTCCGCAGCAAAATCTATAATCTGATGATAGCCTTCTATACAGTTTTGTGCTTTTTGACTACCGGGCTGGTAATATATCCCACTGTGTATAACGCCACTATTATGACCAGACTGATGCATACAAACTTCTTTTTCTTTTTCTACAATAAGAAGAGAAGTGCCAGGGTGTTTTTTAAGGAATTGATACCCAGTAGCTAATCCTACTAGACCTCCACCAATGATAACAATGTCGTACATTTTATAATCTTGCGTCTGTAAGATCTCTATCTAAAATTGCTTTAACATCAAATAATACAGAAACCGGTTTTTTAAGCGTGCTAAAATCAATGTTTTTAAACTCGTTATGTGCTACAGCAAGAATAATTACATCATAATTTTTATTGGATGGTACAGTATCCAGAATGTTGAGTTGATATTCATGTAAGACCTCTTCTGAGGAGGCCCATGGGTCACATACATCTACATCTAAACCAAAATTCCGAATCTCCTTATATATATTAATTACTTTGGTATTTCTAACATCAGGACAATTTTCTTTAAAGGTAAATCCTAAAATTAATGCATTGGATTCTCTAATACTAAGACCCTTTTTAATCATTAGCTTAATAACCTTAGATGCT
>JAGLAZ010000010.1:43347-55870 GCA_018260565.1 Flavobacteriaceae bacterium
TATAAACTCTGCCATCATATCATTTACTCTTCTTCCACTAAGTATTACCTGAGGATGATATCCTAGTTGGGTCGCTTTATTAGCTAAATAATAGGGATCAACAGAGATGCAATGACCTCCTACCAGACCGGGCTTATATTTAAGAAAGTTAAACTTAGTGCCGGCAGCTTCCAATACATCATGTGTATCAATACCTACTCTATCAAAGATAAGTGCCAATTCATTGACAAAAGAAATATTAACATCCCTTTGTGCATTTTCAATTGCTTTGGATGCTTCCGCTACTTTGATGTTAGGTGCCTTATGAGTACCTGCTGTAATAATAGTTTTGTATAAATTATCTATCTCGTCTGCTATTTCCGGTGTGGACCCAGATGTGACTTTTATTATAGTAGTTAGCGTGTTTACCTTATCACCAGGTACAATTCTCTCTGGAGAGTACCCGACAAAAAAATCCCGATTAAACTGTAATCCGGAAGATTTTTCCAAAACAGGTATGCAATCTTCCTCTGTACAGCCAGGGTAAACCGTAGATTCATATATAACGATATCTCCTGGTTTTAAAACCTTGCCAATCATATCGCTGGCTTTAAGTAAGGGTTGCAAATCCGGAGCATTGTAATTATCAATGGGTGTAGGTACCGTAACTATAAAAATTTGAGCCTTTTTTATATCCTCAATATTACAAGTAGCTCGAAAACCAGCACTAGTAGGGTTATTATTACCGAGTGTAACCAACTGCGATAATTCTTCTTCGTTGGCTTCTTTAGTATGATCTAGTCCTTGGTTTAATTCTTCTACTCTATCTGGGTTTATATCAAATCCTAATACTGGAAAATGATGTGCAAATGCTAGTGCAAGAGGTAATCCTACATACCCCTGGCCAATAATGGCAATAGTTTTCATATTAAAATCTATCTTTTAATTTTTGAAAAAATCCTTTTTCTTCCGCTTGGTATCCATACCCATATCTATTACCATATCCTGAATGGTTTTTACTAACATCATTTACTACAAAACTTACATTCTTAATTTTATTTTCGTCTACAGCCGAAGATGCGAAAAGAATTAAATCTTTATCTGTATACTCCGATCTTGTCACATATATAGTAGCATCCGCCAGATGCGATATTAAGAGGGTATCTGTTACTAACATTAATGGTGCAGTATCTACAATAATATAATCATATTCCTGCTGAAGTTCTTTTAACAAAATATCGAATCTTCCGTTAGACAGTAAATCAGTAGGATTGGGAGGGATGGTTCCAGAGTATAATACATCTAAATGTGGATGATAACTATTTTTTCTAATTAAAGTTCTATAATCTGTTAGTTCATCATGAAGATAATCCGTAAGTCCTGTGCTGCTTTTCCTTTCCTCATTATATCTTGCAAGCTGCGGATTTCTAATATCTGATCCAATGATTATAGTTTTTAATTTAGGACTAGAGAATGTTAAGGCCAAGTTTACTGAAACAAAGGTTTTTCCTTCCCCTTTTACGGTAGATGTAACGAAGATTATTTTACCTCCTTCCTTATTTGGCAGGGTAAATTTTAAGTTCGTAATAAGAATTCTAAACGATTCCGCCAGAGGAGAAATATCATTTAGTGTAACCAATTCCTTATCTCCTCTTTTGAGACGAGGTATTTCTCCGATAACTGGTTTTCCACCAGAAAGCTGTTCTATATCGTGTTTATTTTTAATTTTATTATCAAAAATAGAAGTTATATAGAGGAAGATGAGAGGTAATAATAAGGCTAAGGCTAAACCTGCAGACAAAATGATAGCAGGTTTTGGTGAAACCTTTCCAGAAACGTAGGCCTCATCTAAAATTCTTGCTTTTAAGGCTGAAATTGCCAATGTTATTTGTGCTTCCTCTCTTTTTTCTAGAAGAAGTAAATATAAATTTTCTTTAATCTGCTGCTGCCGCTCAATACCTCGGAATAACCTTTCTTGAGTTGGAACCTTGGAAAGTTTTCCAGATAATTTCTGTTGCTCAGTAACATATTTATCTCGAGCTTGTTGTAAACCTGCTGAATTTTTTTGTATTGATTGAACTATTGAAGTTCTAATTCCATTAAGTTGTTTTGTAATGTCAACTACTAATGGATTTTGTGGAGTTGCATTTTGTAATAGCCTATTTCTTTCTAATATAAGCTGATTATATTGCATGATATTGCTTGCCGCTGAAGGATCCTGAAGTCCTAAGTTTAATGGTAATACATTATAGCTACCTTGATTCTTCACGTAAGCTAGCATCGCGTTATTCAGCTCAAGCTGACTATCAAGTTCTAGCTGTTTATCTTTAGCATTAATTCCAGATTGTAAGCCCAACTTCACCTCAGACTCAATATCCGTTATTGCATTAGATTGCTTAAATTGTTGTTTGTGTTGTTCTACATCTCCTAACTCTTTTCCTATGACTGCAATCCTTTCATCAATAAATTCTGCAGTCTTTTTAGATTCTGAATTTTTATCTTGTAATGCATCAATATTATATACTTCAACAAGCCTATTAATAATATTTTTTGCTTTATCCGTCTCTGGATAATTTAAAGAAATCTTGATAACGGTAGCGTCCTTTTTTACAAGAGTAACATTGAGTTTTGAAAGATAAAAGTCCACAGCACCTTCCAAGGTTCTATAATTGACAAAAAATTCTTTGCTTTTAAATACAGGATCTGGATTATAATTTTTATTCGGTACAAACATTATATCCGCAAATGGAAGTGCAACAGTCTGTCCATATTGAACAACCTTTTCTTTGAATTTTTCAGATTGGATTTTGAGACTACTTCCTTGTAAAACTACTTTAAACTCGGGAGTTTCCTGTACTTTTTTTTCTTGTAATATTTTTATTAAAAATGGTGCATTGTTTCCATACACCTCAGAGGAGCGAAATTTGTTTCTAATTTCAATGATGGATTGTATTCCTAAATCATTTACTACAGATTTCATTAGTTTTTTAGACTTAAAAATCTCTATTTCATTTTCTACTCCATTTGTACCAATCTTACCTAAACCGGAAATATCTTTTAAAACAGAAAAATCTGCACCTCCAGAATTATTTTTAGCATCTTTTATTAATATCGTAGAATTTATTTCAAATACAGGGGTGAGTGTCTTTAAATATAAAAATGCGATGAATAAACCTATAATTCCCGATATGAGAAACCAATACCACTTTCTAATATACGGGAGGATAATTTCCTTTAAATTGATTTCTTTGACAGAGCTGTTACTACTAATTTTGTTCATTAAAAACTATTATTTAAATAATAATGCTAAAATAGTAACCACAATAGAAGCCACAGAAATGTAGATTCCAGCATTAGGATCTAGTCTTGCCGTCTTTTCTCTTGTTTTATTTGGATTTACGATAACTACATCACCTTGTTTAAGATAATAATAATCTGAATTGATAAAATTAGCATCTTTAATATTTAATTTTTTATGCACAACGCCGCCATTTTCGTTTCGTAGAATAGTAATATCATCTCTTTTACCATAAATAGTAGTGTCTCCGGCCATACCTAATGCATTGAGTAAGGTTACTTTTCCATCTGTAACAATATAATCGCCAGGACGAACTACTTCTCCTAATACAGTTATTTTAAAATTAGTCCGTTTTACAGTAACAATAGGATCGTGTATATAGCGTAATAATTCTGACTTTAAATCATCTCGAAAATCTTCTATACTTTTACCTTGTACTCCAACTTTACCTAAATATGGGAAATCTATTTCGCCTTTGGAGTCTACTATGTAGGTAGGTCCTACAGTTGGATTTACATTGGCTATTTGGTTTCCAGAAGGTGCTGTATTAGTTAAATACTCAGAACTGTCATAGTTTTGATTAAACGGCTTTGCTACAGTAGCATCGGGGGCCGAAACAGTAATTACGAGTTGATCTCCAGGCTGCAAAGAGGTATTAGTATATGCACTCTGAGCCGCTAATTGAATGGTATCTATATTTTGGATGTATCCAAGGTCGGCACTCTTGGCTTTGCGAAGATTGCAGGAAAATAGAGAGAGACAAAGGAGGAAATACCAAATTTTTGATATATTCATAAGATGACTAAAGTTGCAAATATAATGTTAATTGAATTTAGATAACATCCAGAGCTTCAAATCTAGAGTTATTGCTTTTGAATTCCGGAACTAGTGTTTTAATAAGTTTTACGGCTTCTAATTCGTCCTTTTGAATTACTTCTAAAAGTCTTAAAATCTGCTCATTAATGACGGCATATTCCACTACAGGATCCATACTTATTAGAATTTTTTTATGGTGAGTAGGAAGTGTCTTGGCATTGTCTGATAATAGTTCTTCATACAGTTTTTCCCCGTTCCGAAGGCCTGTGAAAGTAATTTTAATATCTATATCAGGTTCATGTCCGCTTAATTTTATCATTCTGCGAGCCAAATCTACAATACGCACAGGTTTCCCCATATCAAATACAAATATTTCTCCACCTTTCCCCATAAGACTTGCCTCTAGAACGAGTTCTGAAGCCTCTGGTATTGTCATAAAATATCGTGTAATATCTGGATGGGTAACCGTGACAGGACCACCTTTCGATATTTGGTTCTTAAACAATGGGATAACACTTCCATTAGACCCTAACACATTTCCAAATCGTGTGGTAATAAATTTTACTGCATTTCCGGCTTTTTGCTGTAAGGATTGTACATAGAGTTCAGCAACCCGCTTACTAGCGCCCATCACATTTGTGGGATTTACCGCCTTATCCGTGGAAATCATTACAAATGTTTTAACATTAAATAAAATGGATAAATCTGCTAAAATTTTTGTACCACCAATATTGACTCGAACAGCTTCTGAGGGATTTTGCTCTATCATTGGCACATGTTTATAGGCAGCAGCGTGGTAAATAATATCGATTTTATTAGTATCGAAAAATGAATGCATCCGGGTCGCATCAGAAACATCGGCTAAAACGTAAGAAATACTCTGCTTTGGAAAAAATATTTCCAATTCTTGCTGAAGATTAAATATGTCACTTTCCGCTTGATCTAAAAGAAATATATGATTAGGTTTAAATTTAGCAACCTGGCGAACTATTTCACTTCCTATAGATCCGGCGCCACCAGTAATAAGAATGTTTCTATCTTGAATAGCGTTTTCTAAGCCGTCATGGTCTATTTCAATAACTGACCTTTGCAATAAATCTTCTATTTGAAGGGCATTAATATTTGGTTCCTTAGCATTAATCCTAAATTTACTCACATTGGGAGATTTAAAAATCCGTAAGCCTTTCTCAAAAGATAAATTTACCCATTCTTCCAACTCCGTCTTGTTCATTGTCTCCTTAATGATAATGATACCATTAAAATTCATCGATAAAGGATCTATGGCAGCAACTTCTGCAAAATCATAGATAGGTTTGCCTAATATTCTGTAATTCTTGCTGGAATTTAATTTACTTACAAAACCAACCACCTTAAAAGGCATGGCTGCGTTCTCCATTATTGCTGTGGCCAGGGAAATACTTGGTGGCGCTGTCCCTGCGATGAGAACTTTTTGTTTTATACTGTCGTTTTTAATCTCTACCAACAATTTATACAAACTTTTTACTGCAATGCGTAATGCACTCATTAAACAAAGGCTTAATAAGATATATATAGCAACGCTTCCATTAGTATATAATTTAGTATTAAATAGAATTGACGCAAAAAAATTAAGGACTACCAAAAACAAACCTGAAGATAATCCCGCAACTATTATTTTTCCAAGGTCAATAAATGTGGAATGTCGGATTATTCCAGCGTATGTTTTTGAAATTAGAATCTGTAATCCTGAAACAATGAGAAAAAAAAGGATGATTTTTTCATTCCCATAGATATTTACTTCCCGTCCTTCTAAGCGAGCAATAAGCCAAAAGGTACAAATTGCGGAAAAAAAACATAGGAATAAATCTATGAAAAATACTAAAGACCGAGGTAAATATTCAATGGATAAAGAACCTAAAATAGTATTGCTCGTTTTTATCTTATTCCAATAACTTCTAAAAAGTTTTCGCACGCTTTCACCCGCCATTATCCCGTTTTTTTATGCTTTGCAAAAATGTAGCCATTGGTTCATTATAATGGAAAAAACTATAATTAATTTTTAATTAAATAATTTAAATTAATTAAAATCTGAGCTAACTTCCTGAATAAGATCATATTCATAGCCTTTTGCCATTAAACTTCTAGCTATTTTAATTTTTTTCTGATACGCTTGCAATCCAGAACCTATTAGATTTTCCCAAAGTTTAGAATATAATTTAGTTAAAGTATTCCAGTAATCTTCGGCCAGTATTTCATTCATGCAACTCCTAATTAATTTATCAGATATCTTTTTTTGAATGAGATGCTGCTTAATTTTATTTCTTCCCCAGCTTTTTTGATAAAATTTTCCTCTAATAAAACTTCTTGTAAATCTTTCTTCATTTAAAAATTGATCTTGTATCAGACGAAGCATTATTTCATCTTTAGCATCTTCTGCAAGATAAAACTCACGCATTTTTTGTTCCACCTCGTAATGGCATCTATCCTGATATGTACAGTAATGCTGCATTTTTTGCAAAATTTCAGCTACTGTTAGGCCGGCCTTTTTACCAGTATCTGAATTCATGAACCAACAAAAAGTGGTCTTTCGGACATTAACTGATTAACCTTTTCTTTTACTTTTTTCTGAATGGATTCATCTGATACATTCATTACCACATCATTTATGAGTGATGCTATTGTTTTCATATCTTCCTCTAGTAAGCCTCTAGTGGTAATAGCAGGCGTTCCTAAGCGTATTCCAGAAGTGATAAAGGGAGATTTATCATCAAAAGGAACCATATTTTTATTGCAAGTAATATCAGCAGCTACTAATGATTTTTCCGTTTCTTTTCCATTAACGTTTTTATTTCTAAGGTCAATAAGCATAAGGTGATTATCCGTACCGTCACTTACTACTTTAAACCCTTCTTCCTGCATAGCTTTTGCTAAAGCTTTAGCATTGGCAGTGACTTGTTTTTGATACGTAGTAAATTCAGGTTTTAAGGCTTCCCCAAAAGCTACTGCTTTAGCGGCGATAATATGTTCCAATGGTCCCCCTTGTGACCCTGGAAAAACAGCAGAATCCATTATTGCAGACATCATTTTGAGCTGACCTTTTGGAGTTTTATGTCCATACGGGTTTTCATAATCTCTTCCCAATAATATCATTCCTCCACGAGGTCCTCTCAAAGTTTTGTGGGTGGTGGTAGTAATGATATCACAATGCTGAAATGGTGAGCTAAGTAGGCCAGCAGCTATAAGGCCAGCAGGATGTGCAATATCTGCCCATAGCGTTGCTCCTACAGCATCTGCAACCTCTCTAAACTTTTGATAATCCAAATCTTTGGAATAGGCTGAGTACCCCGCAATAATTAATTTTGGCTTTTCCTGAAGTGCGGTTTCCATCATTGCATCATAATCTATCAGGCCAGATTCTTTATTTAACCCATAAAAAACAGGCCTATAATTCATCCCGGAAAAGTTAACATGAGAACCATGAGTAAGGTGACCTCCCATGGACAAATCCATACCCATCACAGTATCTCCAGGTTTTAAGACTGATAAATAGACTGCAGCATTAGCCTGAGACCCAGAATGTGGCTGAACATTGGCATAAACAGCTCCAAACAGTTGTTTTGCGCGTTCTATTGCGATACTTTCAATTTCATCTACTACTTCGCAGCCGCCGTAATAGCGTTTTCCAGGATATCCTTCTGCATATTTATTGGTAAGAACACTTCCAGCAGCAGCCATTACATCATTTGAAACAAAGTTCTCTGAGGCTATTAGCTCAAGTCCGTGAAGTTGTCTTTCTTTTTCTTTGTTTATTAACGATAAGATCTCTGTATCAGTCATAAAAATTTGATTGGAGTAAATGTATTAATTTTTTAACTTTTTCTAGTAAGAACGTAACAACAAAACATCTGAAATTGGAATATCTAGATCAAATTTCGATTTGCAAAGTTGTAAAAATCGAGCAGCTAAAAATGGGTGTTGAAATGAGTAATCCTGATGAATAAAAAAATTAAATTGTGATACCCCCATTTTCCAGAAATCATAAATTCTGTCTACCCATTCTATTAAGCGCATATCATCAATCTCTGTCAAATGAATAGCATTAAATCTAACCAATAACTGTGTAGAGGTTGCATTCATATGTAAAACATCCCGCCGCATTGCGGTATCACTCATCATCCAACTTACTTGGTGTGTACGAAAATATTCTGCCACTTCTTTTTGGGCAGCTTCTTCATAATAACTAGGGTGTCTTAGCTCCACTGCAAGCGCAATCTCCTTAGGCCAATCTCGTATGTACTTCTGTAGGTTTACCCATCTATCCATGGAGAAATTATCTGGCATTTGTAAAAACACTCCTTCCAACTTCTCTTTATATTCAGCTATAGCAGCGATGAATTGTGTAGTAAGTTCTTCACAATTTACCAATCTTCTATATTGAGAAATACTATTTAACATTTTTGGAAAAAATAAAAACCCCGGAGCGGATTTATTACAATCCTCTTTAATTTTTTCAGAGGTAGGCATTTTATAGAAGGTGGAGTTCTGCTCAATCGTGGAAAAATGCTGCGAATAATATCCTAAAAGGTCTTTGGTACCTCTAGGATAAAAGTCTTTCAGTATAGCCTTGCTAAATCCTGGAGTGCCCACTCTTATAGAGGGTAACCTTTCATTAGCGGGTAAAGACTGTTTATTAAACTGCCTAACTGGAGGAAGATTAAATTGTAATTGCCCAAGATCATCTGGGCTTGCTTTTCCAAATTTCATAAAAAAACCGGCGATAAAGCCGGCAAATATTAGATAAAAACTTCTATTAAACCTTCTGGTAAGGCTATTTTTATTTTTTTATTTTCTCTGTCAATTTCTTCTATCCACTCCTGAATAATAGGAACATTAATTTCCATATTATTAAGTTGTGTAATAAAATAGGGTTGGGGTACATTTTCATTTATTCTCACTATTTCACCTGCAGAAGAATTGCCATTTAGTGTATCAATAATTTCAAAACCAATAACTTCGTGGTAAAAAAATTGCGTACCTTTTAAAGGAGGAAGTTGAGAAATAGGAAGATAAACTTCAGCACCTTTAATAGAATTAAAATATGCCTCCGAGGTTTCCTCCGGAAGCACATTTAATATATCTTGTTTGTAAATTTTAGAATGCGTTATAACAACAGGTAATAATTCTTCACCTCCCGGAATAAGGATATAAAAAGACCTCATTTTAGTATAAAGTTCAGGCTGATCGGTATCAATTTTTATTAAAAAATTTCCCTTAAGACCGTGCCTTCTAGTTATTACCCCGAGATAAAAGCAATCTTCAATTTTCATTTATGCATTTTCCTCTGTAGAAGCAGTGGGAGCATCTGATTCGGAAGATGTTGCAGTTTCGGCAACAGGAGCAGTTTCAGCTTTACTGTCATCAGTAGCAGTTACTTCTGGCTGAGCAGCGGCTTCAGCTTCGGCAGCGGCCGCAGCTTTAGCATCATCTTCTGATTTTTGGGCAGCCTGTGCATCATCTTGAATCTTTTGTCTAGCGTCTATACGGGCTTGGTTCTTAGCAGCTTCCGCTTCCAATGCCGCATTTCTCACATCATCTTTGGATTGAGATAGCTTAGATTTTTTATCCATCACTTTTCCTTCTTTTTCTTGAAGCCATTCTGAAAACCTTTTCTCAGCTTCTGCCTCATCAAATGCACCTTTACGAACACCACCCATAAGATGGTTTTTATAAATAGCACCTTTGTAAGAAAGGATAGCACGAACAGTATCTGTGGGCTGAGCACCATTCTGAAGCCATTCTACAGCTTTATTAATGTCTACATCTATAGTTGCAGGATTGGTAACTGGGTTATAAATTCCCAATTTCTCGATGAATCTACCGTCTCTTTTTGCGCGGCTATCAGCTACTACGATATGGAAAAAGGGCTTTCCTTTTTTACCGTGTCTTTGTAATCTTATTTTTACGGACATTGGTATGTATTATTGAGGAGCTCGTCCTCGGTTAAAATTAGTTTGCAAAAGTAAGCAAATATTATTTAAAAAGCCTCCGAAAAATCGGAGGCTTTTTATTTAGGTGAAAAAGAATTATTTTAATTCTACTTCAGCACCTGCATCTTCTAATTGCTTCTTAAGAGCTTCTGCTTCATCCTTGCTAATTCCTTCTTTAATAGGAGCTGGAGCGCTATCTACCATATCTTTAGCTTCTTTAAGACCTGCACCTGTAAGATCTTTTACTAATTTTACTACAGCTAGTTTAGAAGCTCCTGCAGATTTCAAGATAACATCAAATTCTGATTTTTCTTCTACTGCTGCTGCTTCTCCACCACCTGCACCACCTGCTGCTACTGCTACTGCAGCTGCTGCTGGCTCAATACCATAAGTATCTTTAAGGATATCTGCTAATTCTTTTACCTCTTTAACGGTAAGATTTACTAGGCTTTCTGCCAATTGTGCTAATTCTGCCATTGTTGTTGTTATTTAACGATTATTTTGAGTGTGTTATTTATTTTCTAAGGTTTTCAAAACGCCAGTAATAGTGTTTTGTCCAGATTGCAGGGCACCAATAAGATTCTTAATTGGTGATTGAAGCAATCCAATGATTTCTCCTACTAATTCTTCTTTAGATTTGATGTTGCTAAGCTCTTCATAGTTATCTCCTACATATACAGAATCGTCTATAAATGCACTTTTGATAATAGGCTTATCAGACTTTCTTCTAATTTCACGAATCATTTTCGCAGGACCGTTCCCAGTATCTCCTACTAGAATTGCAGTATTTCCTTTTAATGTAGGGAACATTTCGGAATAATTTTTTCCGTCAATGCTCTCCATAGCCTTTTGAAGAAGTGTATTTTTAACTACACGTATCTTAATATTATTTTTAAAGGCCTGTCTTCTAAAATCTGACGTAGTAGCGGCATCCATACCTTCTAGATCTGCAACATATACCACATTGGATCCGCTAAGGATTTCTGTAAGTTCGGCAATCTGCTGTACTTTTTTTTCTTTAGTCATTACAATTGGTATTAATTAACAGATTTAATATCGATAGAAATTCCTGGGCTCATTGTGGAAGAAAGATAAATACTCTTTACATAGATACCTTTAGAGGCTGTAGGTTTCATTTTTACCAAAGTTTGGATAAGCTCTTGCGCGTTTTCACGAATTTTTTCCGCTTCAAAACTCACTTTTCCTACACCTGCGTGAATGATACCGTATTTGTCTACTTTAAAATCAATTTTACCAGATTTTACATCTGCAACGGCTTTCCCTATTTCCATAGTAACGGTACCAGATTTCGGGTTAGGCATAAGACCTCTTGGTCCTAAAATCCTTCCCAAAGGACCTAATTTACCCATTACTGATGGCATAGTTACGATAACGTCAACATCCGTCCATCCTTCTTTTATTTTCTGAAGATATTCATCTAGCCCTACATAATCAGCTCCTGCTTCCTTCGCTTCTGCTTCTCTATCTGGAGTCACAAGAGCTAAAACACGAACATCTTTACCTGTTCCGTGCGGAAGAGATACTACTCCACGAACCATTTGATTCGCTTTACGAGGGTCAACACCCAATCGTACTGCTAAATCTACGGAAGCATCAAATTTGGCATAACTTATATCCTTGATAAGCTTGGAAGCTTCCTCTAGGCTATAATTTTTAGAAGCATCAACCTTAGCTAAGGCTTCCTTTTGTTTTTTTGTAAATTTTGCCATTTTTCTATGCTTTTACTGGTTTTGTACCAGACACTTTAAGACCCATGGATCTTGCCGTACCTGCCACCATTTTTAGAGCAGAATCCATTGTAAAACAATTAAGATCCGTCATTTTATCTTCTGCAATCTTTTGGATTTGATCCCAGCTAACACTCCCCACCTTATTACGGTTGGGCTCACCAGAACCTTTCTTTATTTTAGACGCTTCCATCAGCTGTACAGCTGCTGGTGGCGTTTTAATCACAAATTCAAAAGATTTGTCCTCATACACTGTAATTACAACAGGAAGAACTTGCCCAGGTTTATCCTGCGTTCTACCGTTGAATTGTTTACAAAACTCCATAATATTAACACCTGCAGAACCCAATGCTGGGCCTACTGGTGGAGAAGGGTTGGCAGCGCCACCTTTCACCTGGAGTTTCACCATTTTAAAGACTTTTTTAGCCATTTTTTGGTTTTTAAAATTAAAAATTAAATGTGGAAGCATTCAATCCCTGAGAGTTATGTACCAAAGGCTCACACAGTTGCACAATTTTCCCAACAGGTGTGCAAAGGTATCACATTATTTTTATTGGACAATACGAAATTTCAATAATTTAAAAAGATCAAGAGATTGATTGGGGCGCCTCCCGTTCGCCAAGGCTTAACTATCATGGGACGTCAGGCTGTGAAAAAACTTGGTTTTCCAATAATTTCTTAAGAAAACCAACCTTCCACACTTCAATAAATACGTT
>JAGLAZ010000001.1:0-73298 GCA_018260565.1 Flavobacteriaceae bacterium
TATGCAAATATAATTTTCAAAATGCGAAACTGGCTTTTTAAGGAATGACTATTTAATATCATTCCCAGGAATATTAAATATCTTATTATTTCAATGCTAAATATCCAGAATAATTTGTAATTTTGCACCACTTTGCGAAAAAGAAGGATGCAAGGTTTAATTTCTTAAATATCAACTACTTCCGAAGCTGATTTTCTTAATATTCTTCTAAGCCCGGAATACAAATTTTTATTTATGTCTGAAACGACAGTAAACAATCAGGAAAAGGAACTTTTGCAAAATGCAAACGTAGCACCTACTGATTTTGATTGGGAGTCCTTTGAATCTGGTCTTGATGCAAGTGCGCGTCAAGAAAAAACAGATTTAGAAGAAATCTACAAAGGTTCTTTAAACAACCTTGGGGAAGATGATATCATCATCGGCCGTGTGGTTCGCCTTACCGATAAAGAGGCAATCGTTGATATCAACTTCAAATCTGAAGGGGTAATTTCACTTAATGAATTCCGATACAATCATGGCCTTCAAGTAGGTGATGAGGTAGAGGTTATGGTGGATAAAAGAGAGGACAAAACAGGTCAGCTTCAATTATCTCACAGAAAAGCCCGTACACTGAAGGCTTGGGATCGTGTGAACGAACTCAACGAAACAGGAGAAGTGGTAAATGGTTTAGTAAAATCTCGTACTAAAGGTGGAATGATTGTAGATATCTTCGGTATTGAAGCATTCTTACCTGGATCTCAGATAGATGTAAAACCTATCAAAGATTACGATCAATATGTAGGAAAAACAATGGAATTCAAGGTGGTAAAAATCAATCCTGAATTTAAAAACGTTGTAGTATCTCACAAAGCGCTTATTGAAGCGGATATTGAAGATCAGAAAAAAGAGATTATTGCTCAGTTAGAAAAAGGTCAGGTATTAGAAGGTACTGTTAAGAATATTACTTCTTATGGTGTGTTCGTAGATTTAGGAGGTGTAGATGGTCTTATCCATATTACAGATCTTAGCTGGAGCCGTGTAAATCATCCTTCCGAAGTTTTAGAAGATGGTCAGACGGTTAAAGTAGTTATCCTTGATTTTGATGATGAAAAAACAAGAATCCAATTAGGTATGAAGCAACTGGAAGCTCATCCATGGGAGGATCTTGACAAAAATCTAAAAGTAGGAGACCGAGTAAAAGGTAAAGTAGTAGTTCTTGCTGACTATGGTGCATTTGTAGAAATTGCTCCTGGTGTGGAAGGATTGGTACACGTTTCTGAAATGTCTTGGAGTACACATTTAAGAAGTGCTGGTGACTTTGTAAAAGTAGGAGACGAAATAGAAGCAGAAGTTTTAGGAATAGAGCGTGAAGATCGCAGAATATCCTTGGGTATGAAACAATTAATGCAAGACCCTTGGGATAATATCGAGAAAAAATACGAAATAGGAAGTAAGCACAGGGGTACTGTAAGAAACTTTACCAATTTCGGCGTATTCTTAGAATTAGAAGAAGGCATAGATGGTCTTATTTATATTTCAGATCTATCTTGGACTAAAAAAATCAAACATCCATCTGAGTTTTGTAGCGTAGGAGATGTAATGGATGTAGTAGTATTAGAAGTAGACAATCAGAGCCGTAGAATATCTTTAGGACATAAGCAATTAAGCGAAAACCCTTGGGATAAGTATGAATCTAAATATGCGGAAGGTACCATCCATACAGGAACTGCTACCGATGTATTTGATAAAGGTGCTCAAATCCAATTCGAAGATCAGGAAGTAGAAGCCTTTTGCCCATCCAGATTACTTGAAAAAGAAGATGGTAGCAAAATCAAAAAAGGAGAATCTGCTGAATTCAAGGTAATTGAATTTAATAAAGATTTCAAACGCGTAGTAGTATCTCATTCTGGTACTTTCCGTGAAGAAGAAAAACGTGGAAGTAGAGGTGGCGACCATCAATCTAATAATTCAAACTCTGGAAACAAAAATTCTGGTAGTAAATATGAAGGTGGAAACTACAACAACTCTCAGAATTTAAGTAGCAATGAAGAAAAATCTACCTTGGGAGATTTAGATGCATTAGCAGCGCTTAAAAAGAGAATGGAAGAAGGAAACTAAATAAGAATGCCTCCAATTTAGTTTGGAGGTATCCTTTATAATTATTAATTTCGCAACCTCTTATTAACCTCTGGTTTTAAACAGACGAATGTTGAAAGAGATAAAAACCAAATATTATGGATTTAATTAAGTATGTACAAGATAAGTACATAGAAAAAAAAGAATTACCAAACTTTAAAGCTGGCGACAGCATTACTGTTTATTACGAAATTCGTGAAGGTGCTAAAACCAGAATTCAGTTCTTTAAAGGAACAGTTATTCAGCTTCGAGGTACAGGTGCTACCAAAACATTTACCATCAGAAAAATTTCAGGTGATGTAGGTGTTGAACGTATATTTCCGCTGAATTTGCCTACTATTCAAAGAATTGTTTTAGATAGAAAAGGTAAAGTTCGTCGCGCAAGAATATTCTACTTTAGAAATCTACGTGGAAAAAAGGCAAGGATCAAAGATGCTCGTCATTAAAACCAAAAAAACAAATTTTAACCCGGCTTTTGCCGGGTTTTTTTATATATCATAGGCTTCTGCTGTCCCATCCGAAAAAAGTAACAATACCCTTTTAGGAATTTTACCCTGCGTATTTGTAGAGGAAATTAATGGAGTAGAGGATTGAGAAGTATTAGCTTTGAATTCCTGAGAATTTATTTCGTTTAATTCTTTAAAACCTGTTGATTGGGAAATGATAGGAACTCCAGAAGTACCAGTTTCTTGTAATTTTTTATCGTTTTTATCTTTAAAATCATCATTTTGGTCATTTTCTACTGGAAAATTTAAAGTTTGGATGTTCATTACCGGCGATGGGAGATCATCTGTTTTAGGGCTATTACTGGAAGTCACATTTAGCGGCTGCCTTAATGTTTCCGCGTCATTAGGATCATTAATTGTTTTATTTTGGTCTTTAGATGAACTTTTTAATATTGGAGAATTAGAAGCCTCGCTAATTACTTTATCCGCACCCTTATTTTTTAATTCTACTTTTTCACCCGATCCCGAAAGTAACCAATCCCAACGATATTCTGGAAAACTTTCCTTTATTTTCAAAACAAGATCCAATGAAGGCTTGTTCCTCCCAGATTGTATATGGCTTAAAGTAGAGCGGGGTATGCCAATTCGCTCTGCAAAATCCCCAGGAGGCAAATTGGACTCTTGCAATATCAATAAAATTCTTTCTGAAATTTCCATATTACAAAGATAAATTAAATTTCAACTTTGTAAACTATAAATTACTTGATTTACTATATTACACTTGTAATCTATGTTTTTAATATTGTAACATTAAATAACAAGGAAATTATCAAAAATTCTACAAAATCCTATTTTATTTAAATTAACATTGTAATTATCAAATTATACTTTGTAATTAATAAGTTTTATTATAATTATTTAAATATCATTTGATATGTAAATTAAAACAGAAAAATAAAAGAAAAAATTATACTCCACAACATGAATTAAATTCACACATTTATACTTAAAGTAGATTTAAAAATTATATTGAAGTAATTAATGTAAGTTTCTGAAGAACTGAAATTTAAAGTTAAAAAATATCATTAATACAATACACATATTTATAAACTGACATAATGACATTTTGAGGAAAACCTTTTGCTTGATATTCCTTGATAATGTTATATTTGAAAACAAAAAAGAATTTACAACATTGATTTTACTTTACAACAGATATTACCCGCCAAAAAAAATAAATGAAAAGTTTACGAACGTAAAAACTTATGGGTTAAAAACAATCGGTTATTCTTTTACAGGTAAAGAAATTATTGTTCTAGAATTTGGTACAGGAAGCTTTCAGATAGGAGCCTGGTGCGGTATGCATGGAAATGAAACTACTGCTATTCGTGCTATAGATAAAATATTTAACACTTCTCAATATGAAAATCGTTTACAGGAAATAGTAGAAACTATCACATTTTCTTGTATTCTTTGTTTAAATCCAGACGGTGCAGAGGCTTATACACGGGAAAATGCTCAAGGAATTGATATCAATAGAGATTTCCATAACAAAGAAACTCCAGAGATGGTTTTACTACAAAAATTTGTTTTAGAGCATAAACCCATCTTTAAATTACTATTAAATCTACATGATCAGCGAAGCATTTTTCATATAGGTCCTTTACCGGCAAGTCTATCAATCTTAGCCCCAAGTTATAATCATGAAATGGAGATTAATGAAACTCGACTGAAAGCAATGGAAAGGATAGCTGCAGCTATGAAATTGCTTCCTATGGATACTCATCCTTATATTTCAAGATTTACAGATGAATATTATCCAACTGCTACAGGAGATAACTTTACAGCCTTGGGATTTCCAACGGTTCTTATTGAGAGTGGACACGATGTTTTAAGTTATGAAAGAAATTTAAGTACTGATATATTGGTTGAGATGATAGTAGGAATATTTTCAAGTGTAAATGAACATATCCAAAATTTTAAAGATGTTTACAATCAAATTAAAGAAAATGAAACAAACGCCTGTGATGAATTAATTACAGATGTAAAAATTATTGGAGACGACTTTAATTACAATTGTGAATTAGGATTGTATTTTAAGGAGGTATTAAAATCAGAAAGAGAAGGTGTTATTGATCTTGTGCCTGTTTTACATAAGAAATCCCAATTGAACAAGCAATTGGGATTAACTTATTGGAAAAAATCTTCTGCGAAGGAATATAATTTTCCAAATTTAACCTTGGATGATTATAATAATCTAGAGAAAGGATCGCCTTTACCTTTTACTTTATACAAAAGGCAACTTTGAAACAATAGCGGGTAGATTTTTATCCCGTACTTGAATATATAGTGTTGAACCTACATTAGCGTTTTCAGTGCTTACATATGCTAAACCAATACCTTTCTGTAACATAGGACTCATAGTACCGCTAGTAACTTCCCCAACTGTATTTCCATTATTATCCACTATTTTATACCCATGCCGGGCGATACCCTTGCTATCAAGAATAAACCCTACAAGTTTTCTACTTACCCCATTTAGCTTTTGCTTTTCTATTATTCCTTTTCCTAAAAATTCTTTAGAAAATTTTGTAATCCACCCAAGGCCGGCCTCTATAGGGCTGGTAGTATCATTAAGTTCATTTCCGTACAAGCAGTAGCCTTTTTCTAATCTTAAGGTGTCTCTAGAGGCCAAACCACAAGGTTCAACTTTTTCATTTTCCTTTGTTCCAGCATTTAAAATTAAATCCCATACTTTTTCTACCTCCTCATTTTTAATATAAAGTTCATATCCTCCAGAACCAGTATAACCCGTATTTGAAATGATTACATTCTCTACATCCCCTATATTTCCAATTGTAAAATGATAATAAGGCACATCATGAACATTTACATTTGTAAATTGCAGCAATATTTCCTCTGCTTTTGGACCCTGTAGAGCGATAAGTCCGTATTCTGCAGATTGATTTGTAATGTTTGCATTAAACTTTTGGTTATACAGTTGTACAAATTTCCAATCTTTATCAATATTAGATGCGTTAACTACCAAGAGGTATTTTTGATCTTCTAATTTATAAACGATTAAATCATCTACTACGCCACCATGTTCGTTGGGAAAAGCTGAGTACTGCGCTTGACCAATGTTTAGTTTTGATACATCATTCGTAGTTATATACTGGAGTAAGGGTTCAGCATTTGGTCCTTCAATAAAAAATTGACCCATATGGGAAACATCAAAAATTCCAACCGCATTCCGTACGGCCATATGTTCTTGAATAACTCCACTGTATTGCACAGGCATTTCATACCCCCCAAATTCCACCATTTTAGCTCCCATTGCATGGTGCTTTGAATTGAGAACGGTCTTTTTCATAATAAATTTATATAGTTGTCTAAAATAATTTTAAACCATACAGTAAAAGATTCTGGTTGGTTAGTGATTTCTGTTGTTAAATCTTTGATATTGATATAACGAACTGCCATTACCTCTTCTGGATTTGCTTTACAATCTCCAGCATAAATGCCAGTAAATACATGGTCCAATTCATGTTCCCATAATCCTTCGCCAACGTCTGCCTTGTATATAAAATGGAATGATGGTTTTAGATCCACTTGTATCCCCAATTCTTCATTTAATCGACGTTTAGCTGCTTCTTGATAAGATTCATGAATATAAGGATGAGAGCAAACAGCATTGGTCCATAATCCAGGAGAATGATATTTAGATAGTGCTCTCCTTTGAAGCAGCATTTCTCCGTTTTCATTAAATAAAAAAACAGAAAAAGCGCGGTGAAGGAGTGCTTCACGATGCGCTTTTATTTTTTCCTCTATCCCTAAAACTCGATCGGATTCATCTACATGAACCACGTAAGGATAGGGTATAGAATTATGCTGTATAAGAGTATCCTCCATTAACTTTTTTGACGGAGACTGTCCCGTATTTCCATTAATAGTTTTTCTTGAGTACTTGGTTCTATAATAGCTCCTACAGCAGGTTTTTTCAATTTATTGACAGCTTTTATTAAACTAAATAAAACCAATGCTATCATAAAGAATGAAAGTAAAGCGCTTAGGAAATTCCCGTATTTTACTCCATGCCAAGAAAGTTCGCTAATATTTTTAGCTCCTATAGTCTCCAGTGCTGGATTGAGTAAAAGTGGTGTGATAATATCTTCCACTAACGAGTTTACAATTTTTCCTACTGCACCACCAATAATTACACCTACTGCGAGATCTAATACGTTGCCTGTAATAGCAAATTCTTTAAATTCTTTTACGAATCCCATAATTTATATTTTTTGCAATATTACGCATTATTAATATACTTTTTTATACTATTCTCTGTTTTCTTGTATAACTGAGTAATAATATAACAATTCCTAAGAGTATAAAAGGGAAAGATAAGATTTGACCCGTGTTAAAAAAATCAGTTTTTATTTTTTCTACTCCTTGAGGTTCTTTAAGGAATTCAACTAATACTCGTATTCCAAATAGAACTATTAAGAAAAATCCAAAAAGCCAGCCCATTTTATTTTTAGCATTTGTTTTTTTATACAAAACCCAGAGGATAATAAAAAGGGTAAAATATCCTGCAGCTTCAAACAATTGGCTTGGATATCTAGGTATTACGGCCCCATAGTCTGTACTCATTTGTGGGAATAAAACTGCAAATGGAGAACCAGATGGTGCAGGTTTTCCAATTATTTCAGAGTTGAAAAAATTTCCTACTCTTACAAATGCCCCACCTATAGCAGATACGATACCCAGTCTATCAAATACCCAAAGAGGATTTTTCTTTACTGTTTTAATGCTATAGATAATGGTCGTTATTAATATTAAGGTAGCTGCTCCATGACTGGCAAGGCCTGAAAATCCTGTAAATTCAAAGACAGGAACAGTACGGATAGGTAAAAATACAGCCAAGGGATCTTGAGAAAATAATTCTCTTTCGTAAAAAAATACATGCCCTAGACGCGCACCAAAAATAGCTCCTAATATTGTCCAGGCTGCAAATGGCTCCACTAAGGCGGTATTAACACCATCCCATTTATATATTTTTACCATTAAAATATAGCCTATACCAAAGGCTAAAAGCCACATCAAGCTATAAAAATGCAAAGTAAAATTGCCTAATTTTAAACCTGAAATAGGGTCCCAAATCATGAAATCTGGTTGGGGACTTATTTTTTCTATTTCTGAATCTGCGGAAGAGGTAGATGTAGATTTACTTAATAAATATTTTGTTTCTCTAGGTAAATCTTCTCCTTTTTGTACCAATAATAATTCTCCCTTTTTATCGTAGGCTGAAATGCCTCTACCAATCACAAATTCAGAAAAGTATTGGATGTTTCTTCTCTGGACTTCAGATTCTGGAACAAGATTTTTTCTATTTATATAAATTAAAGTAGGTGTATTTGTATTAGATTGTTTTGAATTGGCATCCACACGATCAATAAATTCTGATAAATCATTTCCAGCTATTAAGTTGGCTTTTTTGCCTGGTATACCTTTAACTGGTATTTCTATATTAGGACTGGGTACGGGTAAATTTGTTCCTGGTTGAGAATATCCAATTATAAAAATTAAGGATAAAATGCTGCTAAATATATAGTTTATCATAGGCTAAGGTACTGGGTCATAGCCGGATCCTCCCCAAGGATAACAGCGTATTATTCTTTTAAGTCCCATCCATATTCCTTTTATGGCACCATACCTTTCTATTGCTTCCAGACTATACTGAGAGCAGGTAGGCGTATAACGGCAGTTTCTCCCAAGATAAGGCGAAATTGCCAATTGATAGAAACGAATTAAAATTTGAATAAGGTTTTTCAGGACTTAAATTTCAGCAAAAATACTGCATTTAAAAAAGATAAAAGTTGAATAAAAAAATAAACTTATAAATCAAATACATAAGGTTTACTTAATACAAATCTGTTACTTTTGGCAAAAAAAAATGAAGAAACTAGTAACCAGCAGTTTAGTTGTAAGCTTTTTGCTTGCCCAAACCTCATTATTTTCCCAAATGACGAGTGTTAACAAGCAAGATTCTCTTAGTGATAACAGTATTGTAATGAGAGATCTTGAACTTACGGGTAAAATTTCTTCAAACAGTGGAAAATCCGCAAAAGCCCAAATCCTCAGCATTTCACGAAAAGAGATTCAGGAATTAAGTATTTCTAGTATTGATGAGCTTTTACAATACAATGCCGGTCTTGATGTACGAAGGAGAGGTCCTATGGGAATACAAAGTGATCTTTCTGTACGTGGTGGAAATTTTGAGCAAGTATTGATTCTCATAAATGGTTTCCGGATGACAGATACACAGACAGGGCATAACAGTCTTGCTTTGCCTATCCCTCTGGATGCCATAGATAGAATAGAAATCGTAAAAGGTAGTGCAGCGAGACGCTATGGGCAAAATGCTATTGCTGGAGTAATAAATATTGTTACCCAGGCTAAAAAACCAAATCTCGCAGATATAGGAATTACTGGAGGCGATTTTACCTTTTATCAACTTCGTGCAGATGCAGCTAAAAGTTGGGAGGATGTAAATCTCCGTGTGAGTGCCTCTCACACGGGTTCTACTGGCTATCGAAGAAATACGGATTTTACTGCAACACAGTCTTTTGCAAATTTTTATACCAAGATAAATGAAAATAATAGTTTTGCTATTCAGGGAGGTTTTTTGGCTAAAAAATTTGGTGCAGCGGGATTCTACACTAATTTATTTCCGGATCAATATGAAGAAACCCAAGTAGGACATATAGGAATAGGGCATGAATACAAAAAAGAAAATATAATCTTTAATTCTAAAGTTGGGTGGCGCTGGGCACAAGATGAGTTTACCCTGTTCCGCTACAATCCCGCAAAACCTAAAAATTTTCACATAGGTAATAATCTGAATGCTGAATTAGGGCTGGTCTACAACAACAGTTTGGGGGAATCTAGTATCGGGGTGGAAGGTATTTTTGAAGGCATAGACAGTAACAATTTGGGTAACAGAAATAGAAGATCTCTACAACTTTATGCTGCTCATGAGTTTAGTTTATTAAATAGAAATCTAAACATTCTTCCATCACTCACTGTAGCTATGTATGATACGCCTATAAGCAAATCATTCTTTTACCCAGGAGCTGATTTCACATATAAATTTAAGACTAATCAAAATTTGTTTTTCTCTATAGGAAGGGGCAACCGTCTTCCGAGTTTTACGGAATTATATTATAACACAGCAGCTAATAAAGGCTTTGAAGGTCTTGTTCCTGAGGAATCATTCGCTATGGATTTGGGATATTCTATTGCGCATGCAGGTACCCAAATCCAAGCTTCTGTATTTCAACGAACTTTAAAGAATGGGGTGGATTTTGTCCGGAATGATATTAAATCTCCATGGATAGCTACCAATAGTGGTGAAATACAAACGAGAGGTGTAGAAGTTTCTTGGAAGGAACGTTGGGGAAGTTTCCTTTCTACAACAATTAATTACACCTATTTAGATCAAAAAATGGATGTGCCAACAGGTAAAATTTCAAAATATGTAATGGAAAATCTAAGGCATCAGTTGGCTGCGCTTGCATCATTTCATATTAATAAGAACCTGTATATAGGTCCTACATTTAGATTTTATCAAAGGGTTTCTTTGCCGGATTATTCACTTTTTGATGCAAAGTTAGAATATCGGGCGGCCCAGTTTACTATCTTTACCCAAGCACAGAATATCGCAGATAAAAAATATACTGAAATAGGAATGGTGCCAATGTCTGGAAGATGGTGGACTATGGGAATTAATTTTAAAATAAGGTAAAATGAACATTTTCCAAAGGTATTTTTTTGGGATTTTACTTTTATATGGTTGTAATTTATTTGCGCAGAAAAACCTGAAGGAGCATATTTCTAGGTTTTCAATGGTCAGCTTGACCTACAAACTCCATAAACCTGTTTTTATATATCTGGAAGTGCAGGGCAGGAGTATTGAAGATTATAGCAAATTAGATTACTACGAAATAAAAGGTGGTTTAGGATATATATTTCCTAAGGGACATCAGCCATTCATAGGGATTGGGAGGTATGCCAACTATCAAAATGGGCTTTTATCGCAGGAAGAATTTAGAAAATGGTTGCAATACATTTTCAGTCACAAGATTTCATCTGTTAAACTGGATCATAGATGGAGAGCAGAACAACGCTATTTCCATGATGTGAAAAGAGATCAAGATAGCCAAGATCAGCGCTACCGCTATCGCCTGAATATTAGCCGAGGAATTAATTCCAGCAAAATAGTGGAAGGGACGGTTTTTGCAATGGCATTTGAAGAGGTGTTTTTTGGCAAAAATGAACCTTAATATAAACGGAATAGAGCATTTGGTGGTCTGGGATATCAAATTTCAGAATCAGTATCAGCAATAACACGATATTTGTGGCAAAGAGAATTCAACCAACACCCCATTCGGAATTTACATTTCCTTTATTGTAGTCTAAACCTTGTTTTAGGCGGTACGAAGAGTGTGAAACCAGTGAATATTCCTATACAAGTAGGGGATTAAAGACTTTTTAAAAATTGATAAGCACCCAAATATTTGTTAAACCGTTTTAAATCCTTTTCAGTAAAAGCCTTTTTACTTCTCTTTAAATCCATATTATCTGTGAGATCGTTAAGCTTTACTTGAATTGCAAGTGGAGAAAGTATCACTCTTTCCAAGTATTCAGTGTAGGTCTCGTCGGTATTATCTCTCTTGGTAAGGCAGTCTATTGCAAAAACTATATGGGTGGGGAATTCATTTACAGTGAAAAAGGCCAGTGGGAAATCTAGGCAATCTTCTACGACATCATGTAAAATGCCTACTATTTTTTGGTCTAAATTTTTGCCCATTTCCATTACGCGTAAAGGATGTAAAATATAGGGCATCCCATTTCTATCTGTTTGATTTTTATGGGCTTTCATAGCAATTTTTATAGCCGTTTCTAGCAATTTCTCTTTATCCATTATTCTTTCTTAAAAGTATAGTTTGATACCATTATTTAGTATAAGATGTATCATTTAATCACAATGTGTGGTATATTCCTTTAACATCAAACTTAGTAAATATTAGTTGAAAAAAACAAAGGATTTTATGTTAAGATTTTATGAATATTTTTGTATAAGACCTTAATTTAGAAAAACTAATGTCATCATGTTACTATCAGACCTACTAACAATCTCATAGTAAAGTATAGGTAATTTTTTAAAGCAATGGTAATAATCTAAATACCAGTTTATACTTGAGAATCCAAGGCTAAAAATTCATCTTCAAATAGTAAGAAAAATGTTTCTAATTTCTCCATTTCTTTGATAAAAAACTCGAAAATTTCCCTCCAGGAATTTTTATTATAAATAGAAACCTCTAGTTTTTCAGATTTCAGTTTTACCCATTCTTTCCCATATTCAGTAATGTGATGCGTGTCTAAATGGAAAGTAGCTAGAAGATAATCAAATTCTGATGATTTTTCGGAAATAAAGTTGGCAAATACCATTTGTTTATCCCTATCTTTCATAGATAGCACCAAAGAAACTTCTGCTTGTGAAGTATCAGCATCAAATTTAAATTGGAAATTTTTTATTTTGGTATCATACAAAATCCACTTTCTGGGAAAGGCTTTCCCAAAAGTCACCCAAAATTCTTGCTTTAAGTTTTGTGCTTCGGTTCTGGAATACATATTTTAAAGATATAAAATCCTAAATTTAAAATGGGTGTAGTTTAAATAAATTTATAATCGCCTTAGAGGAATTGAAAGATCATGTAATCACTGTAACAAAAAAATCCCGCCAAATGTGGCGGGAAATACTTGATCAATTTTAAAATTAATAAGAACCTTTTTCAATAAAATGTTTAGCTATCTGTTCAGTTAGAGCTACCACATTAGGATAGTTATTGTACTTTACAAATCTTCTTAAACCTCCTAACATCATTTTTTGCTCATCACCACTTGCGAAAGAAATGATGGCTTCCTTTGCAGAAGCTTCTATGATTTCAACCGCTTTAAATAAGTTAAGTTTTGCCATTGCAGCTTCTACAGAATCCGCTTGGAATTGTTTTTCAGCACGTAATAGCGCAGATTCTGCCATATATATTTGAATCAAAATTTCTGCAGCTTTTAGCAATAGATGCTGTTGCTTTTCAATTTCGGTGGTATATTTTTGCAAAGCCGCTCCCGCTACCATAAGGAAAGTCTTTTTAAGATTTTCTACAATTTCCTTTTCTTCCGATAAATAAGCAGAATAATCAGGAACATCGAAGGAAGGAATACCGGTAAGTTCGCTTGCGATATTTTTAGCTGGTGTAAGAAGGTCTAATTCACCTTTTAAGGCTTTTTTAATAAGAATTCCTACCGAAAGAAGGCTATTAATTTCGTTGGTACCTTCATAAATACGAGCGATTCTGGAATCTCTCCAAGCCGCCTCCATAGGAGTATCTTCTGAGAATCCCATACCACCATAAATCTGAATTCCTTCGTCAGCTATTTTTTGTGTCCAGTCAGAAACAAATACCTTTAAAATAGAACATTCAATAGCAAAGTCTTCCACTCCTTTAAGTTCCGCCTTTTCATGGCTAAGACCTTGGGCTTCGTTCTGCTTTATGTTATTTTCAATATCAAATCCAGCACGATAGGTACCAGCCTCCGAAGTAAAAATAACAGTTGCTATATCTGCAATTTTCTTTCGAATTGCTCCAAAAGTAGAGATAGGAACATTAAATTGTTTTCTTTCATTAGCATATTTAACAGCTAAACCAAACACTCTTCGCTGTGCTTCTAGACTTGCTGATGCGAGTTTAATTCTCCCTACATTTAAAACATTTAAAGCGATTTTAAATCCGTTATTTCTTTCACCAAGAAGATTTTCAACTGGAACTTTAACATCATTAAAGAAAACCTGGCGAGTAGAGGAGGACTTAATTCCTAATTTATGTTCTTCTTCACCAAAAGACAATCCTTCTGCACCTTTTTCAACGATAAAACTTGTTAAATTTTTATCGTCATCTATTTTAGCAAAAACTATAAAAACTTCTGCAAATCCAGCATTGGATATCCACATCTTCTGACCAGTTATGCTGTAGTATTTACCATCTTCGCTTAATACTGCACGGGTTTTTCCACTATTTGCATCGGATCCAGCATCTGGCTCAGTAAGACAATATGCCCCAAATTTTTCACCTGTAGCTAAAGCTGGTAGGTATTTTTGTTTTTGCTCTTCAGTTCCATACAATAAGATAGGTAAGGTACCAATTCCTGTGTGAGCACCGTAAGCAGTACCCAAAGAACCACTTGCTCCACTGTAAATATCAGCAGCCAATAAAGTAGCTACAAAGCCCATTCCTACGCCACCATATTGTTCTGGTACTGCAATACCAAGACCACCCAAATCACCGATCTTTCTCATCAATTGCTCGGTAAGGGCATAATCTTTTTTCTCAAAGCGTTCACGGATAGGAATAACCTCTCTGTCTAGAAATTCCCTTGCAGAATCACGCAACATTTTTTGATCTTCATTGAAATCTTCACAAGTAAAAATTTCAGATGCTGGCGTTTTTCTAATTAGGAATTCGCCACCTTTAATTGTATTCATTTATTTAATTTTTATGTTATAATTATTCAAAAAGGCTACCAAGAAATACATTTTTGAAAGTGAACTTTATACCAAGAAATCCAATATTGATTCTTCTTATAGTAATAAAAGTTTATAATTTTCAATTTAAATCATGTATGTTTTTGGTAATCATATATTTAAACAAGTTCAAATACACTTGCCGCTCCTTGACCAGTTCCTACGCACATAGTAACAAGACCTCTTTTAAGGTTTCTTTTTTTCATCTCGTCAATAAGCTGCACGGTGAGTTTTGTACCAGAACATCCAAGAGGATGACCAAGCGCAATAGCTCCTCCATTTACATTTACGATTTCAGGATTAAGATCTAACTCCTTCATAACGGCAACAGACTGTGAAGCAAATGCTTCATTTAATTCTATTAATTCGATATCATTAAGCGTAAGTCCGGCTTGTTTTAACGCCTTAGGTACTGCATAAACAGGTCCCATTCCCATAATTCTAGGGTCAAGTCCGGCTGTTGCATAAGACACTAAACGAGCCTCTGGTGTAAGGCCTAATTCTTTAACCATTTCTTCCGACATAATCATCATAAATGCTGCACCGTCACTCATTTGGGAAGAATTTCCGGCAGTTACCGTTCCACCATTGGCAAAAACAGGTTTAAGTCTTGTCAAACCTTCCAATGAAGTATCTGCTCGAGGGCCTTCATCAACCTTAAATTCTTTGGTAGTTGTAACTGGCTTTTCATCAGGACCAAGAGTAGTACTATCTACTTTTATAGGAACTATCTGATCTGCAAATCTACCTTCTTGAATGGCTTTAAGAGCCTTTTGGTGAGAACCGAAAGCGAATTTGTCTTGTTCCTCACGGCTGATATTATATTCTTTGGCAACCGCCTCCGCAGTATAACCCATTCCCCAATAATAATCAGGATTTTCCTTTGCCGTAGTAGTTTCAGGGACTGGTTTATAGCCTCCCATAGGAATATAACTCATACTTTCTGCGCCTCCCGCAATAATACAATCAGCCATACCAGTTTGAATTTTTGCTGAAGCAATAGCGATAGACTCCGAGCCTGAGGCACAATACCTATTAACAGTAACTCCAGGAACTTGATCTGTGCTTAGCCCCATTAAAGAGATTAATCGTGCTACATTTAATCCTTGCTCTGCCTCTGGCATTGCATTTCCTACTATTAAATCTTCTATTCTATTTTTATCTAGCTGTGGGAACTGTTGCATAAGATATTGAAGCACCTCAGCGGCCATCACATCAGGACGGGTAAATCTTAAGCTCCCTTTAGGTGCCTTTCCTACAGCAGTTCTGTAGCCTTTTACTATATAAGCTGTTTTCATTTGTTTTATTTGTAATATGTACAATGTAATATGTACAATGATTTGTGATTTAAAATTTTAGTACGCTTCACGAGTTTTTTGAAACAAAAATTATTTTAATAATGGTTTTCAATTATTCAGAATTCAATAATTTTATAAATACTAAAAGAATTATCTGGCAACTAGAATTATTGGTTTTCGTCGTTTGGTATAATCCAA
The DNA here is from genome assembly GCA_018260565.1 of Flavobacteriaceae bacterium. GTDB lineage: Bacteria > Bacteroidota > Bacteroidia > Flavobacteriales > Weeksellaceae > JAGLAZ01. The sequence goes on from JAGLAZ010000001.1 coordinate 15,699, forward strand.
ATAGCAATCATTAAATTCAATTCATTCTGAATAACCTGTGTTTCATACTGTTTTTACATTGTATCAATTAGTTTCTAAGCGGCTTTCCTTTTTGAAGCATAAATTGCATTCTCTCCAAAGTTTTACGCTCACCACAAAGTTGTAAGAAAGCTTCTCTTTCAAGATTAAGCAAATATCTTTCTGAAACTTCTGTAGCCTCGGATAAATTACCTCCCACCATTACATAAGCCAATTTATCAGCAATTTTTTTGTCGTGTTCAGAAATGTAATTTCCAGTAAGCATTTGGTCTGTGCCTACATAGAACATCCCGAGTGCATCTTTACCCAAAACTTTTACGCGTTTTTCAATAGGCTGAGTATAACCATGTTCTGCTAAAGATTTGGCTAACATTTTTGCAGTATAGATTTGGCTTTTTCTATCTATCACCACGATGTCTTTATGCTCTTGGAATAGGTCCATATCAAAAGCCTCATATGCAGAGGATGCTACTTTTCCCATTGCGATATTCATAAAGGCATCACGCAAACGGTTATTTTTCACATCATCAGCATGAACTTTTTCCATTGTTCTAACGGTCATCTCTTTTGTACCGCCACCGCCGGGAATTACTCCAACTCCCACTTCTACTAAACCTATATAGGTCTCAGCAGCTGCTACTACACGGTCTGCATGAAGATTCATCTCACAGCCTCCGCCTAAAGTCATAGCATGAGGGGCAACTACTACGGGAATAGAGGAGTACCTCACACGCATCATAGTGTTTTGGAAAAATGCTACTGCATTATTCAGTTCATACCAATCTTGGTCTGCTGCCATCATTAAAATCATGGCGATATTTGCTCCTACGGAGAAATTTGTTCCTTGGTTTGCTATGACAAGTCCGTCATACTCTTTTTCTGCTAAATCAATGGCTCTATTAAGTCCTTCTAACACTTCTCCACCTACAGAATTCATTTTGGAACGAATCTCAAAATTGATGATACCATCGCCTAAATCTTGGATAGCAGAACCGCTATTGCTCCAAAGAGTTTTAGATTTTCTCAGATTATCAAGATTGATAGAATGAGCACCACCTTGTAATTTTTCAAATTTCTTTTGAGAAATGCTAAAGAATTCTTTCTGGCCATCTTCTGTAATCTGGTAGAATGTTTTACCTTCAGATGCCATACTTTTTACCCAATCGGAAACTTCATATCCTGCTTCTTTGGCTAATTCTATTCCTTTATCAATCCCTACAGCATCCCAGATTTCAAATGGTCCATTTTCCCATCCGAAACCTGCCTTCATGGCATCATCAATTTTATAAATATCATCTGATATTTCAGGTACATTATGAGAGATATAAGCGAATAATGATCCTAATGAAAGCCTATATAGTTCTGCTGCCTTGTCTTTTCCAGTAATTAAAACTTTAAATCTATCTATAGGAGAATCAATGTTTTTGGTAAGTTCTAAAGTGGGGAATTCTCCCTTCTTTTGAGGTTCATATTCTAATGTGGATAGATTTAGACCATAAATTTCGGACTTACCATCCTCGGTTTTAACTTTTTTATAAAAGCCCCCATCCGTTTTGGAACCAAACCACTTATTATTTACCATGAACCCTATGTAATCTGGCATCACGAATCTGTCCTTAAATGTATCAGATTCCTTACCACTGCTGTGTACACCTTCTGCTACATGGATTAAAGTATCTAAGCCCACCACATCAGCGGTACGAAAGGTTGCAGATTTTGGACGGCCTATAAGAGGTCCTGTGAATTTATCAACATCTCCTACGGAAAGACCTAAATCTTTCACTCGGTGAAATAAATCCATTATACCGAAAACACCTATTCTATTGGCAATAAATGCAGGGGTATCTTTAGCTAAAACTACCGTTTTTCCTAAGAATTTTTCTCCAAAATGTAAGTAGAAATCTACAATTTCTGGTGCCGTGACATCAGTAGGAATAATTTCCAGTAAAGGAAGGTATCTTACCGGATTAAAAAAGTGTGTTCCAGCAAAATGTTTTTTAAAATCTTCTGATCTTCCTTCAATGAGTTGGTTGATAGGTATACCAGAAGTATTAGAGGATACTAGCGTTCCTGGTGTTCTATGCTTTTCTATTTGTTCATAAACGGATTTTTTAATATCCAATCGCTCTACAACAACTTCTATTATCCAGTCCGTATTTTTGATTTTGGACATATCATCATCAAAATTTCCAACAGAGATTCTAGAGGCAAATTTTGGCGAGTATAATAGCGCTGGAGAGGATTTTTTCAATTTCTCTAAATTCTCAGATGCGATTTTATTTCGAAACTTAGGAGAATCTACTTTCAATCCAGATTTTTCGTCTGTTTCAGAAATTTCTCTAGGGACAATGTCCAACATGAGTACTTGTACACCAATATTTGCAAAATGTGCAGCGATACCGCTACCCATGATACCAGAACCTAGTACCGTAACATGTTTTATCCTTCTTTTGGGCATAGTATTATTTTTTATGAGTGAGTTCATTAGCTATTGCTGTTATTTTATTCATAACTGTTTTAAAAATTTCGAGGTCTTTTTTGGATATTTCCTCTAAGACTCTTTGATTAAACGTTTTAACGACACTTTTAGATAAGTCTCTAGACTTAAGTCCTTTATCTGTAAGGCGAATTATTACCTCTCGTTTATCTATATCACTTTTATCTTTATAAATGTAACCATTAGTTTCTAAAATCTTAATAATTCGAGTTAAAGAGGTGGGTTCGATAGCCATTTTAGGACCAAGATTGGTACTTCGTGTACCTCTTTTTGGGTCAATTTTCAGAAGGGTAAGGGCTTGTACCGCAGTAGAGTCATATTCATGGGCACGCTCGGAGAACATTTTAGAAACAGTCAGCCAAGTGAGCTTAAGCATAAGATCTACATCTTCCACTTTTTCAGCTTGGTTATCATCCATAGAGTAAACTTTCCACTAAGTTAAAATTTATTATGCTTGCATAGTATATTAAAAGATATTAATACTGTAAATAATTGATAATTAATAATTTAAAAGCTATTCTAGGCATAATTATTCCCCCAAATATTCGTTTTTGAAAATTAAATGTTTCAAAATAGTATTATAAGGAAAAGTTTCTAGTTTTTTCTGTGTGATATACCAAACTTCGTTTGCAAAAGGAATGCATGAGTGTGCATCATGGCTTATAATACATACCGCCTTTTTTTCATTAACACTGATCTCTTTTAGTAAAGAAAGAATGCTGTTTTTATTTTTAGGATCAAGATGTGCTGTTGGTTCATCTAATAGAATAACAGGGCTATTTGCAATAAGTGCCCTCGCAATTAGTAACTTTTGCAAAAATCCATCTGATAATTTGTATGCAGGAAATGAAAAGTAGCCATCAAGTTGGAGTTTTTTAAGAATCTCCACAATCTTTTCCTCATCATCCAGAGATGGTTTTTCTCCAATTTGATATTTATATTGTAAACCGTGGGCCGCAACTTCATATACGCTTAAATGTGGAGGAATCTGATGTTTGCTTAGGACTAAAGAACAAATAGGTTGTATTCCTGGTTTAGGCAATGGGATAGGGTCATTATTCCAAAAAATTCCACCTTCAATAGGTGGAATAATACCGCAAAGCGTTTTAATTAAGCTACTCTTACCTTCCCCATTTCTCCCACAGAGATATACCAAATCTCCTGAGGATAAATTTGCATTGATATTACATACTATAGGCTTCTGTGAATATCCAATACTTAAATTACGAAGTGAAAGAGAGGGCAAAGGTAGTTGCTAAGGATTTTCATTATTAATTTTGTTTGCTGCAGTCATTGCTGCGACAAGATCATTTAACATACTGCTGGCAGCAGTTGGAGTATTAGGTAATAGAACCATATTACTCCTGTTATTAGCACCAATGGAATGCAGCGTATCGTAGTGCTGTGTTACTACGATAAGAGCTGATGCTTCTTGAGCATTAATATTGACACTGTTTAGCATCTTTACGGACTCTTCTAAACCCCTAGCTATTTCTCTTCGCTGATCTGCAATACCCATACCTTGTAATTTTTTAGATTCAGCTTCAGCTTTCGCCACGGCAACTATACGGATTCTTTGTGCCTCAGATTCATATTCAGCTGCTGTTTTTTCTCTCTCCGCTGCATTTATCCTATTCATCGCATGTTTTACCTGTTCATCTGGATCTATATCTGTAACTAAAGCTTTAATTATATCGTAGCCATAGCTCTGCATAGCTTCCTGTAATTCGCTTTTAACTGCAATAGCGATATCATCCTTTTTTACAAAAACATCATCTAATTTCAATTTAGGTACTTCTGCTCGAACAACATCAAATACATAGGAAGTTATCTGATCATTGGGATTTTCAAGTCGGTAATATGCATCCTTTGCATTGGATCGTATAATTTGGTACTGAACAGAGATTTTTGTTTTAATAAAAACATTATCTAGTGTCTTAGTATCTATCATCACATCAAGCTGCTGAATCCTAAGATTTAATCTTTTAACTACTTTATCTAAAAAAGGTATCTTTAAATGTAGCCCTGCATGTCTCACGGAATGGAATTTTCCAAATCTTTCTACCACAGCAGCAGTTTCCTGCCGGACAGTAAAAAGGCCGCTTAGAATCAAATAAGCAACGACAGCTAAAAAAATATATAATTGAATATCCATATGTAAAAAATTATTTTAAATGTACTGAATCTTTTTTAAAGATTTCTAAGCCTTGAGTAGTGAGAGGATGTTTAATAAGTCCTATAATTGGTTCTAGGGGGGCAGTAACTACATCCGCACCAGCCGAAGCACATTGAGTAATATGGGCACTGCTACGGACACTTGCAGCTAGTATTTGAGTATCATATAAATAACTATCAAAAATATGCCGAATGTGTTCTACCAAAACAATTCCTTGAGCCGATACATCATCCAATCTTCCCAAAAATGGGCTTACATAAGTAGCACCTGCTTTGGCAGCTAAAAGTGCTTGTCCTGCAGTAAATATAAGAGTGCAGTTCGTGGCAATTCTTCTTTCAGAAAGATTTTTAATCACTTTGAGACCATCTAATGTAATAGGCACTTTTACCACTATATTTTCATGAATTTCTGCCAATTCTTCAGCTTCCAATAGCATATCATGGCTGTTATCGGATAAAACTTCCGCGGAAATTGGGCCGTTTACTAATTCACAGATAGCAGCGTAATGCTCCATAACAGCTTTTTTACCTTGAATCCCTTCTCTCGCCATAAGACTTGGGTTGGTAGTAACTCCGTCTAAAATTCCCAAATCGTTAGCTTCCTTGATGTGACTTAGATTAGCAGTATCAATAAAAAATTTCATTATAACTTTAATATTCCGAAATTTACTGATAATTATATTCTGGTACAACGATTTATATTTATGTTGAAAGCTCTTCTTGCTAGTACAAGCACATTATTTGGTGAACAATATTTGGAATATTTAATTCCTACTTTAACAAACTTTTATCCCCAAAATCCAAAGATTCTTTTTGTCCCTTTTGCTCGGCCTGCAGGCATTTCCTATGAAACATATACGGCAAAATTTGCTGATGCTGTTGAAGTAATTGGTGCAAGTGTTACAGGGCTCCATCAGTGTAATTCACATTTGGATTTTTCGAGCTTTGATGGTGTGTTTACTGGGGGTGGTAATACCTTTTTACTTGTAGACACTTTATATAAAAAAGGTTTTATGGAACCGCTAAAAAATGCAGTTACTGCGGGTCTTCCATACGCAGGATGTAGTGCGGGGGCAAACTTAGGAGGTATGTCTATGGCAACTACTAACGATATGCCTATTATTTTGCCTAAGGATCTTAGAACTTTAGGTTTAATTCAAGCCAATTTGAACCCGCATTATCTAGACCCCATTCCGGGAAATAAGCATAATGGGGAGACGAGGGAACAAAGAATTAAAGAATTTTTTTTAACGGGTGATCTCATGTATAAATATCCGGTCATTGGTTTAAGAGAAGGCAATTGGCTAGAGATTTCCGATAAAAATATTTGGACTAGAGGCTTATATCAAACTCGAATTTTTTTGAATGAAGAACAAATTATTGAAATCCCAACTGATACAGAAATTCAGGAATATTTAAAATGAAAAGATTATTATTTCTTGGATTAAGTTTTATAGGAATATTTTCCTTTTCACAGAATCTCCAACAAAAAATTGATTCTGCGGTAAAAAACTTTTATGCAACATCAGGAGGAAAATCTGCTCAAATTGGGATCAGTATAAGGGATTCCGATGGAAAAATAATTGCAGAATTTCAGTCGGAAAAAGGATTTGCTCCTGCCAGCACTCAAAAATTATTCACAGCAGCATATGCCCTTTCTACTTTGGGAGAAGACTTTAACCAAAAAACTACTGTAGTTTATAATGGGAGAATAGAGCAGGGGATCCTTAAGGGAAATATTATAATACATTCCAATGGCGATCCCACATTAGGAAGCTGGAGGTATCCTGGTAAAAGTCCAGAAGAATTTCTTGAAGCTGTAGTATCACAAGTTAAAAAATTAGGAATAAAAGAAATTCAATGCTCTATAGTGGCTGATGAAAGTTTTTATGATATTCAGAGTGTTCCAGGTGGCTGGCCAGCAGATGATATAGGCAACTATTACGGAGCTGGTATTTGGGGTTTAAACTGGAGAGAAAATCAATATGAGGCATTATTTGAGAAAGGAAAGTTGATTTCCACAAAGCCCAAAATGCCTTATTTAGTATGGACTAACAAGGTAAAAGCTTTGGATTCGCAAAAATCCGATGAAAGTATTATCTATTCCTATCCATTAAGTCGAAATGTTTTGATTAATGGTAAAATTCCTTTTAAAAATGTAAATATAAGTGGAAGTATCCCGCATCCCGCCTTTCAAATAGCGCTGGAAATTACTAAGCGACTTCAAAATAATGGCATCCTAATAATTGGGGAGCCTACGTCTTTCTATTTGAACCCTAAAATGCAAAATAATGCAGTAAAGGAAACAGAAATAATAGAATGGCAGTCACCAGCATTAAGGGAAACTCTTCCTATATTTCTTAAAAAATCCATTAATCTCTACGGGGAATCCTACATTAAAAGTGTAGCTGCAAAACAAAAAGAAGATACAGATACGAAATCTGCTAGCCTTTTGATGAATAAATATTGGGTACAGCAGGGAATTCCGTCAGACGAAATCTTCTTCATAGATGGTTCTGGTCTTTCGCCACAAAATTTTATTAGCCCTAATGCATTTAGTCTATTACTTTATAAAGTGAAACGTGAAAAGTGGTTCCCTATTTTCTTTTCCGGACTGAATACTTATAGAAATTCCCTTAAACTAAAAAGTGGGACCATTAAAAATACTAAAGGATATGCAGGTTATGCTAAGGATTCTAAAGGTAAAGAGTATGAAGTAGTAATCCTTACCAATAATTATACAGGAGCAAATGTTGCTGAATACTTACTAGATATTCTAAAAATAATAGAATGAAAAGAAATAAGCTAAGTGTTTTCCCTATACGATCATGGATGCCATATTTATTCTTTACTGCATTTGTAGGAAGTATTTTAGTAATATCCGTAATCTTAGTATCACAGCTGAGAGACAGAGAATCTGATAAAATGCAAATTTTTATTGAAGCAATGAAACTTCAGCAAAAAAAATGGATGCCAGATCCTGAAGTTCAACAGTTGTTATTTACAATTTTTACTAAAAATGATCAGATGCCGATGATCATAACGGATTCTAATAGAAATCCTATTCTGGCAGAAGGTTTTTCTAGAAACATATCAAAAGAAATACTCAATAATCCTGAATTACTGCATAATAAAATGAAGGAAATGGAATCTCATCATACTCCTATCATATTAAAAATTAGTGACAAAGAGATTCAATACGTGTATTATGATAATTCTAAGCTATTAAATAATTTAAAATTGTTTCCTATAGGGTTAGGATTTTTTTTCCTGATTTACTTGGCCTTTAGTTTTTGGATATTTAGATCGTTAAAAAGTAGGGATGAAAGTCTTCTTTGGGCTGGATTTGCAAAGGAAACAGCTCACCAGATAGGGACACCACTTTCTAGCCTTATGGGCTGGGTGGCAGTTTTGGAGGATAAAGATGCTGAAGCACCTGAAGTTCAGTACATGAAACAGGATATCCAGCGCCTGGTCACTATTTCAGAGCGTTTTTCAAAAATTGGAAGTATTCCAGATTTAAATGATACAGATTTAAGTAAAACAATACGGGATAATTATCATTATCTCAGGAAAAGAGTGCCTGGAAAGATAGAATTTAGCCTGGATATGCCAAAGGAACCCATAATTCTTCAACATAATAATATCCTAATAGGCTGGGTTTTAGAAAATCTAGTTACGAACGCTGCTGATGCTATGCGTGGAAAAGGAAAACTTAATATCAGATTAAACTCTGATGGGCCAGGAAAAGCGTATTTTGATGTTTGTGATGACGGATGCGGAATGACTACCAAACAGATAAGAAATGCTTTTAATGCAGGTTTTACTACTAAAAAAAGAGGTTGGGGTCTTGGTTTAAGCTTAGTAAAAAGAGCGGTAGAACTTATTCATCAAGGGGAGGTTCTTATATTGGAATCTCAAATAGGAAAAGGAACTACCTTCAGAGTACGAATAAAAAATGGAAAAATGGGTTGAATTTAATTGGTAACTTCTTTCGGAATTACATAATATTTAGAATTGAAAAATAATGGATATTTTCCACTAAATTTTATCTGTTTCCAGCTCCCAGTAGGCTCTATAACAATACCGTTACTAATCTTCATTGGATAATAAAGGGAATCTGAAGCACCTGGAATTCTATAATTCAATATTTCATCTTTACTATAATATTCTAAAGTAGGTACATCATTGGAATTTAAATACAAAGAAAATATGCTGCTTACTGGTTTATTTGACTGTTTGTCCCAATAGTCCAGAATTTGTTGCGTAGTAACTGTGCTGTGCCAAAATTCAGCATTCATACCTTGCAAAATTTTTCGGAACAGCTTATCATCATCCAGTACAGTGCGTATACTATGAATCATATTTGCACCCTTAAAATACATATCTCCACTTCCTTCTTCATTACTTCCTGATTTACCTAACATAGGGCCATCATTTACCACTCTTGCTCGTTGGCCAATTACATAATCATCAGCATATTCTTTTCCAAAACATTGTTCCACATATAGGGTTTCACTGTAGGTAGTAAAAGCCTCATGAATCCACATATGCTCTGGGTTTTTAGCAGTAATGTTATTTCCAAACCATTCATGCCCACTCTCGTGAATAATAATAAAATCAAACAAATTTCCGATTCCAGTTTCTGAAAGATCTTGACCTAAATATCCATTCTTAAACCCATTACCATACGCGATATTGCTCTGATGCTCCATTCCTAAAAATGGAGTTTCCACAAGTTTATAAGAATCTTTATAAAAAGGATAGGGCCCAAACCAATGCTCCATAGCGTCTAGCATTCCAGGTACTTGTGTAAATTGCATTTTTGCCTTTTCAAGATTTTGCTTTAATACAAAGTATTGTAATGATAATTTGCCGTTCAACCCATTATAAGTATCGGAAAAACCAACAAAATTACCTATAACGGGTGCTATATTATATAAATTGATAGGATTCTCCACTTGCCAAACCCATTCTTTTTTATCGTCTATTATTTTTGATGAGATGAGTTTTCCATTCCCTATTCCCATTAAATTTATAGGAGTTTTTATTTTGAGAATAATACCTTCTTCTGGTTCATCATCCCAAGAATCCTTACATGCAGCCCAGTGACTTAATCCTAATCCCTCTTGAGCGACTGCAATAAAGTCCTGATTTTCAGCATCTTTTGCGAAAACCCAGCCTCCATCCCAAGGAGCCTTTTTCGCTATAAGGGGTGTTCCAGTAGAAATAATCTCAATATAATAAGTTTTTGATGTTTCTAATTTTGTAGTGTACTGATATTGATTACATCCTGATTTCTATTCCAGCTTATGGAAGAAAGATTTGAGGTTATAGAATCTATATGATTATTGGATTTTAAATCCAAAATAAGATTTGAAACAGTATTATTTTTAACAGTAAAATAAATTTTTGATTTTACGTGTAATATGGGACTAATAGGGGGAGTTATTCTTCCAATATCAGTAAGCTCTAACGATATTTCCATCTTACGGACATCCCAATTATTCCTGTTGATGGGGTTGGCGCGCTGCCCAAACAAACCAGTAAATGATAGAAGGGCTATTCCTATGAGCAAATTTCTTAAATTATTTAACTTCATTCTTAGCCATTTTTTTTTCTGTATATAAAGCTAGAATGATGCTAAATTCATAGAGTAGAAGTAAAGGTAACATACTTAAAATCATACTTATAGCATCGGCAGGAGTAATTATAGCTGCTACCACTGAAATTAAGATAATGGCGTGTTTTCTGTATGTTTTTAAAAATTTGGAATTAATTATACCAATTCGCACTAAAACTAAAACCAGCACGGGAAATAAAAATACCAAGCCCATCCCGAATAGCACCTGAAGAAATAATGAGGTATAGTTGGTAAGGTCAAACAGGGGTACTATTTGATCCGAAATCCTATAATTTAATCCAAAATTTATAGCAAAAGGTAAGATTAGAAAATAACCAGTAGCCACGCCCAAGAGAAAAAATATAGAAATAAAGGCAATCATTCCTGTTGTATTTTTTCGTTCCATAGAAGTAAGCCCAGGCTTAATAAATTGCCAAATTTCCCACACGATATATGGAAAAGATAAAATAATACCTCCAAAAATACTCATGCTCATCATGACATTAAACTGTTCAAACAGTTTTTTTTGTTGAATTTGAAACTTGGATGGCATAATAAAACTCTCATTTCCCATAAACTTTTTGGAAAAATGATTCACCACTTCAAAACTGATAAAATCCTTTCGCGTGGGACCTAAAAAGATATGATCCACTACCCACCCAATATTGAATCCTATTAAAAGTGCAGCTACTACTATCCCGATAACAATCCGGATAAGGTGTGTCCTTAGTTCCCCAATATGACCTAAAAAGGACATTTCTTTTTCTTCTGTGGCCATTTTAATGGATGCCTTGTTCTAATAAAGTATGTAAACTAATGATTCCTAAATAGGTATCTCCATCTAAGACCACCAATTGCCCAATATTATACTGTTTCATGATGGCAAGTGCTTCCCGCGCAAGTTCATTTTTTTGAATTGTTTTTGGGTTTTTAGTCATAATTTCACCTACTATAATATGATTTGGATTTTCATGTTGGAGTAATATTCTGCGTACATCCCCATCCGTAATTACGCCCTTCAGCTGTGAGTTTTCGCACACTACCGTGATACCCATTTTGCTTTTCGTAATGGAAATTATAGCTTCTCTAAAATTTTGACTAACATCTATCGCTGGTTTTTCAGAGGATAAAAACTCCGAAACTTTGGTTGTTAAATTTTTACCCAAAGCACCACCAGGATGGTATTTTGCAAAAATTTCTGGACTGAATTTTCGTAATTGCATAAGACATATCGCAATGGCATCTCCAATAACCATCATAGCTGTGGTGCTGGTGGTAGGAGCTAAATTCATAGGACAGGCTTCCGTAGAGACTTTACAAGAAATGAAAAAATCACTCTCGCGGGCCAGTGGGGAATCTGCATTTCCTGTAATAGCGATGAGATGGGAGGAATAGTTTTTTGCAAAAGGTAGCATTTGAAGTAGCTCTGGCGTACTCCCAGAATAGCTTATTGCAAGAATAATATCTTGCGAATTAATAATTCCCAAATCACCATGCATGGCTTCACCCGCATGTAAAAATTGTGCTGGTGTCCCTGTACTATTGAAGGTAGCTACCATCTTTCTGCCTACATCGGCAGATTTTCCTATTCCAGTTACTATAATTTTGGCTTGATGATCAAGACTATTATTTATTGACAAAACAGCCTCCTCAAAGGACCTATCAATAGCCGCAGCAACCTCCTGTAAACCGTTGATTTCCGCTAGAAATGCTTCTCGGGCCGTAGGAAGTATGGAATTAGAATTCATTCAATTTTGTATAGAATATTAAAGTATTGATTTTTTATAAAAATCCGTAACTTTGATATTCATGCAAAAATAGCAAACTATTCATAATGTCGGAGATTAACACGCAATTGCCACAATATTTAAAAAAATATTTCGGGTTCGATACTTTTAAAGGCCATCAGCAAGAAATTATAGACGCTCTTCTATCACGAAAAAATATTTTTGTTTTAATGCCAACTGGCGGTGGGAAATCCTTATGTTATCAGCTTCCTGCTCTTATGCAACCGGGGACTGCCATTGTAATTTCTCCACTTATTGCCTTAATGAAAAATCAGGTAGATGCTATTAATGCATTATCAGAAGGTAATTCTACTGCACATGTACTCAATTCTTCCCTTACAAAAGCGCAGACAAAATCTGTTATGGAAGATATTCGTACTGGAAAAACTAAGCTTTTATATGTAGCTCCGGAAAGTTTGGTAAAGGAAGATTATGTTGATTTTTTTAAAAGTGTTCCTATTTCTTTTGTAGCAATAGATGAGGCACATTGTATCTCGGAATGGGGCCATGATTTTCGCCCAGAATACAGAAACCTTAAAAATATTATTGAGCAAGTTGCCGATGTCCCTATTATAGCACTTACTGCTACTGCAACGCCAAAAGTTCAGGAAGATATCCAGAAAAACCTGGGGATGACAGATGCTTTGGTTTTTAGAGAAAGTTTCAATAGAACTAATCTTTTTTATGAAGTTCGTCCTAAAATCAATGTTGAAAAAGAAATTGTACGCTTTATATCGCAAAGAAAAGGTCAATCGGGAATAATTTATTGTCTTAGTAGGAAACGCGTAGAAGAACTTGCGCAAACTCTACAGATAAACGGGATCAACGCACTGGCATATCATGCAGGACTCGACCAAAAAACCAGGGTTACAAACCAGGATAAATTCCTTATGGAGGATGTAGATGTTATTGTGGCCACCATTGCTTTTGGGATGGGGATAGATAAACCAGATGTACGCTTTGTAATCCACTACGATATGCCGAAATCTTTAGAAAGCTATTATCAAGAGACAGGTAGAGCAGGAAGGGATGGTGGTGAAGGCTATTGCCTCGCTTTTTATGACCCTAAAGACATTGAAAAACTCGAAAAATTTCTAAGCCAAAAACCTGTTTCAGAGAGAGAAATAGGGATGCAGTTACTCAATGAGGTAGTAGGCTATGCGGAGACGTCTATGAGCAGAAGGCAGTATCTTTTACATTATTTCGGGGAACAGTTCGATGCTGCCAATGGACCTGGTGCAAATATGGATGATAATACTAAAAATCCGCCGGTTTTAATAGATGCATCCCGAGATTTAATAACCATTTTAGAATGTGTCCAGGAATATCCTTCTAAGTTAAAAATGAAGGATGTTTCTTATGTAGTTTCTGGTCAGGAAAATGCTCTTTTAAAATCATACCGAATTCCAGAGGGTAAGTTTTTTGGAATAGGAAAAGATAGGGATCATAATTATTGGAAAAGCATTATTAGGCAAGCTGTTGTACAAAATTTTATTAATAAAGAAATTGAAAATTACGGGCTTTTATCACTAAGTGAAAAGGGAAAACAAGCACTAAAAGATAGAAATGCTGATTTCAAAATTGCGGAGGATAGAGTATTTGACCTTCAGCAAAGTCAAAATGAATCCGATTCTGCCCAAGTAACGGGTGTAATGGATGAAACCTTATTCAAAGAATTACTTGCTTTAAGACAAAAAATAGGAAAACAAAATGGCATTCCTCCTTATACGGTTTTTATGGAGCCAAGTTTAGAGGATATGACGGTCCAATTCCCTACCACTATAGAGGAAATGTATAATGTATATGGGGTTGGAGAAAGTAAGGCAAAAAAATTCGGTCCGCCATTTATAGATTTGATTAAAAAATATGTAGAGGGAAACGGGATAGAGCGTACCCAAGATATGGTAATGAAGCAGGTAGCAAATAAATCCAGCCACAAGGTCTTTATTATTCAAAGTACCGATAAAAAGATAGATTTAGAGGATATAGCGACTGCTAAAAACTTGAGCATGAGTGAATTACTTCAAGAAATGGAAAGTATTATCTATCAAGGAACTAAACTCAATATCGATTATTATATTAAAGAAAACTTTGATGAAGATTTGGTGGATGAATTCATGGATTTTATGACAAATGGCGAAAGTGATTCCATGAAAGTACTTTTAGAAGAATTTGGGGATGATCTCTCCGATGAGGAAGTACGAATCTTACGAGTTAAATTTATTTCTGATGTAGCCAATTGATTTCGGGCTAAATACTATCCTACACGCGCAGCATAACTGGTCTCATAAACTTTTTTTCGAATTTCTTGAATTCTCCCGACTGGCCGAAGTTCTGGTATTGAATGATGGGGATTAAAATCCATATGCTCCATTGAAAGGTCCCAGCTCGGTATAATTTGCTGAATAGGAAAAGTAATTTTACCTAAAACTTGATATTGTGAAGCAGGCCATTCTTTTGCTAAATTTTGAATAGGTTGTGATTTTATATCTTCACAGTATTGAATTTCAAATAAAAACGAAATTTCTTCATTTTTTAGAATGTATTGTATTTTATCCTGATGACTCAGTGGATTTCCTTTAAAAAGATATTGGAATTCGGGTCGTAATCTATATTTACAAATATAATTTCCATGCCTAAAACAGCCTATCCCGTAAAAGCTATTATTTAAAATAAAATCAGTTTTTATTTTCAACATATTTTTACCCATTTGTAAGAAAACAGTTAAGTCGTTTTTGGCTAAAGCTTTCATACTTTTCCCAGCTAAACTCATTACTGCAGAAACTTTTTTTAGAAAATTTTTCCTGCTAAAAGCATAGTCATATCGTGTAACTATTTGTAAAGTATCTTCTACGGATTGAATAGGGAATATAGGGAAATTAACCATAGGAATTATAAGTAAATCATTCCCCTGTGAGCTTAGCTTAAGCCCAATTCCAAACGCGGGTAAACTGGCTATATCAGGTTTTATTCCCCCTTCAGCATTAGAAAATCTACAAAATACTTCATATATTTTCTCCGTAAATAGAGTGGAGATTTCCGGCTGGGTAATTTCCAATTTTCCACAGATGCCACCATGAGATTTAGCATGAAAATTTCTGGTCTTATTACCGTTAAAGGTGTCAGTTTGGGACACATATTTTTCTACTATTTTTAAAGTCTCTTTTTCCAGTAGGATTTCTTTCGGTGATAAGTGATTCATTTCATCACTAAAAATAACTTTGCTGGTCTTCATAGCCTAATTTTGGGGGAATTATTGGTTAAATTTAGTACTTTTGAACCATATTTATTAAACCATGTCAAATTTTGATGTAATCGTTATCGGGTCTGGTCCCGGAGGATATGTAGCGGCTATTCGCTGTGCTCAGCTGGGATTTTCTACAGCAATTGTAGAAAAATATAACACCCTGGGTGGTACTTGTCTAAATGTTGGATGTATTCCATCTAAAGCTCTTTTGGACAGTTCAGAACATTTTGAAAACGCTAAAAAACATTTCGCAGAGCATGGCATTATCATTAATGAACCCGTTGCAGACTTTCCACAAATGGTGAAACGGAAAAATGATGTTGTAGAGCAGACTACCAAAGGGATTAATTTCCTGATGGATAAAAATAAAATCACCGTCATTCAGGGTGTTGCATCTTTTAAAGATAAAACTACCATCACCGTTACTGCAGAACAGTCCACTGAATATTCAGCTAAGAATTTCATTATTGCCACAGGATCTAAACCTTCTACTTTGCCATTCATTAATATTGATAAGGAAAGAATAATCACAAGTACAGAAGCTTTAAGTTTAAAGGAAATTCCTAAAAAACTTATAGTAATTGGCGGTGGAGTTATCGGTCTTGAGCTAGGCTCTGTATATTCCCGTCTGGGTAGCCAGGTGGAAGTTGTGGAATATATGGATAAGATAATTCCTGGGATGGACAGTGCACTTAGCAAAGAGTTATTAAAAGTTCTTAAAAAACAAGGCATTAAATTTCATCTAAGTACAGCCGTTTCTGGAGTAGATAGAAAGTATGAAAGTGTAACTGTAACTGCAAAAGATAAGAATGGTTCAGAAGTACAGCTAGATGCAGATTATGTTCTCGTATCTGTTGGTAGGAGACCATATACAGAAGGTTTAGGTCTAGAAAATGCAGGAGTAGAGGTGGATGAGAGAGGTAGAATATCTGTAAACGACCATTTACAGACTAATGTTTCCCACATCTATGCTATAGGTGATGTAATAAGAGGCGCCATGCTTGCTCACAAAGCAGAAGAAGAAGGTGTATTTGTCGCAGAAAGCATTGCAGGACAAAAGCCCCATATCAATTATAATCTCATCCCCGGTGTGGTTTATACATGGCCAGAAGTGGCTGGTGTAGGATATACAGAAGAACAATTAAAAGAGAAGGGTGTTGCTTATAAAGCTGGATCATTTCCTATGCGCGCCTTGGGTAGAAGCCGAGCATCTGGAGACACAGACGGTTTCGTTAAAATATTAGCAGATGCAACTACAGACGAGGTTTTAGGCTTCCATATGATAGGGGCTCGCGCAGCAGATTTAGTTGCTGAAGCCGTAGTCGCTATGGAATTTCGAGCCAGCGCAGAAGATCTTACAAGGATGTCCCATGCACATCCTACCTATGCGGAAGCAGTTAAAGAAGCAGCCTTGGACGCCACTGGAAAACGCGCCATACACATGTAAAACAGGCAAAATAAATTTAAAACACCTCCGTTAGGGGGTGTTTTTGGTTAAATATAACTTTTGTTAATGATTTGGGCGTCTTTTCCGTGCTCCGTTCCCGCTTTTTTATGGGTCTCGTCTAAGGACAAGACCCATAAAAAGAGCTCCACTCAGCCCGGGACGCTTAGTATTATGGTAAAAAAATAGAGTATAATTTTAAATAAACTATTCCTCTAATATCTTTTTTATTCCGTACTTTGGAACCCTAATTTACTGTATGAAATTGTCACATTTGGCAGAAAACCTCATAGGTTCTGAGATTATCAAAATTGGAAACGAGGTAAATGAGCGCATCGCTCAAGGTGAAAAAATAGCCAATCTCACAATAGGAGATCTCAATTCTACTATATATCCTATTCCAGCTCTTTTAAAACAAGGAGTAATAGAGGCATATGATAAAAATCTTACCAATTATCCTCCAGCCAATGGACTTGCCAATCTTAGAAAAGCTATATCAGAAGATATTTCTTCCCGATGGAATGCCTCTTATTCAATAAATGAAATATTAGTGGCTGGCGGCTCACGCCCTCTTATTTATGCAGCTTATAAATCTATTGTAGATGCAGGGGAAAAAGTAATTTATCCTGTACCATCTTGGAATAATAATCATTACACTTTTCTTTCTGAAGGAGAAGGGATAGAGATCCACACTAAAGCTGAAAATAACTTTCTCCCTATTGCTGAGGAAATTATTCCACATCTTGGAGATGCTGTTCTGCTTGCACTTTGTTCTCCCCAGAATCCTACAGGTACTATGTATTCCAGAGAGAAATTATTAGAAATCTGTTTAGCCGTAGTGGAAGAAAATAAAATGCGTGGGGCAAATCAAAAACCGCTTTATCTTTTATATGATCAGATATATGCTATGCTCACCTTTGGTGAAAATAAGCACTATCACCCAGTTGAATTGTTGGAAGAATTAAGACCATACACTATTTATATTGACGGTATTTCTAAATGTTTCGCTGCTACTGGAGTTCGAGTAGGATGGAGTTTCGGACCTTTAGAGGTTATTGAAAAAATGAAATCTTTTTTAGGACACTTAGGTGCGTGGGCTCCTAAACCAGAACAAGAAGCCACCGCGAATTTCTTAACTGATAAGGATGAGGTTAATAGCTTTGTAACTCATTTTAAAGAAAAATTACATGAAAGTTTATTACTCTTACATAAGGGAATTCAGTCTTTAAAAAATGAGGGTTTACCTGTAGATTCTATAGAACCTATGGGGGCGATGTATCTAACATTAAAATTAGATTTTATAGGGAAAACCACAAAAGACGGTATCCATTTTAATGATTCTGCTCGTCTTGTTTTTTATCTCATAGAAAATGCAGGATTAGCCATAGTACCATTTTCTGCGTTTGGAAACGCTGGTTCTATGCCGTGGTTCCGTGCCTCTGCAGGAGGATTAGGGCCAGAAGAAATATTGTCCGGGATAGAACGCCTAAGGATTTGTTTACTGGATTTTAAATAATGAAATGTATTGCTGTAATTCCTGCCCGATTAGATTCCGTTCGGTTTCCCCAAAAAATGCTTGAAATTTTAGGTGACCAGACCCTAATCCAATTTACATACAATACAGTTAAAAATACAAATCTTTTTGATGATGTTTTCGTAGCTACAGATTCTGAAGAAATTTCTAAAAGCATAGAAAATAGTAAAGGAAAAGTACTTAAAACAGGTGTCCATGAAACTGGAACTGATAGAATCGCCGCGGCTACCCAGGATATAGAATGTGATATTATTTTCAATATTCAAGGCGATGAACCATTTATTCAAAAAGAAGCGCTCTCAAATCTAATAGATTGTTATAAAAATGACACTTTAGGCCAAATTGACTTAGCTTCTTTACAATTTCGACTGACAGAAATGGACGAAATAAAAAATCCTAATAATGTTAAAGTAATAACAGATAGATATTCCAACGCCTTATATTTTAGCAGGAGTATAATCCCTTTTCTTCGTGACGCTGAAGAATCTTTACCAATTTATTACAAACACATAGGGGTCTATGCTTTTAGAAAACAAGCGCTTGTAGAATTTCCCACACTTCTCGTTGGACCTTTAGAAAAATCAGAAAAAATAGAGTGCCTTCGATTTTTAGAAAATGGCAAAACGATTCATATGGTAGAAACTCACTCCTATAGCATAGGAATAGACACTCCCGAGGATTTAGAAAAGGCACGAAAAATACTACATACACTACTATGATAAACAAAAGTTTTTTCATTGCAATTGGTTTAGGAATTTCTTCTCTAAGTTTTGCACAACAAGCGGATCAAATAATAGTTAGGCATATTGTAGAAACAGGTGGAGCACCTGCCTGGAAAAATCTTACAAGTGTATATTTAAAGGGCAATGTATCCCTTTCTCAATCTGAAGTCTATCCAGTAGAAATATTTCAGCAAAGACCAGATCTAAAAAAAACCATTATTAGCATTAAAGGAAAAAAAAAGGTACTAGAAGGCTATGATGGTAAAAAAGGCTATGGGATGAACTATGCTACTAATAATCTCCAAGTAGTTCCGGATTATAAAGTTGAAAATTTTGACAGTGATCTTTTAATGTGGAAGGAGTTTGGGTTTATTGCCTCTTTAGAAGGATCAGGTGATGTAGATGGTAATGATTGTTATATCATATCTTTAACTAAAAATAAAAATAAATTCCTCTACTTTATTGACAAAAACACCTATCAACTTTTAAAAGAAGATGGCCCAGAAGAGATTTTATATTATTCCAATTATAAAAAAATTAAAGGTTTAAGTTTCCCTTTTAAAATTGTTTCTCAAAGCAAAAAAAAGGAAGGGGATTATAGCTTAAATTTACAAAGTGTAGAAACAAACAAAGCATTTCCACCACAAACATTTAAATTTTAGTTATGAAAAAGTTATTAGGCGTGTTAGCCATAGGAGGTATTATTATAGGCTGTTCCAAAATACTATCTACTCCTTCAAAAAGCGTAGAAAAACCAGCAAACTTAACTGAGCAACAAAGCATTCACAAATTCAAAGTGGAAGGTCTTTTAGGAGATGAGATTGATTTTTCTCAATATAAGGGAAAGAAAATTCTTGTTGTAAATACAGCTTCTAAATGCGGTCTTACACCTCAGTACGCAGATTTACAAAAATTATACGAGCAATTTTCTGATAAACTGGTTATTGTAGGTTTCCCTGCGGATAACTTTGCTCACCAAGAGCCTGGAACAAATTCTGAAATTGGAGAATTTTGTCAAAAAAATTATGGAGTAAAGTTCCCAATGGCAGCTAAAGTCTCTGTAAAAGGCAACGATCAAGCAGAAATATTTAAATTTCTTACTAAAAAGGAATTAAATGGAGTAAGTAATAATACCATTATGTGGAATTTTACAAAATTCTTATTAGATGAAAATGGACATCTTATTCGCAGTTTCAATAGCATGACTAGCCCAACATCTCCTCAGATAACTAAATATTTGTAAGAATTCAATTTTAAAAAAAAGGGCGTTAGAAATTCTAACGCCCTTTTTGCTACCATCTTTTTTAATTAAAAGCGTTAAGTCCTGTAATATCCATTCCCGTAATTAATAAATGAACATCGTGAGTTCCTTCATAGGTAATTACTGATTCTAAGTTAGCGGCATGCCGCATCATAGGGAAATCTCCCGTAATACCCATACCTCCTAATATTTGGCGGCTTTCGCGAGCAATTTCTATCGCCATTTTTGTATTATTACGTTTCGCCATTGATATCTGGGCGGGACTAGCTTTGTGCTCATTTTTCAATGTTCCCAGTCTCCAACTAAGTAATTGTGCCTTCGTTATCTCTGTAACGAATTCTGCTAATTTTTTTTGTTGAAGTTGGAATCCCGCAATGGGCCTGCCAAACTGAGTTCTTTCTTTCGCATATTGAAGAGCAGTACAATAGCAATCTATTGCTGCACCTATTACGCCCCATGAAATACCATATCGGGCAGAGTTAAGACAAGATAAGGGACCTTTAAGACCTTTTATTTCAGGAAATAGGTTTTCTTTTGGAACTTTCACATTATTAAAGACGAGTTCACCTGTTTTACTTGCACGAAGGCTCCATTTATCTAAAGTTTCAGGAGTAGAAAATCCTTCCATCCCTCTTTCTACTACAATACCTCTTATATCACCCTTTTCATCTTTAGCCCAAACCACCGCAATATCACACAAGGGGCTATTGGTAATCCACATTTTGGCACCATTTAAGAGATAGTAATCTCCCTTGTCCTTTATCGTAGTTTCCATACCAGCAGGGTTACTTCCATGATTCGGTTCCGTAAGTCCGAATGATCCTATCATATCTCCTGAGGCTAGCTTAGGAAGATATTTTCTTTTTTGCTCCTCAGTCCCAAAAGTATAAATGGGAAACATCACTAATGAGCTCTGAACAGAAGCAGCAGATCGTACAGCGGAATCACCGCGTTCCAGCTCCTGCATGATAATTCCATAGGATATTTGGTCTAAGCCAGCACCTCCATATTCCTCTGGTATGTAAGGACCTAAAGCTCCCACATTTCCAAGCTCTTTCATCAGGTTGGGTAAAGGTGTATGCTCTTGAGCTGCTTTATCTATATGAGGCATCACAAAGGAGTCTACCCAAGATCTTACGGAACTTCTGATAAGGATATGTTCCTCGGCGAGTAAACCATCTAAATTAAAATAATCTGGAATGCTGGTAGCGGGGTAGTGGGACATGTATAGTGTATTGGAATGTTTATAATTCTTCTTCGTATTTATCAACTACTTTTTGAGAAACGCCTACCATGCTAAATCCTCCATCATGGAAAAGATTCTGCATAGTAACCATTTTGGTAAGATCGGAAAACATAGCTACGCAATAGTTGGCACAATCTAAAGCATCAGCATTGCCTAAAGGAGACATATGATCTGCAAAATTGAAAAACCCGGTAATACCTTTTACACCTGCACCAGCCTTCGTCATAACGGGGGACTGAGAGATCGTATTTACACGCACCTTTTTTTCGCCAAAATAATACCCGAAGCTTCTTGCTATACTTTCTAAAAATGCCTTATTATCTGCCATATCTCCGTAATTAGGAAATACACGCTGGGCCGCAATGTAGGTGAGAGCTAAGATACTTCCCCATTCATTCATACAATCTTTATCCCATGCCATTTTCATTACTTTATGAAAAGATACTGCGGATACATCCCAACCTTTTTGAAGATAATCATAATTAAGATCCGTATACGGTTTGCCTTTTCTGATATTAACGGACATTCCAATGGAGTGAAGAATAAAATCCAGTTTTCCAAATTTAGCTACAGCCGCATCGAAAAGTTTTTCCAAATCTTCGGTAGAAGTAGCATCTGCAGGGATGACCTCCGAACCAGTTTTTTCAGCCAAAGTATTAAGTTCTCCCATTCTCATAGCAATGGGAGCATTAGACAATATAAATTCTGCACCTTCTTCATGACAGCGTTCTGCCACTTTCCAGGCGATTGATTGGTCATTCAGGGCACCGAAGATAATTCCTTTTTTACCTTGTAATAATGCGTAATTCATTGTAGTTTTTATGAAGTAAAAATATTATATTTAAAATAAATGATATGCATTGCACTTAAAACCACGCTAAAGAAGATGTACTTTCTGTAAAACATATTCTATCATCTTTCGTTCAGAGGCATAATGATCTGCTGCAAATTCCTGTCTCCTCCTATTTGCTACAACGCAATTTACGGTAAGGCATTGATGTCCTAACAACGTAGAAAGCCCATAAATAGCAGATGTTTCCATTTCAAAATTTATAACACCTAAATTATTGAGACGCTCTAGAAAATCAGGATCTAAAGTTGAAGTTCTTAGGCCTCTTCCTTGAGGTGCATAAAATCCTGGTAAAGTAGCGGTAATTCCGTGGAAATCAGCATCAGAAAAAGCCGAAATTAGATTGGTAGAGGCTTCCGCAAAATATAGGAATGGTTTTAATACAGAATAGGGAAAATTGTCGTAAAATTCACTTGCCCACGCAGCCGTATATTTATATTCCGGATAAAAATGTAGTAAACCATCAAGACCCACTGCCTTTTCTGAAATGAGTAAAGAATCCACCGGAATATCTGGGTTTAGGCTTCCACAAGTGCCTAATCTAATGATTTTTAGTGATTTTTTTTGGTTTAATACTGTCCTTTGCTTTAAATCAATGTTTACTAAAGCATCCAACTCATTAATAACGATATCAATATTTTCTGTCCCTATTCCTGAACTCATCGCAGTGATTCTTACTCCATTATAAGTACCTGTATGCGTGACAAACTCCCTCTTTGATTTGATACAATCTATTGAATCGAAGAATTGAGATATGCGTGCTACACGGGCCGGATCACCTACAAGAAGGATAATATCTGCTATTTCATCTGGCAAAATATTGAGGTGATACATGCTACCATCTTCATTTAATACCAATTCTGAAGCACCTAATGCGAAAAGAGGTTCGTTTATATTATCCACCTATTCGTTTTGTTTTATATTGATTATTATGTAAAATATCCATTATCTTATCCCTGTTATTCCCTTGAAAAATAATGGTATTATCCTTTACAGAACCCCCTATTGCTAGTTTCGTTTTAATGAGTTTTGCTATAGTTTTCATTTCTTCATCATCTTCAAACCCTTCTACCAAAGTTACAGGCTTTCCATTTCTGCCTTTTTTTTCAAATTTACAGAAAATTTCACCCTTTGTTTTGTATTGTTCTTTTTCCTCTTCTGGCACTTCTTGCTCTACGTGATCCGGAAAAAGGTTTTTTAGTTGGTCTTTTAAATCCATATCCTATTGATTATATAAGTTGGTTTCTAATTAATTTAAAATGGAACCCCAAATGCAAAATTTAATGTTGGCTTTAGGGGCTGAATTTTAGATATCACCCAGCGCTGACCGAGGGATTTGTTAGGATCATATATTTTGTAAGCAAAATCAATTCTAGCGGTAATATAGGCAACATTAATTCTTATTCCTAATCCACTGCCAATTCCAAATTCTTTATAAAATCTTTTAAAAGAAAAACCGTCATGGATGCCGGTCTCTTTTAGATTCCAAATATTACCTATGTCCGTAAAGCCAGCAATATTGACCATTTCACTCAAAGTAACACGATATTCTGCACTGGTAGTCCATTTTACATTTCCCATTAAAAACCTTCTTACTCTTGAATCAATCTCCGTCCCTCCAGGACCTAAACCTCCAAAAGCTACCCATGCGCGGATATCATTAGTACCTCCATTAAAGTATGATCGTACATAGGGCATGGCATCAGAATTTCCGTACGGAATCCCTATACCCCAGACTTGCCGAAGGGCGAGGGTATGTTTATTATTAAAAAACCCAAAGTATTTTCTGAGATCCACATCAAGTTTTACAAACTGGGCATATGGAACATTTAGTAGCGTTTTATTTTTACTGGGGTCAATAGAAGCAGCATTGGTTTTACCACCGAAAAGTGCTGGTATATTACCCGCAACTTCTATTTTGCCTCTAAAGAAAAATGGGTCTTTGAAATACTCTTTCCCAATTTCATTATAGGTAAAATCATAAGAAAATGACCCGATGAGAACATCTTGTGTCTGTCTTTCTTTATTCTGAATTACTTGTCGAAATTCATTAAAAGCATTTACATCTGCAGGATTCAGTACTCCTGGTAGGGAAGTATCTCGGGATATAATCTCTGAAAGTCCATCTTTAGTAATTGCACCAGAACTATACAACTGATTAATTTCCGGATGCATATTTAAATATATAGTAGCAAAGTTATTCCGTAATAACTCTGCACCAGGGAAAAATTCGTAGTATCTCTCCTTATTTCTTGTAAAGCTCAGCTGGGTACCCAATAAATTGAGCTGGTGAGACACTACATCATTTACATTCGCTGTGTACTGCAAACCACCATTAAAACTGATTCTCCCGAGACCAATATTATTTTGAATGCTAGTACCCAAATTAAAGGCTGTAGTAGGAGAATATGTTTTAGGAATTAATTTATTGATAAATGGGATGGGAAGCAAAAGGCGAGGAATCTTTAATGTGTTTTGAAATGATATTTCAAATGCATTAAAAAATTTTGTTTTATCATCTCCTATCTGAGTAGTGCCGAATGCACCTGATAAGCTAGAGGTCATATTTTCTGCACCTCCGAAGAGATTTCGAGTCACCAAATCTACAGAAGGTGCAATGCCAAAATTCAATAATTGGCTGTAATTAGCATCAGCTGATACCCGTAAATCGTATTTAGGTAGCGGTTTAAGCAGATACTGGACATCCACAATACTATCTGAACCTTTTCTAAGTTTATCTTCTGCTTTTAAAATGGTAAAATTATTCATGGCAATAATATTCCTCCTGGTAAGATCCAAATTTTTTTGTTGATAAAGCTCCTCTGGTTTCAGTATAATACTCTGCCACAACGCCTTATCCCGATACTGAGAATCAATTTTATGAAAAATAATACCTCTAAATTCTGTTTCTGTGGTTTCTTTTTTAAAATCAGGAATGTTTTCTACAATTCCAACTTCGATTTTTCCAATGCTGGCTTTTTTAAAATAAGAGGTCCCTGTTCCAGCAGAGTCTTTTTTTATTACAAGTTTTATAGGTACTTGAAATTTGCTTTTTAAACTATCAGCTATAAAATACAATTCCTCACCACTACTATTGAATTGATAATAGCTATTTTCTCGCATTGCCTCGGAAATACGCTTACTTTCCCTTTCTAAAAGAGTTTGATCCAATCGTTGGCCAGCGAATAGAAGAGGATCTCTTTTCAGATTAGAAAAAATAGATTGGACGTTAGGATCCTTAATATCTGAGGAATATTGTGAAATTTTGGTTTCTTCCTTTGGATCGATTATGTAGGTAATTTCAGCTTTTTTAGCTGCAGAATCTAATTTCTTTTTATAATCTACTTCAGCGTGCCAGTAGCCCCGATAAACTAATCTATTTTCAATTAAGTTTTTAGAACTTATAGTTTTTGCCTCAGACCATATTACGGGCGGCTCTCCTAAATTATGAAATAACCTGTCCCAATAGAGACTTTTTCCCTTCATTTCTGGCATATTGTACTGTGAAAAAAGGCTATCCCTTAATTTTTGAGTACGTTGTTCTCTGGGATAAGATTTGTAATCATTTAATAAACTATCATACTTAGGATTAGAAAGATTATATATTCCTAGCCTTATGGGTAGAATAAATAGCTGCTTTTTATTTGGTTTCTGTGCTACATAATTTTCCAATTCATCTGCGTCCACAGGTCTTTCTTTAAATAAAAATCTATTTTTAGTCAGAAGAAATTGTCCGTCTGGGACTTTTTTCGAAGTATTACATGCTAATATACATAGGAGTATGCCCAAACCTGAAAGGCTGCTAAACAAGTCTAAATAGCCTACTTTTGGAAAATGAGTTCGCAGGAGTTTTTTAAGGTGATTCATGGGCTTCATCAGAAGAGAATACGCCAAAAATACAATATGTTTTTGGTGGAAGGCAATAAATTAATCCAAGAAGTGCTGGAAAGTTTTCCTTCCCTTCAGGTTTTGCTGTACACCACCACACCAGAAGTTTTCAAAAATATTTGGAATGATCGTTGCCACGAGATTGCCTTGGCAGATTTAAGGAAAATCAGTCATTTACAAAACCCTAGCACATCTATACTTCTTTGTACCATTCCTGAGAGAAAATTACTTAATCATAATTTACCTTCTATCTTATTGGATGGTGTGAGAGATCCTGGAAATTTCGGAACTATATTGCGTATCGCAGATTGGTTTGGATGGAGACAAATAGTTGCATCAGAGGATTCTGCAGATGTTTTTCATCCTAAAGTGGTGCAGGCGAGTATGGGGTCCGTCCTAAGAGTGGAGGTCCATTACATAAAATGGGAAGAATTTTTAGCTCAAAGTGAATTGCCCGTCATCTCAACAGCCATGGATGGAGAAAATATTTATCAAACTAATTTACCTAAAAAATTTCATCTAGTATTGGGAAATGAAGGAAGTGGTGTAGGTGAATTTTTACATTCCAAATCTGATATGCAAATAACAATTCCAAAATCTGAAATTAGAGGAACTTCTTCTGCTGAAAGTTTAAATGTAGCAGCCTCTGCAGGAGTATTATTAGGAGAAATTTTCCGGTCTCAACATTACCAGTGAGAAAATACATCTTCTAAACTGTCATATTCATTTTTAATTTCTTCCAGCGGTTTTTGAAGGAGGATTTTTCCAGATTTAATAAATAACACCTCATCGCAAGTAGCTTCCACTTCTTGCATGATATGGGTAGAAAGTATTACTTTATGTAGCCTACCATAGTCTTTAATAAGTTCTCTAATTTCTAAAATCTGGATGGGATCCAGGCCGTTGGTTGGCTCATCCAAAATGAGTAAATCTGGACTATGGATGATGGCTTGAGCTATACCAAGTCTTTGATGATAACCTTTAGAAAGTGTTTTAATTTTTTGAGAAGCATATTCACCCATTCCCACATCCTCCAATGTTTTCTGAATAAGCGTCTTAGAAATTTTTCTAATGTTGCATATAAACTCTAAATATTCCCGAACATAAAGTTCCTCATATAAGGGATTGTTTTCCGGTAAGTAGCCTATTTGTAACTGAGATTCAATAAGCTTTTCAGATATCGATTTTCCTTTAAATAATACTTCACCCGAATCAAAAGTTAGTGCTCCACAAATAATTTTCAAAAGGCTGCTTTTCCCGGCTCCATTTTGGCCTAATAAACCTGTAACACCTTTATCAGATAAGTTTAAATCCACAGAATCTAAAGCCAAAACTACTTCCGAGCTTTTTTTTCTTGATCCCGGATACCTTTTAGTAAGCTTAGAAACACGTAGCAATGTGGAGTTATTGCTCATTATTACGAACAGTTTCTGGTTTTACTATGAGTTTAGGCATACTTCTGTTAAATATTTTTGAAACATCCCTTAGACTTAAAAAAGGGGATTTACCTATATGTTTTTCATCTTTATTTATAAAATGAATAAACTGAAAGAGGGTTCTACCGGAACTGTTATCGAAGTGCAGAAAAATAATATCGTTAGGCAATTCTAGCATAGTATCTTGTTTAGGGAATCTTTTAAATCCTTCAATAATCATGTTATATAACAAATCCAAGTCTCCGTTAATATTTTTAAAGGCAAAATCTCTGTAAACATTCATACTATAAGAATTGATATCATTATAATTAAAGGTATAAAGATTATCTTTTTCATATAAGGTTACAGCACTGGATTCACCCATTTTATAGTCGGATTCATATTTTAAGACACGTATTTGTCCTGTAAATGTCCCACTGAGAGCAAAAAATAGAGGAAAACTAAACAATAAAGGAAGTTTGTTTTTCATGGTTTAATAAGAAGAAAAGCAAATATAATGAGATAAAAACTAGTATGCCTAATAAAAAAAACCATCTTAGGATGGTTTAGTGAACATGAAGGGAGTCGAACCCCTAACCTCCAGAGCCGTAATCTGGTGCTCTATCCAATTGAGCTACATGTCCTAATTTTTGGTTTGCAAATATAGTATTTTTGTGAGAAATATTGAAATTAAAAAGTCGCATGCGAAAATTTCCCACCTTATTATTTCTCCTTCTATTACTCACAAGTTGTAAAAAAGATCTAATAGTATCTCCTAAGACCCAAAAAATCACCTCTCATATAACGCTGGTGGAAAAGGAAAATAGTTATAGTGTTACTGCTTATATTCAGCCAACAGTAGAGATTAATAAAGTTCAAAATCTTCGTGCAGTAGTATTAAATTCTTCTTTATTAGGATATTTTACAAGTCTTCAACTTGAAAATAAGATTATAGCCATTTCTGAACCGGATTATATTTATCAACCCGCCATTTTAAAGGGAATTAAAAATGGAACTACACAAATGGTAGGCAAAAACAATATTCTGGATACGGAGAAATTACTTGCTTTAAAACCTTATATATTATTTACCAATTATATCTCTTCACAAGAAAAAACATATAACAATCTTAGAGCAGCTGGCATCCCGATTATTTTCATAGACGAATTTACTGAAAATCACCCGCTGGAAAGAAGTAAAATCCTGATACTTATAGGAACTTTGTTTAATAAAAAGCAGGAGGCTGAAAAATTATATTCAAGCATTGAAAAACATTATAACTCCATAAAAAATAGGAACTTACAAAATGCTAAAGCCAAAAAAATCCTTGTAAATGAAGCTTATGAAAATATCTGGTATATTCCCACAGAAAAAACGGCTGCGGGAAGTTTATTAGCGGATGCAAATAGTATATATTCGCCGCCACACCCAGCAACGAATGCCCTTTCAACACGGCACAACTTAGAAGAAATGCTCACATTTTCTGCTGATGCTACTGTTTGGCTTAATGCAGGAAACTATCAAAATTTACAGGAATTACTATATAAACATCCTGAATATCAAAGTTTTAAACCTGTGCTTACTCAACAAGTTTATACTCAGAACAAAAGGCTTAGCGCATCAGGAAAGGGGAATGATTACTTTGAAAGAGGAAATGTTTTCGCAGATAGTCTATTGCTTGACTTTTCTGCAGCTATTCATCCAGAACTGTATCCTCAATATCGTTTTGTATTTATCCAAAGATTAGCAGATAAATAATTATAGTTTTGATTGTTTATTCTGTATTATTGCCAAAATTTTAAAATGATAAAATTTTTTAGTCGGTTAATTCTCGGCATTCTTCTTTTAACCATCCTCAATGTGATCTGGGGTAAGTTTTACAATCCTATTATTACTATCACCCAGATAAATGGATATTTAGAGTTCGGAAAACTAGATAGGGACTATATTTCTTATGAGGAAATGGGGAGTAATGTAAAAAAAGCCGTTTTAGCATCAGAAGATCAAAATTTCTACAAGCACAATGGCTTTGATATAGATGCTATTGGAAAAGCTATTATTAAAAATAGAGCTGGAGGTAAAATTAAAGGTGGAAGTACCATAAGTATGCAGACTGCCAAAAATGTATTTCTTTGGCAAAACAGAGATTATGTTCGGAAAGGTTTAGAAGCGGTTTTTACCTTTATTATAGAAAAAACTTGGGGTAAAAAAACTATTTTGGAGCGCTACTTAAATTGTATTGAAATGGGGCAAGGAGTCTTCGGTGTAGAGGCAGCAAGTAAATATTATTTTAAAAAAAGTACAAAAGATTTAAGTCCATCTGAGGCAGCATGGATAGCAGCAATACTACCTAATCCTCAAAAATATGATCCCAAAAATCCATCATCGTATTTACAAAAAAAACATAGATGGATTTTAGCACAAATGAGAACCGTTCAGCTTCAATAGGATGATATTTCAAGGTAAAAAATCCTATCGGGAAATTCTCATAAATGAGGTGCCTCTTGCGAATAAAGAGGATGCGGTAGATGTCCTTATTCGTTTGCTGGACAGCCTTAGCACAATTAACGGGATTGAATTTAATACATATCTTAAGGAAAACCCTATACTTTTAATAAATTTAAAGGCATTTCTCCATCAGATTTTTGAAGGCAAAACCTTTAATCTTTCCCTTACAGAAGCCGATATTTTAACAGAATCTAGCTTTATACCTGAATTTAAAAAGCGACTACTTAATAAAGTCCTTCCTCCGGTAGAGGATGAAAATACCATTTGGGCAGTGGTTGATCAGGTGGTATTAGGTAACAGAGCATCCTTTATTTTTCTTCAAAATTTATCCGCTAAGGAGATGACGGAACTTTTTGAATTATTGGATTATGATACCATTATTACAAGAAAGTCTATCCAAAGGGAGCTAATATTTTCTATGGAAATCTTAGCCTTCAGAGCTATTGGGAATGCATTGCACGTGGAGGTAGTGCGTATGGTACCAGAATATAAAAATTTTGATAATCCATTTATTGCCCTTCAAAATGAGTTGGATTTATGGATGTTCAGGTTTAAAAAAGATTCAACCTATTTACTTTCCACTCAGGACGAGGTTTATAAGCAAATTAAAATTTATCTGCGCCAGTGTATTGATTTTGTAAATGTTGCTTTTAAAAATTCCGCTAAATACGGGATAAGTAGCAGTATTAATCAAAACCTTCTTAAAATAAAGCAACAACTGTTTAGAATGATGGACATTTTGGAAATCTCTTCAGTAGATAATCCAAATGAAGTGGTGGGGAAGAGTAAGATGCTTGTGTTAAAAATATTGGAATATAAAAGTAAAAAAAACAATATTAGGTCTCTTTTCCGAGATAGTACACGGCTAATTTCTCATCTTATTACCACACATACTGCACAAACAGGTTCGCACTATATCACAGATGGCCCTAAAGAGTACTGGGCTATGTTTTTAAAAGCATGCGGTGGAGGATTAATAGTGGGATTTTTGTGTGTCCTAAAAATGATGTATGGTAGGATGCCGGGAAGCGAGTTTCATCATGCCTTTTTGTACTCATTTAATTATTCAATGGGATTTGTGCTCATTTATTTGTTACAAATGACATTAGCGACTAAACAGCCTGCTATGACGGCTGCAACTATTGCTCAAACTCTTACTGAAGGCAAAAACAAAACACAGAACTACTATGAATTTGCGCACTTTGTTTCTAAATTATTTAGAAGTCAGTTTATAGCATTTAGAGGTAATGTATTAATTGTTTTCCCCGTTGCTCTTGGGATTATTTATTTAGGTGATGTTCTTTTTTTAGAAAATTACGCCTCTGCAAAGGCAGATAAATTATTATTTGATTTGGATTTTATAAAATCTAAAGCTATTATTCATGCCTGTATTGCAGGAATTTTTTTATTTCTTTCTGGACTTATTTCTGGTAATTTGAGTAATAATTCAGTTTACTTTAGAATTCCCCAAAGGATTGAAAAAAGTCCGGTTTTTCGTCAATTTTTAGGTAAAAAAAATGCCAAATCACTGGCCAATTTTTATGAAACTAAATGGCCAGGCATTGTGTCGAACTTTTGGTTTGGTGTTTTTTTAGGAAGTATTGGTCCTATCGGGATATTTTTAGGGCTGGATATTGATATTAGACATATCACCTTTGCTGCTGGAAACCTTGCCTTAGCTTTATATGGAAAAGGTTTTGATGTTTCCATTCAAACACTAATAATGAGTATTGTTACGGTGGAGTTGATAGGCTTTTTTAATTTTACCGTTTCCTTTGGGCTTTCTTTGGCATTGGCTTTTAGGTCCCGAACACTTTCCAAAGGTGAAACCACAAAGATTTTTTCAGCTTTAGGAAAATATGCTAAGAAATACCCATTACGATTTATATTTCCATTTCAAGGAAATTTACCTAACGATTCTAATAATTTGAGTCCGGTAAAGAAAACTTCAAACCTTTAAAGGGTAGCGGAGTAGGAGAAAGTTCCTTCATTTGTTTGAAAATCTTGACATGATTTAGTTGACATTCGTTTAGCACAATGGGATTCTTTGTGTAAAATATTAAGTATGAATCTTGAATTTTGGTTTTAATGATTTCCTCCGCATGTGCGCTAGGGATTATACTATCTAATAGTTCTCTATAGGCTAATATTTCTTCAATATGCTGTGGAACTATTTTTTTAAGTACTTTTCCCACTGCCTCTTTACCGGTGAACAATCTATCTTTTCTCATTTTATCCTATAATTGGTAAATGTATGATTGATAAAGGAACCTCACACGAATCCTCTAAGGCCAAAATGCGCTGTTCATCGGTATCAGAAATAAAAATTTGACCGAAATCATCACGCTGCACCAGCTGGATTAGATTTTTTACTCTCTTGGAATCTAATTTATCAAAAATATCATCTAAGAGTAGGATAGGGCGCACTGTTTTTTGTGATAAAACCACTTTTGCCTGAGCCAGCTTCAAGGCTATTAAGAACGATTTTTGCTGACCTTGAGAGGCTCTTTTTCTCATATCATCTCCATTCATTTTGAAAATAATATCGTCCTTATGCGCGCCTACACTGGTATAGCCTAAAGCAAGGTCTTTTTGCAAATGGGTATGGAATGCTTCTTCCAATGATTCGTTATCTAAATCAAAAGAAGGTACATATATAATATCAATTTTTTCTTTTCCACCAGAGATTATCTCATAATATTCTTGCGCATAGGGCTTTAGAATATGTAAAAATTCTATCCTTTTCTTGGATAATACTTCATAATCCTTGGATAAAAATTCGGTATAAAGTTCAAGTTGACTTTCTTCAAAATAGCGATGTTTTTGGAAGTCCTTTAATAAAGCGTTCCGCTGTTTTATATTTTGCGTATAGCGTACTAAAGCCTGTAAATAGGTGTTGGTATTTGCGGATATAGAGATAGCAGAATCTAAAAACTTACGCCTAACATCAGATGTTTCATTAATTAAATTTACATCATAAGGGCTAATAAAAACACTTGGGATATTACCTATAAATTCTGTGATACGTTCTTGTATTTTTCCATTAACCCTAATGGTTTTCTTTCTATCCCTGTTTAATAATAATTCTATTTCCTTTCCTGCATATTCTGGAAAATCAATCATTGCATATATTCTTAAAAACGAAGCTTCATCCATAATAGAGAATTCTTCTTTTCCTCCAAATATATTTTTTCCTATGCTTAAATAAGAAATTGCAAGTAAAATATTAGTTTTTCCTACTCCATTTTCTCCCACAATTGCATTAATACCTGTACATGGAAAAATATCTAATTGGTGATGATTTTTAAAGTTGGATAGGCTAAGCTTTGATATATACATGTTCAAAAATAAGAAAACTGAAGATGAGTGTGGAGTATAGCTCGTAATAGTTTTGTAAATTTGAAAAAATCTTAAGATGCGATCTAAATATATTTTTCCTGCTGCTTTAGTAGTATCACTATTCGCCATTCAATGTAAGGATGAAAATCAAAACATGGCTGCAGCGGAAGATGCTATTGGTAAGTTTGCGGAAAAAAACTATCACTATGGAGAGGTATTAGACATACCTAAGGATATCAAAGAAAATTATAAAGAAATTAAATTAGATTTTGGGGATCATATCAGTAGCACCATGACTGTTACGCCGAAAGATTTTACGTTAGGAGTGAATCCCGTAACCTTTATTCTTACAGGATCAAGTGGAAAAGAGGAAAGAATAGATGCTAATATTACGATATTAAGCAAGACTCCTGCAAAACAGATACAATATTTAGTAGTTAAAGAATATCCTCACAACCCACAAAATTTTGTCCAAGGATTCCAATATCGTGATGGAAAAATTTTAGAAAGTTCCGGACAAAATGGAGCCTCCCATATAGAATATTATACCCTAGGAAGTACCAATTCATTGGTGAAAACCGTACAAAATGCAGATGTATTTGCCGAAGGAGCTAGCGAAGTACAGGATAAAGTTTTCCAGCTTACTTGGCAAAACAAAATAGGCTATATCTACGAAAAAAACACACTAAAACCACAAGGTGAATTTGCTTATCCAAATCAGATAGCGGAAGGCTGGGGACTTACCTTTGATGGTAAAAATATGATAGTATCCGATGGTACTAAATTTTTATACTTTCTAGACCCTAAAAATCCTCAAAAAATTACCAAAAAAATTGGCGTAGCCAGCGATACAGCAGGTTTTGAGAAACTTAATGAGTTAGAATATGTGGATGGTAGCATATACGCTAATGTTTGGCGTACAAACACGATTTTAAAAATAAGCTCAGAGGATGGAAGTGTTTTAGGTTTTATAGATCTCTCGGCCCTAGGAGCGAAAAACCAAAAGGGGGATGATGATGTATTAAATGGTATCGCTTTTAAAGATGGAAATCTTTTGATTACTGGTAAATATTGGCCAACTATTTATGAAATTTCTCTTAAATAAGATAAGCGTTCTGATTGGTCTATTAAGTACTATTACTCTTTTTTCGCAAATATATAATAGACCTTGCCAAGAAAATGAGGAAGCTATAATTTCCAATGTCTCACAGGTTGCAGTATGTTATAATCCTACTACCAATACTATTGTCTCTCGTACATCATCAGGGGCAGAAATTGGTAGTAAATATATCCCAAAGGATTTTAAAAACATAACTCAAAAAACATCATTTTTTGTAAGTCTGTTTTCAGAGACGGCTCAGGAAATTCTCGTTTTTGATATCTTTTTAAATGAAAAATATAGGATTAAAATACCACAGGAATTAGGATATATACAGGTGGTTCTAGTACAAAATACTACTAAAATCTTATTGTATTCCGCCAATGAGCACAGGGTGTATATTTATGACGCGCTTAATAAGAAAATCATTCAATCTAAGCTGTTACCTAGAAAAAATTATCCCATCATAAAAATGCAATTAGAGAAAGGAAAAATAGTAATAACGGATTCTGCATTAAATAAAATAATAATATAAATTGAAAGAAAACAATACTAAAAAAACACTTACCGTATGGTATTATCCTGGATGTACCAAAAGTATATCTTTGATTCAAAAGTTGGATGAATTTGAGGTTAATCTTCAAATACGGGATTTAAAAACTAAACCTTTACATACCACAGAACTTATTGAAATAATAGAGAAGTTTCAAATTCCGATAGATATTTTATTTCGAACCCAAATTTTAGAAATTTCTACACAATTGGCAATGTGTAACAATAATGAAGAGAAGATAGAATTATTAATTTCCCATCCCGAGTACATTCAGCGCCCAATTATTTTTATAGAAGACAGATATTATATTGCAAGACAAGATGCAGAAATCAAGTTTTTTATAGCTGAAAATCTATTGGACTAATATTTTCCTAACACATCTGTCAAAGCGTCTTCCCAAGAATTAAACTGAAATTGAAAATTACTTTCTACAAGTTTTTGACTACTTGCACGGCTACCTTCTAGAACTAAATTACTTACATTTCCTAAAACCAGACTAATTACTAATTCAGGTACTGAGATTGGAATGTATAGTTTACCCATTATTTTGGCAATACTTTTCATCATACCAGCGTTATTTTGTTCTTCCTTTGCAACCACATTATATGGCCCTTCCTGCGGCATATATTGGAGTATATGGAGATATGCTGCACATAAATCATACAAATGCACCCATGGGACCCATTGTTTACCAGATCCAATGGGAGACGCCATATTTTTAGAGGCTATATTTTTCAAAGTGGGAAATGCCCCTCCTTTACCAGAAAGTACCATCGGAGTTCGAACGCAATATATTTTGTTGGCAATATCTTTAAAATGAAGAGCAGATTCTTCCCACTCTACAGTAAGCTTAGATAAAAACCCATCACGCAGACTCCCCATTTTTTCAGTGAATATTGTGGTACATGTGGTGGATGTATAATAATGAATACCAGATGCCGAAATATATGTTTCTATCCTTATATCCCGCATTTCGCATTGTTCAGCCAAGAATAGCGCACTATCTATTCTGCTAGACCGCATTTCCTCTTTGTTATGCTGAGTCCACCGCTCAGAAACCGGCGAACCTGCAAGATGTATTATATCTGTAATACCAGTAAGACACCGGCTATCAATTTCTTTCTTCTTATAATCCCAAAAATATTCTGAATCATTTTTTGGGTTGCGGGAGAGTATCCGCACTTCATGGCCTTTTGCTCTAAGCATTTTGCTTAAATGTGTTCCTATAAGTCCAGTTCCACCTGTAATAAGGATATTTCGCGATTTGGTCATAACATCATAACGCCTTCCAATGCGCCCACTTTTTTATAAATAGAAATAACCTGTTCACTATCTAATACAAAGCAATTAAGTGTAATGCTGCTGTATTTTCCACCACTACTTTCTTTATTACTAAGCGTAAAGTCAAGGCCATCAAATAGGGCTAAAATTTCACCTAATTTTTCAGAATTAGCTTGAAAAATAAATTTAAACACATAATTTTCGGGAAAATTGTGAGAAACTTCTAATTTATTTTTAAGATTAATATAAAATTCCTCCTGAAGCAGTTTATCATCATTAAATTCTTCCATTTTATTTACAATTTACGTTTTGTTCGTTCTTCTATTTCGTAGTTCTTTAAATAAGAATAAAATCCTGCTACTACAAGCTGGGAAGCGAGTTCACCCAGCATATTTTTATTAATTTTAGGTTGGTCATTTCCAAAAAAACTTGAAAGTCTAGACATCCCTTGAAGAGAAGAGTTAAGAGAGTGCATAGCTGGATTTTGATTAAGTTTATTTTGTAATTGAGGCGTTAGAGCAGCTATTAATTGAGTCTTTGTTCTTTGTTTAAGCCATTCCGTTCCAGCACCTGGCTTTCCATTCATAATCATTTCTAAATCTTGCGCTTGCATATTTTGGATAGCATTCCTAAGAATAGGATGCGCAATTTTTGCCCCTTCGGCAGCCGTTTCTGCAAGTAGTTCTTTTTCTTTTTGAACTAATTCAGGATTGTATTTTTCAAGTTTGGCATTAATGTATTTCAATTCATCTGGCAATGCAGCTTCTATCAAATATTTCTTTGTAAAAGCATTTTTATACTTTAATACAGTCATGCCAGTGTCAAGTCCTGTAAGTAAAATTTGCCGCACTATTGCTGTACCTACTTGTGTAGTAGCCAGCGTCTGGCACTGGTGAACGAGTAAAGTGCTTGTTCCAATACTTGTAATTAAGACAATAGTTAGGCTTGTTTTTTTTAATAAAAACTTCATATAGTTGGGCAATTAAAGGGCAATATAAAAATAATCTTTGCAATAATGACTAAATTTGTGCCAAACATTAGCCATGAACGAGTACGAGAACCCTCTCATCGAGCGATATTCCAGTAAGGAAATGCTGCATATCTTTTCTCCTGATTATAAGTTTAAAACTTGGCGTGCTCTATGGATCGCACTGGCAGAGATAGAAAAAGAGTTGGGACTTTCTATTTCTGAGGAACAAATAGAAGAATTAAAGTCTAATAAAGATTCAATAGATTACAAAAAAGCAGCAGAATACGAGAAAAAATTTCGTCATGATGTAATGGCACATGTGCATACTTATGGGGATGCTGCTCCAAGTGCCAAAGGTATCATTCATCTTGGCGCTACATCTGCCTTCGTGAGTGATAACACAGATTTAATCCAGATAAAAAATGGCCTTGATCTTATTAAATCACGCATAATCAATGTGATGAAGCGCCTCACAGATTTTGCAGAGACTTATAAAGCATTACCTACTTTAGGTTTCACGCATTTTCAACCAGCTCAATTGACCACCGTTGGGAAGAGGGCCACATTATGGTTACAATCCGTTTTACTTGATTTTGAGGAATTAGAGTCATTTATGAGCCGTCTTAGGTTTAGAGGAGTAAAAGGAACTACGGGTACGGCAGCTAGTTTTTCAGAATTATTTGATGGTGATTATGAGAAAGTAAAAACATTAGATAAGACTTTAGCTGCAAGATTTGGGTTTAATAAAACCTTTGAAGTTACTGGTCAAACTTATGATCGTAAAGTAGATGCTCAAGTTTTAGCACTACTTAGCAATATTGCACAATCAGCTCATAAGTTCTCCAATGACATTCGTTTACTTCAGCATTTAAAAGAAATAGAGGAACCATTTGAACAGAACCAAATAGGCTCTTCTGCAATGGCCTATAAAAGAAACCCGATGCGCACAGAAAGAATGGGGTCATTGGCAAAATTTGTTATTTCATTAGCCTCCAGTCCCGCTATGGTAGCTGCCACACAATGGTTTGAGCGTACCTTGGACGATTCAGCAAACAAAAGATTGTCTATTCCACAAGCTTTTCTTGCTACTGATGCCATTTTAATGATTTGGAACAATGTATTAGATGGTCTTGTAGTGTATGAAAAAGTTATCCATAAACATATTATGGCGGAACTACCATTTATGGCTACTGAATATATCATTATGGGTGAAGTAAAAGCAGGAGGGGATAGGCAGGAGATCCATGAAATTATCCGTGAACATTCCATGGCTGCATCTGCAGTAGTAAAAAATGAGGGAAAGGATAATGATTTAATTGAAAGAATTATTTCTGATGAAAGAATAAAAATGGATACTCTTACTTTAAAGGAAGCTTTAGATCCTAAAAATTTTATAGGCTTTGCAGTAGAACAGACGGAAGATTTTCTCCATACTATTGTTGAAGTTCTTGAAAAAAACTCAAAATTTATTTCCCCTTCAGAAGATTTAAAAGTTTAATATGGTACAGAATTATAGAATATTTGTAGAAAAAAAACCAGAGTATAATCTAGAGACTAAACAATTTATTAGAGATAATAAAACCATTATAGACACCACATCAGATCCTCAAATTTTGTATGTCTACGATATTTTTAATAGTACCCAAGATGAATTTGAAGTTTTAATCGAAAAGATTCTTATAGACCCAGTTACAGACGTCTTACACCTTACTATGCCGGAAAATGCTTGCAACTTTGCTGTAGAATATATTCCTGGCCAATATGATCAGCGGGCGGATTCTGCACAGCTTTGTCTCACTTTATTTTCCCCAAAACATCAGTGCGAAATACGTTTTGGTAGATTATATACATTTCAGAAAACCGTACCAGAGGATAAAATTAGTTTACTCAAAAAAAGATTGATAAATCCAGTAGAAATGCAGGAAAAAGATCTTTCTCTCCTAAAATTACCTGAGCAAAAAGAACCACTTCCGGTAAAATGTATTGATGGATTTATCGAATTTTCTACTGATCAATTAAAAACATTTTTCTTAGATTTTGGATTTTCCTTAGATTTTGACGATTTAGAATTCATTCATCATTATTTTGTTAAAGAACAAAGAAATCCAACAGTAACAGAACTTAAAGTTTTAGACACCTATTGGAGTGATCACTGCAGGCATACCACATTTGAAACTCAATTGGAAGATATTGAATTTGCACCAGGTACGGAGGAAATAAAAGAAGCGTATGAGTTATTTTTATCGATAAAATCAAAGAATAAAAGAGATTCTAAGCCTGTAAGCTTAATGGAAATGGCTACTACTGCCGCACGGTATTTTGTAGGTAAGGGGATTAAAAAAGATGTAGTAGTTTCAGATGAAATTAATGCCTGTACGATCGAATTCCAGGCAAAATATGATGAGAAATCTGAACCTTATTACCTTTTATTTAAAAATGAAACCCATAATCATCCTACTGAAATAGAACCTTTTGGAGGAGCCAGCACTTGTTTGGGAGGAGCTATTCGCGATCCTTTATCTGGTAGAGCTTATGTATTTCAAGGGATGAGGATTTCAGGAGCCGGAAATCCTTTAGAAGATGAAAGCGAAACTATATCAGGAAAATTGCCTCAAAGGCATATTAGCAAAATGGCTGCGGAGGGTTTTTCTTCCTACGGTAACCAAATAGGAATGGCAACTACTCTTGTAAAGGAATTTTTTCATCCAGGTTATAAGGCCAAACGCTTAGAAGTTGGTTTCGTAGCTGGTGCTGTCCCTCAAAGCAATGTAGTAAGACAAAAACCTAAAGCTGGAGACATAGTTATCGTTTTAGGAGGTGCCACAGGAAGAGATGGTGTAGG
Source organism: Flavobacteriaceae bacterium (assembly GCA_018260565.1). GTDB lineage: Bacteria > Bacteroidota > Bacteroidia > Flavobacteriales > Weeksellaceae > JAGLAZ01. The sequence goes on from JAGLAZ010000001.1 coordinate 55,998, forward strand.
AGGTGCGGCCGGTAGTAGTAAGTTACAGGAAGCTGAAAAAATTGCATCGTTAAGTACAGAAGTTCAGAAAGGTAATCCTGTGGAAGAGAGAAAGATACAGAGATTATTTAGAAATCCCATAGTCTCAAAAATGATACTAAAATCCAACGATTTTGGTGCAGGAGGCGTAGCGGTGGCTATCGGTGAAATTGCGGAATCATTGGATATTACTTTGGATGCACTTCCTAAAAAATACCAAGGATTGGATGGTACAGAACTCGCCATTTCCGAATCACAGGAAAGAATGGCAGTAGTGGTGGAGTCCAAAAATCGAAATGCCTTTATCTCGGCGTGCAAAGCAGAAAATATAGTAGCTGTTGAAGTCGCTAAGGTTACAGATTCAGGTTACCTTACCATGTCTTATAAAAATCAAAAAATAGTATCCTTAAAAAGAGAATTTTTAGACACGAATGGTTGTAGAAAGTCTCAAAAAGTAACTATTGAGCCAGATAATGTTTATGTAGATATTTATCAAAATCACAAACAAAATCTTCCGGAACTTCTGAGCCGCATGGAGAACGCCTCACAAAAGGGACTTCAGGAAATGTTTGATTTCAGTATTGGAGCTGGAACTGTTTTGGCTCCATTAGGTGGAACATTACAGCTCACGGAGAACGACGCTTCTATACAAACAATTCCTGTTTTAGGTGCTAAAAACATTCAAAGTGTATCGATTGCAAGTTTTGGTTTTACACCCCATCAAATGCCTAATAACGAATTTCGTGCTGCTCAGTGGGCAGTTATAGAAAGCTTTGTTAAAGCCATATCTTCAGGTTTATCACATGATGCTATCCATCTAAGTTTTCAAGAATATTTCCCGAAGTTAGGAAACAGTCCTAAAAAGTGGGGTAGTCCTGTAAAAGCTTTATTAGGAGCATTTCAAGCCCAAATTAAACTAAAAGTTGCAGCCATTGGAGGTAAGGACAGTATGAGCGGAACGTTTGGGAATCTTGAGGTACCTCCCACTTTTATCAGCTTTGCTTGTGGTGTGGGAGAGGTCACAAATTGTATATCTTCTGAAATAAAAAATGCTGGAAATATCCTATATTTTGCTGAGCTTGGGAATTGGAATGAAAGTCCTGATTACTCTCAAATTATAGAAATCTGTAACATTATATCTGCCCAACAGTCCATAAAGAATTTAGTAGCTGCAAAATATCACCAAGGTGGAGAACTTCAAGTTACACTTACTAAAATGCTGATGGGTAATGCTTTAGGTGGAAATTTTCACTCCATAAGTTCTACATTTGCTACCGGAATTGTTGTTGAAACAAAAATGGAAATTAACTCTCAATATTTTAGCTTATTAGGAAAAGTTAAAGATTCCAAAATAGTAGAAATAAATGATCAGAAATATAAAATTTCAGATTTAATAAATTCCTATAGATCTACATTTGAAGACTTATTTCCTACAGAAATCACTGCGAATAATCTGGTTCAAAAGTCTTACTCTGATATCCAATTAAACAAGGTTCCTCTAGATATAAAAATAAAGAAAAACCACACTACTTCAGTAAAACCACACGTATGTATTCCGGTATTTCCTGGAACCAACTGTGAATATGATACACAATTAGCTTTTACATCTGCTGGCGCAACCACTTATATGCCTTTGTTCCGAACTATGTCTGGCAAGGCTCTTGATGAAAGTATAGAAGAATTGGTAAATTCCATAAACAACGCCCAAATTCTAGCCATACCTGGAGGGTTTTCAGCTGGAGATGAGCCAGATGGATCAGCAAAATTTATTATTAATTTGTTACATAATAGTAAAATAAAAGACGCTATTCACAATCTGATCGAAAGAGATGGACTTATTCTTGGAATTTGCAATGGCTTTCAGGCTTTAGTTAAAAGTGGTTTATTACCTTATGGGGAAATTACCGAGCGTGCAGAAAACGCACCTACGCTTACCCAAAATGCTATAGGACGGCATATAACCAACATTGTAGAAGTTGAGGTATTCCCCACTCACAGCCCCTGGTTGAGAAATGATAATGGAAATAGATATAAAATTCCACTCTCTCACGGGGAAGGTAGATTTATGTGTACGGATGAGTTATTAGAGGATCTTATTCGTAATAAGCAAATTGCTACACAATATGTTCAAAACCAAGGAAATAGTTCAAAAAACAATTTTAGTTTTCCTAATGCTAGTACTTTCGGGATTGAAGGGATTACTGATAAAACCGGTAGAATATTTGGTAGGATGGGGCATCCAGAACGATATAGAAAAAATCTTTTCCAAAATATTCCTGATATGGAGTTTCATGATATTTTTACCAATGGAGTGGAGTATTTCTCCTAAAAAGGAAAGAAAATATTATATTTGTAAAAATTTGAATAAATGAAATTCATGGCATCCAGTAGCGAATTGCAAAAAGCGCTACAGACCGTTGGAGGGGTAATAAGTAACTCTAAACATAGACCTATCCTTGAAAATTATTTATTAGAATTTAATAATTCTGAACTTAGTATTACAGCATCGGATGGTGAAACTACTCTTATAACAACATTAGGAGTCAAGGCAGATGAACAAGGAAAAATAGCAGTTCCTGCTAAAATTTTCCAAGATTTCCTTAAAACTTATTCAGATCAAACGCTTACACTTAGCGTGCGTTCAAATCCTAATTCGGAAGGTAAATCCCTTGATATTCAAGATGATAAGGATAGTTTTTCCATAGCATTAGATAATGAAAATGACTATCCAAAACTTCCTGAATTTGAATCAGCTAAGGAATATAGACTTCCTGCTGGAGTAGTCTATGAGGCTTTAAATAATACATTATTTGCAACATCTAATGACTCTCTTAGAATGCTGATGACAGGGGTTTTATTTGAATTTAAAGAAAACGAAACCAATTTTGTAGCTACAGATTCTCACAGATTGGTGGTATATAAAAGAAAGGATTTTAAAGCTGGAGTTAACGCTGGAGATTTTGTCCTTCCTAAAAGACCTCTTACCTTATTAAAATCCAATTTACAAAACTATAATGATGAATTAATCATAGAGTTTAGTGAAAATCTAGCAAAATTTAGTTTTGGAAATCAAATTTTTATTACCAGACTTATTGATGGCAAATACCCCAATTATCCTGCTGTTATTCCACAAGATAATCCTAACCAAATGACAGTTTCAAGAACTGCATTATTGGCGGCGATTCGTAGAGCGGCTATTATGTCAAATAAATCTACACAACAAATAAAATTCAGTTTTTCTGGTAATATTCTGCATCTCAATGCCGAAGACACAGAATTTGCGAATAAAGCAGAAATGTCTGTACCATGTTCCTATGATGGAGAAGATTTAAATATTGGTTTTAGCTCAAGATTTCTCACTGAAATGCTTTCTGTCTTAAGTTCGGAGGATGTAGTTTTAAAAATGAGCCTCCCCAACAAACCTGGTTTATTAGAACCAGTGGATGGTTTAGAAGAAGAAGAAAACATTGTTATGCTCTCCATGCCCGTCATTGGTTAAAAACTAGTTTCAAACATTTTAAAGTTTAATTGTAAGAATTAAACTTTTTTTATTTTACACATTATGAAAATATCGTATTCCTGGTTAAAAAAATATATTAAAATAGATCTTACCGCCGAAAGAATTGCCACAATCCTTACCGACATTGGTTTAGAAGTAGAAAGCATCACTTCTTTTCCGGAAGCCTCAGTAGATCTCTCAAAAATTTTAATAGGTGAAATACTTACTGCTGAAAAGGCACCCAATTCAGATAAACTTAAGCTTTGCAATGTAAAAATAGGAGCTGACACATTGCAGATAGTATGTGGTGCTCCTAATGCCAGACAGGGTATTAAAGTCCCTGTTGCTACCATTGGCGCAAAAGTTTTGAGCAAAGACAAGGAAATATTTGAAATTAAAAAATCTAAAATACGAGGTCATGAAAGTTTTGGAATGCTTTGTTCTGAAGTAGAACTTGGTTTGGGTTCAGATAATTCAGGATTGATGGAACTGGATAATAGCCTAGTTTCTGGAACTGCTTTAGATAAAATATATCAAATAACCCCAGACCAAGTATTTGAAATAGGCCTTACTCCAAATAGGAGTGATGCTATGGGACATTTTGGAGTGGCTAGAGATCTTGCAGCCTATCTAAATTCTCATAACCTTCCGGCAAAATTGGAATTGGGTATCCAAAAATTCCCTATAAATTCTGTAGAAGAAATACAGATAGACAATTCTTCGCCCAAACTTGTCCCGAGATTTTCAGTTTTTAAGCTTAATAATATACAAGTAGGAGAGAGTCCACGATGGGTGAAAGATGCATTGCTTGCCATTGGAATTGAGCCAAAAAATAATGTAGTAGATGCTACCAACTATGTAATGCACGCTATTGGCCAGCCTATTCATGCGTATGATGCCAAATACTTTAATGAAAATAAAATTTTTGTTGGAGTTTCTGAACATCCAACTCAAATAGAGCTTTTAGGAAATGTTATTAAAGAAAGTGATACTACAGATATCCTCATTAAAAATAAGGAGAATCATTTTATGGGTCTTGCAGGAATCTTGGGTGGCATCTCCTCCTCAGTTACAGATAATACGGAAGAAATATTGGTAGAGTCAGCATATTTTGATCCCGTTAGTATACGAAAAACAGCTAAACGATTAGGTCTTCATACTGATGCCTCCTTCCGATTTGAAAGGGGATGTGATCCTGAAATTACGCTCAGTGCGCTTCATCTTGCTACCCAAATAATTTCAGAAACCTGCGAAAATGTTCAAATCCTGGCTTCAGCAGACGCATATCCTGCTAAATCACCAGCATCCTACATTGTTCTCAGATTCTCAAAATTGGACCAAGTTTCTGGTATCAAAATTCATAGGGAAGAAGTTAAAGAAATTTTGCGTCATCTGGATATTAAGGTAATCAATGAAATTCAAAACGGGCTGGAGATAGAAGTTCCTCGTTATCGTGCTGATGTACTCCGAGAAATAGATGTGATAGAGGAAATTATGAGAATTTATGGGTTCAACAAAATAAAATCGACCCAAAAAATTGCTTATACTCCTTTGGTACAATACCCTAACCAAGCAGACACCCAATTCTTTGCATTGGAAAATAAACTGCGTTTTAGTTTAGTGGCTTTAGGCTGTACGGAAGTGATGAATAATAGTCTTCAAAAATCAACAGGAAGCGAAAGTCAAATACTGTTAAAAAATCCTTTGAGCAAAGAACTCTCAGGAATGAGGGAAAATCTTGAATCTTCTTTAGCACAGTCTGTCTCCTTCAATGAAAAACGTAGTATTAGCACCGTTAAATTTTTCGAAATTGGGAATGTGTATGCATATATGCACTCCTCTATTATTGAGGAATGTCACATAGGAATTATTCTTGGAGGAAGTGCTAAAAATAAATCTTGGATAGATGCTGGAAACTCATCAGATTTTTTACAACTTAAATCTAAAGCTGATGATCTGTTTAATACTTGGCTGCCTAATATTCCATTGGAACAAAGTACGGACGGTAAAAAATTAGAGTACTCTTTTGCAGGTATGCGGATAGGTGAAATATACAATTTTGACGCTGCAACAAGAGCTTCATATGATATCCAGATGCCCATTGCGTATTTCGAAGCCAGTCTAACAGCTCTATGGGATATCAAACAAAATCTGATTAGCAATGGAAAATTGACTAAAAAATACAATCAAATTTCTAAATATAATCCGCTTCAGAAGGATATGGCATTCATTGCAAAGAAGAAAATAGGGTATCATCAGCTTGCAACGGCTATCCAAGAAACCTCTGAGGCTATAGAAGAGGTAAATCTATTTGATTACTTCGAGAATGAAAAGTTAGGCGTAGAAAATGCCAGCTATGCTTTTAGAATTAAAATTCGTCAAGATGATAAATCGTGGGATGATACAGAAATAAATACCTTAATGAATTTGATTTCTCAGAAACTAAATCATACATTTGATGCAACCCTTAGAAATTAAAGCAATGAAAAAGATACTTTTTGCCTCCATATTGACTTTTACAGTTATAAACTGTGGAAGCATGAAAAATTCTCAAGATTCCACTAAAGTTGAAGAAAAAGAGTCTACACAATCAATTTTACACACATCATGGTCTCTTATTTCAGACAGGCCAGAAAGTACACACCCAACTCTTGTGATAGAGCCGCATAATGTCTCAGGAAATGGTGGATGCAATAATTTTACAGGTTTTCTTGAATTAGACGAGTCCACTAAGTCTTTTAAAGCAAGTAAAGTAGCCAACACCAGAATGATGTGTAAAGGCACCAATGAGGAATCTTACCTTAGAATGCTACAGGAGGTCACCTCTTATAAGATTAAATCCGGTAAATTATACCTGTATAAAGGCAACTTACTTTTAATGTCTTTCAACAAATTATAAATTAATAGCTTAAAAATCTCCTTCAAGAAGTATTGAAGGGGATTTTTTTTGGGGGGCAGCTTGTCCGCCCTCCGCTCCCGCTTTTTTCCTCCGCTTCGCTTCGTAAAAAGAGCTCCGCTCAGGTCGGGCTGCACAGTAATTTCTCGTTTAAATTTTCAAATTTTTGTATATAATTTACGTTACATTTTGAAGACCTAACAAATAAACCTATAGAATACAAATCTTCTGTTATTATAAATAATATTGATTACTTCTATATTACACTACAATCATTGTTAAGTTATTCTACCAAATAATTTAAATTTTTCTTATAAATCAAAATGCGCAAAAAAACCTTCTCTAATAAAAGAGAAGGTTATGAACTTAGCCTAATATGTGTAATAAAACAATTTTAGAAATAAGGAAATTTCCCATACACTTATATACAATTTATGCAGGTTGTAGCACTTTTATTTCCTCAATGCTTTTTTCAAAACTTTTCTCATCAAGCCTACATCCTGTAATTTTCCTTCTTGATAATCAGAATATGCCATCATATCTACAAAGCCGTGCCCACTCAGATTAAAGAGGATAGTTTTACTCCTACCTTCTTCCCTGGCTCGCTCTACTTCTGCTAAAACCTGGGCAATAGCATGTGCACTCTCCGGGGCCGGAATAATGCCTTCTGTTTTAGCAAAGAGTGTACCTGCTTTAAAACAATTATTCTGGTTTATGGCATAGGCATCTATTAAACCATCTTTTAATAATTGTGAGCAGAGTACAGAGGCACCATGATAGCGCAATCCACCGGCATGGATGCTGGCTGGCTCAAAATTGTGTCCCAAGGTGTACATTGGTAGGAGTGGGGTGTAACCTTCGGTGTCCCCAAAATCGTACATAAATTTTCCTTGTGTAAGTTTCGGGCATGAGGCTGGTTCAGCAGCTACACACCGAAAACTTTTATTCTTGGTAAATTTTTCTTCTAAAAAAGGAAATACAAGACCTGCAAAACATGATCCTCCGCCTAAGGGTGCCACTATAACATCGGGATAATCTTCAGCCATCTCCATTTGTAGTTTAGTCTCTTGGCCTATTATTGTTTGATGGAGAAGCACATGATTTAGTACAGAACCCAACGAGTATTTTATTTCGTCAGATTGCACTGCCATCTCTATAGCTTCACTTATAGCCATTCCTAAACTCCCATTGGACTCGGGATTGGAAGCCAAGAAATTTCTTCCTGCTTGAGTACGCTCGCTTGGTGAGGGGTATACGCTCGCCCCGAAGGTATTCATCATGATTTTTCTATAGGGCTTTTGATAATAACTTCCCTTCACCATATAAACCTCACATTCCATCCCAAATTGTGCACAAGCAAAGGCTAAAGCAGTTCCCCACTGACCGGCACCCGTCTCTGTAGTAAGTTTTTTTATCCCTTGTTTTGAATTATAATAGGCTTGTGGAATGGCAGTATTGGGTTTATGAGAGCCGCTGGGATTTCCCCCTTCATACTTAAAATAAATTTTACAATCTGTTTTCAATGCCTTTTCCAACTCCGATGCTCGTATAAGTGGAGATGGGCGGTACAGTTTATATTTATCTTGAATCTCTTCTGGAATCTCAATATATTTTTCCGTAGATAGTTCTTGTTTTATAAGTTCATCAGCAAAAAGAGGCTGTAACATATCAGCAGAAATAGGCTGTTTAGTTCCCGGATGTAGGGGAGGTAATGGTTTATTTGGCATATCTGCTACAATATTATACCAGTGTGTGGGCATTTGATTTTCTGAAAGTAGAAATTTCTTTGTGGACATAGTCATTATTTTTAGGGTTAAAATTTTTCAATAAAAAAAGCCGTCTGTAATATTCAGACGGCTAATAATAGTTGTAATGTTCGTATTAAAACATAGGCTTATTGGCTTCATCTGAAAAAGAAGAAGTCCACCACCAATTGTTATTTAATATTGCATTCATGTAAGACAAATATATAATTAAATTTCATAAATCAAATTAAAATTTAATAAATAGCTAAATAAAAACCCCTTTCGCAAAAGAAAGGGGTTTATGTAGGACAATTATAAAGAAATTTTTACTATTTAAATAGTATCTATTATTGCATTTAGAGTTTCACTTGGACGCATTGCTCTATCAGTTTTAACAAAATTTGGATGATAATATCCTCCAATGTCTTGAGGTTTTCCTTGTGCACTAATTAGTTCTTCGTTAATCTTAGCTTCATTTTCTTTAAGATTTTTAGCCACAGATTTAAATTTTTCTGCTAAAGCAATATCCTCTGTTTGGTTACCAATGGCTTCCGCCCAATACATAGCCAGGTAGAAGTGAGACCCACGGTTGTCAATCCCTCCTAATTTTCTAGCTGGGGATTTATCAGTTGCAAGGAATTTGGCATTTGCCTCATCCAAAGCATCAGAAAGTATCTTTGCTTTAGTGTTATTTTGAGTTTGAGAGAGGTGCTCAAAGCTGGCTTGCAAAGCTAGAAACTCTCCTAAAGAGTCCCAACGTAAGTAACCTTCTTCAATAAATTGCTCAATATGTTTAGGTGCAGATCCTCCCGCGCCTGTTTCAAAAAGGCCACCGCCGTTCATTAATGGTACAATAGATAACATTTTAGCAGAAGTACCCAGTTCTAAAATAGGAAACATATCTGTAAGGTAATCCCGTAATACATTTCCAGAAACTGAAATGGTGTCTTTCCCCTCTCTACCTCTTTTAAGCGTTTCCAGCATAGCGTCTTTTACATCCATTATGCGGATATCGAGGCCAGTAAGGTCATAATTATTCAGGTATTTCTCTACTTTTTTAATAATTTCTCTATCGTGAGCTCTATCTTTATCCAGCCAAAAAATAGCAGGCGTATTGGAAATCTTTGAACGATTTACAGCCAATTTCACCCAATCCTGAATAGGCGCATCTTTTGTTTGGCACATACGGAAGATATCCCCGGCTTCAACTTTTTGTTGTAACAAAACACTTCCATTTTCATCTTCTACCTTAATACTTCCATTACTAGGCGCAAGAAAGGTCTTGTTATGGGATCCATACTCTTCAGCAGCTTGTGCCATAAGTCCTACATTAGGAACAGATCCAAAAGTTTTAGGATCAATAGCGCCGTTCTTTTTCATATCATCTATGATAGCTTCGTAAAAACCGGCATATGTCCTATCTGGAATTACACAAACTGTATCCTCCTCTTTACCATCTTTGTTCCACATTTTCCCTCCATTTCTAACCAATGCTGCCATAGAGGCATCCACTATAACGTCGGAGGACACGTGAAAGTTGGTAATACCTTGCTCAGAATTTACCATTGCTATTCGTGGGCCTTTTTCGATAGTTTTAGTAATATCTGCTTTAATTTCAGTCTCTTGCGGATGACCACTAATTTTTTCAAACAAAGAAGATAGTCCAAAATTAGGATTGATATCGAGTTCGTCAAACACAGACTTGTACTTATCAAAAACATCTTTGAAATAAGTGGCTACAATCGCCCCAAAAATCACCGGATCTGAGACCTTCATCATTGTTGTTTTCAGGTGAGCGGAAAGCAAAATATCTTGGTCTTTCGCTTCAACAATAGCTTCATCAACAAATGATTTTAAAGATTCCACTTTCATTACAGATGAATCGATAATTTCACCCTCTTTTAATGGGGCAAGATCTTTCAAAACCTTTGAGGAACCATCAGTTCCATAAAATACTATTTTGAATTGCCCAGCTTTTTCTACTGTTGTAGATGTTTCTGTACCAAAAAAATCATCTTTATCCATATGGGCAACACAGGTTTTGCTATCGGGATTCCATGTACCCATTTTATGTGGGTTGGCCTTAGCATAATCTTTCACTGATTTAGGTGCTCTACGATCTGAATTTCCCTCCCGAAGCACGGGATTCACTGCGGAACCCAGCACCTTAGCGTATTTAGCATTGATGGCTTTTTCTTCTTCATTCTTAGGATCCGCCGGATAATTGGGCAGATTATAACCTTGTTTTTGTAATTCGGATATTGCTTCTAATAATTGAGGAACAGATGCCGAAATATTGGGGAGCTTAATAATATTTGTATCAGGCTGAACAGCCAACTGACCAAGTTCTGCCAAATAATCTGGGATTCGTTGTTCTTCGGTAAGTACCTCAGGAAAATTTGCAATAATCCTACCAGCAAGAGAGATATTAGGAACAGCTATCTCAATATCCGCCGTTTTGGTAAAGGCTTTTACAATAGGTAAAAACGAATGGGTCGCTAGCATCGGCGCCTCGTCGGTAAGCGTGTAATATATTTTACTCACAAAATCTGATTTTCACAAAAGTATGAAGAATATTAGTAAATAAATATGACAAACAAATGATAATACCGAGTTTAATACTAAATTAACTAAATAAAAACTTGATTTAAATTAAAAATATACAGCAATGGAAGTTTCCTAAATCTTCAACATCCCTTACAATTTATTACCTAATTTTACGCACTTTTCATCACTATTTTTATGTGGAATCAACAAGCAATAGAAAATTTTAAAAAAATCAAACTTCAAACATTTCTTATTCCATGTATACTGTTGCTTGCAATTATAATAACGTTAGGATATTTTACGGGTTTTTCTAGAGTGAGTTATGTAGAATATCAAAAAGTTTTATTTCTTTCAATAAATCATAAATTCTCTCCAATTTCAGTATTTGAATATAATCTTACCCAGCTAGGAGACGCGTTTGTTTTTTTATCTTTAATCTCCATTGTGATAGTTCATATCCCCCGGCTATGGAGCGTTTTATTAACATCCACCCTTATTTCTGCTCTTATATCTGTGTTCCTAAAATATTGTTTTAGTATACCTCGGCCTGCCGCAGTATTAGATCCGCATTCCTTTACTATTGTGGGAAGAGTTTTGCAAGGCAACAACAGTCTACCTTCTGGACATTCAATAACTGTTTGCACTACTATATGTGTTCTGATGTGGGGGCTTTTGCCAAAAAAGAAGCCTTTAAGATTTATTTGGATTTTTATGTGGTTAGCTTTAGCAATTTTAGTTATGATTTCTCGCGTTATTGTAGGTGCACATTACCCATTGGATGTTATTATTGGAGGTTTGGTAGGTTATATATGCGGATTATTTGGAATTTTTATAGAAAGGAAATTTTCTATATGGAATTGGTTTTTCCATAAAAAGGCTAGGATATTTATTTTTATTTTATTGTTTAGTTGTATTGTGGTAATGATTAATAAAATTTATAGAGAAAGTTTATGGATTTACTACTTAGCAATTGCGGGAGTTGCAGTTTCGATCTATAATTTATATGTACAAAATTATGCTAAGAAAGGAGTTTAATAGTATACAGTACAGTTTATTTTGGAGTGGTGTAACCTTGTTTTTTTTCCATTTACCATTCTTTCAATTTGTTGTTTCGCACATTGACTATCAAAGCTTTAACGGCATATTACTTATTCTTAGCTTAGTAATTTGCATTTGGATTGCAAATGCGTTTACCTATCTTTTATTTTTATTGATCTCTAAAAGATTGGGAAAAATTTTAATGGCAATTAGCTTGTTACTAAACTCAATCGCTATTTATTTTATTGTTACATATCATGTAATAATAGATGAAAGTATGATTGGAAACGTTTTTAATACGCAATTTTCTGAAGCAAGTAGTTATTTTTCAACTGCCTTTGTTCTTTATCTTAGTTTCTTAGGAATTATTCCAGCCTTTCTCATTTTTAAACTCAAATTTAAATCTGTTTCCATCAAAAAAGGTGTAATATTTCAGATGTCAGCATTAGGTTTTTTAGGAATTTTTGCTTTTGCGAATGCCGCCAACTGGCTATGGATAGATAAAAACTCAAAACAATTAGGAGGATTAGCGATGCCATGGTCTTATTCTGTGAATACTGCACTCCATGTTATACATCAAAATAAAAAGAATGAAAAAGAAATTTTATTGCCTAATGCTAAAATAGGGGATCATGTAAAATCTGTGGTGGTATTGGTCATTGGAGAATCTGCGCGAAGCAAAAACTTTTCCCTTTATGGATATTCCAGAAACACAAATCCTCTTTTATCTAACACCCCAAATTTATATCATTTTAACGCGACATCATGTGCTACATATACCACTGCTGGTGTTAAATGCATTTTAGAACACGAAAATACGAGTTCTCTGTATGAAATCTTACCAAATTACTTGTATCGAAATAATGTGGAAGTAATATGGAGAACATCGAACTGGGGTGAACCTCCTGTTCATATAAAAAATTATATCACAGCAGATGACTTGGGTAAAACATGTAAATCCGGAAATTGCTCTTACGATGAAATACTTCTTCAAGGTTTAAAGGAACAAATCCGTGCGAGCACAAAGGAAAAGATACTTGTGGTTTTACATACCAGCACGAGCCATGGCCCATCTTATAATAAGAAATATCCCAAAACTTTTGAAAAGTTTTCTCCCACTTGTGGTAGTGTGGAGTTAGGAAAATGTACTTCCCAAGAATTATATAATGCGTATGATAATACAATTGTGTATACGGATTTCCTCTTACACTCTGTAATTCAACAGCTTAAAGAACTTCCAGAATATCAAAGTAGTATGATTTATGTTTCAGATCATGGAGAATCTTTGGGTGAGAATAACCTGTATATGCATGGAATTCCTAAAAGTCTTGCCCCTGCAGAACAGTATGACATCCCTTTCATTGTTTGGGTTTCACCTCAGTCTAGGCAGGTTAAGAAAATATCATCAGTCACACAAAACTATGTTTTCCACAGCGTTCTTAGTTTTCTTACTATTCAGAGCCCAATATTTAAAGAAAACATGAGTATATTTAAGTGAAATTTTAAATCAAAAAAAAACTCCAAACAGATGTTTGGAGTTTTTTTTTAAGGTCTTCCTGGGACAGGTACCCGCTGAGGCACAGGGGCCGGCGTAGATGCTGGAGCGCTAGCAGGTTTTTGAGTTGCGGCAGGCACTTGTGAAGTACTGCTACTAGTCCTCTGCGGAGCTTTTTTAGAGGTAGAAAGGCTTCGAACAGGAGGTGCAGTTAAGATAGTAGTCAATAGGATAAGTCCAACAATAAGTCCTCCCAATGTCCAAGTGGCTTTATCCATAAATTCATTGGTGCGCTGTACACCGAATTGTGCAGAAGATGCACCACCAAATGTACCTGAAAGTCCGCCTCCTTTTGGGTTTTGTGCCATAATTATTATAATAAGAAGCACACAAGCTATCATTATTAATATAATGAGCAATGTAAATATTCCGTTCATCTGTTTAAATAATTTTGCAAAGATATATTTTAAATACTAAAAAATCCCGACAACTTGCCGGGATATTAGATTTAAATATAATCTTATTTAAAAGATTCAGGATTTACTTTATTTATCTCATAAGAATCCACATTAAATAAAAGCTCTTGACCTTGCATATTCATTTTAATAGTATAGGGCAATTTAACTCCATTTACTTCTTTAAAATTACTATAATAAGTAGGTACTTTTAATGTTTCACCCATCATGTTGGAGGTTATGATATTTCCAAGTCTTTCTCCTGTATTGGTATCAAATAAATATGTTTTACCACCAAGATCAAAAGAATGCGCCTTTTTGCCATCCGCATCTACGATTCCTTTATAATTTCCGTTTTCAATAGCATCCACCTCAGAAAAAACCTGAGTACCTTGTTTTAGCAAATTCTGTTTAACTTCGTCTGGAAGAGGAGATTTTTTCCCCTGAACCATCATATATCCATCTTTTCCATCAAAAACCATTTTAGATAAACTTTGCCCCATCATACTGATCTCGTTGGCTCTTTTTCCTCCTTCCGCATATGTATCAGCAAGTTTTAGTTCCATACCTTGCATAGTGGCAGTGGCATTAAAACTAAGAGATTTAACTGCATTAAGCTTATCTAAACCTCCCATTGAGGAAATAAATTTGTTTAAAATCTCTTTCTTATCTACAGTACCAGCAGTAGAACTAGCGGAAGTAGAAGGTTTGGCTGTTGGATTAGCATAGTTATCAAAATATGAAACTTTATAACCCAATTTTTCTACCTTATCGGCAAATTCTGATGCATTTCCTGCAACAAATATTTTGCTGGATTTCCATAAAATATTTTTTTCTGCAGCTTTTTGAATATCTTCTTTAGTTACAGCATCTACGGATTTGAGGTAATCTGTATAAAAATTTTCTGGTAATTTTTGAACAATTTTATTTACCGCGAATCTTCCGATCGTTTCTGGTTTTTCTAATGAACGGATAAAATCACCCTTTAATTTTGATTTAGCATTTTGCAGTTCCTCATCACTTACCGTCTTAATTCCTTTCAGCTCATTAATAATTTCTTGAATAGCTTTATCTGTAACCTCGGTCCTTACGCTGGATTCAGCGGTGAATTGAGGTGCATATTTATTGGTAGACAGAGAAGAATATGCGCCATAAGTAAAGGCATTTTTCTCTCTAAGGTTCATGAATAATCTCCCTTCACCACCACCCCCGAGGATATAATTTGCCATTATACTAGAAAAGTACATTGGGTCATTCATTTTTTGCGTGCTGTGATTGGAAATTTGTATTACAGATTGTACAGCTGTAGGTACATTTACGACATTAATTTCCGTTACCGGTGCATTTTTGAAAGAAGGTGGAGTAGGATATTTGGTATTTCCTGGCTTCCATCCTGCAAATGATTTTTCTATTAATGGTTTAATATCTTTTGTAGAAACATCACCTACAATAACTAGATAAGCATTATTTGGAATAAAGTGTTCCGAATAGAACTTAACAACATCCTCTAATTTGACATTTCGCAGGTTTTGCTCTGTAGTAAATTCCCCGAAGGCATTATCTTTTCCGAACATAAGCGCTGTGGAAACTCGTTCTGCAATTGCTTCTACACTTTTTTCTTCAGATTTTAGCCCTTCAACACCTTTGTCTATAGCTTTCTGAACTTCTGCTGCATCAAATTTTGGCTGAACTACAGACTGGGCAAATAATTGTAGCAGTTCTGGAAAATATTTAGATAAGGTATTTAATGAACCTCCAGAAGGAGTGAAATTCATTCTTGCACCCAGAAAATCTACTTTTTTATTGAATTCATCTTTGGGAATACTCTGAGTTCCATTACCTAGCTGCTGAGCAAATATTTGTTCAATTCCTGCTTTATCACCACCATAAATGGGAGGTCTATCCATGGAAAGGGTCATATTCACACGTGGAAGTTTTTTATTCTCTACTACCATCACTGTAAGACCATTTTTAAGTTTAAAACTTACAGGTTTTGCGATATTTACAGTGGGAGTGGGACCCGGTTTGGGCATTTGGTTTATATCCATATGTTGTGCAGCTATACTGGTGAACATTAATGTGCTGAAGGCTAGTGTTAAACGTAAATTTTTCATATTAATAGCAATTACAGCTTATTTAGATTTAGGTAAATATTTGATGACCACACGCTGATTTGGGTTGAGGTATTTTTTTGCCACATTCATAATATCCTGGCGGGTAATACCTCTATAAATATCAATTTCTTTGTTTACATAATTGGTATCTCCCATGAGTACATGAGAAGTAGCCAAAGCTGAGGCTATACCTTCTACGGTAGAATAAGAATTTACATAGTTGTTTTCCATTTGATTTTGCAGTTTGCGGAAATCTTCTTCGGATATCGGCTGAGTTTGAAGTTTCTTAATTTCTGTATCTATCTGATCTTTAAAATAAGATAATGGAGTATTACCCATAGGAATTGCTAGAATTGTAAAGATGCTGCTGTCTTCCATGCCAATATTGATGGCTCCTATCTGAAGTGCTTTTTTTTCTTGATCTACTATTTTTTTGTATAAAATAGAAGATTTACCATTACTCAAATAGTTGGAGATCATATCAAGAATTTTATAATCCCTTTCCTTATTGGATGGAGTTCTATAGGTGTACATATAAGCAGGAAGTTGAATATTAGAATCATAAAATTCCATTTCCTTTTCTTGGGTTATAGGCGCATCCATTTTGTAATTTTTAGGATACACTGTTCCTGCGGGTATACTTCCATAATATTCCTTGATCCATTGTTTAGTTTTTGGGAGATCTATATCGCCAGCAACTACAAGGGTAGCATTATTAGGAACGTAATATTTTTTATAAAAATCATTAAACTCTGATAACTTAGCACTATTAAGATCTTCCATAGAACCAATAACTGTTCCTTGGTATGGGTGATCTTTATACATACTTTTTAATAGGGCAGTAAAGAAATTTCCATAAGGAGAGTTATCCATCCTTAGGCGTTTTTCTTCTTTTACTACTTCTCTTTGGGTATCTACACCTATTTGGTTTATGATAGCGTGACGCATACGCTCTGCTTCCATCCAAAGTCCCAACTGTGTATTATTACTTGGAAAGGTTTCGTAATAATAGGTTCTATCAGAAGTGGTATTAGCATTATTGGATCCACCATTTGAGCTCACAATTTTAAACCATTCGCCCCGTTTAATATTCTTGGTTCCTTCAAATAATAGATGCTCAAAAAAATGGGCAAAGCCAGTTCTTCCAGGTGTCTCATCCTTTGCTCCCACATGATACATCACAGCAGTAGTTACTACAGGTGCTGTATTATCTTTGTGCAAAATTACATGTAGACCATTGTCTAACTTGTATTCTTCAAATTTTATTTGCTGGGCTTGCACCATGAATTGTGCAGCTAGAGCCAGACCAGCTCCCAAACGTAATGTTTTTGCAATCATTTTTTTTGATTATAGGTATCAAATTTAATAAAAATGTTACACCAACTTTAAATATTAATCTATTATCGTAATATTGCAATATTAAAATAAAATTTAAAATGGGTCTAACAAAAACAAAAATCTTTAGCGAAGAACAAAATGCTATTGCTCTTTTTT
>JAGLAZ010000001.1:73308-116785 GCA_018260565.1 Flavobacteriaceae bacterium
TTTTCATGCCCTGGCACATCCTGCGCGCATTGCAATCTTAGAAATTTTATTAGAAGAGAATACCTGTTTTTGTGGAAGTTTGGTAGATAAGATTGGGCTTTCCCAACCCAGTATATCTCAACATTTAAAGGAACTCAAATCTGCTGGTTTTATTTCAGGCAGTGTAGAAGGTAAATCAGTTTGCTATTGTATTCACCCAGAAGCTTTGAATCAAATTAAAGTGTGGATAGATAAATTTAGAAACTATTCGGAAGTATCTAATTGCTGTTAAAAGATTATGAAAACAAAACTAAAATTTCTCGATAGGTACCTTAGCCTATGGATATTTTTGGCAATGGCCTTAGGTATATTACTTGGAACTGTTTTCCCAGGAATACAGGATCTTAACAAGAAACTAAGCATTGGAACTACAAGTATACCACTTGCGATAGGACTTATTATAATGATGTATCCACCATTAACAAGGGTACAATATAATAGCCTACCTGCCTTGTTGAAAAATAAAAAAGCACTCGGCATCTCTCTATTTTTAAACTGGATTGCAGGGCCACTACTTATGTTTTTTCTGGCTATCATTTTTTTAAGAGACTCCCCAGATTATATGATGGGCGTTATAATTATTGGTCTTGCACGCTGTATAGCCATGGTAGTGGTATGGAATGATTTAGCTGGTGGAAGTAGAGAATATGCTGCAATTTTAATTGCTTTAAATAGTATTTTTCAGGTATTTACATTTAGTTTCTATGTGTGGATATTCACCTCTGTATTTCCTAATTGGCTTGGCATAAAGGAAAATAATTTGATGGTTCCACTAAAAGATGTGGCTATGAGTGTTTTCATATATCTAGGTATTCCATTTTTACTCGGGTTTTTAAGTCAAAAATTAGGTATCAATGTGAAAGGTAAAAAATGGTTTTACCAAAAATTTATCCCGATGATCTCACCATATACTTTATATGCCCTCTTATTCACTATTATATTAATGTTCAGTTTAAAGGCAGATAGCATATTATCACTTCCATTTGATATTTTAAAGATTTCTGTTCCCTTGATATTTTATTTTTTTCTGATGTTTTTCTTCAGTTTTTTCATAAATAAAAAAATTGGTTTACCCTATGATCAAAATGCTGCGATTGCTTTTACAGCGACAGGGAACAATTTTGAGCTTGCTATTGCTATAAGTATTGCCATATTTGGGATTCATTCTGGGCAGGCATTCGCTGGAGTAATAGGACCACTGGTAGAAGTTCCTGTACTGATTTTTTTAGTTAAAATGAGCAGGATTTTACGAAAAAAAGTATATTCAACTTGAAACGTATGAAATTGATAGAATTTCAGCAGGGTATTAACAACTTACAACAAATTAGATATGTCTTGCTCAACGACCAGCTAATACCGGGGTATTTCCACATAACAGAAATAGGAAAATTTAACAAAACTTTTATCGATTGCGGAAATACATTTAGAAAAACAGAGAAAGTGTTGATTCAGATTTGGCCTGCTCAGGATTACGACCACTGATTATCTAAAGATAATTATCAAAGTATCATACAAGATGGTCTTCAGTTAGGAATTAGACCAGAATCAGAAATTATTTTTGAGTACCCAACGGATTTATCAATTAGTAGCATAGGAGTTCAATTGGTAAACGGATTTTTCCAATTAATTTCAATTCAATCAAATTGTTTAGCTCCAGAATCATGTGGTATTCCCGCAGAAAAAAGAATGCTATCCTTAGCCGATTTACAAAAAGATACTAACTTTAATCTTAATTCTGGTTGTTGTTAAGATGGAAGATTTATGTAAAGAATTTCGAACAGAAAATATCTCGGAGGAAAGGAAGAAGTTCTTAGATTCAATAATCTATAAAACATCTGAAGGTTTAAAATTTTATAAAAGGCTTTCAATAATCTGTATTTGCACGCACAATTTCCGGAGAAGTATTTTTGCTCAAGTTTGGGCTCAAACAATGGCATCTTATTTTGGTTTTGATAAGATCAAAGTATATTCTGGTGGGACAGAACAAACCGCCGTGTATCCATCTGTAATAGACAGTTTACAGTACAATGGATTTTTACTTCATACTCAAGGCGAATCCCAAAATCCCATCACTATAATAAAAGCTGAGCCAAATGCTGACCCTATAATCTTATTTTCAAAAATAACGCAAGATTTTATTAATCCAAAAAGTAACTTCTATGCTTGGATGACTTGTTCTGAGGCGGATAAAAATTGTCCAATAGTTTTTGGAGCGGAAATTAAAGTTTCATTGTGTTATGAAGATCCTAAATTTTCTGATGGTAGCCCATTGGAATCTCAGGTTTATTCCAAAAAATCTCACGAAATTGGGCAGGAAATGTGGTATATTTTTAAAAACTTAAAAAGTCTTTAGTTTGATTTTAAAGTTGGAATAAGATTCACATAGTAAAAAATTTTACAACAGACTTAGATGAAAAAAAATTCTAGTTTGACTATTTATATTTGATGCTTTTGGATTTCACGTTCAAAAGCATTTTTCTTTAGCTTAAATTTGTAAAAATTGATATTAGAAGGAGAAATGGAGTACTTACAAGGTTTAAACCCGCCCCAATTGCAAGCTGTTACAACTACGGATGGCCCACTTATGGTGCTTGCCGGTGCAGGTTCTGGTAAGACCCGCGTCCTCACAATGCGGATAGCTCACCTTATACATGAAGGTGTGGATCCCTTTAATATTCTTGCACTTACTTTTACCAATAAGGCAGCTAAAGAGATGAAGACCCGCATCAGTAAAGTGGTAGGAGAAAGTAATGCAAAATCAATATGGATGGGCACTTTTCACTCTGTTTTTGCAAGAATTTTGCGTTCCGAAGCACATTATCTGGGATTTCCTTCCAATTTTACCATTTATGATACTACAGATGCCCTAAATGTTCTTAAAAGAGTCATGAAAGATATGACTATCGAAAATGATTCGTATAAACCAAAACGCGTCCTAAGCAGAATATCAAATTATAAAAATAATCTAATAACAGTAAAGGCTTATTTCAATAATCCAGAATATTTGGAATACGATTCTAAAGCCAATATGCCTCTTATGGGGGAAATTTATAAAAAATATGTGGAAAGTTGTTTCCGAAATGGTGCAATGGATTTTGATGATTTATTGTTAAAAACTAATGAACTTTTAACTAGATTTCCTGAAATATTAGCAAAATATCAAGATAAATTTCGCTATATTTTGGTGGATGAGTATCAGGATACCAATCATTCTCAGTATCTCATTGTTAAGGCAATGGCTTCTAAATTTCAAAATGTTTGCGTGGTAGGTGATGATGCTCAGTCTATTTATTCTTTTCGTGGGGCTAATATTCAAAATATTTTAAATTTCAAAAAGGATTATCCAGATGCGAAAACCGTTTCCCTGGAACAAAACTACCGCAGCACGCAGAATATCGTAAACGCTGCAAATGGCGTTATTGCCAAAAATCTAAATCAATTTAAAAAAAATGTATTCTCCGAAAATGAAACTGGGGAAAAAATTAAAGTCTATCGAAGTCTCTCAGACGCTGATGAGGCCAACTTTGTAGCTGGTAATATCTGGGAAATCCAGCTTCGGGACCATAGAAAATTTTCAGAATTTGCAATTTTATACCGTACAAATGCTCAAACAAGGGCCTTAGAAGATGCATTACGGAAAAAAAATATTCCCTATAAAGTTTACGGAGGTGTTAGCTTTTATCAAAGAAAAGAAATTAAAGATTTACTCGCATATCTTCGGCTTACGGTTAATGAAAAAGATACGGAAGCTCTGTTTAGAGTTATTAATTTTCCGCTCCGAGGTATTGGTGATAATAGTCAAAACAAACTATTAATTTACGCTGACAGTAAAAATATACCTGTTCCAGAAGTTTTAAATAACATTACCGAACATGCCCCAGGAATGGGTATGACTAATTCTGCCCTTCTAAAACTTTCAGAATTTTGGTCTATGATTAAGGCCTTCCAAGTGATGTTAAAGGATATGGACGCCTATGAACTTGCTATGGAAGTAGCGAGAAAATCTGGAACGATAAAGATAATGAAGGAGGATGCCACTCCAGAGGGAGTTTCACGATTAGAAAATATTCAGGAGTTACTGAACTCCATGCAAGGTTTCATAGAAGAACAACGCCAGTTGGTAGATGGCGATCCCAGCCTTGCAAATTTTTTGGAAAACATTGCTTTGGCAACAGATGTTCAGGAGGATGCCAATAGAAAATCCGAAATGGATGCCGTGTCATTAATGACGATTCACCTCTCAAAAGGCTTAGAATTTCCCGTCCTTCATTTGGTTGGTTTGGAAGAAAATTTATTTCCGAGTTTTATGAGCAGCAGTACGCGTGAGGAATTAGAAGAAGAAAGACGGCTTTTTTATGTAGCACTTACTAGAGCAGAAAAAGAAGCCTATCTTAGCTATGCTACTACACGTTTTCAATGGGGAAAAATTACAGAGGCGGAACCAAGCAGATTCTTATCGGAAATAGAAGATTCTTACATTGAGTTTATTAATCCGGCACAGGAAAGTCGTTATTTTAATAATGCAGGCCTTAGCAGTACTATATTTGATGAAACTCCATCTGAGTCACCTTTCAAGAAGAAAAAGATAATAGATAAGCCATCTGCAAAAATCGAAAGGAGAAATCTTATACCCTTATCTACTGCGAAAATTATCAATCCATCTGGAGCCAGCGATCAAAACATTGCTGTGGGAGATCGTGTAAGGCATGACAGGTTTGGTGTAGGAGAGGTGCTATTCTTAGACGGTACTGATCCCAATAATGTAAAAGCGAAGGTTTTATTTCAAAATTCTGATGAAAAAAATTTAATTTTAAAATTTGCTAAATTGACAAAACTGGATTAAAATCCTATTTCATTTTCATTCTAAAATAAACTTACTATGCTTCCGGAAAAAGACCAAAGATTATACTTAATTGATGCCTACGCCATGATATTCCGGGGCTATTATGCTCTTATCCGGAGCCCAAGAATGACTAGTAAAGGCTTTGATACCAGTGCCATTTTTGGTTTTACTAATTCTTTAATTGAACTTATCCGCAGAGAAAAACCGTCTCATCTTGCAGTTGTTTTTGATGTGGGCAAAGAAAATGTTCGTACAGTAGATTTTGCTGATTATAAAGCTAATCGTGGCGAAACTCCTGAGCCTATTAGGGATGCTATACCTTACATTCATCGCATTTTGACTGCTATGCACATACCCATTCTTGGAGTGGAAGGTTATGAAGCGGACGATGTTATTGGGACAATTTCTCATAAAGCAGAGGCTAAAGGATACACTGTATTTATGGTCACTCCAGATAAAGATTTTGCCCAGCTTGTAACCGATAAGGTGAAAATTTATAAGCCAGGTCTTAAGGGATCGGAGGTGGAAATCTTAGGAGTGGAGGAAGTTAAAGCAAAATACGAAATACAAGATCCTAAGCAAGTAATTGATTTCCTTGCTATGATGGGAGATAGTGTAGATAATATACCTGGCCTAGAAGGAGTGGGTGAAAAAACGGCAAAAAAATACCTTCAAGAGTATGGCAGTATTGAAAATTTGCTTGCCAATACACATCAGCTGAAAGGTAAGTTAAAAGAAAAAATAGAGGCTAGTGCAGAGCGTGGTATTATGTCAAAAAAATTGGCTACAATAGTTTGTGATGTGCCGGTAGATTTTGTTGAGGAAAATTACTCGCTGGATATGCCTGATTTTCAGGAAGTTAAAAATATATTTGAAGAACTCGAATTTAGAAGACTGTATGACAATATCCATCGTGCATTTCACCAAAACACCTTCAATGAAAATGAAACAAAAGCTGAAGCTCAGGATAACCAACTGATAGCATCCACTCTTCATTTATTTTCTGAACTTGAAAATCGGGAGGATTCTAAAAAAAATCCAAAACCATTAATACAGATTATTTCAAGCGACGAAGAATTAAATATCTTACTAAAATCTCTAAATAATAAAACTGAAGCGTCATTTTATTTCAGTAGTCCTGGTAAAGATTCCCACGCCATGTGTTTCAGTATGCTAGAAGGTGCCGTTTGGGCATTTTCAACAGAAAATGGAATTTCTGAATCTAAATTTGTGGAATTTGCGAAAGAATTTTTTTCAAAAAAAGATGTAATGAAAATTAGCCATGAATGGAAAGAACAGCTTAAACTTCTTTGGGATATGGGCATTGAGCCAGAAGGTTCTATGTGTGATACCAGCATTGCTCATTATATTTTAAATCCTGATGGTAAGCATGATTTAGATTATTTAGCTGATGTTTTCTTGCATCAGAAATGGGATTTTCAAATTTCAAACACCTATCAGGATATAAGCACATTTTTATCTGCAATTGGGGAGAGAACAGCATCAGTCTTCTCTCTTTATCAAAATTTTAAACTTCAATTACAGGAAAATAAGCTAGAAAAAGTTTTGTATTCTATAGAAATGCCACTTCTTCCAGTTTTAGCGAGAATGGAGTTAGAAGGAGTTAAACTGGACACTGAATGGCTTGCTCAAGAAAGTAAAGATTTGGAAAATGATCTAAAAAATTTAGAAATTGAAATATTCAAGCAATCAGGGCAGGAATTTAATATCAATTCTCCTAAGCAGCTAGGTGAAATTTTATTTGATGTTTTAAAGTTGGATCCTAAAGCAAAAAAAACTAAAACCGGACAATACACCACTTCCGAAGATGTTTTACAGAAATTATCGGATGCTCATCCTATCATCCCACCTATACTTCAATATCGGGTATATCAAAAACTCAAAAGCACTTATGTAGATGCTTTACCACTGCAAGTAAATCCCAAAACCTCCCGTGTACATACCACTTTTTCACAAATAGTAGCTGCTACAGGAAGACTTGCTAGCCACAATCCTAATCTTCAAAATATACCAATTCGTACGCTGCGAGGGCAACAAATACGAGGGGCATTTACTGCAAAAGATAACTATGCAATTATTTCTGCAGATTATTCTCAGATTGAATTACGTTTGATTGCCGATTTTGCTAATGAAACCACGATGATAGAGGCGTTCCAAAAAGGGGAGGATATCCATGCAACTACTGCAGCACAATTGTTTGGAATACCTTTAAAGGATGTAACCAAATTGCAGCGCTCTCAGGCTAAAACAGTAAATTTTGGGATTATTTATGGTGTTTCTTCGTTTGGATTAAGCATGCAAGCAGGGATTTCCCGTGCAGATGCTAAAGAACTTATCTCACAATATTATATTACATATCCAAAACTGAAAGCCTATATGGCAGATCAGGTGGAAAAAGCGAGAGAAACTGGTTATGTGGAAACTATCTTTGGCAGGAAAAGATATCTAAAAGAGATAAATAGTAATAATTTTGTTCTTAGAGGTCACGCGGAAAGAAATGCTGTAAATGCACCTATACAAGGAAGCGCTGCAGATATTATAAAATTGGCAATGATTCATTTAGACCGTAAACTGCAGAAAGATTATTCTGATGTTAAAATGTTACTTCAAGTACATGATGAACTGGTTTTTGAAGTTCCAAAAGAACGTATTAAAGAGGCAAAAATACTGATAAAGCAGACCATGGAGGAGGCCTATACTGGTAAAATTCCCCTATTGGTAGAAGTAGGTGAAGGAAAGAATTGGCTGGAGGCTCATTAAAAATGCAGAAAAAGAAAGGTCTTAATTCTAGTTTTCCTTATCACACTTTTAGAAATGATCCATTTAAAACAAGATTTTATACTTTAGATAATGGTCTCAGCATCGTTTTAGCTCAAAAGAAAGGAACACAAAAAACGAAGTGCATAGTAGCCGTAGGTGCGGGTTCACAAGAGGATCCAAAATCTTTCTTAGGAGCGGCACACATGCTAGAACACCATCTTTTTAAAGGAAATAAGTTTTTTGGAACTGAAAATTGGGAAAAAGAGAAAGAAATTTTAATCGAATTAAAGAAAGAATTTTCTTACTACAAACTTGAAACCTCCGAAGAAATTAGAAGGAAGATATGGAAGAAAATTTCCAAATTATCCAACCAAGCATCATCCTATTGTATTGGTAATGAATATGATAGAATACTTAGTCATCTTGGTGCAAAAGATTCAAATGCGCATACATGGCTGGTGGAAACTGTTTATGAATCTACAATTCCTACTACCGAATTGCATCGATTTTTACAAGTAGAATCAGCAAGGTTTTCTCATTTTGTTCCCAGGATGTTTCAGGCAGAACTGCAAGTAGTGCAGGAGGAGTTTGGGATGGTGCAGGATACCGATGATTTTATACTAAACGAGGCAATTATGAAAGCCTTATTTCCATTAAATAAAGGACTTCAGCATGATACAATAGGTACATTTTCCCATTTGGAATCTCCAGATATTCAAGCACTTGAGAATTATTTCTCTACCTATTATGTAGCGAAAAACATGAGACTTATTTTGGTTGGAGATTTTAACTTTGATTCTACCTTTCACCATATCAAAGACCTATTTTCCCATATTAAAAGAGGAAAAAAAAATGAGAAAACGCCACTTAATGTGACTACACTTAAAAAAACAATTAAAAAAAGTGTCAAGTCCAAAAGTTCACCTTACCTATGCCTCAACTGGAGGTTACCCAATAAAAATGATTCTTTTATATATCTTGTAAAAATCCTACAAAAAATGCTTGAGAATCATGCTGGCTGTGGTATTTTACAAGAAAATTTGATTAAAAAGTCATCTCTAAATGATGCAATAGTAAATTTCCAACTCCAGCCGGAATTTATATTGTTTCAAATATTTTCCGTTCCAAAGGAAAATCAACCATTGCAAGAAATTGAAAAGTTACTTCTAATTGAAATAAAAAAATTGGTTATCGATTCTGATTTTAAATGCTTATTTATAGCTGCTACAAATCAAGTTGAATTTTTAAGAATTAAGGCTTTAGAATCTAAAAATGGTATTGCGGGTGGACTTTTGGATGATTTCTACGGTATTCAGTCTTGGGATAATGTAATTTCGAATGAGTCTATACAATCTCAAATTTCATACGAGGTGTTCCAAGAATTTGTTACACAATATTTTATAGATAATAAACCCGTAATTGTGTATAAAGAGCAAGCGGAACCTACACATATTAAGGAATTTAGCCAACTAAAAAATAAAAATCCAGAAATAAATTTCAATGGATTTTCAAGTTTTGGAAAAGAAATATTAGGCAAAATAGGAAAGGATTATGAGGTTAACAAAACCACTTGGTTTGATAATGTAAAAGTTTCCCGTTATAAAGATCTTGAAATTCAATTGTTTCCCAGAAGTTCTGATCTTTTTACCGAGATGATATTGTGTTGGAAAAGAGGAAAATTGCATCCACTGACGAGACATTGGCCACTTTTAACTCAATACATTTCTGGCTTAGGTTCTATAAATTATCCGGACAATCTTTTACAAAAGGAATTATTTAACAGAGGAATCCAGGTAGATTTTTATCTTAAGGATCAATTTCTTGAATGTAAAATCCTATCTTCTACGTCCGAGTATGATAACAATTTTACTTTTATTTTATCCGAATATTCACAGCTTACACCCAATCCGGCTTGGTGGAAAACCTGCATTTCAAATTTTATAGAAGACCGTAAATATGATAAAAACGATCCCTATGAGCAGCTTCAACATCTTACGAAATTTGCAATGTGGAATCATGATGATCTTAAATCAACTTATCTTACAACCAATTTTATTAAGAAACTAGATCATAAACTTATTCTTTCAGAATTTATATCCTTTTTCCTTCAACCAAATCATATAGCATATTTTTCGAATACTTTAAATAGTAAAGATTGCCAAGTTTTTACTCAAAAAAGTTTTGCTGGTACTGTAAAATTTACTGAAGAAAAGGTACAACTCTCCTACCAAAAAAATAAAAAATTAATATACCATTTAAATCAAAAATATGCCCAAACAGAGTTCAGATTTATAACAGAATTGCCTAAAATTTCAAGTAAGGATTGGCATTTATTACTTCTATTTAATGAATATTTTGGTAGTGGGCCTAATGCTTTGGTATTTCAAGAATTACGTGAAAAAAGATCTCTTGCATATCATGCCTATTGTCACATAAATATTCCACAAAATAATGATATTCAGTCAAATATGGTTTTCCATATCAGCACAAGCAAGAGAAACATCTCGATTTCTTATATAGAAATTGTAAAATTAATAACGGATTTTTCTCAAGATGAAGAACAATTTGAATCTTCTAAAAAAGCATTAATACGAGACCTTTCACTCCGAAACTTAAAGGGCCTAGGGGCATATAGACAGTACCAACTATATCATTGCTGGAACCTAAAAACAAATCCAGAAATCCAAATTATAGAAGACATTAAAAATGTGAATCTGGAACAGCTTACTTCATGGTACCACAGCTTACATGTTCTTTCCCATACCAATTGTTGCATTTTAGGAAGTCTTTCTAAAAATGCAGAAGAAATTATTGGTAACATATTTGCCATTGAGAAAACTAAATTGAAAGATATATTCTTTATATGAATCGAAGTAAATTTATTCAAGTTTCTGCTCTTGGTATTTTTTCTCAAGGTGTTTTTGGTGCCAATCCAATTATTTCCACATTAACACCTGATAGCACCAAATCTAAAAAATTAAGTTTTCCTGTGGTAATTATTGGAACGGGTTACGGGAGTGCAGTGGCGGCACTCCGTTTGGCAGAAAAAGGAATACCCGTAGTCATGATAGAGGAGGGTGTGGACTGGGAACAGTATAAAAAAGTGAATCCAAAATTTAAATTTCCGAAAATGACCTTTCCATCTAACCATTCTACTTGGCTAAGGAATACTTCCATAGCTCCAATTCCTTTAGGAAATTTGGGAGTAAATTTTAAGAAATTTACTGGGGTATTAGAGCGTAGAGATTTTTCTCATGTCAAAGTTTATTTAGGAAAAGGAGTTGGAGGCGGATCATTAGTCAATGGGGGAATGACTGTCACCCCAGATAAGACTTATTTCCAGGAAACTTTTCAAAAAGTAGGGGTTGATATTGATATTAATTCTTTGTATTCCACCTATTTTCCAAAAGCTAATCAAATGTTGGGAATGAATTATATACCAGAAGATCTATATCAATCGGAATGGTAAAAATTTTCTAGAATAGGGGTAGAGGAGGGTAAGAATGCAGGATTTACTCCAGTTAAAGTGCCAAATTTATATGATTTTGAACATTTAAGAAAAGAAATTAATTCCGGAGCGGAAAGATCGGCAACTTCTATGGAGGTAATTTATGGGAATAATTTTGGTAAAAAAGATCTTACCAAATCATATTTAAAACAAGCAAAGAAAACTGGTTTAGTTCAAATTCTTGCTATGCACCGTGTAGAACATATCCGTAAAAATCAAGATACATCTTATACAATTCAGCTTGCAGCAATAGATACCAAGGGAAATACAATAGAATCTAAAACTATAACAGCTAAACATATTTTTTTAGGTGCAGGAGGCTTAGGTACTACAGAAATATTGTTGAAATCCCAGAAAGTTAATGCTTTACCAATCCCAAAAAGCGTAGGAAATTTTTGGGGAAATAATGGAAATACTATGGCTAGCCTATATACTTGGATGGTTATAGGCCATGAAAGTAGAGGGAGGCATCAGAGTACAATGCCAGTACGAGGACTTAGTAATTGGAATGATAGGAAGCATAGATTCTTTGCGGAAATTGCTCCTATGCCTATTTTTGGTTCCCATACAGCCAATTATTTGATTGTTAATGAAGTTAAAAAGTATGGAAATCTTTTAATTAAGCATGATGGCCAGCTAGATATCCTTTGGAATGAAGAAAATAACGCCCACATGAGAAAAAATGCCGCTTTTTTTCTTGATAAGATGAATCTTCATGGTAGCACTGGAGTACAAGGCAATAAATACCAAAATAACACCGTATTATTTCCAAAAGATGGTATTGATGAAACCATTTGTTATCATCCTTTGGGTGGATGTGTGTAGGGTGTATCTACAGAAAAAAACGGGCAACTAAAAGGCTGCCCGAATTTATACGTTGTAGATGGTTCTCTTATACCAGGTAGTTTAGGTATAAATCCTTATGTAAGTATTACAGCTATGGCAGAGATGATTATGGATAAAATACTACCCACAATAAAGATTTAGTTTTCTAAAGCTGCTTTAACATCTTCGTACCCACCCCCGTTATAGACCTCTGTAAGACCTTGAGATGTAAAATAATCAACCGCCTTTTGGCTTCTTTGACCACTTTTACAAAAAAATATTTTAGGCCCAGCTAAATTTACTATTTCTTGTTTTCTGTCTTCTATTTCTGCTAAAGGAATATTTCTGGCTTCAGGAATGCTCCCATCTACATCCAGTTCCATTTCTTCTCGCACATCTATGAGGTTATAATTTTCCCCTTGTAATAATGACTTTAGATCCATTTTTTAAAGTTTATAGTTCAAAAATACACTTTAATTTGATATTTTTCACCCATCAATTATGAAAAAATCAGAATTTTTTGCTCGGAAAGAGAGTTTAAGATTATTAGCAGATAAGGCTGGATTTTTATCAGTTGGGTTTTCACCTGCTGGATTTTTAGAGGATGATGCTATTAGGCTTGAAAATTTTCTGAATCAAAATTATCAAGGTGAAATGGGATATTTGGAACGAAATTTTGATAAACGGCTTGATCCTACATTGCTAGTTCCAGATGCAAAAACAGTAATATCTTTATTGTATAATTATTTTCCAGAAAAAATAATTGAAGGAGATTTTAAAGTTGCAAAATATGCTTATGGAGAAGATTACCATCATGTTATAAAGGATAAAATAAAAACTATTTGGGACGAGTTTCTTACCCAAAATCACATTTCAGACTCCATTTATAGAATATTTACAGACAGTGCCCCAGTTTTGGAAAAATCCTGGGCCGCTAAATCTGGCTTAGGCTGGGTAGGAAAAAACGGAAATCTCCTTTCTAAAAAACGAGGTTCATTTTTTTTCATTGCAGAAATTATAACTGATATAGATTTTCCCACAGATTTTCCCACAATCTCCTATTGTGGCTCTTGCACACGCTGTATAGATGCTTGTCCCACAGGTGCTATTGTAGCAGATGCAGTTATAGATGGCTCACGCTGTATCTCCTATGCTACCATAGAACTTAAAAACGAAATACCACAAGAATTTCAAGGCAAAATGGATAATTGGGTATACGGTTGTGACATCTGCCAAGATGTCTGCCCATGGAATAGGCACAGTATTCCACATAACGAAAGTAAGTTTACGCCTTCCGAAGATTTTATAGATTTAGTAGAAAATAACTTTGAAGAAATAAATAGAGAAGTTTTCAAAAAAGTATTTAGCAAATCAGCTGTTACAAGAACAAGATATGAAGGTCTGGAAAGAAATATAAATTTAATTAAACATGTAAAAATGACAGAAAATAATAATTTAATTAATAAAATCTAGTGAGTTTTAAGGCTTTGAAATAGTATTTTTGTTAAAATTTATATACAATGGAACCTTCAGAAAAATTAGTTGAAATACTTCAGGAAGCTCTTCAAAAAAATTTAGATGCAGAGGCTGGATATTTACATGCTGCAGATAAAGTAGATAGCGTAGCATTACGCAAATGGTTTTTAGACGAAAGTGCTGCGCGTGCTAAATACGCGGATACATTACGAGGCATTTTGTTTCAGTATGGCATAAGCCCTGAATCAAAAACGAGTATCACAGCCGATCTTCACAGAATGTGGACCTCCATTCGAGATGTATTTTCCATTGGAGATCATGCTATTCATGAGGAATGTCTTCGTGGAGAAGCGGCTTATATAGATGAATATACCAAGGTTCTTGAAGAGGGGCAATTACCACCTAATGTAGTAGAAGTAATGACAACTCACTTATCAAGCGTGCGGGATGCTTATAATGAGTTAAAAAATCTAAACCTCATTAATCCTATCTAAATAAAAATTTGAAGTTAAAAAGGCAAAAAAACTTATCTTGCTCTCTTTTAGCAAATTTTAACATGGAATTTACCCGAAAAATAGGCGTATTGGGCAGTGGATCTTTTGGTACAGCACTTGTAAAAATGCTGGTTCAGAATCTTCCCTCCGTTCATTGGTGTGTAAGAAATGAATATGTAAAAGGTCACATAGAGCTACGAGGGCATAATCCTAATTACCTTACTGCAGTTGGATTTGATACTAAAAAATTATCTCTTACTACAAGTTCTGAAGAATTATTCAAGGAATGTGATATTATCGTCTTGGCTACACCTTCTATATATTTAAAGCCTTACCTGGAAAATTTAGAATTTAATCCTGAAGAAAAACTTTTAGTATCTGCTATAAAAGGTATCATCCCTGGAGAAAAAAAAATAGTTGCCGAATATCTAAAATCAAAATTTAATTTAGGGTTTAGAAATCAGGGAGTTATAGCTGGGCCTTGCCATGCAGAGGAAGTTGCAATGGAGAGACTCAGTTATCTTACAATAGCTACTGTAGAAAAAGAAAATCAGGAATATCTTAAGGCTTGTTTTTCCTCTTATTTTATTAGAATTAATTCCAGTACAGATATTTTAGGTAATGAATACAGTGCCGTTCTTAAAAACATTTATGCCATAGGCGCAGGTATGGCGAGCGGTCTTGGATATGGCGATAATTTTTCAGCAGTTTTTGTGTCTAATGCGGTACGAGAAATGGAAAGATTTCTGGAAGCAGTTTATGAGGCTCCACGAGATGTAAATGAATCCGCCTATTTAGGTGATTTAATGGTAACAGCCTATTCTTTATTTTCTAGAAACCGAAGCCTTGGAAATTTAATAGGTAAAGGATATACGGTGAAATCTGCCATCCAAAATATGAATATGATAGCAGAAGGCTATTATGCTACGGAGGCTATATGGCAACGCGCAGAAGAACTGAATCTGGATGTTCCTATTATAGATACAGTGTATAAAGTATTATATCTTGAAAAAAATGTTGAAAAGCAATTCACTGCTTTAACCAAAAAACTTAATTAATGAAACAAATAGTAAAACGCGTTCCAACCGAATTCTACGACATTATATTAGTAGGTGGTGGAATAATGAGTGTCACGCTCGCCACTTTAATAATAGAAATGTGTCCTGATAAAAAAATTGCCATTTTTGAGCGTTTAGGAAGATTTGCTAAAGAAAGCACCAATGCATTAAATAATGCTGGAACAGGGCATTCTGCTTATTGTGAACTGAATTATACTCCAGAAAAAGAAAATGGAGAAATATCTATAGAAAAAGCCTTAAAAATAGCCAAACAATTTGAAGTTAGTAAAAGTTTTTGGGCAACATTGGTGAAGAAAAATGTAATAAATAATCCGAGTGATTTCATTCGTACTTGCCCTCATGAAAGTCTTGTTTTTGGTGAAAAAGATGGAAACTTTCTAAAGAAAAGATATGAAGCATTGCGAGAAAATCCACTGTTTTCTCAAATGGAATTTGCTAATATTCCTGAAAAAATTGCGGAATGGATGCCTTTGGTTTATATTGGGAGAGATGATGAAAATAATACCGAATATCCTTCTGCAGCTACTAAAATGAGCATAGGCACAGATGTAGATTTTGGAACACTTACGAGAAAATTAGAGCGCTATCTTACAGAGAAAGAAAATGTAGATGTCTTTCTTTACCAAGAAGTTAAGGATACTAAACCATCTGAAAAAAATTTCAAATGGGATATCAAGGTAAAAAACAGAATGACAGGCGAGAAGCACTGGGTTTCATGTGATTTTCTTTTTATAGGTGCTGGTGGATACTCATTAAACCTGTTAGAAAAATCTGGTATTAAGGAAGCTGAGGGATATGGAGGGTTTCCAGTTTCTGGGGAATGGCTTATTTCCAAAAATGAAAATTTAATTCGTCTTCATAGATCTAAAGTTTATGGGAAAGCCGCCTCTGGAGCTCCACCTATGAGTGTACCTCATTTAGATTTACGCGTAATAGATGGGGAGGAATGTATTTTATTTGGGCCATTTGCAGGATTTTCAACTAAATTTTTGAAAGATGGAAGCTTTTTAGATCTTCCCGAAAGTGTTAATCTTACTAATATTCGTTCCTTAATAGGCGCTTGGTGGCATAACCGGGATTTAACTCAATATTTAGTGGAGCAGGTATTATTAACAAAAACCCAAAAAATGGAAGAGTTAAGAAAATTTGTACCCTCAGCACAGGAGGAAGATTGGGACACCTATACTGCTGGGCAAAGAGTACAAATCATTAAAAAGGATGATAAAGATGGAGGTAAATTAGAATTTGGAACCGAAATTATCACAAATTTCGAAAAAACACTTTCTACCTTACTGGGCGCATCCCCTGGAGCATCCACCAGTGTTACTGCAATGCTGGAAGTGCTGCGAGCCATTATGAAAGACTCCTCTGATGCTGAATTTAACACGAAAATCAACCAGTTAATACCTTGTTATAGTAGATTTGATTGGGATTCCCAAGAATCAATCGATAATCTTCGTAATAACTCTGCTGAGCTTTTAGAATTAGATTAAGCTAAAACTTCTCGTATTATGTCTAAAGATTGAGGAACTTCAAATCCAGGGATATGATATTGATAATACAGCATTAAACTTTCTACCACATCCTGTAATTTTATTGCAGGATGTATTTTTTTTTCTCCCGTAAGAGTGCATTTCCAGTACGCAGATATTTCCTGTGTAAATATAGGATGTGCAATAGTTGATTGATATTTACCGTTCTCAGGGTTTAAATAAGTTTCAGGAGAAACGTCCGGCTGAATTCCAAGACTATATAAAGACTTAAATAAAAGATTAATGTGAGCTTCCTTGTCCATTTCATTAATACACGCATTGCAATCTTCTAATAAGTCAAAATATCCATGTAACTCTACATCTTTACTGAGGATTTTATTTAAAAAATCAGAAATAAAGTATCGGATGGATGTTTGAACAATATTATAATCCATGGATGAGGATTCATTTACTATTATAGCTTCTATTTTACTACAAAGAAGCAATTTTCCTTCCACAGGTAATCTGGCATAAGAAAGTAAAACTGGATGAAAGGGTTGCAGAAAACTTATTTTCTTATTTTTCTTTGCATAAATCCCTCTCATAAATACGCTCTGGTATCCAATATTGTTACAGAAAACCTTTACTACTGCATCGTGATCTCCGTATTTAGTGTAATAAAGTATGAAGGCTTTGCTTGTATGCATTAATTGACAACTGCAATTTTTGCTGTAGCAGTTTCTGTCCCATCTTCATTGGTCATTAAGACAAAATAAACACCAGAAGCTACTCTGTTTCCTTTTTGATTTGCAAGATCCCATTGATAAAAGCCTCCTCCTGCTATTCCGGAATGGACTAGGTATCCTGTTGCATCAGTAATACGGATGTTAGTGCGTTCTGCAAGGCCGCGTATAGTTACATTCCCTTTAAAATCCTTAAAAATCACAGGATTAGGATAAACCAAGACATTCCCGAAAGCACTTTTTACATCCACTGCGTCAGATTGATATGTAACCGTTCCACCTAGACTGGCGAAATAAACCTTTCCGGTTTTCTGGTCTACTTTAATATCTGTAATATTATTATCCGGCAAAGGCGAATTATTTTTATCAAACTTTGCTATTGTCTTCTGGCCGTCCGGGCTTAGATAAAACACGCCCCCATTATCCACAGAAACCCACTTATGGTTACCACTATCTACCGCGATAGACAATACGGTAGCGTTTCTAAAAGATTCTTCTCCTATTCCGTTCTCCGTAATAACTATGGGTTGGGTTTGCACTAGGGGATTGGTAAAGGCTTCCGATGGTGTTTCCAGCACGCGCAATCCTTCACGAGTCCCTATCCAAAGTTTTTCATTTTTATCAAAA
This sequence comes from Flavobacteriaceae bacterium, assembly GCA_018260565.1. Classification (GTDB taxonomy): domain Bacteria; phylum Bacteroidota; class Bacteroidia; order Flavobacteriales; family Weeksellaceae; genus JAGLAZ01. The sequence goes on from JAGLAZ010000001.1 coordinate 91,196, forward strand.
GCCACAGAGATAGTACCATTAACTGGTAGGTTATTATCTTTTGTGAGAATTGATGAAGCTATGTTTCCAGAATCTAAATATTTATACAATATTACACCTCCATTGGAATAAAAAGGTGCAGCATAAGCTAAGATATTTTTGCTAAAATTGGGTGGCTGCCCGCCACCAACATTTTTCGTCGGAATAATGGAGTAGGGTTCTCCTGCTGATGGAAATTTAATAATCGAGCCGCTAACTGGCGTACTTTCCAGCAAAAAACCTGTGACGAAAAGATCATTATTTGGAGAAAAACCTAAACTTAATGTTCTATTTAAATACACATCACCCGTATCAAAATATTTTTTATCAAACTCTAAATTCTTTAATTTATAAAGTCCTTTATTTGTTGAGAATACAAAGTTGGTGAACCAAATTTCATCTGGCTTTAGGGGATTTGGTAATACATCTAATATATTCCAAGACTTTGTAAGATCATAGAACATAGATGGATATTTCCACTCCTTCCCATCAAAATAATAAAACCCTAGCCCTGTATTTACGGGGTTATTATATCCTATTAAACCTCCACTTGAGATATAAATTTTATCATCTAAGAGATTAATCCTATAGCTTCTATTATTATAAGGCCCAGAAGGTTTATAGGTTTTTTCATTTTCCGTTTTTATCCCTTCAAGCTTTGTTCCGCCATAGATTTTGTTATTTATTTTGGCAGCCGTATTGCACATTGCATTTACTGAAGTACTCCCAATAATAGCACCGGAAGTATTGGCACTATAAATTCTTTGACCTACCGTTACAGTGATATCTTCTCCTACTAAAGAAATATCATTGATTCCATTAAAATTTTGGTTAACTGGTACTCCCGTACCGGTAGCAGAACCAGAAAGGTAATATACAAAGCTGGCATCGGAATAGATCATTGCATTTTCTTCCACATCCACCTGGTAATGGGGTCCAGCTTTTTCTATATTCCAAGTGCTATATACAGGAAAATCAACACTACCAAGGGCTTTTGTTAGCAGCCCTTCTTGTGTAGCAGCATATACTTTATTATTATAGATTCCCGCTTCATACACGGGATAGAATATATTCCCAACTTTAAAAAATGAAGTATCGCTAAATTCTCTCTCTTTCATTTTAAATAAAGAAACACCATAGGCTGTAGAAACTGTAGCGAGATTCCCACTTATAGCAATATGATTTACCTTTTTGTCTCCACTAAACCCTGCTGCTATAGGAATATCAACAATATAAAAAATCCCATTAGGTGTGATAACATCCATAGAACCATCTTTATATCCTACAAGACCTAATTTAGTAACTGGGTTATAATCAAAAGCACTGATATTTACTTGATGAAGTCCATTAGCTTTACTTAATTTTTGAGTCTCTCCTGTAGATGGTTTTAAATAAAACAATCCATTGGTGGATGCAGCAAGTATTTCGTTACCAGCAGGTTTTATTGCTAAAATCTCATTGTAAGAAAATAAATCAGCCCATTTTTGTGAAGAAATTTTCTGAGCAGATAAACTCTGAGTGCCTATTAATAAGGCAATTCCTGTAAGGGTATATATCTTATGCGTAAATTTCTTCATCCATGAGGTGATTATTCCAAGCAATTTGCTGAATTTTTCCGTTTTTACCAAATGTAAAATCAATTTTACCCAATTTTAAACCAGCCCAGCCAACTTGATTGATGAGTACTTCCTTTCCGTCTTTGTTGGATACTATGGTGGGCTTAGGTAAGAAGGTATGGGTATGTCCTCCTAAAATGGCATGAATACCGGAAGTCTGTGCGGCAAATTTGAGGTCAGATATTTTATTTGGATCTTTTTCATATTCATATCCCAAATGACTAAGACATATAATAAGATCACATTTTTTTTGTTGAAGTTGGCGTACCCTATCTTGTGCAATTTCGATGGGATTAAGATAGCGTGTCTCTCCGATAAGTTTTTTGGGAACAAGGCCATCGAAAGCAATCCCAAGCCCAAATAGACCTATACGAATTCCATTAACTACTTTTATTAATGTATCGCCAGTTTTTCCTTCTAATATAGTATTGGTAAAATCATAATTTGAGGTTAAAAAGGGAAATTTTGCTAAAGGAAGGGCCTTATTAAAACCTACCAGACCGTTGTCGAAATCGTGATTTCCCATTGTGCAAGCATCATATTTTAAATGGCTCATTAAAGTAAATTCCAGCTCCCCACCAAAGTAATTAAAATAGGGGGTGCCCTGAAACACATCACCAGAATCTAGTAAAAGAGTATGAGGATTTTCCTTTCTTAGCCTTGATACTAATTGTGCTCTTCTTGCAAAGCCACCTTTACCTGCATTTCTTCCCGCATTGGCAGCAAATGGTTCTATTCTACTATGCTGATCATTCGTATGTAAAATCTGAATAGTTTTTCCTGCAGTTTGTGATATATTTTGAGTAAAAACAGATGCGCCAAGTCCTCCTGGAATTGACAGCATCGCTGCACCAGCAGTACTTTTTAATAAAAATTCTTTTCTATTCATGATTAAAAGATAAGGCGTTTTTCATATGGGTAGTTATCGGGTATAGTCTTACTGTTTCTAAATTCTTCAATATATGCATCTCTCAATTTTATGCCAGTAGTTATTACCTTACCCGCTTTGAAAAATTCCATATTATCTCCACCTTCAGCAAGATAATCACTTGTAACTATCCTGTATGTATCTTCTGGAGTTATATTTCTACCGTTTGTCAACTTGTTTAGAGATGGATTAAGTGTGTTTATCATAATTCCTGAAACAGGATTATCTTTTTTTGTTTTAGTATAATAAGTAAATATTTTTTCCAATTCCTTACCCTTTAATTCTACAATAACCATTTCATTTTCGAAGGGCATTACTTCAAATACAGAACGAACAGTAATATTGCCTTTTGGGATAATATTCCGAATCCCTCCTCCGTTAATAATGGCAAAATCTGGTTGAGCAATGGCATTGGACGCCGCATACTTTCTTCCTGCATTTAAAGTATAATCTGCAAGTAAATTATTCAAAACTGGAGTATCACCAAACTTTGTTAATTCTATACCACTCGTAGCTAAAACAACATTCATTTTCTCATCCAATTGCCTTTTATAAGGCTGTATTATAGAAAGAATTTCAGTGTCCTCATTTTGCGTAGAATCAATATCCAGATTATGAAAATCTGTTTTTGATACTGCTAATGGGTGAGTGGCACAGCTTATAATTAGTAGGCTAGAAAGGCCTAGAACAAATCTTTTCACACATATATTTTAAACAAATATAGGGGGTTACTTCCTTTTTCCTATTTATGTTACACAAATTTATTTTTACTATACTATATTTACTTAAAATATAAAAAATGAAACTTTCCGGACTTGGAGTAGCACTGGTAACGCCATTTACATCATCATTACAAGTAGATTTTCCAGCATTGGAAAAACTAATAGAGTACAATATCACTGGAGGTACAGATTTTCTTGTAGCTCTTGGAACTACTGCCGAGGCTGCCACATTATCCGCTGAGGAGAAAAAAAATGTAGTAGATTTTATTGTTAAAATAAATAACAATAGGCTTCCATTAGTTTTGGGCATTGGCGGAAATAATACCATGGAGGTTTTTGATTCTATTAACTATACAGATACTTCCGCATTTAACGCAATATTATCCGTATCACCTTATTATAATAGACCATCACAGGAAGGATTATATCAACATTATAAGCAGTTGGCAAAGAGTGGAAAGCCCATTATTATGTATAATGTTCCTTCTAGAACAGGCCAAAACATGGAAGCCGCAACAACTTTAAGGCTTGCGGAAGAATTCCCGAATCTTTGTATTATTAAAGAGGCAGCTCCTAATATTTTGCAGTATTTTGACATATTAAGGAAAAAGCCTAAAAACTTCCAACTCTTATCTGGTGATGATGAATATACTTTGCCTGTTAGCCTTGCTGGTGGAGATGGAGTTATTTCTGTCGTTGGACAGGCTTTTCCTGAACAATTCAAGACGATGCTTCAACTGGCAAAGGAAAATAGAGTACAGGAAGCATATGCCATTCATAATAATTTAGTAGAAATTACCAGATTAATTTTTTCAGAAGGTAATCCAGCAGGTATAAAAGAACTTTTACACCAACTGAATATTATGGAGAATTCAGTGAGACTTCCATTGGTTGCCGCTTCTCAAACATTACAAGAATCTATTTCTAAATGTCTTCAAGAAAATAATCTTAAGCCTTAAATGAAACTTCACTTTCCAGACATCCAAGAAGGGGAGTATGAAAAATGGAGAGAAATAGCGGAAGAAATATGGCGTACTACTTATTCCCGAATTCTAAGTGAATTACAGATAGAGTATATGCTTCAGGAAATGTATTCTAAATTTCAGTTTGAATTTAGTTTATCAAATGATAATCATAAACTTCAATGGATACAATTTAATTCTAAACCTATAGGATTTTTCCATGGCGAAATGTTAGATGTTGAAATTAAAACTTTTAAAATTCATAAACTTTATATAAAAAGGCAATTTCAGGGAAGCGGGATAGGTACGCTTTGTATTAATTTTATAGAAAATCTGGCGAAAAATCTTAACACAAAAATTCTGATTTTGCATGTAAATAAATACAATACTGCATGCCAATTCTACCTCAAATTAAATTTTACAATAAAAGAGGATGCCATTATAGACATTGGTAAGGGTTTTGTAATGGATGATTATATTTTAACAAAAAAATTATTTGACTAGTGAAAAATTCAAACAAAATCCTAGGACTTGCAATTCTTGGTGGAATCGTGTATTATCTTATAAGCTCAGGAGCTGCGGAGAAGGCATGTAAAAAAGTAAACGAAACTAAAGAAAAGCTAAAAGAAACTGCTGCTGAAACTGGAGAAATTGTAAAAGAAAAAGCAGAGGATGTTAAATTTAATGTTGGTTATGGTTACGAGCGCGTTAAAGAAGAAGTAGAAGAAAATTTTACTTCTAAAATCGTAGATTTTGCTGTTGAAAATAAAGAAACTTTATTAAAATTTGCTGGTATTTTGTTACCTGCATTTTTAGGAAAATCTTCAAAAAAATAAATTTTTTTAGAATGATAAAAAGGCTGCGATTGCAGCCTTTTTTTTATGAAATTTTACTCCACTTTTTTGCTTCTTTATATTTTAGCTTTATACCTCTTTGGAGTGGTTCATTATCAGGATGCTGAAGATTAGGATCATTATCAAGTATTTTCTGGAGTATTTTTCCAGAAAGTTCCACAATTTCGGAATCTTGCGCTGGGTCCAAAAAACGAAATTCAATACTGCCACTTTGGCGGGTACCCATTACATCACCTGAACCACGGAGTTGTAGATCCACTTCTGAAATCTTAAAACCATCTTGCGTTTCACACATTGTTTGTATTCTCTTTCTGCCATCTTTGGAGATTTTTTCTGATGCCATAAGTATACAAAAGCTTTTTTCTGCACCTCTACCCACTCTGCCTCGTAGCTGATGGAGCTGAGAAAGTCCAAATTTATCAGCATTTTCTATCATCATTATGCTGGCATTAGGCACATCAACACCTACTTCAATTACGGTAGTAGCCACCAAAATTTGCGAATTACCATTTTTAAATGATGCCATTGCATTATTTTTCGCATCCGTATTCATCCCTCCATGGAGCATTTCAACTTTATATTCTGGGAATATAGATTGAATTTCCGTCCAGCCCTGACTCACATTTTTGTAGGTAAGAACTTCAGATTCTTCTATTAAGGGATATACGATATACACTTGCCTCCCTTTCCTTAATTCATCCCTAATAAAAGCATATAGTTCAGGCCGGTTTTTATCCTTTCTGGATACTGTTAATATAGGTTTTCTACCCGCAGGCAGTTCATCTATTATAGACACTGGCAAGTCCGCGAAATAAGTCATTGCAAGAGTACGAGGGATAGGAGTTGCCGTCATCAGTAATATATGCGGAGGTATTTCATTTTTTTTGTATAAAACCCCTCTTTGTGCCACTCCAAAACGGTGCTGCTCATCAATTACGGCAAGACCTAGTTTCCGAAATTGCACGGGATCCTCTAATAAAGCATGCGTTCCTACTAAAATATGGAGATCACCAGAATGCAACATCCTGTGTATTCTTTCCCTATCGGACTTCTTTGTACTCCCTGTGAGTATGTTTATTTGTATAGGCAGCTTATGGCTAAGCTTTTCTAACGAAGCAAAATGCTGCCTGGCTAAAATTTCTGTAGGTGCCATAAGACAAGATTGTGTCCCATTTCCTACGGCAATAAGCATGCATAAAAAGGCTACAATTGTTTTACCAGAACCTACATCCCCTTGTAGAAGCCTGTTCATCTGTTTACCCATACTCATATCTTGATATATTTCCTCTATAACTCTATTTTGAGCATTGGTAAGTGGAAATGGAAGAGATTGTTTAATAAAATTATTAAAAAGCTCAGTCTTAGTAGAAAAAGCGTGTCCCACAGAATTGCTCTCTCTCCCTAATTTTCGATAATGCTGTATTCCAAGCATAATAATACATTCTTCTATTTTCAGCATTTCCAAGGATTTTTCTCTTTCGAGAAGTGTTTGTGGAAAATGGAGAGATCTAAAGGCTTGTAATTTTTGAGGAAGATTAAGTTTTACTAAAACATATTCAGGAAGAAAAGAAGGTAAATTAAATTCTGGATGAAATACTATTTTATGAATGGCGGTACGAAAAAGTTTTTGGTTTATACCACGGGATATTAATTTTTCTGAAGTGTAGTAAACGGGTTGCAAACCTACCTCGCGTTTATCTTTTTCCACTGAAATTTCGGGATGAGCAATTGAATAACTTCCAGAAAATTCTAGTACTTGCCCATAAACAATTACTTTTTTTAATAGGGGTAAAGAATTTACCAACCATTTGGGGTAACGGAACCAGACTAATTGAATGCTAAAATTATCATCGAAAAAATATGTAACTAATCTTTTGGACGGTGTTCCTACTCCAATTTCTTGAACTTTAGTAATAGTTCCAAGAAACTGTGCTTCTTTTCCTACCCAATTTACCACTTGTGATAAAGGATAAATGTTAGATTTATCCAGAAATTTATATGGTAAATGAAATAACAAATCTTCTACAGTAACTATAGAAAAATACTTCCCAAGTAGCCCTGCTCGCTCTTCATTTATTGGCGAGTTTGGAATCTGTAAAATAGGTGTAAGTAAATTCATATATGGCCAATAGCCTAGCCAAATATAACTTAATCCTTTTTTATTTTATGCTTAAAATTATTTCTAAAAGAATCTATATCTAACTTATTTAGCATTTTTTTGTAATCTTTATTTTGAAATAAATTGAAATAGGGTTCAAGATTCCTCGCACTGCTGAGTCCATTTATAACACTTAAAACAGTTAAATCTTCGTCTATAAACATTTGGGTAGGGAAGCTAGAAATATGCAGAAAATCTTCAAAAGATACACCTTCAGAGTTTTTACTACTCTTAAATTTAACTTCCTGAAAGTTGAAATTTTTAGATTGATTTGAATTATATTTTACAGGGTAAAAGTTCTCGTTTAGGTATTGTTGAATAATTGGATGAGATAGATTATCCTCTATCTTATTACAATTAACACAATCATCTTTGACAAATAGTAAATATAATGGTCGAGGATTGGTTTTTTGAATTTCTAAAGCTTCATCAATACTTAGCCATTTTATTTGAGCTGAAAATAAATTACTTGCAATTGTAAACAGAATAAGTAAGAATTGATATTTTTTCATGGGGAAATTTAACAATTCTAATGCCATTAGTTGGCATGAATATCCTAAATTTAGTATTTTAGCCTTATAATATTAAAAATTTATAGATGAAAGTTACTATAGTAGGTGCGGGTGCTGTTGGAGCAAGCTGTGCTGAATATATTGCCATGAAAAACTTCTGTTCAGAGGTTGTTTTGGTAGATATTAAAGAAGGTTTTGCAGAAGGTAAAGCAATGGATCTTATGCAAACAGCCTCATTAAACGGATTTGATACAAAATTAATAGGATCTACAAACGATTATACTAAAACAGCAAATTCTGATTTAGCAGTAATTACATCTGGTATACCAAGAAAACCAGGGATGACCCGAGAGGAACTCATTGGTATAAATGCCGGGATTGTTAAAGAAGTTACTGAAAACCTCGTAAAACAATCACCAAATGTTATTATAATCGTAGTTTCAAACCCTATGGATACCATGGCATATTTAGTACATAAAACTTCAGGTTTGCCTAAAGAAAGAGTTATTGGAATGGGGGGTGCATTAGATTCTGCAAGGTTTAAGTATCGTTTAGCAGAAGCTCTTGAGGCACCTATTTCCGATGTGGATGGAATGGTAATAGCAGCACACTCCGATACTGGAATGGTACCCTTAATTTCTAAAGCAACTCGTAATGGAGTGCCTGTTTCTGAATTTTTAGATTCACAAAAATTGGAATATGTAGTAAATGAAACTAAAGTAGGAGGTGCTACCCTTACTAAATTACTTGGAACATCAGCTTGGTATGCGCCAGGAGCGGCTGTTTCTGTAATGGTTCAAGCTATTGCATGTGATCAGAAAAAAATGATTCCATGTTCACTTCTTTTAAATGGAGAATATGGAGAATCTGATATTTGTCTTGGCGTGCCGGCTATAATCGGCAAGAATGGAGTTGAAAAAATTGTAGAAATAGACCTTTCTGATGCAGAAAAATCAGAATTTAAAGCTGCTGCAGACGCCGTTCGCGAAGTAAATAAGGATTTAAAGTAAATAAAACTTAATAGTAAAATTCCATCCGCTCTTAGTAATTTTGAGCGGATTTTTAATTATGAAAAAATATACGCTTAAGGCCGCAGCTACACTTGTTATCTTGCTTTTGCAATCAAATGGTGTAAATGCCCAAAAAAACCATACTACACCTAAACCAAAGCTTGTAGTAGGATTGGTAGTGGACCAAATGCGCTGGGATTACTTATATAAATTTCAGGATAGGTATGGAAGTACTGGCTTTAAAAGATTACTTTCTGAAGGATATAGCCTAGAAAATGTAATGATACCCTATATTCCTACCGTAACAGCAGTAGGACACGCTAGCATTTACACAGGAAGTGTTCCCAGTATTAATGGTATAGCTGGGAATGACTGGTATGATAGGACTAGTTTAAAAAGTTTTTATGTTACTACAGATCCTTCTTACAAGCCTTTAGGTACAGATAATGTAAAGGCTGGAGCGCACTCTCCGCGAGTTTTATGGAGCACTACTATCACAGACCAACTCAGGATGGCTACTAATTTTAGATCTAAAGTTATAGCAGTTTCATTAAAAGACCGCGCAAGTATCCTACCAGGCGGACATAATCCTACTGGAGCTTTTTGGTATGATAGTAACACTGGTAATTTCATAACGAGTACCTATTATATGGATGCTTTACCAAATTGGGTTCAGAATTTTAATTCAAAAAAATGGGGCGAAAACCTCCTGGCCAAAGGCTGGAATACCTTATATCCTTTGAATACCTATAAGCAATCCACTGCAGATAATGTGAGTTGGGAAAATACTTTAGGATCAAAACCTACGCCTACTTTTCCATATGATAATCTCTTAGCCGATTATCAAAAGGATAGGGGCATTATCCGTTATACACCGTATGGAAGTACAATTACCTTAGAATTTGCTAAATCTGCAGTTGAAGCAAATGACTTAGGAAAAGATGATGATGCGGATTTTTTAGCAATCAATTTAGCATCCCCAGATTACATTGGGCATGCTTTTGGGCCTAATTCTGTAGAAATTGAAGATAATTATTTACGACTCGATAAGGAATTGGGTGAATTTTTACAATTTTTAGATAGCAAAGTTGGTAAAGGAAATTATGTACTTTTTCTCTCTGCGGATCACGGGGCATCCCACACTGCCGGATACCTTCAGCAAAATAAATTAGGAGGAGGTTTTTTTGATGAAAATCTAGAAAAAGGCTTGGAAGAAGAACTTAAAAGTATCTCTAATGGAGAAAAACTTATTATAGGTTTGGATAATTATCAGATTTTTTTAGATAGAAATAAGATTGAGTTATTAGGATTAGATATAAAAATGATAAAAAATAAATTAATAAAATATCTAACAAAAGACCCTCACATTTTATATGCTGTAGATTTAGAAACTGCTGCTGAATCTTCAGTTCCAGAACCTATAAAATCTAGAATAATTAATGGATATAATAAGGAAAGAAGTGGTGATATACAAATCATTACTAAAGATGGTTTACTCCCATCTTATGTGAAAAAAGGAACTACCCACAGTGTTTGGAATTCCTATGATGCGCATATTCCTTTACTATTTTTTGGCACAGGTATTCCTTCAGGAAAAAGTGTAATACCACATTATATGACAGATATTGCACCTACTATTGCGCAAATTTTAAAAATAGAAAATCCGAGCGGTAATATTGGTAATCCCATTCCGGAAATATTCGTTAAATAAAACTCCTAAAATTTCTTAAAATTAATAGCTGTCCTTATGGATGGCTTTTTTTTATAATTAAAATATTTACATTTGAGGTCTTTGACAAAATATTTCCCTAGTGTTAGCTGGGGGTTATACTAAATTTAAACCAAATAACTCAAATGCTATTAAAAGACATTGTAAAAAAATTTCATCTCAATCAATTTCAAGTTAAAAATTTCCTAAATGAACAATATCCTTCTTTATTAAAACAGCATCCAGATATGGCGGTGGGTGCAGATTTCGTTGTTAAATGTGCGCTCTGTGAACGATTTGGAATTGATATGCAGGGTTTAGAAAAATACCATAATGCGCCATTTCAAGATTACTCCCATGAAAAATTTGAAATTTTAGAACATCGTGGGAATTATACTTTGGTCACTCATCCATCTTTTCCTACAGAAAGATTCACAACGGTACCTTTACAGGCAGAACCTGGCGAAAGTGTTATTCTCTATGTAAATGGGAGAATGCTAAATGGTAACCTTAAGCTTGATTACAGTATATTAAACGATTATGCAGCTGGTAAAGAAGCAACATTTTCCAAAGTGGGAAAAACAGCTAATGGCAATGGTATTTTAATTCGTGGTCAGAATATATTGCAACATTATATTCCTACTCATTTGGAAGACCGTTTTATAAACGATGAAATAACGTTAGAAGTTCGTGAACTGGATTTGGAAAAGAATCGGCTTAATTTTCTTTTTGATACATCTTTTAAGAACAGTAAAGAACTTGAAATTGGAGAAACTTATTTATTTGCCATTAACAAGTTAATTATAAATCCTGCAGGTGTAGGATTTCTGGAATTAGAACTAGATGGAGGTATATACAAAAGCCTTGCTACACGTATTCATATGGCATATGGTATTCCAAAGGCCATGTATCTTAAAGTGGTAGATAAAGATGAATTTGGGTATAAATTTTCTTATGATTTTGAAAGATTTTTAAAAGAAAAATTTGAGGTAAACCAGGCTTACACCTTTACTATTAAAGATATAGCTACAGATGTGAATGGCTTCTTTTATTTTATTTTGGAGGACGAATACGGCAATTTTCATAGGTATTATGATGTATTTTCTAATTTGGAAGAGCCACAACGGGTGATAGGGGAAAGTATCAACTTATATTTAAGAAGCATTAACAATAAAGGCCATTTGGAACTTATTTCGGAAGTTAATGAGCAGGATAAAATTTTCTATCATCCAGATGAATTTTTTAAGATTAATGGCATAGATGAAGAAAAATATCTTCATGGGCTGAATTATGTTAAATTAAAACCTGAGGTAGGGATGGATGAAAATTTTCATCCGTTCACCCATATGCTGGAGCAGATGAAGGACCAGAATAATAACTGGATATTTTCTTACCTTAATCTTATTAGCCTAAAAATCTCTATCCTTTTGCAAGATCAACGCTTGGATGATGCCGCAGAACATATTAAAATATATATGAAGGCAGAAAAATGGCTTACAGAATCAAAAATTCTCACCACATATACCTTATCAAAAAGACAGCAGGTGTATGATTCTGCCTTGAATCAAATCAGAAAATCTGAGTTTATTTTACGAAGTATTAAAGAGATAAAAGATGGAACCGCTTATAGTAATATTGAAAATCTTCATACTAAATTAGAAAACATCGGAATAATTTCTACCGATGAGGTGGAACAGTTTGGGACCTATCTTCAAATGATTGGTGAAGTAGATGCGCCCCTTAAAAAGAAAATAAAGGAAATTCTAGGCCATATAATTGAGCTCGATAAAATTAATGTCTCACAGCTTCATGTATTAGAATCATATCTTGAAAAGCAATATCATATAGAGCCAATAAATATATTGGAAGAACTAATTTTAAGCCCGAAAGCATACACCAAAGCACTGCCCAGCGATGAAGATTTAGAGATGCTATTCTTACATTTTAAGCTATTATATGTGGTAGAAAAAGACACCATGGTTTATAAATTTCTGGATTTATTTAAAATTACCATGCTAAAATCAGAAAATTCAGAATTTTCTTTATCGGCATTTGCCAGGGCAGTAGGATTTGTAATGGGAAGTATGAAAATTAAATTCACTTCAGCTCCTAAATTCCTAAAGGATATTCTTCGCTATCCTCTTCCTCAGCCTACTTTATCATTAGGTAGTATATGCACAGGAAATACTTTATATTTAAAAAAGGGAGCTATTTTAGAAAATAATCAACGCTATTTACTGACTACCAGAGCCAACTATGAAGATAATCAAAGCTATATAAATAATTTGGCTATAGTAAAAACTTATTTTGAGGGAATGCTATCTGTTTGCGTAGATGCAGAATCAGAATATCACTATAAAGGTTTGGAGGACGAATCTAATATTTTTTGGTATAAATACTTTTTCAATAATCCTAATAATAAACTTGCAGATAAACAATTTCCAGATCCTAATAGCATACAGTACAAGCGTATATTATCTTTAATTAATGTTTTAGATGTAGCAATATATACAGAAAAAGACTTCGGTAAAAAGCTGGATTATATTAATCTTGCAAAACTTATTACTAGTATTATAAAAAATGCCAAGTCATTCTTTTATAGCGAATTAAGCTTCTTTTTTGACTATTTAAAAAAGATGCAAAACTTTCCAAGACCGCGATTTAAGTCTTCCGTACAAGAAGTAACTCTTAAAAATTTCCCGCAGCTTTATAGGTATAATCAGGTATATGCTTTTTTATCTGATATTTTTCAGACCAATCCAGTTCTGCCAATTATAAGGAACGAAGAGTATGAGGTGGATATGAAAAATCTCCCAAGATTAGGGTCTGCATACTCATATGCAGCGTCGCAAAAAAGTGAATCTGGATACGATAAAGAATTGCTAAAAATGATTCAACATCAAATAGCGGATGAAATACTTGGTGTTAAAAACTTTATTCCGGATGAATTTAATCCAATAAAAAATCAAGGTTATGTACCTTCCGAAGTAGATGAAGAATAAGAAAAATGCCGGAATCTAATCCGGCATTTTTATATCTAAATTTTTTATCTTAATCTTATTTCCGCCTATGATATGCATCAGATTATATAGTCCTAAGAAAGTCCTATTGATATAAATAAAGTGCTTACTACCTCTTCCCGCGTCCATTTTTTTTAGTTCTGTCGCATTGGAATATTCAAGGCCAATATTGGATATTTCTTCAAAAAAACTCTCATCTGAAAAATCAAAATATTCCTGATGAAATGGTCTGGTAAAGATGGATAGGAGTTTCCTGAAAAGATCTTGTAAGAATATTTTTTCTGCTTCACTATCTTCAGGGCGTATAACTTCCAAGGTTAATAGCTTTTCATCAAATATTTTTTCATTTACAATATTCTCCTTTTTTAATAACTCAAAATAAGGTACATAAAATTCTTCTGGAATATCTTTCATACACCCAAAGTCTAAAGCTATTAGTTCTTTGGAATCCATATCCACTAAAAAGTTTCCAGGATGTGGGTCTGCATGTACTTTTCGTAGTTCATGTAATTGAAATACATAAAAATCCCACAAGGCTTGCCCAATTTGGTTTTTGAGATCCATATCAGTGTTTGCAGCAGCAAATTCAGATATTTGTACGCCATTTTCCCATGTCATACTAAGAATTTTTCTATTGGAAATTTCTTGGTAATAAAATGGAAATCTAAGATTTTTAAGATTTTTACAGGCCTCCCGAATCTCCAAACTTTGGTGTAATTCCATAGCATAATCAGTCTCCTCCATAAGTTTTTTTTCAACTTCCTGGAAATATTGGTCGGAGCTTTTTCCTTTTAGATTGAGCATTCGCATAGCCAGAGGTTTAACAATAGCCAAATCCGAACTGATACTTTCCGCAATTCCAGGATATTGAATTTTAATAGCTACCTGTTTTCCTTGATATTCTGCCTTATGTACTTGGCCAATGCTCGCTGCTTTGGTAGCATTAGGGTTAAAATTGGTAAATATATCTTCTGGGTACTTTCCAAAGTTTGTTTTAAAGGTTTTTCTCACTAAGGGTGCCGAAAGTGGAGGGACCTGAAATTGAGCAAGGGAAAATTGTTCTACATATGCATTTGGTAGAATATTTTTTTCCATACTCAGCATTTGTGCGACTTTTAGGGCTGATCCTTTTAAGTTCTTTAAACTGTCATAAATATCAGATGCATTATTTTTATGTAAATTTTCAGTAGCTATATCCTTACCATCAAAAATTTTATCGCTCTGATATTTTACATAATTCATTCCCAATTTTGCACCTGTAGAGAATAGTTTGGTCGCCCTGCTCAGTTTAGTCGTTGGAATTTTATCTAAATGTTTCATTTTGTTTGACTTCTCTGACTAAAAATTTTCCTAAATCCAATAATTTCGAAAATGGCTTAGTATCAATAAAACTAAACGCAGTGTCCAAAGATTTTTCAATGTAAATATCCGTTTGTTGGAAGGATGCCGAATCATCTTTTAGCCAAAAGGATAATACACTTTGAAAATGTTTCCATAAGCTCTCTTTTGCTATTTTGGATTGTACTTCTTGCGCTATTTTAGGCAAATGCTTCCCAAAAGAAATTGGGTTTAGGTGTAAGTTTTCGGCCCAATTGATGAAACTATCTTTAATAATAATAATTCCGGAAGGATTTATTTTTAATAATGTCTTTATTAAAGTTCTGTTAAGACTAAGAAGTTCAAAAAAGGTGAAATAAAAGGTTAATAGCTTCTCTCTATCTTCTAATAAAGGAAAATCTGTAGAATCTAAAAGAAGTTTTTTAGTCTCTTCAAAAAACTGCTTATACGTTGATTTTTCAATACCTGAAAAGTCTCCAAAATAAGGGTAGAAATCTTGTTCATCCCACCCATTTTGAGTCATAAATTGATAAACATTTTCTGGTCTTTTCCCATGTACCATGATGTATTCATGGTATTTTTCTCGTATACTGGATTCCTCTATATTTTTATGTTCTACCATGTGATTTAAATTTATTTGTAATTAAAATAGGTCAAAAATCCTACCAATAGTATTGAGTTATTATATTTACGGTATGAATTCTGTCACTCCTGGATTATTAAAATTTACCCCTCAGGGAATCTACTGTCCAGCAGGAGATTTCTACATAGACCCTTGGCGCCCTGTCCCTAAGGCTATCATTACGCATGGCCACGCAGATCATGCTCGATGGGGAATGAAACAATACCTTTGTCATAGAGTAACAGAACCAGTTTTATACAGTAGAATATCACCCGATATCTCTGTTCAAGCCTTGGAATATGGTGAGAAAATAAAAATAAATGAGGTTTTTGTAAGTTTACATCCTGCTGGACATATACCAGGTTCTGCCCAAGTCCGGATCGAGCATAAAGGCTATATTTCCGTTATTTCTGGTGATTATAAAGTCCAAGATGATGGTCTAAGTACTGCCTTTGAATTAATAAAATGTCATGAATTTGTTACAGAAAGCACCTTCGGATTGCCTATTTACCATTGGGATAGAATACCAGACAGTAATGCAAAATTAAGAGACTGGGTAAAGCATAATCAAAATATAGGAAAGACAAGCGTATTTCTAGGTTATTCGCTCGGTAAAGCACAGCGGATAATGGCAGCTTTAGAAGGTTTGGACACGCTCCATGTTCATTATAGTATAGATAGAATAAATAAGGCTTTGCAGTCTGTAGGTGTTCCCATCCCAGATTATGAAGTGCCTAACTTTTTTGAAGATAAAAAGAAATTAGACGGTAAGATTATCATTCTTCCTCCAGCATTATTAGAGAGTAATATTATAAAAAAAATACCCAATGCAGCCATAGGAATATGTTCTGGGTGGATGCAGGTTCGCGGTTCGAGGAGATGGAGAAGTGCGGATGCTGGTTTCGCCATTAGCGACCATGCAGATTGGAATGGTCTTTTATGGGCAATTAAGGAGACAGGCGCAGAAAAAGTTCATGTTACTCATGGTCAGACAGCTGTCTTTTCTAGATATTTAAATGAAATAGGTATCAATGCAGATATTATTCACACCGAATTTGGATCAGATGAAGAGACTTCTACAGCTGAGTCTTCTGATACTCCTTTACAAACTGAAGCATCCTCTAATCCTGAGAATAAAGAATGAAAAGATTTGCCCAACTGATTTTAGAACTGGAATCTACTAACAAAATTTTGGCTCGTATAGATGCTCTTGTTCGGTATTTCCAAGAAGCTCCAGAGGATGATTCCCTTTGGGTAATTGCTTTATTCACAGGGAAACGTCCGAAACGAGCTATAAATACAAATTATCTCAGAGAATGGATTTTAGAAGAAACAGGTCTTCCTGCATGGTTATTTATAGAGGCGTATTCATCAGTCGGGGATTTAGGTGAAACTATGAGTCTGGTACTTCCTGCAGGACATTCAGAAGAAGATTTTAGTTTAAGTGAATGGATGAATAAAATCGCTGATCTTAAAAACCAATCCGAGGAGGAAAAGAAACAGTTCGTAAGGCATCATTGGCGACATTTAGATATTACAGAGCGTCTTATCTTTAATAAACTGATAGGAGGTAGTTTCAGAATTGGGGTTTCTTCTAAAATGCTGATTAACGCCTTGGCGAAATATTCAGGGCAAGAGGCCAATCTGCTCGCTCATAGTATTATGGGGAAGTGGGAACCGAAATCTGTAAGCTTCCGGGAACTTTTAGATGCAGAAAATATAAATCCTGATAACAGTAAACCTTATCCTTTTTGCCTGGCATACCCTTTAGAGAAAGAAATTCAAGAGCTTGGCCAACCAGAGGAATGGATTGCAGAATATAAATGGGACGGCATCCGTGGGCAGTTTATCAAGCGTAATAATGAAGTACACATCTGGAGCAGGGGAGAAGAATTGGTAACAGATCATTTCCCTGAAATTGCAGAAATACTAGCTAAATGGGAAGGTGATTTTGTGCTGGATGGAGAAATTCTACCCGTTAAAAACAATGAAGTTTTAAATTTTAATGAACTTCAAAAGAGACTCAATAGAAAAACCATTAGCAAAAAAATGCTGGAAGAAATTCCCGTCAGCATTTATTTGTATGATATTTTGGAAAGTGAGCAGGAAGATTTACGTAACAAACTATTCGGAGAGAGACGAAAAATTTTAGAAGACTTATTCACTCAAAACAGCCACCAAGGCTTATACCTTTCAGAATCCATCTCTTTTCAAAATTGGGAAGATTTACCCAAAATTAGAGAAGAAGCGCGACTAAAAAACAGTGAAGGCCTTATGCTTAAAAATAAAAGTTCTCTTTACCATGCCGGAAGGAAAAAAGGGAATTGGTGGAAATGGAAAGTAGACCCACTCACCATAGACGCTGTGCTAATATATGCCCAAAAAGGTAGCGGTAGGCGCAGCAGTTATTATACCGACTATACTTTTGCTGTGAAAAAAGGAGAAGAACTCGTCACAGTCGCCAAGGCCTATTCCGGGCTTACAGACAAAGAAATCATGGAGGTGAGCAAATTTGTCAATAAAAATGCAATAGAAAAATTTGGTCCTGTACGCACTGTAAAACCAGAACTAGTTTTTGAAATAGGGTTTGAAGGAATCGCCCTTAGCAACCGCCACAAAAGCGGTGTTGCACTACGATTCCCTCGGATATTGCGCTGGAGAAAAGATAAAACCGTTACAGAAATTGATGATATTGAAGAAATTAAAAAACTTATCAAATAGAATGAGATTTCTTCGTAAAACCATATAATAAATTAAATGTATTTGGGCAGCTAATCCGCGCTCCGTTCCCGCTTTTTTTTCTTGGGACAACCCAAGAAAAAAAGAGCTCCACTCAGCACGGGCTGCTGTGGGATGCATTAAAAAAAATCTATATTTTCCATAAATTTTAAATACAAAATTGTCCAGTAAAATTTTCAACGACTCGCAAGGATATACAATAGTAAAAAACTGGATGGGGGAAAATGGCAGGACGCCATTTTCCTTTCAAAAAGATTCTTGGGAAGCATTCTCAAAAGGCTATTCCGGTATGGTAATAGCGCCTACCGGATTTGGTAAAACATATAGCGTGTTTCTGGGAGTAGTTATAGACTTTATGAATCGTCCGGAGGCTTACGGTCCCGGCCTAAAACTTATCTGGGTAACACCGCTCCGATCTTTAGCAAAAGATATAGCCAAAGCTATGGAAGGGGCATTAGAGGAAATTGGTTTAGACTGGACAGTGGGTGCAAGAAATGGCGATACAGATGCTAAAATAAAAGCAGCGCAAGTGGGTAATATGCCAGATATATTACTGCTTACTCCTGAAAGCTTCCAGATGTTATTATCCCAAAAAGACAATTCAAGATTTTTTAAAAATCTCACTTGCATTGCTGTAGATGAATGGCACGAACTCTTAGGCACCAAAAGAGGAGTCATGGTGGAACTTTCGCTGGCCTACCTTCAGCAAAAAAATGAAAAGCTTCGTATTTGGGGAATTACAGCAACTATAGGAAATCTAGATGAAGCTATGCAGGTCCTATTACCTTTTCAGAAAAAAATAAAAAAAATAGTTAGTAAAGAGAAAAAAAAGGTAGACATTCTTTCTGTGTTTCCCAGCGAGGTAGATATTCTTCCATGGGCGGGGCACTTAGGAGCTAAGTTGGCAGAAAATGTTATTCCAATTATACTTAATTCAGAAAGCACGATTGTCTTTACCAATACCCGTTCTCAAAGTGAAATGTGGTATCAGATATTACTTAATGAGCATCCAGATTTCGCGGGTCAGCTCGCTATTCATCATAGTTCCATTGATGCTTATTTAAGAATTTGGATAGAAGAAAATCTTTCAGCAGGTAAATTAAAAGCGGTAGTTTCCACATCTTCTCTGGATTTAGGAGTAGATTTCAAGCCCGTAGACACTGTAATACAAATTGGAAGCGTAAAGGGTGTTGCAAGATTTCTGCAAAGAGCCGGCAGAAGCGGGCATAGCCCCTTCGAAACCTCTAAAATCTATTGTGTGCCCACCCATTCTTTGGAACTTATAGAAGTTGCAGCGCTAAAGGAAGCCGTAAAAAACAAAGAAATAGAACCCCGAGAACCCTTAGTATTATGCTATGATGTATTAATTCAGTTCATAGTTACCTTAGCTGTGGGGGAAGGTTTTATTTTTGATGATTTTTCTTGGATCCGCAGAATTTATGGGTATCAGGAGATGCCAGAGGAAGAATGGCAATCTATTATAAATTTTATAATTGTAGGTGGCAATGCATTAAGAAGTTATAATGAATTTCATAGAGTAGTGCTTGCAGAAGACGGAAAATACAGAGTAACCAGCAAAAAGATAGCGATGCTCCATAGAATGAACATGGGTGTTATCGTTAGTGATGCTATGCTTAAAGTAAAACTTCTCAATGGTAATTATCTGGGGATGGTAGAAGAGTATTTCGCCTCACGTTTGGAAGTTGGCGGAAAATTTATCATTGCTGGTAGAGTAGTGGAAGTATTAAATTTTAAAGAGATGACGGTATATGTAAAACCATCTCAAGGTAAAGCCTATGCAGTTAATTATTTGGGAGGACGCCTACCACTCAGTAGTAATTTAGGCAAATATCTTAGAAATAAACTTTCTGAAGCACTTAATCCAAAAGGCAAAGAGCAGGAACTTAGATTTTTACATCCACTATTGGCAGATCAAGAAAAAGTGAGCCATATCCCTTCAGCTGATGAATTTCTAACAGAGCTTATCACTACAAAGGAAGGGCATCACCTGTTTATGTATCCATTCGAAGGAAGATTGGTTCATGAGGTAATGGCTCCTTTAATAGCATATAGGATAAGTAGAATATCCCCCATGAGTTTTACAATGGCGATGAATGATTATGGTTTTGAGCTATTTAGTGATAGTCCCATACCTATTAATGATGAAAATATAGGGAAAATACTATCCCTAGATAATCTCATGCAGGATGTAACAGCCTCAATTAATGCAGCAGAAATGGCGCGTAGAAAGTTTCGAGATATATCCGTTATTTCTGGATTGGTAGTTCAGACATTACCCGGAAAACAACGCTCCAATCGCTCTTTACAAGCCTCCGCAGGCCTACTTTTTAATGTTTTAGAAGAGCATGACCCTGGACATCTACTCATACGCCAAAGCTATTCTGAAGTTTTTAATCAGCAATTAGATGAACCTAGGTTACAGGAAGCCTTTAAAAGGATTGGTGGTTCCAAATTAATATTAATAAGGGCTGCCGCATTTACTCCTTTAAGTTTTCCTATAAAAGTAGATAGCCTTCGCCAAAGTCTCACAAGTGAAGATCTGGATTCAATGATAGAAAAAATACGAAAAGAAGCCATGAGGAAGCGAGATATCAGCTAAAGGCTGTACCTTTGCTGCCCTATGGAATTTGGGGAAAAAGAAATTGAATTTGCAGGGAATATTTTTGTGCTCAACACTTTACGTAGTATGTTTTGGCCAAAAGAAAACTGCCTTATTTTTTCAGATCTTCACCTTGGAAAATCTGCACATTTTAGAAAAAATGGCCTTGCAGTTCCGGATGATTTACATCATCGCGATTTACAAAATTTATCTTGGCTTATTCACCAGTATGAACCTCAAAAAATCATTGTAGTAGGAGATCTTATTCATCATGGAAATAACTCTGAGGTTCAAGATTTTTGCCAATGGAAGTTGCAATTTTCACATATACCATTCGTCTTAGTTCGTGGTAATCATGATATTCTTGATAAAAAAACTGTACATTCTTTACATTTTCACAGTATAGAATCTAAAATAAAAATTGAAGGAATTGATTTTCTTCACGATGCTTCTGCTAAAAATATTGATCCTCAGATCTGTGGGCATATTCACCCTGGATACTTTATTCCAAGCAAAGTGGGAAAGGGGATAAAGTTACCTGCATTTGTAATCAAAAAGAATACGCTATATCTCCCTGCTTTTAGCATTTTTACGGGATTGGACTTAAAAACCATCCGGAAACCCGCAATATATTTTCCTTTTACCCAGAAAGAGGTATACAGTTTTTAAGCTATGGTGCTGTTTTCATTAACTCTAAATATTCTCTCCTGGCAGTAGCATGGTCTACAATAGGATCTGGATAGGCGGAAGTACCCAGTTCAGGAATCCATTTTTTACAATAAATAAAATCAGGATCAAATTTTTCCTGTTGAAGTTTTGGGCTGAAAACACGATAATAAGGTGAGGCATCCACTCCTGTACCTGCAACCCATTGCCAATTCCCATTATTTTGAGCTAAATCAAAATCTAGTAATTTCTCAGCAAACCAAGCTTCTCCTTTCTTCCAATCTATTTTAAGATGCTTTATAAGAAAGCTGGCTGTAAGCATCCTAACTCTATTGTGCATAAATCCTGTATGCAAAAGTTCGCGCATTCCAGCATCTACCAGTGGATAACCAGTTTTGCCTTGTTTCCAAGCTTCGAAATCTTGGTCATTTTCATTCCAAGGAAAGTGAGAATATTTAGGTTTAAATTCTGAGTAAACCACAAAAGGAAAATGGTATAATATGGAAATAAAGAAATCTCTCCATATCAGTTCTTTCCAAAATCTTAAATTGAGGTGCTGTGTCTTTCGGAAAACTTCACGAATACTAATAGTCCCGAATCTTAAATGAACACTTATTTTACTAATTCCAGCAACTGCCGGTATATTACGAGTGGACGAATAATTTTTAATAATCCCCAACTCTAATAAGGGTTCTACGGAAGGAAAATATGTTTCCTTAAAACCTAGTTCTTTTAATGATATTTTGCTTGGAAAATCATGTGAATGAAATGCATCCAATAAATCTTGGGATGGATGCTCCAGGATGTCCTCTTCTGTAAACCTCCCTAACCAAGTTTTAGAGTAAGGCGTATAAACCGTATAAGGTGTTCGATTAGGCTTTACAATTTCATTCTTATGAAATATTACATGATCTTTAAATAATAGGAAATCTGCTTGGTGAATTGTTGCTAAATTTTTTATTTTTTCATCTCTGGAAATAGCATAAGGTTCATAATCTTCATTGGTACAAACTGCTTTAATCTTAAATTTAGATGAAGAAAATAAATGTGTAAACACTTCAAAAGATTTACCATGAAAAATAGCAAGCTTTTGATTTATAGGTAGTTCAGATTGTAATTTTTCAATTGCTTTATGGATAAACATAACACGAGTATCCTCGCGGGATGGTAAAACCTCAAGTATTTCTATATCAAAAATAAAAATAGGGAGTACAGGCCGTCCTTGAAGAAATGCCTGGTAAAGACCATGATTATCCGAAAGACGCAAATCTCTTCTAAACCAAAAAATTGTAATTTCCATAATACTTTTAGATCCTTAGACAAAATTCGTGTATTTATTTATAATTGAGCGAACAGATTTTTATCATTTAACCAACTTAAGGTAACTAAAAATCGGTAAAACAAGTATATTTGTAATACATGGGAAAGAAGGTAATCATTATAGGATCAGGATTTTCTGCACTTACAGCAGCTTGCTATTTAGCAAAATCTGGATGCGAGGTAAATGTTTTCGAAAAAAATGAACAGGTAGGCGGAAGAGCTTCTGTTTTTCGGAAAGATGGGTACTCCTTTGATATGGGCCCAAGCTGGTATTGGATGCCGGATGTCTTTGAAAAATTTTTTAAAGATTTCGGGTACAGTTCTTCTGATTTTTATAATCTGGTAAGGCTGGATCCAGCTTACCGTGTATATTTTGATTCTGAGAAAATTGACATTCAGTCAGGAGTGGAAAATATTATAAGTACTTTTATTCAGATAGATCCATCATGCGAAAATGCATTAAGAAAATTTCTAAATCAAGCCGAAGAAAATTATAAAATAGCGATTCAAAATTTAGTGTATCAACCTGGATTTTCCATTACTGAACTGATTACAGTACAAACGGCCCTGCGCCTGCCACTTTTTGTAAGCACAATAAGTGAACAAGTCAAAAAGATTACTCAAAATCCTCACTTACAGTCAATTTTAGAGTTTCCAGTTTTATTTTTAGGAGCTAAACCTAGCCAAACACCTGCATTTTATAATTTTATGAATCATGCAGATTTCGGTCTCGGAACTTGGTATCCTGAGGGCGGAATGGGGAAGGTAGTGGAAGCCATGGTGAGTATTGCTAATAAATATAAGGTAAATTTTCATACTGACACTTGTGTAGAAGAAGTCCTTTCTTATGACGAAGTAGCTGTTGGAATTTCAACGAATAAGGGAAACTACTATGCCGATATAATTGTTTCAGGTGCGGATTATGCGCACACCGATAAATTATTAGGGAAAAACGCCAATTATAAGGAAACGTATTGGGAAAACAAAACATTTGCACCATCTTCCATTCTTTATTATGTAGGTTTTAAAGGAAAGGCAGAACATGTGCTTCATCATAATTTATTTTTTGATACAGATTTTGAAAAACATTCCGAAAGTATTTATGACACCAAAATATTTCCTGAAAAGCCCTTATTTTATGCTAATTTCCCTAGTTTAAGTGACAATACCTTAGCTCCAGAAGGACACAGCACCGCTTTTTTTCTAATTCCAGTGGCCCCAGGATTGTATGATACTCAGAAATTACATGATACCTACTTTGATAGTATAGTAAAAAGACTTAAGAAACACTGTGGATTGGATATAAAGGATAAAATAGAGTTCAAAAAATCTTTTGGAATTAGAGATTTTGAATCTCGATATAACAGTTGTAAAGGAAATGCGTATGGTCTGGCTAACACGCTTTTGCAAACATCTATCCTTCGACCCAAAATTCGAAACAAAAATCTATATAACTTCTTTTATACTGGCCAATTAACAGTGCCTGGACCGGGCGTACCACCAGCCATTATAAGTGGTAAAATTGTGAGTGATTTCATTTTAAAAAAATATTTGTGAGCCAAAGGAATTTAATAATTTTTGAGGACATTTCCGAGCGTACGGCAAAGCTTTTTACTACAAGTTACAGTACATCTTTTAGTAAATCCATTGCCTTTCTAAATCCAAGAATGCGTCAGCATATTTACAATATTTATGGGTTTGTTCGTTTGGCGGATGAAATAGTAGATTCTTTTAACAAGCAGGATCGAGAGGAAATGCTGGAAAAATTTGAAGCGGAGTACGCGCAGGCTAAAATTCGTAACCATTCCATTAATCCTATAATCCATGCCTTTTTACGAACGAAAAATAAATTTCAAATAGAGGATCATTTAGTAGAAAGTTTCTTGGAAAGTATGCGAATGGATTTAGGCAATATGAGTACTTTGGACGAGTCTTTATATCAAAAATACATTTATGGTTCTGCGGAGGTAGTAGGATTAATGTGCCTTCACGTCTTTGTAGATGGTGACTCAGCACAATATGAAAAACTTAAACCTGCAGCACAACATTTTGGCGCAGCTTTACAGAAAATCAATTTTTTGCGTGATTTTTCATCTGATTTTTACCATTTAGAACGATTATATTTCCCTTATGTAGACTTTAGAAATTTCTCTGAACAGGATAAAAAAAAGATTGAAAAAGACATTGAAAACGATTTGCATATCGCTATTACAGGTATAAGAAAGTTACCGAGGGGTGCCATCGTTGCGGTTTATTTAGCTTATAGATATTTTAATCAATTATTTCTTCAAATAAAAAAAACGGAAGCGAAATGTTTGCTACAAAACAGGCTCCGAGTAACGGATTATAAAAAATCACTCCTCGTTTTTAAAGTATTTTTACGCGGAAATCTTAATAGAATTTAAGTATGGAAATAGTATTATATATAGCCACTACGCTATTCGTTTTTATATTCATGGAATGTGTTACATGGTTTACCCATAAATATATTATGCATGGTCTAGGCTGGTATTTTCATGAAGATCATCATCAGCCAGGTTATCCTCATGTATTTGAAAAAAATGATTTCTTTTTTGTAGTGTTTGCCATACCCAGCATTCTATTATTTTACTTTGGAACACGAGATGGAATAAATTTTTTATTTTTTATTGGACTTGGAATATTGCTATATGGTATTGCTTATTTTCTAGTACATGATGTTCTTATTCATAGGAGATTTAAATTATTTGATAAAACTGATAATTGGTATTTCCGTGCATTAAGAAAAGCACATAAAA
>JAGLAZ010000001.1:116795-194436 GCA_018260565.1 Flavobacteriaceae bacterium
AAAGAAGAGGGAGAGTGCTTCGGAATGCTGTATGTTCCGCGAAAATATTTTGATGAATATAGAAAAAAAGCAAATTGAATTCCTATCTCTATCTTATATTGGATATCATAAGTTTTAGTGTTCCTTTTATTGTAAGTTTTGAGAAAAAATATTTAAACTTTATTCAATTTTGGAAGCCATATTTTACTGCTATAATAAGTGTAGGCTTATTTTTTATTTCCTGGGATATAGTTTTTGTTATTCAAAATGTGTGGTGGTTTCATCCTAAATATTTAGTGGGTATTTCAATACTTCATCTTCCTCTTGAAGAGTGGTTATTTTTTATATTAATACCGTATTCCAGTAATTTTATTCATTATTCTCTACTTTACCTGTTTCCTAAACCTAAACTTGGGATTAAAACCAGTAAGATTATTACATGGATTTTATTTTTGGGAAGTTTATGTGTTGCTCTTTTCCATACTGATAGGTTATACACCCTTTGTAGCTTCGGGATATTTGCGATACTTCTGGGTCTTCAGTTATATTTTAATTGGTCATTCATACGACGCTATTACCTTTCATTTATAGTTATATATATTCCTTTTTTTATTGTCAATAGTTGGCTTACGGGTAGTTTTACTGAGGAGCCTATTGTCAATTATAACAATGAAGAAAATTTAGGACTAAAAATTGGAACAATTCCAATAGAAGATACTTTCTATTGTTTTTCTCTGTTATACAGTAGTATACTATTATTTGAATATTTAAAATCAAAAAACAAAAATCTTTCTTATGGATTTAATAATACATAATCATTCCGGTGTCCACACATTAGTATCAAAACAAGTATTACATCAAAATATAGATGCAGTTTGGGAATTTTTTTCTCATCCTAAAAATTTGGATTGGATGACACCACCTGATATGAAATTTAAAATAACAAGTCCTGAACTACCAGATAAAACATATCAAGGCCAAATTATTACGTATGATATTTTTCTTCTTCCCAATTTACCTACTAATTGGGTTACAGAAATTACACTGGTAAAAGAACAAGAACTCTTTATAGATGAACAGCGATTTGGGCCCTATACAATGTGGCACCATGAACACCATTTCATAAAGGATGGCGAGCATACGTTAATGGTAGATAAAATTACCTATAAGCTTCCTATGGGGATTTTAGGTGACCTTGTAGCTCAAAAAATTATTGAGAAAAAACTAATGGAAATTTTCACTTTTAGATATCACTTTTGTGAACGCTGTTTTAACAAAATTTAACCTGGTAAAAGCTCCATTTTAAATGCGTACTTTTGCACCTGCAAAAAACATCTATGCAAAATATTAGAAACATTGCCATCATTGCTCACGTAGATCACGGTAAAACTACATTGGTGGACAAAATTATTCACGCTACCAACATATTTAGAGAGAATCAAGAGTCTGGAGACCTGATTATGGATAATAATGATTTGGAAAGAGAACGTGGTATCACCATCCTTTCAAAAAACATATCGGTTACATATAAAGATGTAAAAATCAATGTTATAGATACTCCTGGTCACGCCGATTTTGGTGGTGAAGTAGAGCGTGTTTTAAAAATGGCAGATGGTGTTTTACTTTTGGTGGATGCCTTTGAAGGCCCAATGCCACAAACGAGATTTGTATTACAAAAGGCACTAGAATTAGGTCTTAAACCAATTGTTGTAATCAATAAAGTAGATAAACCTAACTGCCGACCAGACGAGGTCCATGATCAGGTTTTCGACTTGTTTTATAATCTAGATGCTACTGAAAGTCAGCTAGATTTTCCTACTTTTTATGGATCTTCTAAGCAAGGTTGGTTTAATACCTCATTGGAGGAAACATCAGATATTACACCATTATTAGATGGTATATTGCAATATGTACCAGCACCTAAAGTAGATGAGGGATCTTTTCAAATGCAGATAACTTCTTTAGATTACTCATCTTTCTTAGGAAGAATTGCCATTGGAAAAGTTGCACGAGGTAGTGTAAAAGAAGGTCAATGGATTGGCCTTGCACAAGAGGATGGAAAAATCACCAAAGGTAAAGTGAAAGAACTTTATGTTTTTGAAGGTTTAGGTAAAAAGAAGGTGGCGGAAGTTCCTGCTGGGGATATTTGCGCTATCGTCGGTTTTGATGCATTTCAAATTGGAGATTCTTTCGTAGATCCAGAAAATCCTGAACCTCTTCCAAGAACATCTATTGATGAGCCAACGCTCAATATGACATTCTCCATTAATAATTCTCCTTTCTTTGGAAAAGATGGTAAATATGTAACATCAAATCATCTTAAAGAACGGCTTTATAAAGAGCTAGAAAAAAATCTTGCACTCCGTGTAGAGCAAACGAATGATGCAAATACCTTTTTAGTTTTTGGTAGAGGTATTCTTCACCTTTCTGTATTAATAGAAACTATGCGTAGGGAAGGCTACGAAATGACTATTGGCCAGCCTCAGGTTATACTTAAAGAGATAGACGGTGTAAAATGCGAACCATATGAAATGATGGTGGTAGATGTACCTGAAGAGTTTGCATCTAAGGTAATAGATCTTGCCACTCAAAGAAAGGGAGATCTCCATATCATGGAAACGAAAGGTGAAATGCAACATATGGAATTTGAGATACCTTCACGCGGACTTATAGGTCTTAGATCACAAATGCTTACCGCTACAGCTGGTGAAGCCATTATGGCACACAGATTTTCCGAATATAAGGCATACAAAGGAGCTATTCCTGGAAGAAGCAACGGGGTATTAATTTCTAAAACTCAAGGTCCAGCTACAGAATATTCTATTGCCAAATTACAGGATAGAGGTAGATTCTTCGTGGATCCAGGTGAGGAAATTTATGCAGGTATGATCATTGGTGAGCAAAACAAGCCTGGAGATCTCGTAGTAAATATTGTGGAAGCCAAACAGCTGAATAATATGCGCGCATCAGGTAAGGATAAGGACGGAAGTATAGCTCCTAAAATTTTATTTTCTCTTGAGGAATGTATGGAATATATTCAGGGTGACGAAGCTATCGAAGTAACACCTAATTTTATTCGTATGAGGAAAAAAATACTAGGGGAGGAGGAAAGAAAAAGAGTAGAAAGAAGTTCTAAATCAGAATAAGTAGTTATATAAAAAAAGGCCTTGTAAAAAATACAAGGCCTTTTTTTATTAGTTTAACAATTAGATAAGTCTTTTCATACTCCCAATGCTCTGCTGAGCTTGAAGTTCGTTTATCTTATTTTCGGCTATTTTTATCAATTTAGGAGCTAATAATAATAAGGCAAAACCAAGAATTTTATTAGTTACTTTCTTATCCTGAATATTTTTTCTGGCAGTAGATGCTATCACAGCTACTAGTCCTACATGTAGTGCATTATCCACCATACCAGTCTTTAGTGCGGTTTCCGTAACTTTTCTGTACGGACTTTTATTGATAAATACATTCTTAAAATAGTTGGATAAATTGGAAAGTATAAAATCTTTATTTATTACAGTTTTTTGCTCTCCACTAACATCTCTTTTTTCTACGATATATTTATCACTTTTTCCGTGTGTCATCACGGAGAGAGAAGCTTTTGGTTCCTTGAAGGTAAGGATTTGCTCCATACCTTTGAGATCCGATTTTATAAGCCCTTTTTTAATTTGAATTTCTTCTAAGCTTGAAACTTTTACAGACATAAGTGCTTTTTTATTGATAAATAGATTTAATGATTTTATTTGCGATAGACTTTTTTATAGATTTTCTCGCTAAAAATAAAATCAAAATAAGTAAAAGATAGATACCAGCAAGAATTAAAACACCATAGGCATAATTTCCAATCCAATATCCTATCAATAAAGCTAAACCAACATTTAATAAGATAATGAAAAAAAATCCTAATATTGCTATTAAACCGTATATAACCAATAAACCGGAAACCTTACTTCCTTTTTCTGTTGCCTCTAGTTTTATGAGATCCCATCTCTTACCGAGGTATTGTTTAAGTATTTCTATCATGGCATAAATATAAAAAAAGGACTTGCAAAATGAAGCCCTTTGGTCTAAATAATACTATATTTTTTAGTATTTATTATTATTGAATTTATCTTCAGTTTTATTCAAATCATTTTTAGCTTGATTTGTAATATTCTCAGCCTTATTTTCAACGTGATCAACAGTTTTTTTAATGTCCTCAACTCCGTCCTTGGCTTTATCAGCAACATTACCGGCAATTTTTTCAGCTTTATCTTTTAGATTCTCGGCTCCTTCTTTAACTTTTTCATTAGCGTGATTAGCAGCATCTTTTACATCACTTTTTACATCTTTTGCCTCTTCTGCCAAATTATTTCCAGCTTCTTTTGCATCAGATTTAAGGTTGTCAAATTTTGATTTAAGCTTTTCAGTAGTTTCAGCTAAAGTATTTTTTGCCTTTTCAGAAACTTCATCATATTTAGTTGCAGCATTATCAGAAAGATCTTTTGCCTTCTTTTTAAGTTTTCTTCTGGTACGATCTCCATCATAAGGAGCGTATAACATTCCTAAAATAACACCAGTAGCAGCACCTGCCAGAATGCCAGCAAATACATTACCACTTTTTGTTTTTTGGCTTTTGCAAGAATTTTTCATAAGTTATAATTTTAATTTATTAAATAACATCAAATATTATTCCGAAATATCCTCTATTTTCCTGTCAATATAAGATTTTACAAGTATAAAAGTTTCTTCCTTAGTTAAAAATGTATTATCAATAAATATAGCGTCCTCCGCTACACGCAAAGGAGCAACCTCTCTAGACGAATCAATCTTATCCCTGTCCATAAGATTTTGATGGATACTCTCTAAACTACTATTTCCCCCGGAGGCCTGCACTTCCAGAAATCGTCTTTTAGATCGTATTTCCGGTTTTGCAGTAATAAAAAATTTCAAATCTGAGTTAGGAAAAACCTCAGTTCCTATATCCCTTCCATCTGCTACCACAGATTTGTCCTTCAGTGTTTCCCGTATTAAACTGGTTACATAATCTCGTACCCTTGGTTGACTGGCAATTTTACTTACTTTTGAATTGACTTCTTGAGTTCTTAATTGGCTTTCTAATTTTTGATTTTTATAAAAAATTGAAAGTTCATTATCGTCACATTTTACTGTTAAAAAAGGAATACAATAATTTTCATCTAGCAATTCATCAAAACTTTTGTTTTCCAAAATAGTGATGAAGGTTATAGTTCTGTATAATGCTCCAGAATCTAAGTGAATAAAATGATAATGCTTTGCTATTTCCTTTGCCAAACTGCTTTTACCTGTGGAGGAATGTCCATCAAATGCTATGATCATACATTAACGCATTAGTTCGTTAATATCGAAATTAATTCCGAAGAAATTCATATTGGATGCATTATGATAGCGAACATGTGCATATTCGAATCGAAAATCTTTGATTCTAATCCCGAAACCGCCAGAAAGTCCTGAAAAGTTTCTTTGATCTAAAACAGCCATCTCACTACCTCTTTTAACATTATATCCTAAACGGAGATTAAATCTTTCTTCAGGAAAAAGTTCTACACCAAAAGATAAATGGTCAGCAATCTTTCTACCTAAATTTGTCTTGACCCCACTCACATTTTCAGATGAAGAAATATCAAATCTTTGTAAATTATTTGCAGTGATACTTAATGCAACAGGAACTTGTTTTAAAATTTTGGTATATCCTAAATCAACTCTAAAAGGTAATGTTTCTTGAGTCCCATTAAAAGTTTTGAATTGATAGCCAAAATTTCTTGCGCTGATACTCAGGGTTTCCTTAGAATCTTCGTCATGATAGGTAATACCAGCATTTGCAGCCATAGCCAAACTGGTAAATTGATCTATTTTACTATTTATAAAACTTAACCCCCCCCCAATAGTCCAGTTATCTTCAAATTGTAGGGCGTAATTTGCACCTAATTGAAAATCTCCTGCGGAAAATTCTCCTGATTGCACACCATCGGCATCTGTCCTAGGAATTTTACCGTAACTTAAATATCGAGCGTAGCCTGAAATTAAATGTCCACTTTCAAATGCGTGAGCATAAACAATGGTTCCGTAATTGGTATTTGCCAGATATTTTCCATAATTGATGCTCAGCATTTTATGGTGCTGCTCATTTAGGAGTGATGGATTGATGGCTGTAAAATTAACATCGTTATCATAAATACTCATCACATCTCCACCCAAGGCAGCTTGTCTAGGAGATATGGCAATATTAAGAAAGCTAAAAGCCCGCTCGCCTGTCTGTGAAAAGCTTATTAGGGAAAATCCCGAAATAAAAAGCGTAATGAATTTTTTCCGCATGTAATGGCTCTGCTTGCAAATATATTTTATTTTTTACGGAAATTGCCTTTTTGTCATTAATTAAAGTTTAAATTCCTTTATTCAAAACATTATATTTGCAACAAAGCATTTACTTTGACAAAATACAACAGAATTCTATTAAAATTAAGTGGTGAAGCCCTTATGGGTGAACAACAGTATGGGATAGACAGCAGCCGATTACAAGCTTATGCTGATGAAATACTTGAAGCTCATCAGTTAGGATGCCAAATAGCGATCGTGATAGGAGGAGGTAATATTTTCCGTGGTGTTTCCGGAGCGGCTGAAGGTATGGATAGAGTACAGGGTGATTATATGGGGATGCTGGCTACTGTAATTAATGGGATGGCTTTACAAGGTGCGTTGGAAAATGTAGGATTAAAAACCAGATTGCAAAGTGCAATAGAGATGAATAAAGTAGCCGAGCCATTCATTAAAAGGAGAGCTGTTCGGCATTTAGAAAAAGGCAGAATAGTAATATTCGGGGCGGGCACCGGTAATCCTTATTTTACCACAGATACAGCTGCTACCCTTAGAGCAATAGAGATAGGTGCTGATGTAATTCTAAAAGGGACTAGAGTAGACGGGATTTACGATAGTGACCCAGAAAAAAACCCAAGTGCTGAAAAATATCAAAACATTACATTTGAAGAGGTAATTACTAAAAATCTCAAGGTGATGGATATGACAGCTTTTACGCTTTCTAGAGAAAATCATCTCCCAATTTTAGTTTTTGATATGAACAAAGCAGGAAATTTGGTGAAAATAATTAAAGGTGAAAGCATAGGAACCTTAGTGAACGATAATTAATTAGAGACCTAATATTTATGGAAGATTTAGATATCATTTTAGAGAGTGTAAAAGAAGATATGGATGCTGGAATTAAGCATCTGGAGCACGCATTTGGGAAAATTCGAGCAGGTAGAGCCAGTACGGCCATGCTACAAGATGTAATGGTGGAATACTATGGTGCACCGACTCCTATAAGTCAGGTTGCTAATCTAATGGTTCCTGATGCGATGACGATATCCATTCAGCCTTGGGACAGAACTGCGATAGGGGCGATAGAAAAAGCAATTATTAATTCAAATTTAGGTTTTGCACCATCTAATAATGGAGACACTATTATTATTAATGTCCCACCTCTTACGGAAGAAAGAAGAAGAGAGCTTGCCAAACAAGCAAAAATGGAAACAGAGCAATCTAAAGTTACCATTCGAAATGCCCGTCAAGACGGAATGAAAGAAATCAAAAAAGCAGAAGGTGTTTCGGAAGATGTTAAAAAATCTTTAGAGGAAGATATTCAAAAGCTTACAGATTCTTATATCACAAAGGCAGATGAAGCTTATAAAACTAAAGAAGCGGAAATTATGAAGGTTTAATGGGCCTTAAGAATATCTGGAATGCTCTTTTACAGCTCTTTTTGGGAATAATCTTAAAATGGGTTTTAAAAGAGCTTTATATTTTTCAATTTGAAATAGCGAACCATTTTTCAAAGCCTGATTGGTAAAAATGATGCTGAGAGGAAGCAACACCAAATTTGGAATCCAGGTGGCAAAATAAGGCTCCAATGTGCCACTCCAACTTAAATTTTCAACAGTAAGATTCATCACAAAGAATAAAATAAAGAGTATTACTGCTATAATTACAGGAACTCCCAAACCACCTTTTCTAATGATAGATCCAAGGCTAGCTCCGATGATAAAAAACAATAATAATGTTACAGGATAAGATAGTATACGCTGCTGATACATTACCATTTTAGCAAAATTACTTTGAATTCCATGCACATAACCTTCATTAATACCATCTGAAATTAAGGCACCTTTTAATTGGGCTATCGCCTCGAGTTCTGTAAGTTCAAGTTCTTTTTTTTGTGTTACTAGTTTTTCCTTTGGTTTCAATTCCATTGGTGATACCTTAATTTTACCATCCTTTAACAAACTTATATACGGGAGGTTCATATTTACAGCATCTTTACTAAGACGCTGCATTTCCTCTAAGTTTTTTTGCGATGTTTCTCGTATAGTTTTAGATAACTCTGGAAAGGTTTTGAAGGTGTAATTATCTGTGTTAGTTTGCGATTCTAGTTGTTTCTCATACAATTTCGACACATCAAAAAAATAATCCAAAGTTCCAAACTTTATCATCCTATCCTCCTGCCTGTTTTGTCGGTTAATATCATACGTGTTAGTTTCCTCGAAAATAGTTCCATTAAAGAGGCGGATATGAAGAAATAAGGGATTGGAGCCTGGTTTCAAGAGCCCTTTTTCAGCATAAATCGTTTTTTGAGGTTGAAAAGTAGATGCATCCTGAATAATATATACTCCTGTAAGATTTTCGCCGTTAACACCAGACTTTTTATTAAACTTAATTCTATACCCTTCCAATTCATGAATAAATCTTCCTGGGCTAAAGTTTAAGGTGGGCGACTGGGTGAGTATGTCATTGAACATGTTCTTTCCCTTTTTTTGAAAATCGGGGATCACATTATTACTAAACAAAAATAATATCAGTCCCAAAAATATACTGGTAAAAAATAAGGGCTGCATAATGCGTACTAAACTAATACCGGCAGCACGCATTGCGGCAAGTTCATATCTTTCACCTAAGCCTCCAAACACCATTATAGAGGATAATAACACGGTCAATGGAAGCACCAATGAAACAACAGTAGGACTCGTATAATATAAAACTTTTAAGATTTGAAAGGCATTAAGGCCTTTTTGTAAATATTGATCCAATTGAAGGAATACAATATTCATTAAAAAAATAAAAAATAGTACAGAAAACACGAAAAAAAAGGGACCAAAAAATAATTTGATGAGATATATATCCAGTTTTTTCATGTGGTGCAAATATAAAAAATCCGCCAAGCTTTGGCGGATGATTTTTACAATTCTGTAATTATGTAATTCTTATATTTTGATTTAGAAAACACAAACATTCCTGGATCTAATTTTTGGTTCGGGATAAATTGTGTTATGCTAATTATTGAAAGATTTTTATTAGTAGCATATTGTTCCAGTTTTACCATTTGTTTTGCCGCTGAATTTATATACAAGTATACCGCAGCAATACCATTAGATTTTACGGGAGTTAGCTTTACAACATCAGCCTGAATACCATTTACAGATTTCTTTCCGTCATAAGAAAGATTGTATTCTTTAGAATAAGTATTAAGATAATTGATAGGGGAGAATAGTGCTGATCCTGGACTTGGTTTTGCGATAGTAATTTCAGAGTCGTTTTGTGAAATATTGTAAATTTTATTTCCGTCATATATCTGCTCAATACCCATTATTTTTAGTCTGTACTTGGCTCCGCTAGAATAAAATATTCCTGGCTGAGATCTTAATGAAGTCCCTGTACCAGAACCAAAACTGAATTTAAAATAATTATTTGCGTTGGAATTATAATAAGATTTTACCTCTTCTAACAGTTGTTTCGATTTAGCATCACTTTTTTGAGCTGAAGCAACATTAGGAAACAGCGCAATTGCCAAACCAAATGCCGATATTCCTTTCTTAATAATAATCATATTTGATATATTTAATTCGGTATACTTTCCAAAAACTGTTCCAGCGATTGAAGGTCTGAAAATTGAACCTCCCTTGCTTTTGCACCATTAAAAGCTCCTACTACACCAAATGTTTCTAATTGATCCATAATTCTACCTGCTCTATTATAACCTAATTTCAACTGACGCTGAAGCATACTGGTGCTGCCCTGCTGTGAGCCTACCACAATCCTAGCCGCTTCAGCAAAGAGGGGATCTCTTTCATTCGGATCCACCCCATTAGAATTACTGGCACTTCCCGTAGATTCCACTTCAGGGAGTTCATACGCACCTGAATAGCCTTTTTGTTCACCGATAAAATCTGCCAATCTTTCCACTTCTGGCGTGTCAATAAATGCGCATTGTAAGCGAATAAGATCATTCCCATTGGAAAACAACATGTCTCCGCGTCCTATTAAATCTTTTGCGCCACTTGCATCTAAAATGGTTCGGCTGTCTGTGTTATTGGTTACTCTAAATGCTACTCTTGCAGGGAAATTTGCTTTAATCACTCCAGTAATAATATTTACGGATGGCCTTTGGGTAGCAATGATAAGATGTATTCCTATCGCTCTCGCTTTTTGAGCAAGTCTTGCTATCGGTTGTTCTATTTCTCTACCGGCCGTCATGACAAGATCTGCATATTCATCTACCACCAGTACCAGATATGGCATAAAACGATGTCCGTTTTCTGGATTCAATTTTCTTTGTTTAAATTTCGTATTGTATTCTGTAATATTTTTACAAAATGCAGCAAGAAGAAGTGCATACCGATCTTCCATTTCTACACAAAGTGAATTAAGCGTAGCAATTACCTTTTTAGGATCTGTAATTATTGCATCTTGGGTATCCGGTAATTTGGCCAAATAATGCCTTTCAATTTTGCTGAAAAGTGAAAGTTCCACCATTTTCGGATCTACCATTATAAATTTTACCTCACTCGGGTGTTTACTAAATAATAAAGAAGCTAATATCACATTAATTCCCACAGATTTTCCTTGGCCTGTTGCACCTGCCATCAGAAGGTGTGGCATTTTGGTAAGATCTGCCATAAAAACATCATTAGTAATAGTTCGTCCAAAAGCTATAGGAAGTTCCATCCCGGAATTCTTAAATTTTGGAGATTCCAAAATCTGTTTCATAGGTACTAGGATTGGATTTTTTCTTGGTACTTCTATTCCTATAGTGCCCTTTCCAGGCATAGGTGCTATGATTCTAATACCCAATGCAGAAAGATTTAAGGCTATATCATCCTGCAAATTTTTTATAGTTGCCACACGAGTCCCTGCTTCCGGTATTATTTCATATAAAATTATGGTGGGACCTACCGCCGCTTTTATCTCAGAAATATTTACATTGAAAGTTTGTAATAAGGATACAATTTTATTCTTATTTTCTTCAAG
Source organism: Flavobacteriaceae bacterium (assembly GCA_018260565.1). GTDB lineage: Bacteria > Bacteroidota > Bacteroidia > Flavobacteriales > Weeksellaceae > JAGLAZ01. Next base: position 128,088 of record JAGLAZ010000001.1, read on the forward strand.
TTCACCCCTCTCTATAGTTATTTCTGTATTGCCATAATCCTTTAATAAGGTGGTATTCGGCATTTTAAATTGATTCAAATCCAATTTTGGATCATACTCACCATATTTTTGAACGAGAGCAGCTGCTTTGGATTCTCCATCGTCGTAGGCACTGGGGGTACTTACGGGTAGCGTAGAATCAGTGGTTTGAGTATCTGATGATGTTTTAAGTGGTACGCTTGAGGATTCTTCAGGATCCTCTACTGGAGTTTCAATTTTTAAATCAAAAGTCTTATCATTGGATTGGGGAGTAATACTTACTTGAACCTCAGAATGTTTTTCTGATGATTCTGTGTCTGGAGTAGATTGAGTAGATAATTCTATGGTATTGGTGGGAGTTTCACTTACTACTTGATCAGACTTTTCTGAAATGCGTTGTTGGCTTGGAGTAAGAATAGGTTCTACTTTTTGGATTACCTGTTGATCATTACCTCTATATTCCTGTATAGGTATAGGTTGTATGGGTTGAGTTTGATTTGATAATTTTGACTCATTATTTTGGGTAGAATCTATATCTCCAATATCGTTATTAGGTAAGCTTGAAGTATCTTCATTACTATCAACCTTTTTAATATTGGATTTTATAGTTTTTATTCTTTCTTTGATAGCATCAGGCCTAACATTAAATTCAAGTATAAAATACAAAATTATACTGCTAAGAATGATTAACCAAAGACCTACATTTCCTATTACATGACCTAAAAAATCTGCCATTTGGTACCCATAAACTCCGGGTAAGGTTCCTGAGCCTCCGAAGATTCCACCGAGCAAGATGGGAGTCCAACAAAGAAAAAATATGGAATGTCCTATTGTTTTCCAGGGTTTAAATATTTTCTTGCGAAAAATCACAGTACTTAGAAAAAATAATAAAAACGATAAAATAAGTGCTGAAATTCCAAAACTTTTAAGTACAAAAACATTTCCAAGCCAATCTCCTATTTTTCCAAAAATATTGGTGGAACTTAGACTTCTATCAAGAAACTGTCCTGCTTGACTTTGGTCTGCTTTCCAATTTTTAATAAAGGAAATAAAAGATATACTGGATATTATGGAAAGTAAGAAACACAAGACCCCAAAAAATACCCTCCATTTATGAAAGAATTTTTTAGATAATTGCGGAATTTCTTTTTGTTTTTTTATTTTGGGTTCGCCTTTGTTCATCTTGCTACAAAAATAACCCAAAAGTTATTGTCTTCCCAGAACCATATTAAAATCACTATTAAAATTTACATTAATTATCTCTATTCATTCATCAATGATTATTTTTGCTGTGATTAAATATATAAATGAAAAGATTTTTTGATTTTTTAGTTTCTACTAAAATGATGGCCGTACTCCTTTTAGTATATGCTTTTTCCATGGGATACGCCACATTTGTAGAAAATAATTATGGAACTCCCGCAGCTAAAGCTACTATATATGAGGCTAGATGGTTTGAGTTTCTTATGCTTTTTTTGATATTAAATTTTATTGCTAATATTTTCCGGTATCGCCTACTAAGAAAAGAAAAATGGCCTACTCTGGTATTTCATCTATCATTTATATTAATTTTTATAGGTGGAGCGGTTACACGATATTTTGGTTTTGAAGGTGTAATGAAAATTGCTGAAGGCGACCAAACAAGTGAAATATTTACAGATAAATTTTATTTTAAAGCACAAATTGAGAAAGATGGCGATAGAAAGGGCTACCAGGAGATTCCATACATTTTATCCCCGCTTACTAAAGATTTAAAGGGAACTTTTGTATTTAATGAAGATGAAATTAAAGTTTCTACAGTAGATTTTATCCAAAGGAAAAAAGACAGCTTATATACTTCTGGCCGCCAGAAAGAATATCTTCATTTCGTTATTGCTGGCGAATCTGGTAGAGAAAATTATTATTTACTTCCAGGTGAGAGCAAAAACATCAATAATATTTTAGTTTCATATAATAAAAATATTGATGGAGGAATTAACATAATAAAAAATCCCGAAACTTCTTCTTTGCAAATATCTGTTCCTCAAGCTGCAGATTATATGGTAATGGCTACGCAAGAAAAAGGAAAGGTTACCCCTGGAATGTTCAGTCCTTTACAATTGAGGAGTTTATATACAATAGGTAATATTAAAATGGTAGTCCCTAATGGTATTGTAAAGGGAAATCTTCAGGCAATAGAGGGAGATAAGAAAAAAGATAAAGATAGGGCCGACTTATTAAAAATTAAAATTCAAGGTCCTAAAAGTGTTCAGTATCTGGTTTTGCCAGTAGAAAAAGGAAATCCTAATTTATATAAACAAATTTCTTTGGATGGATATAATATGATTTTTGGTTTCGGACCTAAAGTCGTAAAAGCACCATTTGCCTTAAGGTTGGATAATTTCATTATGCAAAATTACCCTGGTAGTAATTCTCCGAGTGCCTATGAGAGCCATGTATCTATCATTGATGAAGGAAAAGCAACTCCCACCAAAATATTTATGAACAATGTATTAGATTATAAGGGATACCGCTTTTTTCAAGCAAGCTTTTTCCCGGATCAAACAGGAACGATACTTTCGGTAAATCATGATTTTTGGGGAACTCATATTACCTATTTAGGCTATTTCTTTCTATTTACGGGAATGTTTGTAAGTCTATTTTGGAAAGGTTCGCATTTTTATAATTTGATTAAAATAGTTTCAAAAACTATGGCTGCCCAATGTATACTTTTCATACTTGGTTTAGGTATTCTTTCGGGTACACTTTCTGCTCAATCATCCTCTCAAATAGATATGCATGGTAAAATAGACGGGAAAACCGCTTCCACTCAAGATGCACATCTACATGCAGTAGATTCTCAGGCTGCTCCCACCTCCTCACCAACCAAAATCCAAGAGGTTGCTATCGCAACCATCGTGGCGAACAACAAAATACCAAAAGAGCATGCGGAAAAATTTGGAAGTCTTTTAGTCCAGAATGTAGAAGGAAGAATTATCCCCGTAAATACGCAAGCTACGGAGATACTTAAAAAACTATATAAATCTGATGTTTTAAAAGACGGAAATGGTAATACTATGGATGCCAACCAATGGTTTCTAAGTATGAATATTGATACACCTAGTTGGGCAGCTGTTCCTATTATTTTTGTTAATGAAAAAGCAGGGGAATTTGTTCGAAAAAAAGCTAAAATTAATGAAAAAGGCTACACCAGTCTTATCAATCTTTTCCCTACTGCACAGGATGGGCAAATTTACTTTGTATTTGAAAAAGAATTTAAGGAAGCGTTCAGAAAAAAACCTGCAAACCAAACGAATGAGGATACCAATATCATCAGTTTAAATGAAAAGGTTCAAATTTTTAATGAATTTTTTATTGGCCAATTCCTTCGTGCAATTCCGGTAAAAAATGATGTGAATCATCGCTGGAATTCATGGTTAAATGCTAAAATAGAACCTGATGAAGAAGCTCAAGCTATTCTAGGACCTTATTTAGCTTCAGTAATGGAGGCTACTAAAACGGGTAATTGGGCGAATGCAGATGCAGAACTAGAGAAAGTAAAAGCATACCAACAAAAATGGGGAAAAGACGTATTACCGTCACCAGATAAGGTAAAAGCGGAAATACTTATGAATAAAGTAGATATAAATTTTAAACTACTTATTTTTTATAGTATTCTTGGAAGTATACTTACAGCATTATCCTTCATTGCATTGTTTTATGAAAAACAGTGGCTTAATACACTTATTACTGTTATTTTAGGAATAAGTTGCCTAGGATTTATAGCGCAATTTTTAGGACTTGCAGGGAGATGGTATGTTTCCGGTCATGCACCATGGAGTAATGGTTATGAGGCTATTATATTTATCTCTTGGATAGGTATATTGGTAGGTTTATTATTTTATTTTTTATTCCGAACTAAGGTAGATTCAATTTCAAAAGGAAAAAACAAAAAAATAACAAATTATCCTACAGCTTTAATACCAGCTGCAGGTTTTATGGTAGCAGTAGCTATGATGGGAATGGCTCATGGTGGATCCGCTCTAGATCCTCAGATCACACCTTTAGTTCCTGTATTAAAATCGTATTGGTTAATTATCCATGTGGCTATAATTGCAGGAAGTTATGGGTTCTTTGGTTTTTCCATGGTTATTGCAATGATTGTTTTGCTTTTTGGAATTATAGCAAGTCCTAAAATGTATGAACTAAGAAAGAATAATTCAATCAAAATACTAACTATTGTTTCTGAAATGGCTTTAACAGTAGGATTATTTTTTCTTACTGTAGGTACTTTTATGGGGGGAATATGGGCAAATGAATCTTGGGGTCGCTATTGGAGCTGGGATCCAAAGGAAACTTGGGCCTTCATAAGTGTTATCGTTTATGCATTTGTTCTTCATATGCGTTTAGTTCCTGGGCTTCGTGGCAGATGGGCCTATCATGTTGCAACTATGTTTACAATTAGCACAGTGATAATGACTTATGTAGGAGTTAATTATTACCTTGCTGGTCTTCATTCATACGCAAAAGGAGATCCTATTCCTGTTCCATTTTGGATCAAGGCAAGTCTCGTAATATTCATAATATTAGCACTTTTTAGTTACTTTAAATTCAAAGCTTTCGAAAGATATTCGTCTAAACATTAGTATTCATAGAATAATTTATTTATTTTAGTCAAAATTAAAAATATGCCATTACTACATTCTGATATACTTCAAAACTTAGAAATTGATCAGATAAATAAGGGCACATCAGATGGTGTTTCCTGGTATTCCAGTGGTGAGAAAATAGATTCTACTACCCCAATTGATGGTTCTTCTATAGCCACAATTATCGCTTCAACTGAACAAGATGTTGAAAACATTCTTACTACTGCCCAAAAAGCATTTTTGCATTGGAAAAATGTTCCAGCACCTCAGCGGGGTGAGATTGTCCGGCAAATTGGGAATGCTATTCGAGAGAAAAAGGATTATTTAGGAAAATTAGTTTCCTTGGAAATGGGTAAATCTTTACAGGAAGGATTAGGTGAAGTACAGGAAATGATTGATATCTGTGATTTTGCCGTAGGTCTTAGCCGACAGTTACATGGATATACTATGCATTCGGAGCGACCTTCTCATAGAATGTATGAGCAATACCATCCTATAGGAATAGTGGGAATTATTAGTGCATTCAATTTTCCTGTAGCTGTTTGGAGTTGGAACGCAGCCTTAGCATGGGTTTGTGGAAACGTCTGTATCTGGAAAGGCTCTGAAAAAACGCCCCTCTGTGCATTAGTATGTCAAAAAATTGCCGAAAAAGTTTTTAAAGCTAATAATTGCCCTCCCGGAATTTCCAATCTCATTACAGGAAAAGGCGATATTGGGCAAATTTTAGCACAAGATAAAAGAGTTCAGTTACTTTCTTTTACTGGGTCCACCGCTGTGGGAAGAACGGTAAATCAATTGGTAGCGCAAAGATTTGGAAAATGTATTTTAGAGTTAGGTGGCAATAACGCTATAATAATTACCGAAGATGCTGATATTAATATGGCGATAGTAGCCTCAGTTTTTGGAGCAGTAGGAACAGCAGGACAACGATGCACGAGTACCAGAAGACTTATAATACATGAAGATATTTATGATTCCTTTATTACTTCTCTAAAAGGAGCATATGCCCAGATAAAGATTGGTAATCCTTTAGATGAAAAAAATCACATTGGTCCCTTAATAGACAATAATGCAGTAGAACAATACTGTAAAGCTATTCAAGAATGTGAAGAACAATCAGCCCACTTTATTATTAAGGGTGGGAAAATCACTATTGATGGCTTAGAAAAGGGAAGCTATGTAACACCTACAGTAGTTGAAGCGGAAAATAAGTGGGAAATCGTACAGCATGAGACATTTGCGCCCATCTTATATGTGATGAAATACAGTACCATTCAAGAAGCTATAGCCATGCAAAATGATGTTCCTCAAGGCTTAAGTTCTTCAATATTTAGTAATAATTTGAGACAAACTGAACTATTTTTAAGTTCCAATGGGTCAGATTGCGGAATTGCTAATGTAAATATTGGGACATCAGGTGCAGAGATTGGCGGCGCATTTGGTGGCGAAAAAGACACCGGTGGAGGAAGAGAATCAGGATCCGATGTATGGAAATTCTACATGAGGAGACAAACAAACACAATAAATTATTCAACACAACTTCCTTTAGCACAAGGAATTAAATTTACTATTTAAATTATGCATTCAGATATACCAAAGTCCATTTCTTCTTCACAAATGAAGAATAAATTAGGCAAACATATGCTCGCAGATGGTTTTGACTTTGTGATGGATATGCGAAAGAGTACAGGTAATTTTATTGTAGATCGGTTTTCAGGAAAACAATATTTAGATATGTTTTCTATGTATGCTTCTGCATCTGTAGGATATAATCATCCTTATATAAAAGAACATGCTGCATGGTTGGGAGAATTATCAACATGTAAACCTACCATTTCCGATGTCTATCCAGAAGAACTTTCTAATTTTATGGAGGTTTTTTCCCGCGTGGCCATTCCAGATGAACTTCAATATGTATTTTTTGTTGAAGGCGGTGCTTTAGCGGTAGAAAACGCTATGAAAGCAGCTTTCGATTGGAAAACAAAACGAAATTTCTCAGCAGGAAGCAGAACAGAAGCTGATATCTGTATTCATTTTTCCCAGGCTTTTCATGGTAGGAGTGGCTATACTTTAAGCCTAACCAATACAGCAGATCCTAGAAAACATATGCTGTTTCCAAAATTTGATTGGCCTAGAATACAAACTCCAAAAATTAAATTTCCAATGCAAGATGAAAATCTTGCACAGACTATAACAGCTGAGGATCGGGCTGTTCAAGAAATTATGGATGCCATATCTCTTCATAAGGATAGGGTAGCCAGTATCATCATAGAACCTATCCAGGCAGAAGGTGGAGATAACCACTTCCGGAAAGAATTTTTGGAAACCTTACGGAAAATATGTGATGAAAATGACATTCTTTTAATTTTTGATGAGGTTCAAACTGGTATGGGAATTACAGGTAAAATGTGGTGTTTTCAGCATTATGATGTGATACCAGATCTAATGAGTTTTGGGAAAAAGACTCAAGTTTGTGGATTTTTAGCAAATAAATCTAAACTAGATCTTGTACCAGATAATGTATTTAAAGAAAGCTCTAGAATTAACTCAACTTTCGGAGGTAATTTCCTAGATATGATGCGTCTAATGCTTATATTAGAAATCTATGAAAAAGAAAATTTAGTTGAAAATGCCAAAAACACTGGAGCGTATTTACTATCAGAACTGGAATTATTACAAAATAAGCACTCCGATATAATGCAAGCTGCTAGAGGTAAAGGCCTTTTATGTGCTTTTGATATGGTTTCGGAAGATCTTCGGAACAAAGTAGTAGCTAAAATGTATGAAAAAGATATAATTATATTAGGATGTGGAACACACTCCATCCGGTTCCGTCCTCAAATGATTGTAGGAAAAAATGAAATAACAATGCTGATAAATGCATTGGACGAGACTTTAAACGAATTAAAAAAATAATATTATGTCAAATCAATCCGACTCAGAAATACTGGAAACTTTAGTAGAAGTTTTCCAGACTGAAGTTTCGCAGGAAGCTTCTTTAATAAAATCAAAATTAGAAACAGCAAGTATTACAGCGGAAGTAGAAAATTCATATTTAGGATTTCTTACTACTCCTACAAGTACTACACTTAGAGTAAAATTTCCGCTTAAGAATGAAGCAGAAGCTCTTAGCATAATAGATGAATACTTACAGACAAATAACGTATAATTGAATACAATAGGACCTGAAACGAAAACCACTGAAAGAATACTCATAACTGGCGGTGGTGGTCAGATAGGAACAGACCTGTCTGAAGCATTGGCAAAAAAATATGGAGCTGATAATATTTTTTGTAGCGATGTAAAATTTGAAAATACTATTAGGGATGGTATCCACGAGCTTCAACTCAATGTTTTAGATGAAAGTAATTTTGAAAGAATCTTAGAGGATAACAAAATTACCACCGTATACCACCTTGTTTCTCTATTATCTGGAACATCGGAAAAAAAACCGCTTTTAGCTAAAAATCTTAACCTAAATCCTTTATTATTTTTGTTGGAGAAAGCTAAAGCCAAAAAAATAGAAAGAATTTTTTGGCCAAGTAGTATAGCTGTATTTGGTAAAGGAATTCCCAAACATAATGTATCTCAGGATTCAGTACTTCATCCTGAAAGTGTTTATGGCATTACGAAATTGGCAGGGGAGGAATTATGCCGTCATTATCATGACGCATACAGTGTAGACGTTAGAAGTTTACGATTTCCTGGTCTTATCAGCTGGAAAGCACCCGCAGGTGGAGGCACTACAGATTATGCTGTAGAAATATTTCATCATGCTATTAAAAATCAATTGTATAAATGTTTTCTTACAGAGTATACTGCACTTCCTATGATGTATATGGATGATGCTATAGAAGCCACATTAGCTCTTATGTCTGCCGACCCGAATGCAATTAGCGTTAGAGGTTCTTATAATTTAGGAGGAGTATCATTTACTCCTAAAGAAATAGCAAACGAAATTAAAAAGCATTTTCCGGATTTCACCATAACATATGAGCCGGATTTTAGGCAGGCAATAGCAGATTCTTGGCCATCCAGTATAGATGATACTCCTGCACAGAAAGACTGGGGACTAAAGCTAAAATATCAATTGCCAGATATAGTTAATGATATGATATTACATTTAAAAAAGCCTTAATTAAGGCTTTTTTTGTTTTAATGTAATTAGGGTAATTTCAGGGTCCATTCCAATCCTGCCTGGAAATCCTAGAACACCAAATCCTCGGTTAACATAAAGATATTTGCCTAAAGATTGATATAAATCTGCCCACTTAGGATATTTATATTGTACAGGAGACCATCTAAAATTCTTGAGATCTATCCCAAACTGCATACCATGGGTGTGGCCGGATAATGTAAGCTGAATAGGTACTGGATGATGCTTAACTATCGCATCAAAATGTGAAGGATCATGGCTCATTAAAACTTTTATAGCATCTGCTTGAATACCTTGGATAGCTTTATCTAAATCGCCATATTGTGGAAAGGGTTTTATTCCCCAATTTTCTACGCCTACTACATAAATACTTTCATTCCCTCGTTTAATTTCAACATGTTCATTTCGTAACATGGTAAATCCTGCATCTTTTTCAAATTGAATCAATTTTATAAGATTTTCTGCTCTTTCCTTTTCAGAAGTAAAATTTCCATAAATTCCATAATCATGATTCCCCAATACAGAGAACTGACCATATGGTGCAGTTAACTTTTGAAATGCTGGTATAAAACCTTTAAACTCATCTGCATAAGAATTTACCATATCACCTGTGAACAAAATTAGGTCAGCTTTTTCCTGAGTTATCAAATGAATGGCTTTATCAAAGGCAGATGGATTGGAGAAAGAGCCACTGTGGACATCACTTATTTGAATGATTTTAAACCCATCAAAAGAGCTCGGTAAATTAGGTAATTTTAAGCTTAATTTCCTTACGCGCCACCTGAATCTCCCAAAAATTACACCGTCTAACACTAATAAAGAGGTTAATGCTGTAAGAGTCAATCCTATTTGAGAGAAAAACTTGCGTCTGCCTGGAAATTCAGTTTCTGCTTTTGTAATAGCGGAAAATCCAAACTGAAATAAACGAAAGATATCTTCAATAAGTAAAAATATAACAGTCAATAATTTTGGCAGAATAAAGGCTGAAAATAAGACTGCCAATATTTGCATCGGTATTTGAACTCTGGAGTGTCTATCAAAAGTCAGTAAGAGATAACCAAAAGTTAAGAAAAGCAGACCACTAATAACCAAATATATAATTTTAGAATTAGGATTTGCAAGTACCAGCCGAAGGGCTTGGTAAAAATAATATTCAATAGCAAGTATTACTATGAGTATTATATATTTATATGTTTCCATGTTTATGGCATCCTATATAAGGCGCTGTTAATGTGCATACTTGCTCCTACTGAAGCAAACATAATTAAATCTCCGGTTTTTAATTGGTGAGGAGGGAGTTGATTTTTAACTAATAAATCATATAATGTAGGAACCGTTGCTACTGAACTATTACCTAAAAATTGGATAGTCATGGGGCTGATGTCATGATTCTCTAAAGGCATATCATAAAGTTTAAACAGCCGATTTACAATAGCGTAATCCATCTTAGCATTTGCTTGATGAATTAAAATCTTGTTGACATCTTTTAAATGATAACCCGCATTATCTAAGGTCAGTTTCATAGCATCTGGCACATTTTTAAGTGCATATTCATAAATTTTCCTTCCTGCCATATGGATATATTTCTGTGAACTTCCACTTTCAGTATTGAGTGAGGTTTCGTTCACTAAATAATTAATCTCCTGGTAGTTATCACATACTGTCTCACTTGAAATAAAACCAACATTCTGCTCTATAGTTTCTACAACTACTGCACCAGCACCATCTGAAAATATCATACTATTCCTATCATAAGGATCTGATACTCTGGATAATGTTTCACTACCTACAATAAGTATTTTTTTTGCTTTTCCAGCACCCATTAAGGTGTTTGCAAGTATTAGACTTTCCACAAAGCCAGGGCATCCGAAAATCATGTCATATACAATACATTTTCTATTCTGTATCTGTAGAAGATGTTTAAGCCGTGCGCTCATACTCGGCATAAAATCAGACGCTCCATCCTTTCCTACATTACCGTAATTACTTGCGAAAATGATATAATCTAATTCCTCAGGATTTACTTTGGAATCTTCAATAGCTCTTTTGGCAGCTTCGAAGGCAATACTAAGGTTATCTTGATCCTCCCGAATGTAGCGCCTTTCCCTAATTTCCGTTATTTCAACAAATTTTTCGAAAATCTCATCATTGGGTCGATCTATTTTTTTATTATTCTCATCATAAAATTTGGATTTGGAAAAATCTTCCTTTCCTACTACTACCTCTGGTAAGTAACTTCCTGAACCCGTAATGACAGCATGAATCATTCAAAAATTTTTAACAAAATTACACAAAAGCCTATTAGTATTGCGATATTACTGTAATTTTGTATAAATGAAAATGTCACCTGCCATCAAAGGATTATTTTTTGCCATTGCCAGCATGGGTATTTCCTTTGGTATTTATTTTTATTTTCTTCAAAAACAAGATGTTTATTTGGCAGATAATCCTACCAATACTATATATTATATCAAAGTTAATGAAGATCAGGAAAAAATTATTGGTCCTGGTGAATCTTTAGCCGTTACACTGAATAAAGGCTCAAATAAAATTCAAACTTACGATGCTAAGAAATCACTTATTTTAGATACAGCCATCACAGTTAAAAAAGATAGAGGTCTACTCAATATTGCGAAAAAAGATTATTTCATTTATACACAGTATTATGGCTATAACCTTAATAAAGATTCTTTACTTGCTACTCAAAGTACGATAGATATCGATGGAAAAAAATACTATGGTGGAGCTGAAAGATTTAATCAATTGTATACTGAGGATTTTTATTTCAATGTAAATGAACCCTTAGATAAGGTTATTAAAAATATTCAAAAAGTGGAAACTAGAAAGAAAATATTCAGAAAAGAAGATTTCCTTCAATTTTACCACGATAATTATAAATTGTAAGCAATGAAACAAGTAACTCCATATGGTACGGGAGAGGGAAAAAAAGTGGAAGTGGAAGATATGTTTGATAATATTGCTCCCCAATATGATAAACTGAACCGGATTTTATCTCTAAAAATTGATGTTTTATGGAGAAAAAAATTGGTCAAGATGATTCAAAAAGACGCTCCTAATACAATTCTTGATATAGCTACTGGTACGGGAGATCTTGCTATCGAGTTGGCACAATCTATACCTGCAGAAATTACGGGACTGGATCTTAGCCAAGGAATGCTATCTATTGCTGACCATAAGGTAAACAAACTTAAACTTAGTGAAAGAGTTAAGTTACTTAAAGGCGATGCAGAAAATTTACCTTTTGAAGATAATTCTTTTGATTCCGTTACAGTTTCATTTGGTGCAAGGAATTTTGAAAATTTAGAAAAAGGCCTGCGTGAAATGAAGCGTGTGTTAGTTAATGGTAAGAAAATGTACATTTTGGAATTTTCCCAAGTTGAAGGTCCACTTAGACCTTTTTATTTATTTTATTTCAAAAATATACTTCCAAAAATTGGTGCACTTATCAGCAAAGACAATAGAGCTTATACTTATTTACCGGATTCCGTGACTATTTTTCCTTATGGAGATCAAATGAAACAAATTTTGCTAAATTGCGGTTTTAATTCAGTAAGCATCCATAAGCTAAGTATGGGAATTGCAACTATTTATATTGCGCGTAAATGAAAATAAAATCTGTAACGTATAGCCTACTTTTAGGATGTTCTGTTTGTTTATCCACCCTTGTGGATGCCCAATTTCGTACGAGAAATCGTCAGACTAAATTAGAAAGCTTTGATGAACAAAATTTTTCATGGGGGTTCTTTTTAGGTGGAAATAGGGTAGGATATCGGCTTGTACAAGATGAAAAATTTGGAGTTAAGGATAACGCCAATCTTGTAACATCTCGTGATACCTATGGTTTCGGGGCAGGACTCATTGGAAAAATGAGAATAAATGATTATTTTGATTTACGCATTGAACCTGGTATGCAATTTCTTGAAAGAGATTTATATTTTAACACTCAATCCAACAGCGCATATTCAGAAGGCACTCTACATAATACCCCGTTTACCCCTATAACGCTTACGGAAACTAATAAAGTTCGTAAAGTGAAACATACATTAGTGGATATTCCAGTTCTGATAGAATTACATGGTGATAGATGGTTTAATAGCCGTCCCTATTTGGCTACCGGAGTGAATTACATTGTAAATCTTCAAAGCAATGCTAAAAATACAGAAGATAATTTTCAAGGTGTTTGGCGAAATACTACGCACAATTTTGGATGGTCAGCCGAAGCTGGTGTACAGTTTTACTTAGGTAAATTCAAACTTACTCCTGGTGTTCGAGGAACTTTTATCATAAATAATGAACTGGTTGCAGATAAACCTGAAACGGCCCCTTATTGGACTAAAGCATTAAATTCCGCACAAACCCGCGCCATATTCTTTGTTTTAAAATTTGAATAAAAGGTACAAAAAATGTAAAACTATGCTGAAAATAACTTTTCAGCATTTTTTATTTCCTTACTTTTATTTTTAATAAATTTGTAAATTGTTAAACAAAACTACTTTTGATACAGGATATACTGGACCAGTTAAAATCGGTTCATAAAAAGGTTCAATCTTTAAAAACAGAATTAGCAAATTCTCAATTTAAACAGAACAAATATGAGGAAGAGTATCAAAAACTTTTGAAGGAGAAAAGTGAGCTGGAAATAAAAAATAAAGAATTGGAAGAAAACTGCCGATTATTGAAGATGACAAGGGTGTTGGAGGGTGATTCGTCACATACACCTCTTATGAAGCGGCAAATAAACAAATTAATTAAAGATCTGGATGCCTGTATAGAAGAGTTGCATTCCAATGAGCAATTATGAGTGTCAGAAATATAACTATCCCTATCGCCGGTAGGCAATATCCTTTACAAGTCCGCCCGGATGACGAAGAGGCTATTCGTAGGGCTGGAAAGTTAATAGAAGATATGATTGCTAATATGGAAAAAAACTTTGCTGTAAGGGATAAGCAAGATTCTCTAAGTATGGTATGCATAGAATTAGCATCCAAATTAGAAAATTTTGAGAAAAGATCCAAAGAAGATTTAAACTTAATTCAGCAGGAAATTGCATCAATTTCCAACTCATTATAGTCACTTAGGTGACAACCTTCTGCCTGTTTTGTGCAACACATTTAGGTAAACTCAACGCTAAATTAGTACCGGGTAATTGCTATGCGAATGGCGTGCCTGCTTCTTTTAGCAGGATTACAAACGCATTGGCTCAGCCCAAATCGTGTTTTTCGGAGTTTATTCTGAACCTGCCAAAACAGGCTTTATTTGTATAAAATCATGAAAAATAAATGGATACGAATTACATCATTTTAATAATAGCACTCTTGGCTTGTATAGTCGTAGGGGTGAGCTATTATTTAGGGAAAAAAAATCTGGGGAATGAATCAAAAAAGCTTTTAGAAGATGCCAATTTAAAAGCAAAACAAATCATAGAAACTGCAGAAACGAAAGCAGAAGCCATTCGAAAAGAAAAGCATATTCAAGCCAAGGAAAAATTTCTTGAACTGAAATCGGAGCATGAAGAAAATGTTAAGAATCGAGATAGAAAGATTTCTGAAATCGAAAAAAGAATTAGAGAAAAGGAACAGAAACTTAATGATGAATTAAGCAAGAACGGTAAACTTGAAAAAGAGCTTCAAAGAAATCTTGAGGAGAATGCTAGAAAGAAAGAAGTTTTAGATAAAAAGATGGCTGAACTAGAAGAAACTTTAGCTAAAAAGATAAACATTTTGGAAAAAGTTTCTCAATATTCCGCTGAAGATGCGAAAGCTGAATTGGTAGAAAGTATCAAAAACGAAGCAAAATCAAAGGCACAGGCTCAGGTTCAACAAATCATGGAGGAAGCGACCCTTAATGCTAAAACTGAGGCTAAAAAAATTGTTATTCAAACCATTCAGAGAATCGGAACAGAGCTCGCTGTAGAAAATTCTGTTTCAGTGTTTAATATTGAAAGTGATGAAATTAAAGGTAGAATTATTGGTCGTGATGGGAGAAATATCCGCGCTATTGAACATGCTACGGGGGTTGAAATTATAGTAGACGACACACCTGAGGCTATCCTATTAAGTTGTTTTGATCCTGTAAGAAGAGAAATAGCAAGACTATCCTTACATCGTTTAGTTACCGATGGAAGAATTCATCCAAGCCGTATTGAAGATGTAGTAGAAAAAACCAAAAAGCAAATTGATGAAGAAATCCTAGAAATAGGAAAAAGGACGGTTATAGATTTAGGAATTCATGGCCTTCATTCTGAATTGGTTCGACTTGTCGGTAGAATGAAATACAGAAGTTCATATGGCCAGAATTTGCTACAACACTCCCGGGAAGTTGCCAATATAGCTGCTACTATGGCTGCTGAACTGGGACTTAATGTAAAATTAGCAAAAAGAGCAGGCCTTTTACATGATATTGGTAAAGTTCCAGAACAGGAATCAGAGTTACCTCACGCTCTGCTTGGTATGCAATGGGCTGAAAAATATGGTGAAAATCCGGAGGTAGTGAACGCCATTGGAGCACACCATGATGAGGTAGAAATGACCTCTTTACTTTCCCCTATAATTCAAGTAGCTGATGCCATTAGTGGTGCTCGCCCCGGGGCTAGAAGACAAGTATTAGAAAGCTATATTCAGAGATTGAAGGACTTGGAATCTACTGCACTAAGTTTTGATGGTGTAAGCAGTGCATATGCTATCCAGGCAGGTAGAGAATTGCGTGTTATGGTAGAAAGCGCTAAGGTTTCTGATGCTGACGCTGCACGCTTATCTTATGAAATATCAGATAGAATTCAAAATGAAATGACATATCCAGGACAGGTTAAAGTAACTGTTATCCGAGAAACTCGCTCAGTAAATATCGCTAGATAATTCATTAATAACTTTATATATAACAGTATGTCTTTACAGACTATCCTAGTGATTTTAGATGGATGGGGAATCAATCCAGACCCAAACATATCTGCCATTGCTGCTGCCAATACACCTAATTTTGATCGACTTTGGAATAAATTTCCTCATGCTTCCTTAGAAGCTAGTGGTCTTGCTGTTGGTTTACCAGACGGACAAATGGGTAACAGTGAGGTAGGGCATACCAATTTAGGAGCGGGCAGAGTAGTATATCAGAATTTGGTTAAAATAGGACTTGCAGTTAAGGAAAATCGACTTGGTAAGGAACCGCAGCTGATCGAAAGTTTTAAAAATGCTAAAATTAATGGTGATAGGATTCATATCATGGGACTCATGTCCGATGGTGGAATACATTCCCATTGGGATCATGCTAAATCAATAATTTCAGCTGCACATGAATATGGAATCAAAAATATATTTGTCCATGCATTTACGGATGGCAGAGATTGTGACCCTCATTCAGGAATCCATTTTATAACAGACCTTCAAGACTTTTGCACTCGACATGGTGCAAAGATAGCCACTGTATGCGGAAGATATTTTTCTATGGATAGGGATAAGAGATGGGATAGGGTAGCTGTCTCATACAACGCACTTGTTCATGCAGAAGGTATTCATACCAAAGACATACCAGCCGAAATAAAAAAACTTTATGCTGAAAAAAGTACCGATGAGTTTATTCCTGCAATAATAAATGGTAATGATCAAGACGAACCAATTGCTACAATTCAGGATAAGGATACAGTTGTTTTCTTTAATTTCCGTACAGATCGTGGGCGCCAATTAACTGAAGTACTTACTCAAAAGCCAATACCAGATCATAATTTAACACCCTTAGACTTGCATTTCACTACCATGACATACTATGATGAAACTTTTACGCATGTGCATTCAATTTTCAAAGATGATGTACTAAAAAACACATTAGGAGAGGTAATTTCAAATCAAAATCTAACACAAATAAGAACTGCAGAAACCGAAAAATATCCTCACGTGACATTTTTCTTTTCAGGTGGTAGGGAAAAAGTTTTTGATGGAGAACGGAGAATTTTGGCAAAAAGTCCACAAAATGTAGCTACTTATGATAAATGCCCGGAAATGGCTGCTCGAGATATTACTGCTTCTATATTGCCAGAAATAAAAGGTAAAACTGCAGATTTTATATGTTTAAATTATGCCAATACGGACATGGTAGGACATACCGGAGATTTTGCCGCTGCTCAAAAGGCTGCAGAAGTGGTGGATTCATGCTTAGGAGAATTGGTTGAAACAGCTTTAAAAAATGATTATCTTATCTGTATTTTAGCTGACCACGGAAATTCTGATGTTATGAAAAATCCAGATGGAAGCCCAAATACCCAGCATTCCACTAATAAAGTTCCTCTTATTATAGCACATAAGAATAGTACCTTTAAGGTGGTAGATGGTAAACTAGGGGATATCGCACCCTCTATTTTAAACGCTATGAGTATTGAAATTCCAAAAGAAATGACAGGAAATATAATCTTTAAGGCATGAACATTAACAGTAAAAAATTAGCTATCGATTTTGATGGAACCATCGTAGAGGATGCATATCCCAATATAGGTAAGCCTATGACTTTCGCGTTCGATACCTTAAAAAAACTTCAAAGTGAAGGCTATAGATTAATCTTATGGACCTATAGAGCAGGGCCTCAATTACATGAGGCAATTGATTTCTGCGAAAAAAACGGAATTAGCTTTTATGCGGTAAATTCTAGTTTTGAAGGTGAAATATTTAATAATGAAACCCAAAGCCGAAAGATAGATGCCGATATTTTTATTGATGATAGAAATTTAGGAGGTTTTCCAGGCTGGGGAGAAATTTACCGAATTCTTACTGAAAAAATTGAATTTCGTATTAGTGGAAATGAGGTTTTGGCTTATTCTAAACTCAAAAAGGACAAGAAAAAGGGTCTTTTTTGGTAAAATTTTGAATTACACATCATGATTATTTTAAAAACTTGGGAAGAAATACTTTTAATGAGAGAAGCTTCTCAGCTGGTTTCCAAGACTTTGGGAATGCTTGCAAAGGAGATTAAACCCGGGGTTACTACCAATTTTCTAGATACACTGGCAGCAGAATTTATAAAAGATCATGGTGGAATCCCAGCATTTTTAGGCTTATATGGTTTCCCGAAAAACCTTTGTATTAGCCCAAATGAACAAGTAGTACATGGTATTCCCAATGATATACCATTAAAGGATGGAGATGTAGTATCTGTAGATTGTGGTGTTGTATTACAAGGGTACTGCGGAGATCATGCATACTCTTTTGAAGTAGGAGATGTATCACCTGAAACAAAAAAGCTTTTAAAAATAACTAAAGAATCCTTATATCTAGGTATCGCTCAATGTGTCCGAGGTAAGCGCATTGGGGATATTGGATTTGCTATTCAAAAATATTGTGAAAGCAACGGGTATGGAGTTGTTCGAGAATTAGTAGGGCACGGACTTGGGAAAAAAATGCATGAAGATCCTCAGATACCCAATTATGGCCGACAAGGTTCAGGAAAAAAGATTGAGGATGGCCTTACTGTAGCCATTGAGCCTATGGTAAATATGGGAACCGAAAAGGTAGTATTTCATTCCGATCAGTGGACAGTAACTACTCAAGATGGTCTTCCATCTGCACATTTTGAACATAATATAGCGGTTGTTAAAGGAAAACCAGTGTTACTTTCTACATTTCAGTTTATTTATGATGCGCTTGGAATCGTTTCTGATGAGGAAAAATCATTCGCTTTTCCAGAATAAGTATGCCAAATTTAGTTTCTGTAGTTTTAAAACTCTTTCCAAGAGAAAAGCTAATTCAATACTCTACTCATCTATTACCAATCACGAAAAGAGTATTTTCTGGAAATAGGTATTTAGATCCTATTGATGGAAAAGGGTATAGGACCTTCTTACCTTATGGTTACCAAAAATCTCGCAAAAATGCCCTCTCACCTGGAACATTAAGTCTTGAGCGGCATAGAATCATGTGGCTGTACTTGCTAAAAGAAACAGATTTTTTTAGTTCCAATTTAAAGGTATTGCACATTGCACCTGAACAATGTTTTTATCCTCGATTTAAATCAATGCAAAACATTGAATATTTCACTATGGATTTATCATCCCCTTTGGCTGATGTTCACGCAGATATATGTGATATTCCATTTGAGAACGATTTTTTTGATGTGATATTTTGCAATCATGTATTAGAACATGTCTTAGATGATCGCCAAGCGATGAAGGAATTGTATCGCATACTTAAGCCTGGAGGATGGGGTATTCTTCAGATTCCTATAGATCTTAATTTAGAAAAGACAGACGAAGATTTTACGATTACTGATCCAAAAATTAGAGCAGAACGGTTTGGGCAGTATGATCATGTACGTCAATATGGGATGGATTATAAAAAACGATTACAGCAAGCCGGTTTTGATGTTAAGTTATTGAAATATCAAGAAAAATTTAGCCCAGAAGAGTGTAAATTAATGGGTCTTTCTAATTCTGAAGTGTTACCAATTGTTCATAAAATGTAAGTTTGATTTGGCTTGTAATCCTTACCTTTAAACCAAATCATCAGAATGAAAAAAATACAAATGGTCGATTTACAGACCCAGTATTTTAAAATAAAAACAGAATTAGATAATGCTGTTTACAATGTTTTGGAATCTGCTCAATTTATAAATGGCCCTGAAGTAAAAAGTTTCCAAAAGGAACTCGAAGAATATTTAGGGGTGAAACATGTAATTCCTTGTGCTAATGGTACGGATGCATTACAAGCCGCCCTAATGGCACTAGATTTACATGAAGGTGATGAAATTATTACAGCAGATTTTACATTTGCTGCCACGGTAGAGGTTATTCACCTTTTGAAATTAAAAGCTGTATTGGTAGATGTTGATCCTGAAACATTTACCATTTCGCCAGAAGAAATTGAAAAAGCTATTTCTCCGAAAACTAAAGCTATAATCCCAGTTCATCTTTTTGGACAGTGTGCTGATCTGGAATCTATACTTGCTATCGCTAAAAAGCACAATCTTTTTATAATCGAAGATAACGCGCAAGCAATAGGAGCCCAATATTCTATGGAAAATCCTGCTTCAAGTTCCTCCTATGCAGGTAGTTTTGGGCATCTGGGTACCACTTCATTTTTTCCATCTAAAAATTTAGGATGTTATGGTGACGGAGGGGCCATTTTCACTCAAGATGATGATTTAGCGAAAAAACTTCGCGCCATTGTAAACCATGGCATGTACGAGAGATATTATCATGAGGAAGTTGGTATAAATAGCCGTTTAGATAGTCTTCAAGCAGCAATATTGAGAAAAAAGCTTCCGTTTCTTTCTCAATATAACGAAGCGAGAAGTAAGGTCGCTACACAATATGATGAAGCATTTAAAGTTTTGGATGGCATTATTATTCCTAAAAAAAATCCCAAATCTTCCCATGTTTTCCATCAGTATACAATAAGAGTTTTACATGGTAAAAGAGATGCATTAAAAGAGCATTTAGAGGCCCTAGATATACCAGCAATGGTGTATTACCCAGTACCTTTGCGCAAACAAAAAGCCTATTTTCAGGATATAAAGGATCGAAGTTTTGCTAATACGGATATGCTTTGCAATGAAGTTTTGTCATTACCGATGCATACGGAATTAGATGATACTCAGATTCAATATATTATTAGTTCAATACAATCTTTTTTCAAAATATGATATTAGTAACAGGAGGTTTAGGGTACATAGGATCGCATACAGCAGTGGAACTCCTATCCCGAGGTTATGATGTAGTTATCGTAGATGATTTATCCAATTCTGAAAAATTTATTCTGCACAGAATAGAAGAGATTACTGGTAAGAAAGTCCATTTTTTTCCTTTTGATCTAAGAAGGCAAGAATTATTAGAACAAGTATTTGAGGCGTTTTCTATCACCGGAATTATCCATTTTGCAGCTTACAAAGCGGTAGGAGAGAGCCAAATAATTCCATTAGAATATTATGAAAACAATCTTTTTAGCCTAATTAATGTTTGTAAGATGTCTAAAAAATACGATTGTAATAATATTATTTTTAGTTCATCTTGTACCGTTTATGGTCAGGCAGATGTGATGCCTATCACGGAAGATACGCCCATAAAAGAAGCAGAAAGTTCATACGGACGCACAAAACAGATGGGTGAGGATATTTTGAAAGATTTTGCCCGCGCCGAAAGAAAAAGAGTAGCGTTATTGCGTTATTTTAACCCTATTGGAGCACATCATACCTCAAAATTAGGAGAACTTCCTAAAGGAATTCCAAACAATTTGGTTCCTTACGTTACTCAGACGGCTTCAGGAATCCGTGAATATTTACAAATTTTTGGAGATGATTATGACACGCCAGATGGAACTGCCATCCGGGATTATATTCATGTGGAAGACCTTGCTAAAGCGCATGTAGCAGCACTTGGATTTTTAGAAAAAAAACTCAGTGATACCGTAGAGTCATCAATCGAGATTTTCAATTTAGGAACAGGTAAAGGGAGTAGTGTTTTGGATATTGTAAAAGCTTTTGAGACAGCTACAGGTATACCCATCCCATATATCATAGTGCCCCGAAGGGCAGGTGATATTACAGAAGCCTACGCAGATCCTTCCCGAGCTAATTCTTTCTTAAACTGGAAAGCTGAAACCTCACTTGAAGAATCTTTACGAAGTTCTTGGGTTTGGCAACAAAGTTTAAATTAGTATACTTTTTTTAGTATAGATTTTACCATTTCAGGATTTACATTTTTATGTTCGCCTAGCCCAGTCCATCCTCTTTGAGTAAATATTTCAGAAACTTTTTCAGCGAATCCATCCGGCACTACTTCATAGTCGGATAATTTTGTTTTTATTGCTAAACTTTGAAAAAATTCCTCCATAGCATCTATCGTTTTTTCGGCTAAACTGGATGAGCCGGAATGTAAACCTAGAACATTCACTCCATATTGCTCCAGTTTTTCCTTTTTGGAGCCCAATAATTCTCTATAATAGGATGGTGCTACTATAGCAAGAGTTCGTGCGTGATCTATACCATAAGTAGCGGTAATTTCATGGCCAATAGCATGTACGCCCCAATCTTGTGGAACTCCTTTCCCTATTAAACCATTTAAAGCCATAGTGCAAGACCACATCATTTCTGATGCTGCTTCATAGTTCCATTCATCTGATAAAACTTTAGGCGCTACTTTATGTAATGTTTTTAGGATAGATTCGGCAAAAAAATCTTGTAAGACAGATCCAACCTGATAGGTAATATATTGTTCTAGTACATGAGTATAAGCATCAGCTATTCCATTGGCAATTTGTTTTTTCGGTAAGGTTTTCATGACCATAGGATCTAAAAAACTAGTTTTAGGAAATAGTCCAGCACCACCCATGCCGAGTTTTTCCCCTGTAGATCTTCTAGAAATCACTGCACCAGAATTCATTTCAGAGGCTGTTGCAGGTAGAGTAAGCACGGTGGTAATAGGAAGTGCGTTTCCTGGTAAAGTGGGTAATCTATTAGCTAAAATATCCCAAGAATCCCCTTGATATAGTGCCGCAGCAGCTAAAAATTTTGCTCCATCTATTACGGAACCACCACCTACAGCTAAAATATGTGTTAATTTATTTTGTTGAATAACTTCTACTGCTTGCAAAAGAACTTCATATTCAGGGTTTGCAGGAACACCAGAAAATTCCACATACTTACGATTCCCTAATTGCTGAATAACAGCTTCATAAACGCCATTCGTTTTAATACTTCCTCCACCATAAAGAAGGAGATAGGAGTCATTTTCTGGCAAGTGTGCACTTATTTTGCTTAGGGCATCTTGCCCAAAAATGATTTTAGTGGGGTTATAAAATTCGAAGTTTAGCATTGCTTTAATTTTTAGTTTAAAAATAGGAAAATTTAAAGTTATATTTGAAGCATCATGGAAAAGGAGACACACAAAGCAGGATTTGTAAATATTATAGGTAAACCCAATGCGGGGAAATCCACATTACTAAATAGGTTGATGGGGGAGAAGCTTGCCATCGTTACGAGTAAAGCTCAGACTACCAGACATAGGATATTTGGTATTTATAATGAAGATGACCTTCAAATCATTTTATCAGATACTCCAGGAATTATAGAACCTAAGTACGAACTTCAAGAGAGAATGATGCAATGGGTGAAGGAAAGTTTTCAAGATGCGGATGTTCTATTACTTTTGGTGGATGTAACTGATAAAGAGGTACTTCCCGAAGAACTTCGAAACAAGATTAATAAGATACCTGTTCCATTATTGGTAATCTTGAATAAAATAGACATTGTAAAGGAGGAAATTCTTCACGCAAAAATAGACCAATATCATTCTTATTTTCCTGATGCGGAAATCCTACCTATTTCTGCAAAGGATGGAGCAAATACGGATCATATCTTACCAAAAATTAAACAATTAATGCCAGTTCATCCTGCATATTATCCAAAAGATAGTTTTACGGATAAACCTGAACGATTTTTTGTAAATGAGACAATTCGTGAAAAGATTTTGCTTCATTACCAAAGAGAAATTCCCTATAGTGTTGAAATTGTTACAGATGAATTCAAGGAAGAAGAGGGAATCATATTTATCAATTCTGTGATTTACACCGAACGAGACAGCCAAAAAGGGATTATTATTGGGCACAAAGGAGAGGCGCTTAAAAAAGTGGGTACAGAGGCTCGTATAGATTTAGAAGCATTTTTTGGAAAAAAAATTCATTTAGGCTTGTTTGTTAAGGTTAAAAAAGATTGGCGAAAAAGCCACCGTGATCTAAAAAACTTTGGTTATCGGTAAAATAGAACATTTAACTAAGATTTGTCTGCATGAAAATTTAAATGGATGTAGTAAGCAACCTTAAATCTAAAATTTTTGGTGTAAGTATGATATCCCTTGAAAGGAAGATCATTAGAATAAGTATAATAAACTGTAAATAAACTTGGTAAGGGAATATAAGACGATATCCATAGGATGAAGATGAGATATAAATCCATTGGTTAACATAATATAAATTATAGGCTATTTGATTTTCATTTTTAAACTGTATAGGAATTTAAATATCTAAATTTCATAAACGAAAACGTATAAGTCAAATTCAAAAATGGTTTTAGATGTTTCTTTTGAAATTGAATTTGTTATTATCAGAGTACATCTTTAACCTGTTCAAATAAAAAATTTAAAAACATTAATATAAAATAATTACTCGCAATTTTTAATTTTCCAAGTTATCATTGCAAATATTTTTTACGGAATAAGTTGAAATTTTTATAATATTCTAACTGGCATCAAATTCATAGATTGGCAATATTATATACTTAGGGTTTGATATAATCGATATATGAGGAAATAAAATAAGAAGACTTAAAAAGTCTTCTTTGTAGTAGCGGGGACACGACTCGAACGTGCGACCTCCGGGTTATGAGCCCGACGAGCTACCTACTGCTCTACCCCGCGATATTGTTCTGCAAATATACAACACTTCGTAAGACTACACAAGAGGTATTACAAATTTTATTTGCTGATAGATTATGATTGGAAGTTTTAGCATAAATACTTACTACTTATTCCCATTCTATGGTAGCAGGAGGTTTGCTGGATATATCATAAGCCACTCTATTAATACCACGGACTTCGTTTATAATTCTGTTTGATATATGTTCTAAAAACTCCCAAGGTAGTTTGCTGAATTCGGCCGTCATAAAATCTATGGTATTTGCAGAACGAATTACAGCAGTGTATTCATAGGTGCGCTCATCGCCCATTACTCCTACAGATTTTACGGGTAAAAGAACCACAAATGCCTGAGAAACTTGATCATAAAGTTTATGTTTATATAATTCTTCAATGAAAATATCATCCGCCTCTTGCAAAATTTTTACTTTTTCCTCATTTACTTCCCCTAATATTCTTATTCCAAGTCCAGGTCCTGGAAAAGGATGCCGATGAACTAAATGAGCAGGAATACCAAGCTCTTCACCTACCCGTCTTACTTCATCTTTGAATAATTCTCTAAGAGGCTCAACAAGTTGTAAATTCATTACCTCTGGTAATCCTCCAACATTATGATGGGATTTTATAACTGCTGATGGGCCATTCACAGATTGTGATTCTATTACATCAGGATATATGGTGCCCTGTGCTAAAAATTCTGCACCTTGAAACTTTTTTGCCTCCTCATCAAAAACTTCAATAAATTCTCTACCAATGATTTTCCGTTTTTCCTCAGGATCCGCGATTCCATTGAGTTTTGATAAAAATCGGTCTGCTGCATCTACCATATTGATATTCATATGGAAATGAGCCCCATAATTTTCCATTACTTTACGACCTTCATCTTTCCTTAATAACCCAGTATCTACAAAAATGCATTGTAATTGATCACCAATAGCTTTATGAATAAGAACGGCTGCAACGGAAGAATCTACTCCACCTGACAGACCAAGTATGACCTTTGAGCGTCCCACTTTTTTACGGATATCCTGAATGGTAGTTTCTATATAATTGCTAAGCTTCCAATTTTTTTCAGCTTCAGAAATACTAAACACAAAGTTTTTAAGGATTTGAGTACCATATTCAGTATGGGTAACTTCTGGATGAAATTGAATTCCATAAATATTTTTACTCGTGTTTGAGATTCCTGCAATAACACCAGATTTGCAATTTACATCATATCCATTAGGGACTTTTGTAACCTCATCAAAGTGGCTCATCCAGATGGTTGATTTTTCTGGAACATCTTGAAATAAAGGATTGGATTTAACAATTTCCAATTCTGCCTTCCCATATTCTCCTTTGGTGCCTTTAGTTACGATACCATCTTCCAAAAAGGCGATAAGTTGCATACCATAGCAAATACCGAGTATAGGAATGTTTGCTTCAAGAATATCTTTCGAAATAAGATGGGCATTTTCGGCATTTACTGAACTTGGACCTCCTGAGAGAATGATTCCTGCAGGATTTTTACTTAAGATTTGGTCTAATGGTGTATGATACGGTAAAATTTCAGCGTAAACTTCCATTTCCCGTATTCTTCTGCCTATTAATTGGTTATATTGAGACCCGAAGTCCAGTATAATAATTCCTTTCATAATGTTTTGAAAAAGTAAAACACCCGATATGCATTACATAATCGGGTGATAATATTGTAAATTTGTATTATATTAAAATTTACCGATGTCCTCTCGGTAATATTCATAATCATATTTTATAGGAAGCGCATCAGAATATACTTTTTCCTTTGCTTCCTCATAAGTTTTTCCGGTCGCAACCAGACTAAGAACCCTACCACCCGTTGTAATAACGCGCTTACCACGTAGTTCAGCGCCTGCAAAGAATAAATTAGAATGTGTTACTTTTTCAACACCTGTAATCTCAAAACCAGTCTCGTAATTTTTTGGATATCCACCTGAAGTAAGAACTAGACAAACTGCTTTATCATCTTTAAATTTCAATTCAGGATTTCTACCCTCCAAACAATCATGAATGACATCTAAAAGATTATTCTCCATCAATACCATAAGAGATTGAGTTTCAGGATCTCCAAATCTCATATTGTATTCTAATAAATAACAACCGTTTTTCGTAACCATTAAACCGAAGAAAATGATACCCTTAAAAGTTAAAAATTCTTCTTGCAATCCTTTGATTGTAGGTTCCAAAATATTTTGAACAAAATCCTGATTATGTTCTTCAGTAAAAAACGGGCATGGTGCTACTGACCCCATTCCACCTGTATTAGCACCGGTATCTCCATTATGGACCTTTTTATAATCCTTCACAGGAATACATGGAAAGATGCTTTCTCCATTACTAAAAGCTATAACAGAAGTCTCAAAGCCTTCCAAATATTCTTCAATAATTACGCGGATTCCAGCATCGCCGAAAATTCGATCCATCATAAATTGAGTAAGAGTACTTTCTGCATGTTCATAATCATCACAAATAACTACACCTTTACCACCTGCTAAACCACTGGCCTTAACTACCAAAGGGTAAGCATGGTCTTTGGCATACTTTAAAGCCTCTACATAACTATCAAAAATTTCTGCATGGGCAGTTTTGATACCATGCTTT
Organism: Flavobacteriaceae bacterium; assembly: GCA_018260565.1. Taxonomy (GTDB): domain Bacteria; phylum Bacteroidota; class Bacteroidia; order Flavobacteriales; family Weeksellaceae; genus JAGLAZ01. The sequence goes on from JAGLAZ010000001.1 coordinate 154,915, forward strand.
TTCATGAATTTTTTAGAAAATGATTTGCTCCCTTCCAATTTTGCAGCTCTACCTTTAGGACCAAATATTTCTAATCCATGGGATTTAAAATCATCCACAATCCCATCTACAAGCGGAGCTTCTGGACCTACAATGGTAAGATCAATTTTTTCTTTAATTACAAGATTTCTTAAGCTTGGTATATCATCGGAAGGGTAATTTTGGCCTAGGGCTGCTGTGGAAGCATTGCCATTAGCAAAATATAATTGAGTAACTCGTGAATCTTGACTTAATTTCCAACCTAAGGCAGATTCTCGGCCGCCATTACCAACAACAAGTATTTTCATGAAAAAATTTTTGCAAATTTAGTGTTTCTATATGGGATTCCTGCTTATAATTAATGAAAGAAATGTCGCATTCCAGTCATTACCATTGGGATTCCATGCTCGTTGGCCGCATCTATGGAATCTTGGTCTTTTACTGATCCGCCAGGCTGAATGATTGCTTTTATACCTTCTTTAGCACAAAAATCAACTACATCCCGAAATGGAAAAAAAGCATCAGATGCTAAAACCATATCGCCAATGAATTTATGTTTTGCTCTTTCAATTGCCTGTTGAGTAGCCCAAATGCGGTTTACTTGTCCACCTCCTATGCCTAAAGCCTGCTCACCATTTGATACCACAATCGCATTAGATTTTACATATTTTACTACTCTTTGGGCAAATAATAAAGCTTTCATTTGCTCCTCCGTTGGTTGTTTTTCAGTAACAATTTTTTGATCTTGAGAAAATTGATTATCATAATTTTGAACAAGCATACCGCCGTCTATTTTAACCCATGTTTGTTTATCAGAAACAGGATTTTTGATTTTGATAATACGAAGATTTTTTTTCTTCTTTAGTATTTCTAATGCCTGCTCATCAAAGTCGGGAGCCATTATGATTTCTAAAAATGTTTTATTAAGTTCATCTGCCGTAGCTGCATCTATACTATAATTCATCCCTACTATACCACCAAAAATGGACACCGGATCACATTCATAGGTTTTGATGTAAGTCTCTAAGGCAGTGTTTCCAATAGCAACTCCGCATGGCATGGAATGCTTCACTGCACAGCATGCCATATCCTCTTTAAATTCAGCTACAACTTTCCAGCATAAATCCATATCTCGAAGATTGTTGTAGGATAATTCTTTCCCACCTAAAATTTCAAAATCTTTCATGGCCCCATTATCTACTGTAGAGACATAATAAGCAGCGGATTGGTGTGGATTTTCACCGTAGCGTAAATCCGAAACTTTTTTATAAGACGCATTTAAATATTGCGGATATTCTTCGTCAAGAAGCAATTTGGAAATCGCAGCATCATAAGCAGAGGTTAAGTTAAAAACTTTTCCAGCTAATTTTTTTCTCGTTTCTAATTTGCTATCCCCTTGTTCAGTCAGTTCTTCTTGAACTAAAGTATAATCATTAACATCTGTAATTACTGTAACAGATTGAAAGTTTTTAGCCGCAGAACGTAGCATTGAAGGGCCACCAATGTCTATAAACTCAACTTTTTCTTCTAAACTAATATCTTTATTAACATTATCAAAAAAAGGATATAGATTGACAATTACCATATCTATCAATTCTATATTATGCTCCTGAACTGTTTCCATGTGCTGTGCATTATCACGCACCGCCAGAAGACCCCCATGTACTTTGGGATGAAGTGTTTTTACTCTTCCATCCAACATTTCTGGAAAGTTCGTTATCTCATCTATTTGAATAGGTAATAAACCTGCCTCCTTCAAATGTTTATATGTTCCTCCAGTGGAAATAAGTTCATACTTATTTTCTACTAAAAATTTTGCAAAAGGGATAAGTCCTGTTTTATCAGAAACAGATATAAGTGCTCTTTTTTTATTATAAGTCATCTTTTAAAATATAGGGATTGTTCTTAAAACTCCAAGGTTTTTTATTTTTATATAAGGGATGAAATTGCACATCCGAATTTTTTAAATATATATTGGGATATTGAGTGTCCCATGAAGGACATTCTAAACATATATCTGCAGCAAATATTTTTCTATAATTAAGTCCTAAAAACAATAAGCTTGTAGATAGAATGATTATATTTTTGCTGTATTTTATTTCATTAAAATATAGAAATAAATTAAATATTATAAGGGTGTAAACTAAAACCAAATATCTAGAATGCAAAAATGTTTCATGAGGCTGCTTAGTACATTCAAGAAAAATTGTTAAACCGAATAATGATACGGCTAATATCAATAATGATAGTTTATATTCAGAGTACTTAGGTAATTTAATTATTCCAACAAATAAACCTATTAAAATGAACCAGTAAATTCGGTTATAAAAAAAGCCTATAATTCCAGAATCCCATTCTTGGAGAGTTAGGTTTAAATTCTTGGTGAGCCTCCACCCTATCGAGGAATTTCCAGAAAAAGATAAAATCAAATATAGATGTACAAATAAGGCCACAAACCAGATACTAATGCGTACATAATCCTTTCTTTTACTGTCTTTATATAATGCAAAGGGAAAGATAAAGAAACTTAAAATACCATTGAATAAACACAAGATCAAAAGAAAATTATCGAGAATTTTTCTTGCATTTGAGGAAGAACAATCGTTTGAAAGGTAAATACACAATACAATTGCTGGACTTATAAACTGTAGATTAATTGTATTTAAAAATACCTCCGTTTTACCAAAAATGACAGAAAATACGCTTATTGCAAGGCAAATTTTAAATAAAGCATTGTAATTTTTTCGGGGTAAATTTATAATTGAAACTAATAATATATACCAAAACAAAGCAGATATTGCCTCAGATAGGTAGGGTATTAACCTTGGATGAATAAGTGTGGATAAATAAAATGTAAGCGACGGAATACTATTATAATATCCCAATTGGGGCAAAAACATCGATTTCCAACCAAATTCTATAGCACTTTTAAGATAGATGACCCCTTCCTCAGCCCATAATCTAGGATGGGCAATAAATGGATATCCTTTTATAACAATGGAAGCTGTAAAAACCAACAGCACAATATATTTCCAATAACGGTCATAAATAAGTGCTGTTTTAGTCATCAATTTTATATTATTTAGATTCTGAAACTAAGATTGAAATTGCCTTTGGCAATATTTCTGACTCAACAGCGTGTACTTTTTGAGCAAGCGTTTCAGGAGTGTCATTTTCGAAAATTTTGCATTTTCCCTGTATTATAATCTCACCCTCATCTATTTCGGCTGTGACATAATGTACTGTAGCACCACTTTCCGTCTCTCCTGCCGCAAGCACAGCTTCATGTACGTGTATTCCCCACATCCCCTTTCCTCCAAATTTCGGAAGTAATGAAGGATGTAAATTAATTATTTTGCCCTTAAATTTTTCAATAACTGGAGTTTTAAGAATAGATAAAAATCCAGCTAAAACGATTAAGTCTGTATCATTAGGTAAAATAGTGAGTAAATTTTCTGTAAAGTGTTTACCACGCGTAATTGTGTGAGCAGTAATAGAATGATTTTTAGCTCGTTCCACAGCATAACATTCCCGGTCTGCAATTACCATATTGATATGAACATTTGGCAATTCACCCGATTCTATGAGATTTATAATCCGCTGTAGATTAGACCCTGAACCGCTTACTAAAAATACAAGATTCTTCATTTTATGGTTTGGATATTGCCTATAATCGAAGAACTGTATTTATAAAATTTACAAAAATTATGTTTCATTTTAAGATAATATAATTTTTGTTTCACCCTTTATAATTTCTCCTATAACATATGAGTCTTCATTAAGTTCTAATACTTTATGAACATGTGCGTCATCTACCACCAATACCATCCCTACTCCCATATTAAATGTTCCGAACATCTCCATTCTTTCAATATTCCCACGCTTTTCCAATTCTAACATCACAGAAGGAACACGAATTTTAGATATTGAAATGTTGGCACAAAGTCCTTCGGGAATTATTCTTGGGACATTTTCTATCAGTCCGCCACCTGTAATATGTGCAATTCCTTGCAACCCCATTTCCTCTAATAAGCTATGGATAGGCTTATAATATAGTCTTGTAGGTTCCAATAAGGTTTCATAAAGGGGTTTACCTTCAAAATCTTCATTAAAATCTGTAAAAATTTTTCTTACTAGGGAAAATCCGTTGCTATGAAATCCAGAACTTGGCAGGGCAATAATTTTATGTCCTTGTTGGATTTTAGAACCATCTATTATTTGGTCCTTCTCTACAATCCCTACGCAAAAGCCTGCTACATCATAGTCACCTGCTTGATACATACCAGGCATTTCTGCAGTTTCACCGCCTATTAAAGCACATTGGTTATCTTTACATGCTTTTACCATTCCCAAAACGATTTCTGAAGCTATCTCAGAATCCAATTTCCCACAAGCCAAATAATCCAAAAAGAATAGCGGTTTAGCACCATGACATAAAATATCGTTTGCACACATAGCAAAGCAATCGACACCTATAGAATCATATTTTTTTGAATCTAAGGCTATCTTTAATTTAGTACCTACGCCATCTGTTCCGCTTACCAAAACTGGATTTTTGTAGCCTGCGATTTCGTAAAATGCTCCAAAACTTCCTAAATTATTAAGTACGCGAGAATTATGAGTTTCTGCTACAGCAGATTTAATTTTATCAACAGTTTTATATCCTTCTTCCTTGTCTACACCGGCAGATTTGTAGGTATTGCTCATATTTTTGTCCTAGATTTTATATAAAAAAGGTGCTCTTTTTGCAAAATTAAGGTTTTGATATGTAAAGTAGATTGATTTTATAAGAATAGTTACTTTATTCTGAAGGATTTTAATACTAGTGTTATATTTTTGTCAAAAAATATAGTATGGCTTCAGGTTTTTTTGCTGTTTTAGATGATATAGCTGCCTTGATGGATGATGTTGCATTGGCTTCAAAATTAGCCACCAAAAAAACAGCAGGAATTTTGGGAGATGATTTGGCCGTAAATGCAGAAAAAGCTACTGGATTTGTTGCATCAAGGGAACTACCTGTACTTTGGGCAATTACGAAAGGTTCTTTTGTGAATAAATTAATCATACTTCCTATTGCTTTTTTGCTAACATTCTTTTTCCCTAAGGCAATTATTTTAATTCTTTTAGCTGGAGGATTATACCTTGCCTATGAAGGGGCTGAAAAAATAATTCATGTACTAATACCTAAAACAAAACAGGAAATTACCACCGAATGCTTAAAGGATGTTCCACAGTTTGATGAAAAGGCAAAAATAAAGTCTGCTATTACTACTGATTTTATACTTTCCATTGAAATTGTAATTATTGCTTTAGGAGAAGTTATGCAAAGGGGAAGTAGTCTTATTATACAGATTGTATCAGTTAGTATTGTAGCTATTATCGCTACAATAGGTGTTTATGGTATAGTAGGATTAATTGTCCGGATGGATGATTTAGGTGAAAAGATAAAAATAAGAAGCTCTATAAATTCTTTACAATATAAATTAGGCACTTTTTTAATAAAAAGTTTACCGTTTGTAATTAAATTTTTGGGAGTTGTAGGAACTATCGCTTTACTTTTAGTTTCGGGGGGAATAATAGAGCATAACATCCATATTTTTCATAATGTAATGCCTCAAATACCAAGAGTTATAGTACATTTTATTTTAGGATTAGTGGCCGGATTATTAATAATCCCTATAGTAAAGCTTATTAAGATAATTTTTATTAAAATAAAAAATGCCGCATAAATACGGCATTTTTTTATTTCAATTGTATGCTTAATTCCCTAGAATATTTTTCATGGAATGTCTTACAAGATTTACTTTTTCTTCTATTTCAAATTTCTTTTCATTATCTATAATACCTTCACCTTCTTTAAAAGTTTCATTATATTTTGGTAAAATAAAAGTTTCAAGTACTTCAGATCCTGTCAATAGTGCACGGGTAACAAACATTTCTACCACATTTCTCCCACCACCTGGACCTGGTGCAGTGGCCATAACCATCATTGGCTTTTCTCCAAAATGTTTCCTGCCTTTAATTCTTGAGAACCAATCCCAAATGTTTTTAAATGCTGCTGTATAGCTTGAATTGTATTCCGCTAATGATATGATTAAAAGATCAGAGGCATCAATTTTATCTGCAAATTTCTGAGCTAATGGGTGTGTTCCAATTTCTCTTTCTGCATCCGAACTAAACAACGGCATTTCGTACTCATTTAGATCCAATATTTCTACTTGATCTTCAGGAAAATAAGTCACTACGTGCTCTATTAATTTTTTATTTACAGAATCTGAGGAAATGCTTCCTGCAAACGCTAAGATTTTCATAAAGTTTACTATTTAAGGCCTAAAGATACAGAATCTTTTAAAATTAATACAGAAAACTAAACCCTATTAATTTAGTTTAAGTGGCTAAACTAATCTCTTAACGATATCAAAAGTTAAGTAGAAAATATCTTTATGCTTTAAATCTTGTTGCCTTAAATGGCTTATATTTTCCATTTATAAACTCCACTGCGTACATTTGCGGAAATTACGAGTAATGGAAAGAAGAAAACTTATCACAGCTGCACTCCCCTACGCTAATGGTCCTGTGCACATAGGACATCTTGCAGGGGTATATATCCCAGCAGATGTGTATGCACGATTTCAAAGGAAAAAAGGTAGAGAAGTGGCTTTTATCTGTGGTAGTGATGAGCATGGTATTCCCATTACCATACGTGCAAAGAAGGAAGGTGTTACTCCCCAGGATATAGTAGATAAATACCATGCAATTATAAAAAAATCGTTTGAGGATTTGGGAATTTCTTTTGATGAATATTCACGTACAACTTCACCAAAACATTATGAAGTTTCCCAAGATTTTTTTAAAATTTTATATAAAAAGGATTGCTTTGAGGAAGAAGTATCCGAGCAATATTATGATGAACAGGCTGGAGAATTTCTTGCCGACCGCTATATTACTGGTACTTGTCCTAAATGTGGTAATGAGAGTGCATATGGTGATCAATGTGAAAAGTGTGGTTCTACACTTTCTCCTACAGAACTTATAAATCCTAAATCCGCGCTAAGTGGTAATAGTCCTATTTTAAAACCAACAAAAAACTGGTATCTCCCTCTAAACCAATATGAAAAGTTTTTGGAGGATTGGATATTAGAGGGCCATAAAGATGACTGGAAACCTAATGTATACGGCCAAGTAAAATCTTGGTTGCAAGATGGATTGAAACCGAGAGCAATGACCCGTGATTTAAATTGGGGCGTACCGGTACCCTTACCAGATGCAGAGGGAAAAGTGCTCTATGTGTGGTTTGATGCACCTATAGGGTATATTTCTTTTACACAAGAATGGGCTGAAAAACAAGGTAAAAATTGGAAGGATTTTTGGCAAAGTGAAGAATCAGATCTTATACACTTTATAGGAAAGGATAATATTGTTTTTCATTGCATCATATTTCCGGTAATGATGAAAGCTCATGGGGAATATATCATGCCTACCAATGTCCCAGCCTTTGAATTCCTTAATTTAGAAAATGATAAGATTTCTACATCTAGAAATTGGGCTGTTTGGGCCCATGAATATTTAGAGGATTTTCCTTATCAACAAGATGTATTGCGGTATGTATTAATCTCCTCCGCCCCTGAAACAAAAGACAATAATTTTACCTGGAAGGATTTTCAAACCAAGAATAACTCTGAATTGGTAGGTATTTTTGGCAATTTTATTAATCGTGTGGCGGTCCTCATTCACAAATATTATAACGGAGTGATTCCCCAGGGAGACGAAAACGCTGATGAAGTAAATGAAATCCAAAAGACAGCTCATGAAATTGAACAATTTTTGGAGAAATTTGAATACCGAAATGCATTAACTTCTCTAATGAATTTAGCCCGTTTTGGAAACCAATATCTACAAGTTCAAGAACCCTGGAAGACTATATCAGTTCAGCCAGAAAAAGCTGCTGCATCGCTTTTCATTGCGGCACAAATAGCCGTAGCACTGGCTCATTTATCAGAACCTTTTATGCCATTTAGTTCGGATAAATTACTAAAAATGTTTGCCGTGGACAAAGTAAGTTGGAACGATATTTCTGGAGTTTTAATTCCATCTGGTAACCTAATAGAAGATGCATTCCTTTTATTTTCCAAAATAGAGGATGATGCGATAGATACTCAAATCCAAAAATTAGAAAATACCAAAAGCAATAACCAAAAATCAAATCCTAAAGCTCAAGCTATGAAAGAGGAAATTAACTATGAGGATTTCAGCAAAATCGACTTAAGAACTGCCACCATTTTAGAAGCAGAAAAGGTGGAAAAGGCTGATAAACTTTTAAAACTGAAAGTAGATACAGGAATAGATGTTCGTACTGTAGTTTCTGGCATTGCAGAAAGTTTTACCCCAGAAGAAGTTGTTGGTAAACAAGTGATGATTTTGCTAAATCTCGCTCCCCGTAAAATACGAGGCATAGAATCTCAAGGTATGCTCCTTCTTACTACAAAAGCTGACGGTAAACTCAGTTTCGTAACGCCTGATGAACCAGTGGATAACGGAGTAGAAATAGGATAAAAATTGGTTTAGATAATATTCTAAAAAGAATTTAAATTATTTTTCCATAAATATATTGTAACATATTGCAAGATTATCCCATACATTTTAGTTTAAAATTTATCAAATAATACATCAACAAAATAAGTAATATTACGCATGCTATTACGAATTCTTAATAAAAGTCTTTTGATATTAGTTATATTTAGATGAAAAATATCTAAGGAAGTTTTAACAGATCTCTTAAAGTTAAATTATTTTACCTTATTGTTAAATACAATATGGCTGCAATAGATACTATAAACAATTATGGAACTCAATAATTATTTAGATAATCATTTTATACACAGAAGTAATTGGCTTCGTGCAGCTGTTTTAGGGGCTAATGATGGTATAATTTCAGTTTCCAGTATTGCTATCGGCGTCGCTGCTGCAAGTTCTACTCATGAACCTATAATACTTGCTACAGTAGCGGGTTTAGTTGCTGGTGCTCTCTCTATGGCAGCTGGAGAATATGTTTCGGTAAGTTCCCAAACTGATACTGAAAAAGCAGATATAGAGCGTGAAAGAAAGGAGCTGGAAGAAATGCCAGAGCAAGAATTACTGATGCTTGCAAAAATCTACGAGAAAAGAGGGTTAACACCTCAGACGGCTCTTCAGGTAGCTACTGAACTTACCGAGAAGGATGCCCTTGCCGCACATGTAAGGGACGAACTTGGAATCACAGAGACTAGCCAGGCTAATCCTATTCAAGCAGCATTTGCTTCAGGCGGTGCCTTCATAACAGGTGGCATAGCACCTCTATTGGTTACTTTATTCGCGCCAGTACAGGAAATGGAATATTACCTGTATGCTTCTACCCTTCTATTTCTTATAATTTTAGGTATCATGGCTGCTAAAACAGGAGGTTCCAGCATTTTCAAATCAGTTGTGCGAGTTTGCATTTGGGGAAGTATAGCAATGGGAGTTTCTGCTTTTGTAGGTTCTCTTTTTGGTGTTAGGATTTAGTTATTGAGGTGGATAAACTTTAGCCTTTATCAAATCCACCACTTCATCTACTGGGATACTCAATTCCCCATACATCATCAGCCACATGGACACAGATGATGAATCTTTGCGGTATGCAGGTTGAATATATGAAGTTTGCAGAGGCATAAATCCGCATCGCGTGTAAAATTGAATTCTAGATTCTGAGATTTCATTCACTTCCGGTGCCTCAGTTTCCAACACAATTTCCGAATATTTCTCTTGAACATTGCGTAATACCTCCTCTCCCAGCCCTTTCCCACGAAATTCTGAGAATATTTCAAAATGCTCTATAAAATGAAACTCTTGTAGATCCCAAACAACCAAATATCCAACTGACTCGTTAGATAAATCATTATGGATAGTATAAACATAGACTTCTGGGCGTTCTAAAAGGGATAAAAAATCATCTTTGTCTCTCCTTTCGGCTTCAGGAAATGTTATTTCATAGGAATTATAGATTCGTGTCAATGGTTTTTTTGCAGTAATCTCTTTCAGCCAAATCATAGTGTAGCTTTTATAGTAATTTTACACCAAAACTATTTCATTTAATCAGAAAATCATGAATTTAATCGCATAATTATAGGTAAATTTTAATGTAACTAAAAAAGATTCTTTTTATGCTATTTTTCCCTGAAATCTAAACCTAAAAATTGATTTTGGGCGCCTATTCCGTCCTCCGTTCCCGCTTTATTGCTGCGTCGTTCCTCCTTGCAATAAGAGCTCCACTCAGGCCGGGGCGCATAGTAGGAAATTTAATAAGCACCCAATAAAAAAATGCAGGGCATTTTATGAAGTTCAGGAATATTATTTTTCCATTCCCCAATCCTTTTAGTTTTTATAAACTCCGAATTTGGGCTCTGAAGATTGGCCGCAATACACAGCAAAGTCTGACTTGATAAAACTTCAACTAAATCTTTTAGAAGGGCAGCATTGCGGTATGGCGTTTCCATAAATATCTGCGTGTAATTCGTTTGTAATACTAAGGATTCTAAAGATTTAATTTTAGCTCTCCTCTCAGATTTTTCAATAGGAAGGTAACCATGAAATGAGAATTCTTGGCCATTGAACCCACTGCTTATTAAAGCTAATAATATAGAACTGGGGCCTGAAACAGGCACTACGCGGGTTGCATGTAGGTGGCAATACGATACCAATTTATTTCCAGGATCTGCTATACAGGGCATACCTGCTTCACTTAGATAAACTACTTTCTTTCCAGATTGTATGTGAGCAACAAAAACATCGAAATCCTCTGAAGATGAATTTTTATTGAATTCATACAGCTCCAATCTATTTTGTTGGATTTCGGGCAAGATTTCTCGGAGTACCTTTCGTGCCGTTTTGGTGTTTTCTGCAAAAAATATGGGATATTCTGCAACTAGATTTCGGAGAAATTCTGTGACCCAAAGATCCGGTGATTCGGGGGTGAGGAAGGCTGGTATAAGGTAAAGCATATTCTTCGGCCTATACCAATCTCTCTTTAATTATACTCGCTAAATCCATTATTTGATGATATACATCTTCAAAGGCTTGCTTATTTTCATAATATGGATCCGGCACAATATCATTAGGGAATCCTGCAGCAGTGGTAATTTTTTCTACATTATGTAAAAACTCCGGACGATTACAAATTTTTTTTATATCCCGAATATTAACATCATCCATACAATAAATCCTATCAAAATTGGTAAAATCATCTTGTATTAGAGGTCTGCTTTTCTGACCAGAGATATCTATCCCATGTTTTGCCATCACCTCTACAGATCTAGGATCAGGTGGATCACCCTCGTGGTAATCTATAGTTCCAGCGGAATCAAATGTGAATGTGTCAGGAAATACACTACGAAAAACTCCTTCAGCTATAGGACTTCTGCAAATATTCCCCATACACACCAATAAGATTTTCATGAACTTAGTTTTTAAATTTTTCGCTAAGATCCTTAATAGCGCGTTTTACCTCCTTATCCATTTGAGCTAAATTTCGTACGGTATCACAGGCATAAATTACGGTGGTATGGTCTCTGCCACCTGTTTCGGTCCCTATTCTTTTGTAAGTAGCAGGCGTTAGTTCTTTAGAAAAATACATTGCAAGTTGTCTTGGAAATGCGATATCCCGTTTTCTGGAAGTGGATAATAATTCCGATTGTCTTATATTGAAATATTCACAAACAGTTTCTTGAATAAACGGAATAGTAATTGTTTTTTCCTTTTTCTGAGTAATTTTACGGATGGTAGATTTTAATAACTCAAGGCTTAGTTCAGTTTTATATACTGTACTATAAACTATTACAGAATTTATTACACCTACCAATTCCCGGATATTGGTATCCACCTCGGAGGCTAAGAAATCTAGTATTTCATCAACCACCACAATGCCATCCCGCTGTAATTTATCAACAATAATTTTTCTTCTTGTTTCAAAATCAGGGCAACTAAGTTCGGTAGATATACCCCATTTAAACCTGGAAACTATTCTTTCCTGGATATCTCGGATATCTGCTGGTGCCTTGTCTGAGGTAAGGATTATCTGTTTTCCATTTTGATGAAAATGATCAAAAATATGAAAGAAACTATCCTGCGTGGAACTTTTGCTGCTTAAAAATTGAATATCATCAATTATGAGACAATCAAAATTTAGATAATAATTGGTAAAATCAGCTCTATTTTTCTTTATAGCTGATGCTATAAAATCTTGTATAAAAGTTTCTGAAGAAATATATAAGACTTTTTTTTCTGGAAAGTTCTTTACAATCTCTAAACCTATGGCATGAGCTAAATGTGTTTTCCCTACTCCTACATCACCATGAAGAAATAACGGATTAAAGGCAGTGGTTCCAGGGCGTACAGCGATGGATTTACCTACTGTACTCGCCATTTTATTACTTCCTCCTTCTACATAGGTTTCAAATGACATCGAGGGGATTAGGTAGGATGCTGGCTTATTTGAGATTTTCCTTTGTATGGGATTGGAAGACATCATAGGGGCCGCTGGCTCCTCAATTTTTTTTTCTAAATGTTTTTCAGAAGTACTTGGTTGTCCGGCACTTTTTAATAAATCATGTTGTAGTTCAGAAGAACTCTCTGGCAACATTTCCTTGTTTTTCTGCTGAATAAATGCAGGATTTGGCGTTGCATCGGTAATAGAATACCATAATTTAACACCTTTTCCGATGTTCTTTTTTAATGCTGCCGAAAGAAGATTAATATAATGCTCTTCTATATATTCTTTATAAAAATCACTGGGAACCGCAAGTGTAAGATTTCCATTTTCTAATGAGATAGGAAAGACTTTATCAAATAATAGATCAAATGATTTCTCTAATTTCTGAACATCAGTTTGCTCCTCAGCTGCATTGAGATTATCTCTCATGAACTGAAGACACTGATTCCAAATGAGTTGAAGTTGATTCATTTAATTATTAATGGGCAGAAAAACCGGAAGGATTTCCGGTTTTTTCTCTTGACAAATATGATTTAAAGTTATTCAAAATAAAACTTTTATGCTATTGATTTTTAAAAAATATATTTGTATGAGAAAAATAACAGATGAAGAGTTTAGACACAACATACACATTTTCAGCAGCTTATGCGGATATAGACAGGATGGGGTACCTCTATTATGGGCAATATGCACGCTATCTGGAACTTGCTCGGGTAGCTCTTTTTAAATCTATTGGAATCAGCTATGATGAAATAGAGAAACAAGGTGTATGGTTACCTATTTTAGATTTTTCTATTCAATATGTAAAGCCTATTTTATATGACATTGAAATGGAAATCAAGGTAAAAATTCAAAAAAAACCACTTGTAAAAATGCAAATTTTATATGAAATTTTTGATAAAAATCAGGTTCTCTATACTACCGCGGAAACTACATTATTTTATTTTAATCCTAAACGTAATAAGCCCCAACGCATCCCTGAATTTTTAAAAATATTAGTAGATCCTTATTTTGAATAATCGTTTTTAAGTTTGAAAAGATATTGAGCCAATTTTTGTTCCTGAAGCTGAGCGCTACTGGTATAAAAAACTTTACCTTTTAGATCTTCTGGTAAATATTCTTGAGGGTAATAATTAGATTCATAATTATGGGGGTAGATGTAAGGTACTGATGCATTTTGAAATGAGTCTTTTTCATATTCAATACCAGCATTTCTCAGATGGAGAGGAACTGGGAGGTCACCAGATTGGGAAATCTCAGTCAATACCTTATCTATTGCGAGATAGGCTGAGTTTGATTTTGGAGAACTCGCTAAATATATCGTGCATTGTGACAAAATAATCCTCGCTTCTGGCATTCCAATTTTAGCACAAGATTGTAAACATGCATTGGCAATTAATAAAGCATTAGGATTCGCCAATCCTATATCTTCTGCCGCGGAAATTACGAGCCTTCTCCCTATAAATTCTACATTCTCACCACCAGCAAGCATTCTACCTAAATAGTATAAAGAGGCATCTACATCGCTGCCGCGTATGGATTTTATCATTGCTGAGATAATATCATAATGAAAATTACCATCCTTATCATATTGCCGTATATTCTGTTGTAAAATGTTTTTAATTTTCTCATCCGTAAAAGTGCAGTTGGAAGTTGCATCCTCACAGTATTTAGCTAAAATTTCAATAGAGGTTACTAACTTTCGGGCGTCGTTTCCAGCTAATTGATACAGAATACTGTCCTCCTCAATGTTGATATGAATATCAAGATATGAACTACAATATTGCAGAGCATTTTTTACTATTTTTTCCTTAGCTTCTTTATTTAATGGTCTCAGCGTATATATCTGGCATCGTGATAGTAAAGCGTTATTAAGTTCAAAACTTGGATTTTCTGTAGTAGCTCCAATGAGGACAATAATACCTTTTTCTACAGCTTCTAACAGACTATCTTGTTGATTTTTAGAAAATCGATGAATCTCATCAATGAAAAGAATGGGTGCAGATGTTCTAAACAAGTCTTTTATTTGGGCTTCTTGTATTGCATCTCGGATATCCTTCACTCCTGCATTTAAAGCACTGAGATAAAAAATTTTCCTTCCACTTTCATTGGAAATAATATGAGCCAAGGTAGTTTTTCCTGTTCCCGGAGGGCCATACAAAATAAAGGAATGCATGGCTGCAGAAGACTTTTTAAGCAAATTATATAAAGGTTTCCCTGGTTCCGTTAGGTGCTCCTGCCCTACTACATCTTCCAATTTTTTAGGCCGAATAATTTCCGCTAAGGGAATTTGCCCAAATTCTTTCATAAAGCCATAAATTTTAACAAATGTAATATTAGATTTACTATGTATTGATTTTGCTTTCCACAAACCTTATCTTTATAGCTTTTAATACTCTGTACCCTATTTTATGAAAAGCCCTGTCCAAGATACTTTCAATCCAAAAAAACAGATTTTCATTAAAAATGCGCACCTCAATAATCTTAAAAATATTGATCTCTTACTTCCAAAAAATGCGCTTATTGTCATCACTGGGGTTTCAGGAAGTGGAAAATCTTCACTTGCTTTTGATACCCTGTACGCTGAGGGACAAAGACGCTATGTAGAATCACTGAGTTCTTATGCACGGCAATTTTTAGGAAAATTAGAAAAACCTAAAGTAGATGATATTAAAGGTCTTGCTCCTTCCATTGCAATACAGCAAAAAGTAATTACTTCCAACCCTCGATCTACCGTAGGAACTACTACGGAAGTATACGAATATGTAAAATTGCTTTTTGCACGTTTGGGAAAAACTTTTTCGCCAATCAGCGGAGAAGAAGTAAAAAAAGACAGTGTTTCGGATGTAATTGATTATATTAAATCCTTCCCTCCCGGTACGGAACTTACTTTAAAAGCAAAAAGAAATTGGGAAGCTGCAGAATTTGCTACTATCTTAAATGGATTAAAACTTTCTGGTTTTACGCGCTTAGAAGTTGATGGTAATTTAGCTCAAATTCAAGATTTAGAGGATTTTAAGTTTGTTCCAAATGAAGGGGCTTCTATTTATTTAGTCATAGATCATTTCGAAACGGATGAAGATGAGGAAAATTTTCAGCGTTTAGCAGATTCTATTCAAATTGCCTTTTATGAGGGCAATGGGCGATGCGTAATTTCATGTTCTAAGACTAATACATCACGAGAATTTTCAAATAAATTTGAAAAGGATGGAATAGAATTTTTCGAACCCAGTCCGTATTTTTTTAGTTTTAATAATCCCATTGGCGCGTGCCCCACTTGCGAAGGGTTTGGTATGGTGATAGGAATTGATGAAGACCTTGTTATACCGAATAAAAAATGGTCAGTTTATGAAGATTGTGTAGCATGTTGGAGGGGAGAAAGTATGAGTAAATGGAAAAAAGAATTTATCAGAAAAGTTCCAGATTTCCCTATTCATAAACCTTATTTTGAATTAAATAAAGCAGAAAAGGATCTTTTATGGAAAGGGCCTGAGGGTAAAAGTGATCCAAATTTCCCATCTATTACTAACTTTTTTTCCATGCTAGGAAGTAATCTAGGGAAAATGCAAAACCGAATTATGCTTGCGCGTTTTCGGGGGAAAACCAAATGTCATACTTGTGATGGTCTCCGGTTAAAAGAAGAGACCAGCTATGTAAAAATAAATGAATACTGTATACAAGACTTTATAGTTTTGCCTTTAGATGAACTATCAGAAGTAATGAATTCCCTTAATTTTTCTGAATATGAGGAAAAAATTGCGAGCAGATTACTTTTTGAAATACGATCACGATTGGATTTTCTTGTAAAAGTTGGCTTAGGTTATTTAGATCTTAACAGAACAAGCCGTACATTATCCGGTGGAGAATCGCAAAGGATTAATCTTGCTACCAGTCTTGGTAGTTCCTTGGTGGGGAGTATCTATGTTTTGGATGAACCAAGTATAGGCTTACATAGCCGGGATACACAAAATCTTATTAGTGTATTACATAATTTGCGAAATCTAGGTAATACCGTTATCGTGGTGGAACATGATGAGGATGTAATGCGAGCTGCAGATTATATTGTGGATATTGGTCCCGAAGCTGGAAACCTTGGTGGCCGCTTAATGTTTGCAGGTCCATATGATGAGCTCGCCCATTCAGGGACCTTAACTGCTGATTATTTAACTCTTAAAAAAAAGATTTTTATTCCTAAAAAAAGAAGAAAACCTACTGGATATATTAAGATTAGAGGAGCACGAGTACATAATCTTGCTAATGTAGATGTAGATTTTCCCACCGGGCTCTTATGCGCAGTGAGTGGACTTTCAGGAAGTGGAAAATCTTCACTTTTAAAGGAAGTTTTATACCCTGGAATACTTTTAGGTTTAGGACAAGGCGGTAAAAAAGCGGATGTAGATTCAGTTGATTTTGAATTGAAGAATATCCAAGCTGTAGAAATGATAGACCAAAATCCCATAGGAAAATCAAGCCGGTCTAATCCAGTGACCTATCTTAAAGCTTATGATGATATCCGCACCTTATTTTCGAATCAAAAAACTGCGAAGGCCTTACACTTAAAACCTAAACACTTTAGTTTTAATGTGGATGGGGGCCGATGTGATGAATGTAAAGGAGAGGGCGTAGTGCTGGTCTCTATGCAGTTTATGGCGGATATAGAATTAAAATGTGAAGTATGTAACGGAAAACGCTTTAAGGATGAAATTTTAGAGGTAAAAATAGATTCTAAAAATATTAGCGATATTCTAGAGATGACGGTGGATGATTCCATCCAATTCTTCACTGAAATGAATGAAAATAAGATTTCACAAAAACTGAAACCATTGCAAGAGGTAGGTTTAGGATATCTTCAGTTAGGTCAAAGTTCTTCCACCTTATCTGGAGGTGAGGCACAAAGAGTGAAATTAGCTTCCTATTTGGTAAAAGGTAACAGTCATGAAAAGACCTTATTTATATTTGATGAACCCAGTACGGGCTTGCATTTTCATGATATCGAGAAACTTCTCGTATCATTTCGTGCCTTGTTAGAGTTAGGCCATTCCGTGATTGTAATAGAACATCAGCCAGATATCTTAGCTGCTTCGGATTGGATTATAGATGTTGGGCCAGGTGCTGGAAAATACGGTGGTACTATAGTTTTTAGCGGTACACCTGAAGATCTATCCCAATGTGAAAATAGTTCCACAGCCCCTTTCATTAAGGAAAAACTAGAAAAATAAAAAAGTTTTTTCAGACAATTTAAAATAGAGCATACTCATATTTTCATATCAACATAAAACCCAATCATTGGTTTCCCACTAAGATCTATTACTATTAATTGTTAGTCTAAAGTTATAAAGTGTTATTAAGCAAAATTAATATACTCTTATTATATTCTTAATATCCTGAAATTTGTTGAGGCTTACCTTTAATAAATTTTATATATGAAAAAATTATTAATTTGTTCAATTTCTATATTGGCAATAGCATCTTGCAAAAGCCGGGAAGATGTTTCTGATACTACCTTAGACTTCTCGCAATTGCCTCAGGAATTGCCGCTTGCGGAAACTTTAGCCTCGATAAATGGAGTGGCAGTACGGAATGGTGGTTTCGGATCCGGCGCAGCACAGCACCCAACAAGAAAAAACGAATTCTATGTAATCACTGACCGCGGGGCCAATACAGATTATCTTGATGGTAAAAAATTCCTTGCACCATCATTTACCCCTACCGTTATGCACTTCAAACTAAATGCGTATGGATTAATTGAGGTACTTGAATATATTAAATTGAAAAATCCTTCAAACCAGCCAATTTCTGGATTACCAAATCCTCCAGGAAAAGGTAGTACAGGCGAGATTGCCTATGATGCAAACGGTGTAAAAATAGGAACTGATGACTTCGGTTTAGATAGTGAAAGCATCGTGGCTGCACAAGACGGAACATTTTGGGTATCAGACGAATACGGTCCTCATATTGTTCATTATGATGCTATGGGGAAAGAACTTGAAAGAATCAGCCCAATAGGCGTGAATACTGGGGGCAGAAAATTGCCAGCAGTTTTTGCAAAAAGACGTGCTAATAGAGGGATGGAAGGATTATGTATCACCCCAGATGGCAAAACATTGGTCGGTGTGATGCAGTCTACCATGTATGTACCTACTAAGACCTTGGCTACCAACAAAACATTAACCGGGGCTACCAGGCAATACCTGTACAAACAAGAAAACGCTACTACGGATTCCAACTCAGATATAACTGCAATTAGCAATACAGAATTTTTGGTAATTGAGCGAGATGGTAATTACGGTTCTCAAGGCGGAAGTAAAAAAGTGTACCGCATCAATTTGACCGGTGCAACAGATGTTTCATCTGCTAATTCTGCTGATGTAGACGGTTTGCTTGTTAATGGTAAAGCACTTGAACAACTGACTTGGGCTGAACTTTCAGCAGCCAATATTGTCCCAGTAAACAAATCGCTAGCAGTAGATTTAGTAGCAAAGCTTGGTTACGAGCACGATAAATTTGAAGGTTTGGTATATTTAGGAAATAATAAAATTGCCGTTTTTAATGACGATGATTTTGGGGTAACAGACGGTGGTAATGGTAATCCAATCGTAAAAATTCTTCCAAAAACAGGAAAGGTTGATAATGGTACCATGTATGTGGTGGACATTCAATAGATAAATGTTTTAAATTAAAAGAGCAACTCCATGTGGGTTGCTTTTTTTGTTTTCATGCGTACTTAAAGTTGTATAAAAAAAAGTTGATTTATTTCCTACAAATACTTTTAGTTATTGTAAGATGGCAATAAATAATATAACTGAGATTAAAAGATTTAATCTAATAATTAAGTTGTTAATGAGAGAAATATTGATCTTAATACGTACTTTGAGTTATATATTTTATAAATTAATCAGGGATATCTGTTAAGTAGATTTGGTAAGTAATCACTAAAATAGATATTAATGTAAACTTAGTAAAAGACAAAAAATTATACTTTTGAAGAAGTTTCATTTATAATTTTATTTTGGAAAATAAACAATATTAAAACAAAATGGCAATCCATTTGTAAAAGTGGCCTCACCAAGAATCGAACTTGGATCTAAAGTTTAGGAAACTTCTATTCTATCCGTTGAACTATGAGGCCTACATTATTGTACTTCTGCGCTGATACCTAATTCTAATAGTTTGTTTTGCATAATTACCAACTCTTCTACATCTCCTGTTTTAACTATACATTTCCCCCGGTAATGGATCAGTAAAGTACACTGTGTGGCTTGCTCCAGATCATGATTGCAGACAGTAATTAAAGCTTCTATTACAAAATCAAACGTATTAACATCATCATTAAAAACTACGAGTTTTGCACCATCTGTGGGATTTTCTAGGACTTCTACATCTCCTTCAGGCTGTGATTCTTCATTTGGTTTGCCCAAATCTTGAGAATTACGCTTGGAGTGAGTGAAAAGTAAAAAATTTTGGTTATAAAGCAGTTGGATTTGAATCATTTCTGCGGTTTTCTTCAAGTGTAAGATCGAGCGGGAATTCCACATTTTCATTTTCAAGAATAATTTGGGAATCAGGTGAATTTATACGGTAATTATAATCTTCTGGACGGTTTTTATAGGTTACTAACACCGTTTGTACTGATTTATTATTCATAGATAGTACTTTTATATGATAATTTTGATACTCAAATTCTTGATTTTCCTCCGGGATATCTTTTAAATGATGCATGATAAATCCGGACATCGTATTATATTCGCCTTCCTCGGATAGCGGAAACTCTCGAGGCAAATATTCATTAATTTCATCTAAGTTTTGAGTGGCAAGTATTTTATAGACATTAGGTTCTATATTTTCTACAATTTTGTCTTCTTCGTCCTCCTCATCTTGAATTTCTCCAACTAATTCCTCTAAAATATCTTCTAAAGTTATTAAACCCTCAGTGCCGCCAAACTCATCAATCACGATAGCGAGATGCTGTTTCTTTTGCTGGAAAGTTTTAAGCAAATCACTTATTTTTTTTGATCCAACTACGAAAAATGGTTGACGCAGATAGCTCCTAAAATCAAAACTTTCCAAATTTTCGCCAGATTTTACAAATTCACGAATAATTTCTTTGGTATAAAAAATCCCAACTACATTATCTATGCTTCCTTCATAAACAGGAAGCCTACTATAACCAGAATCTAATATGGTACTAAGAACTGTTTGCTTATTTACATCTATATCTAAGGCCTGAATATTCTGTCTGGGAACCATAATTTTCTTTGCTGAATGATCCGTAAAATCAAAAGCATTTTTTATAATCTCATAATTTTCCTCTTCTATAACACCACTATCTGCACTTTGTTTTACTAAAAGCTGAAGCTCTTCAGTAGAATGAATATCCTCTTCTGATGCTGGACTGATCTTTATTAATCGTAAGAATCCACTGCTAATAGAATTCATTAGCCAAATAAATGGCCTAAAAATTTGATAAAATAAATGTAATGGGCGCGCTATGAGTAAAGCGGTAGGCTCGGATTGCCGAATAGCAATGGATTTAGGAACCAATTCACCAAATACGATATGCATTATAGTTATAATTAAAAAACTGGCAATTACGGAGATTGTGGTGATGGTAGTTTGACCTAAATTAACCCCTAAATTATTAAAAATACCTTCAAAAATATGATGTAATGCGCTCTCTCCTACCCAACCCAAGGCTAGTGATGCAAGGGTAATTCCTAGCTGAGTCGCAGATAGGTAGGCGTCAAGATTTTTAATAATATCTTCTGCCCTTCTAGCTACAGAATTCCCTTCCGCAGCTTTAATTTGAATTTGAGAATAGCGAACTTTAACAATAGAAAATTCTGCTGCAACGAAAAAGCCGTTTAAAATTACAAGGATGAGTGCGAGTAGTAGCTTAAGCCAACTGTCAGGGTCCATTAGGTAGGGTTATACAAAAGCCAAATATACTGTTTTTCCTTTACGCAATTGGGAAACCTTAAACGTTGAAGCGGAAGTGCATAATGTCCCCATCTTTTACCATATATTCCTTGCCTTCTACGCTCAGTTTGCCAGCTTCTTTCACTTTTGATTCAGAACCATATGTGATGAAATCTTGATATTTGATAACTTCTGCTCTAATAAAGCCTTTTTCAAAATCTGTGTGGATAACACCTGCAGCTTGCGGAGCAGTCCATCCTTGCCCTATTGTCCATGCACGAACTTCTTTTACTCCAGCGGTAAAATAGGTTTGAAGTTTTAATAAATCGTAGGCTTTGCGGATAAGTCTATTTATGCCTGGCTCTGTCATTCCAAGCTCTTCTAAAAACATTTGGCGCTCTTCAAAACTCTCTAATTCGTTAATATCGGCTTCTATTTGGGCAGCAATAACTACGGATTCTGCCTTTTCTGCAGCTGCCATCGATTGAATTTTTTCAATCCATGGATTACCATTTTTCAGCCCATCTTCATCTACGTTACATACATATAGAACCGGTTTTTTAGTAAGAAGTTGGATATCATCTAGTGCTTCAGCATCGGATTCTAAGATGGGAAATTCACGAGCATTTTTACCTTCCTCCAAGAATTTCTGAAGTTTAAGTAACATATCATGTTTAGCAATGTCTTCCTTTTTCCCACTTTTAAGAAACTTTTTAGCTTTATCAATCGCTTTTTCTACCGTTTCTAAATCTTTTAATTGAAGTTCTATGTCAATGATTTCTTTATCCCGAAGCGGATCTACAGAGCCTTCTACATGAATAATATTTCCATTATCAAAGCACCGAAGCACATGAATAATAGCTTCGCATTCTCTAATATTAGCCAAGAATTGATTTCCTAATCCTTCACCTTTACTAGCACCTTTAACAAGGCCAGCAATATCTACTATTTCTACTACTGCAGGAAGTACCCGTTCTGGGTTTACCAATTTTTCTAATTCAAAAAGTCTTTCATCTGGTACAGAAACGGTCCCTAGATTCGGCTCAATAGTACAGAAAGGATAATTAGCAGATTGTGCTTTCGCATTACTGAGACAGTTAAACAAAGTGGATTTACCCACATTAGGAAGACCTACAATTCCGCACTTCATGGAAAAAAATTTTTAAAGTTGCAAAGATAAGATAATTAAGGTGTTTTACTTTAAATAAGATATTTTTAGTAAGTTTTTCACATTTCAAGTTTCAAAAACTTACCGGTAATGGATTTTTTTGATTTTATTATATCTTCTGGACTGCCTTCTGCTACTATTTTTCCTCCTCCACTTCCGCCCTCCGGGCCTACATCAATGATATAATCTGCCCGCTTGATAACGTCCATATTATGTTCGATGATTAATACACTATTCCCCAAGTCAACAAGTCGTTCTATTGCCTGCATTAAAATTTTAATATCTTCAAAATGAAGTCCAGTAGTGGGTTCATCTAAAATGTATAAGGTATTTCCAGTTTGGCGTTTGCCTAATTCTGTGGCGAGTTTTATCCGTTGGGCTTCTCCACCTGATAAAGTGGTACTTTGCTGACCTAATGCAATATATCCCAATCCAATATCCTGCATCGCCTTTAATTTTAGAAATATTTTTGGAATAGGCTGGAAAAATTCCACCGCTTCATCCACTGTCATTTCCAATACATCCGAAATAGATTTTCCTTTATAACGGATTTCTAAAGTTTCTCTATTAAATCGTTTTCCTTGGCAGGTTTCGCAATGAACATAGACATCCGGCAGAAAATTCATTTCTATTAGCTTCAGACCAGCACCTTGGCAAGTCTCGCAACGCCCACCTTTAACATTAAAAGAAAATCGGCCAGGCTGATATCCACGGATTTTACTCTCTGGCAAGCTCGAAAAAATATTTCTAATATCTGTAAATATTGCGGTATATGTGGCTGGATTGCTTCTGGGAGTTCGACCAATGGGTGCTTGATCCACATCTACTATTTTATCTATATGAGAGAGACCATCAATACTTTTATAGGCTAACGGTTTTTGAACAGCTTTATAGAAATAGGTATTGAGGATAGGATATAAAGTACCATTTATTAAGCTGCTTTTACCAGAACCCGATACTCCAGTAACAATAACTAAACATCCCAAGGGAATTTTAACAGATACATTTTTAAGATTATTCCCCGTAGCTCCTTTAAGCTCTATAAATTTACCATTTCCTGGTCTTCTAACTTCTGGTACGGGAATTTCCTTCTTCCCTGTCAGATAGTCGGCAGTAGTGGTAGAAGCTTTTATCAAATCTTGTGGTGCTCCCTGCCATAATATTTCACCTCCATGCACACCCGCTCTCGGACCGATATCCAAGACCTCATCACAGGCCAAAATCATATCTTTATCGTGCTCTACTACGATAACGGAATTACCAATATCTCGTAAATTTTTTAAAGAATCTATAAGCCGCACATTATCTCGCTGATGTAATCCTATGGACGGCTCATCTAAAATATAAAGGACATTTACAAGCTGAGAACCTATTTGAGTAGCAAGTCGGATACGCTGAGCTTCTCCACCAGAAAGGGTTTTAGCGCTGCGTGAGAGGCTCAAATAATCTAATCCTACATTTAACAAAAATTGTAAACGAGTAGAAATTTCTTTAATTATTTCCTCGGCAATTTGCTTGTTACGCGAGGAGAAAGTTTCAGATATGGAATTTAACCAATCTTGAAAATCATTTAGAGCTAATTCCGAAACTTCGGCAATATTTTTTCCTCCAATTTTAAAAGATAAACTTTCAGCTTTAAGGCGACTCCCTTTACAAGTAGGGCATTTCTCCTCGGCAGAAAATCTTCTTTGGATCATAGCAGCATCCGTAGAATCTTCCTCATTCATTAGATACTCTAGAATTGGAATTAATCCATCAAATTGAATCTTGGAGGTTCTGCTTACTCCAGCATGTTTTAAATTTTGTTTTGATTCTGATTTAATTCCATGTAAAAGTGCATGATATGCTTCTGCTTCGTAGTCCTGAATGGGTACGGATGGAGCTATGGAAAAATAATTTAAGAGAGTTTCTACCTGTACTTTTACCCAGCGGATATTTTTTAGAATTTCTAATGGAATAATAGCACCCTGACCAAATGATTTTGAAGCATCAGGTATAATAGCGTCAGCTTTCATAACGCGTACAATGCCTAATCCTCGACAAGTTTCGCAATAGCCTTTGGGAGAATTAAAACTAAAGGTATTAGGTTCCGGCATTTGAAGGGCCAGACCTGTATCGGGATCTACCAAATGCCGGCTAAAAATTTCAGGTTCTGTTTGGTCTGGTTTTAAGATATAAAGACTTCCTTCCCCCATTTGAAATGCGGTTCGCAAGCTGGCTGGCAAACGTTTATCACTTTGTTCTTCACCAGGAAGTAGTCTATCAATTACCACCTCAATATCATGCGTTTTGTATCGGTTTAATTTTGTAGAGGCTGATATTTCCTGCAATTCACCGTTAATTCTGCATGTATCATATCCTTTTTTAACTAAAGAAGTAAATAATTCCTGATAGCTTCCTTTACGAGAACGCACTAATGGAGCTAAAAGTAATATCTTTTCATTTTTATACTGATCTCGAATTTGCTCCAATATTTGTTCCTCTGAATAGGAAACCAGCATCTTTCCAGATTTAGTAGAATAGGCATCAGAAACTCTGGCAAATAGTAGCCTGAGAAAGTCGTATAGCTCCGTAATAGTTCCCACAGTAGATCTTGGATTTTTTCCGGTAGTTTTTTGTTCGATTGCAATAACTGGAGATAGACCATCTATTTTATCTACATCAGGACGCTCCATACCACCTAAAAATTGCCTTGCATAGGCAGAGAAGGTTTCTATATATCTTCTTTGTCCTTCGGCAAAAATAGTATCAAAAGCTAAGGAAGATTTACCGCTACCCGATAAACCTGTGATTACTACGAATTTATCTCTAGGAATTTTAACATCAATATTTTTTAAATTATGTTCCCTGGCTCCGTAAACTTCTATATATTCTTGATTTTCCGCTAAATCGGTACCCTTTTTACGCGTTCCTTTCATTATATCGTCATACTAAATATTCTTGTCTCAGGTTTATTTTTCATTAACCTGATATCAAAAGCCATGGCTACATTTCGTGTAAAAGGCCTTCCAGCTTCCGTAATTTGGAGATGGTTACCATTAACGATAATTAAACCATCATTTTCCAATTCCTTTAATTTTAAACTGGCTTCAAAAAATTCTGGTGGCATCTCTGAAGGCTCCCAAGATGTTTCTAAATGACACATAATATTAAGAATCTGACGCCGAAATACCAAATCTTCCTCTGTGAGAAGATGACCTCTAAATATTGGGAAATTACCCTGATTCACTTCATTTTGATATCGTTCTACCTCTTTAAAATTTTGTGAAAAACCATACCAACTGTCCCCAATGGCAGACATACCAAGGCTTACCATAACTTGCGTTTTGCTAGATGTATACCCCATAAAATTCCTATGTATAGTTTTTTCCTGCATGGATTTATACAAAGAATCATGGGGTAAACTGAAATGATCCATCCCAACTTCATGGTATCCTAAGTTCTGAAATAAGAATTTGCCATGCTCATACAATTTCCTTTTTTCCTCTCCGGATGGAAGATCATTTTCATCAAAACCTCTTTGACCATTTCCCTTAATCCAGGGAACATGGGCATAACTATAAAATGCTAATCTATCTGGAAGTAATTCTATTGTTTTCCTAATGCTATGTTCCATAGCAGCAAGTGACTGAAATGGTAAACCAAAAACTAAATCATGTGATATACTACTATAGCCGAGTTCACGCGACCATTGAGTAACTGCTTGAACATTTTCAAACGGTTGAATTCTATTAATTGCTTTCTGTACAATAGGATCATAATCCTGAACACCAAAACTTACTCTATTGAATTGTAAATTTTTAAGTGTTTCAAGATGAGAGAAAGAAGTATTATTAGGATGTCCTTCAAAAGAAAATTCACAATCTGGAGCGATATCAACCAGCGAAAATAATTCCTCCAAAAATAACTGTAAATGAAGTGGAGAGAAAAATGTGGGTGTTCCGCCTCCGAGATGTAACTCTTTAATAATGGGTCTTCCACCTTCAGTCTCAGCAAATTTAGTAGCGTATAGTTTCCATTCCAAAATGAGACTTTTAAGGTATGGAATCTCAACACTGTGATTTTTAGTAATCCGTTTATGGCAGGCACAGAATGTACATAAAGCTTCACAAAAAGGTAAATGAATGTACACCGAAATACCTTCCTTCTGATTACTCTCCTGAAAAGATTTCTGTAGACTTGCAATATAAGAATCTAAGCTAAAAAGTGCTTCATCCCAAAATGGTACTGTAGGATAAGAAGTGTATCTAGGACCTGGGATGTTGTATTTATCTATCAGCGACTTCATAACTACAAATATACAATCAAAAATGCCGCAGATTAGAATCCTGCGGCATATATATTAGAAAAGAGATTCTTAGGATTTTTTCTGTAATTTACTGTTTTTTACACTATATACGAAATAAATGAGAAGTCCTAAAGCTAACCATCCTAAGGAAATGAACTTTGCTTCATTACTTAATTGTGAAATTAAAAATAAATTAATAGCGATACCTAAAACAGCTACTATTGGCAAAAATGGCACTTTGAAAGTTCGTTCCAACTGAGGCTCTTTTACGCGTAATAACCATACTGCTATACATACCATGGTAAAAGCAAATAAGGTCCCGAAACTGGTCATTTCAGAAAGTTTACTTATAGGTGTAAATGCTGCAACAACTGCAATTACTAAACCTATTATCATAAGGTTTTTTTGTGGTGTAACAGTTTTAGTATTTAAATCAGAGAATACTTTAGGAATTAATCCATCCTTAGACATACCCATGAATATTCTTGACTGTCCCATTATCATTACCATTAACACAGAAATTAATCCTAAGGTAGCTGCGATAGTTATAATATAGCCAGCCCATTTTTGACCAGCAATATCAAAAGCGTAAGCTACAGGGGCTTTTATGGCATCAGGATATTTTCCCGCTGGGTTAAAATCTGAATAATGCATCATCCCTGTAAGGACAAGTGAAACTAAAATATACAATACTGTACACACCAATAACGATGTAATAATAGCAAAAGGAACATCCTTTTTGGGGTTAATTGCCTCACCTGCTTGGGTAGATACAGCATCAAATCCTACATAAGCAAAAAATATAGCTGCCGCACCGGATATTATACCTTTTATACCATATGCTTCTTTTACTTTATCTCCTTCCAATACTTTGGCAGGATCTGGAATGAAAGGATGCCAATTTTCTTGATTAATAAAAAAGGCGCCTGCAATTATAACAAAGAGCACAGCTGATACCTTCATCACTACTAAAATATTATTGGCTTTAGCTGCGTTACTTGTTCCTTTTACTAATAAACTTATTACGAATAAAACAATCAAAAATGCTGGAAGATTCATTGAAAATCCATTCCCTGTATAACTTGCAGGATCTGATGTGAGATACGCTGGTAAAGTAATACCAAAAAGATGAAGCATTTTGTTAAAATAACCGGACCATGAAACGGCTACTGTCATTGATCCCATAGCATATTCTAGGATAAGGCCCCAACCAATAATCCAGGCGAAAATCTCTCCCACAGTTCCGTACGCATATGCATACGCAGATCCTTCCACAGGTAAAATACTTGCAAATTCTGAATAGCATAAAGCAGCGAAAACACAAGCTATTCCAGCAATTACAAAAGAAAGAGCCAAAGCTGGGCCTGCATGATAATATGCCCCTGTCCCGGTGAGTACAAAAATTCCTCCTCCAATGATTGCGCCTATCCCTATTGCGGTAAGACTCCATTTCCCTAGAACTTGTTTCATTTTATTGTTCTTGATATCATCATGATACGCGCTCATGGGCTTCTTCAACCAAATATTTGCCATATAAAAACTATAATTTCCACGAAAGTATAAAAATTCTAACATTTAATTTTAGGATAATTTAACTTTTTACGCAAAAAGTTAATATATAGTAAGTAAAATGATGTTGTATTTTTACCCTAATGAAATTTCTCGAAACTCTGGTAGCTCCTTATAAAAGTTATAGTCCATTTTTTGTTTTATTAGAAATAGTTGCAGCATTATTAGGAATTGCAAGCGTGATAGCCTCTACCAGAAAAAATATTTTGGTATTTCCATTTGGTATTATATCGACAGCCATTTATGTCTACATCTATTTAAAAATGAATATTCCAGGTAATATGCTGGTTAATTTTTATTATACGGCAATGAGTATTTATGGCTGGTGGGAATGGCAAAAATCGGAAACAAAGGAAGAGAGTTTTAAAGCTGAAACTTGTACTACAAGTGATAGGATTAATATGATTTGGTTAAGTCTTTTTTCTTTACTGTTTATAATTGGGTTGTACTATTTTCAGTCAAGAATTTATTCTTTTTTTGGTGTCCATATAAATACTACTAGCTTTTCTTGGAGTATTGGGAGTGGATTAGATGTAATTTCTACGACTTTATTTTTTGTTGGCATGTGGCTAATGGCTAAAAGAAAAATAGAAAATTGGATACTTTGGTTCATCGGAGATATCTTATGTGCCATCCTTATGTTTACCTCTCAACTGTACATTTCTGGAATTTTGTATGTATTCCTTACCTGCATGGCAGTTGTAGGATATAAGTCCTGGAAAAAAGCATTATAACAAGATATACCGTATTTTTGCACATGAATTTTTTCAAATACCAAGGTGCAGGAAATGATTTTATCATGTGTAATGGTTTTTCAAATACTATTTCCTTAAATGAAAACCTTATTAAATATATCTGTGATAGAAGATTTGGTATAGGTGCAGATGGTTTTATATTAATAAAGCCTCATGCTAATTATGATTTTGAAATGAATTATTATAATGCAGATGGGAAACCGGGGAGTATGTGCGGTAATGGTGGAAGATGCGCTGTTCGATTTGCACAAAAAGAATTGGGTATAGAAAATACGGCACATTTTATTGCCTCTGATGGTGAACATACAGCTTCAATTTTTCCAAACAGCATTCAGCTATTAATGAAAAATGTATCATCCATAGAAGTAAGGTCTGATAGTTTTGTATTAAATACTGGATCTCCTCATTATGTTAGTTTTTTAGATGATATTACAGATTTTGATGTGTATGAAAAAGGAAAAGCAATTCGAAATTCAGATGAATTTAAAGAAGAAGGAATTAATGTAAATTTTGTACAGCTAATAGATGATAATACCATTTTCATACGCACCTTCGAGCGTGGTGTGGAAGATGAAACACTTAGTTGTGGCACAGGCGCTACAGCTTCAGCCTTAGCCTTAATGCAGATGCAAAAACTTCAGGATGGAACAATAAGTGTAACGACTTTAGGTGGTACACTTCATGTTTCTGCCCAGCAATTGATAAATTCCCAAGATAGTATTTTTAACAATATATGGCTGGAAGGTCCTGCTCAAGAGGTATTTTCTGGCACGATAGAAATTTAATAATGAAAAAGATTTTTTATATCCTCATATCTGTTTTTGTATTAGGAGCTGCCTTTATGGGCTATCGATATTTTACTAAAAATAAAGCTTCTAATACTATTAAAGAAGGATATATTTTAATTCCTAGAAATGCTAATTTAAAGCAAGTTGTTGATAGCTTAAAGCCCTTTTTACGAGATCAAGCAGCCTTTATGGAAGTTGCTGAGAAAAAAATACTGGCAAGATCTATCAAACCAGGTCGCTATCAAATCAAAACAGGAGATGATAATACCCGTATTGTAAATATGATAAAAGCAGGTCTTCAGGTAGAGGATCAATTTAGAATTAAAGATTTTGATAATGTTTACCAAATGGTAGGGAGAGTTTCCCGTAAATTGGAAAGTGATTCACTTCAGATGGTGAACTCGTTTAATAACATAGCTAAAAGCAAAGGTCTACAGACGGCAGAAGATCTTAAACCTTATTTCTTTGCAGATACCTATCAATTTTTTTGGACTACTTCACCGGAAGAGTTTTTTTCCGAATTTGAAAAAGATTATAATTCTTTTTGGGATGCTTCCCACGTAGCACAGGAAAAGAAACTGGGTTTAAATCGTGCTCAAGTATATGCGTTAGCCTCTATAGTGCATAAGGAAAGTGGTGGTAAAAAAGATGAGCAAAAAACGATTGCCGGACTCTATTTAAATAGGTTAAAAAAAGGAATGAAATTACAAAGTGACCCTACTGTAATTTATGCTCTAAATCAAAAAAATAATTTTTCTAAGGTTATAAAACGAGTTTATTACAAGGATCTTTTAACACCGTCACCCTATAATACCTATACCAATGTGGGACTTCCACCAGGTCCCATCTGTGTAGTACCACGGCAAGCAGTAGAAAGCATCCTTAATGCTGAACCCAATTCCTACATCTTTATGTGTGCAGATCCTAAAAGATTTGGCTATCATAAATTTACGGCAAATGAAGCGGAACATGCTAAGAATGCCGAAGAATATAGAAGATGGTTAGATTCAAAAAAAATTAAATAGTAACTGTCAATGAATAAACATAAAATAGAAATAGCTTTAGTAAGAAAAGTTTTTTTAAGCGCATCTTTAGGAATAGCCAGCTTTTCTTATGGTCAAACCGTTCAGACTCAGATAAAAGGGAGATTGCTGTCGTCTTCTCAAACGCCAATCCCTTATGCTAATATAGATGTTTCTGATAATTCTGGAAAACTGTTAGATGGTGCATTCACTGATGAAAATGGTTACTTTACTTTAGATATAAAACCAGGAAGTTACAGGTTTAAAATCTCGGGCGTGGATTTTCCTACTCAAAGTATTACAGGATTGGCAAGTCGTGATTTTAATTTAACAATTAATACCAGCTTACAATCCAATACGAATGTTCCCGCATCAAAAAATTCAGATGAAAAAGTAATAAAAGAAGTAGTCATTCAGGCTCCTACTACCCGCCCCTATAAGGTGGAATTAGACAAAAAAACCTATAATGTAAGCCAAGATATTGTAAATAAAGGCGGAAATTTACAAGATATTTTGTCCAATGTCCCATCCGTATCAGTAGATACTGACGGAACAGTAAGTATGCGAGGCAATAGTAATGTAAGGTTCCTTGTCAACGGAAAACCATCTGCTTTATTAGGTTTTGGGGACGGGCCCTCTGCTATGCAAGCTATCCCAGCTGACCAAATAGAGCGTATTGAAGTAATCACGAATCCTTCATCAAAATTTGAAGCCTCTGGGACAGCAGGAATCCTCAATATAATTTTGAAAAAAGAAAAGAAAAAGGGCTTTTATGGATCCGTGCAAGGTTCATTAGGCTATTTACCTATGACTTCTTTAAATACAAATTTAGGCTGGAGAAAAGGAGCGTTAAGTTGGTTTTTAAATGGTGGTGGAAGCTACCGAGAAATGACAAGAATTCGCGATGAAAATAGGACGTATAATAATCCAAGCCTACTAAATCCGAGGACTACATCTATTACAGATAGCGATTATAAATCTATTGGGAAGAGTTATAATGCAAGTTCGGGATTTGTATATGATATCTCAGACAATACGAATGTAAACGCCTCCATTACCGCCAGATATAGCGAATCTGATGCATCAGGTGGTCTTACGTATACAGATTCTTTTATCAATGCTGTAACTACTAAATCCAAAAGAGATGAGGACGGTGCAGGGTCAGAAAAAGCCTTGCAAGGAGATTTCGGTATGGAGCATAAGTTTAAGGATAAAGGTCATCAGATTTCTGGTTCATTAATTGTATCAAAAAATGATTCTGAAAGTAATAGAACTTTCCATGAATATCTATCTGGAAATCTTACCGATCTAAGTTTTGAAAACCGATCAGATACCAATTCTGGGATTGTAGGTAAAATTGATTATGAATTACCAATAGGAGATCAAGCAAAATTAGAAGCTGGTTATAGATATGACCATAACAAAAGCAAAGCTGAAAATAAGGCAGGCATACAAAATTTGCTTCAGGGAGGTGCTATTTATCCGGGAGCTTTTAACTATACGAGTGATTATTCCGAAACATTTAATGCCATATATGCACAATTTAAAAGTAAATTCAAAAAGATTGGATATCAAATCGGCGCTCGAGCAGAAAATACAGGAATTGATCTAGAATATAAAAGTTTAGACCCTAATACCAATGTACTAAAAAATAAAAATTATTGGGGTGTGTTTCCAACCCTCTTTTTAAGCTACGAAATCGGTGAGAACCAACAAATTTTAGCCAACTATTCCCGTAGATTAGACCGTCCACGGAGTTGGTTTCTTCGCCCTAATGCGAGTATACAAGACATTCGAAGCATTTTTCGAGGTAATCCAGATTTAAATCCAAGTTATACTGATAGCTTCGAATTAGGATATTCATATCAAAAAAAGAGCCTTACCATAAACCCTACTTTATATTACAGAAACCAAACAGATGATGTTAAAATGGTGATAGCTCGTGAGAATCAAACAAGTAATGTTACGTATATGTTTCCTTTAAATTTAGGGACTGAAGCTACATATGGGTTAGATTTTAACTTCAATATTGAAGCCACAAGATGGTTGCGTTTCTTAGGAAATTTAGATATTTTTGGATATAATACGAAAGGTGAATACTCGTATAACACCATCAATAGTTTAGGAATTCCTGTAAACAACAGTATAGATTATACAGGTAATGGTGTTTCTACCAATGCAAGACTTTCCTCAACTATAAAGTTAGATAAAAGTTTAAGTTTTCAATTACAAGGAGATTTCCGGGGCGGTAGAAAAACTGCGAACCAAACTAGAAAGCCTATTTTTGGATTAAATTTTGGTCTCAATAAAAGCATTTGGGATGGAAATGGAAGCATAACCTTTAATGTACAAGATGTGTTTAACAGCCGAAAAAGAACCACAACCACTACTACAGGGGATATCACGACCCAAACTGTTATGCAAATGATGCCTAGGATGGCATCGGTTTCTCTTACATATCGTTTCCGACAAGGAGATGTAAAAGAAAATGTTAAACCAAAACGTCAGCAGGAATACCGAACTGATGATTCGGATATGTAATTTAAATTTATTGATATAAAAAATGCTACACTTAATAGGTGTAGCATTTTTTTTTACTATGAAAATAGTTAACTTTTTAAGGCTTCAGCACCACTCACAATTTCAAGAATTTCATTGGTGATAGCAGCTTGACGAGCCTTATTGTAATATATAATAAGATCGTTTTTAAGTGCATTGGCATTATCTGTTGCTTTGTGCATAGCAGTCATCCTAGCACCATGCTCAGCTGCTACAGAGTCTAAAATAGCTTTGAAAATTTGAGTTTTCACTGATTTAGGAATGAGTTGCTCCAGAAGTTCGTTTTTCCCTGGCTCAAAAATATAATCTGTATTCGTAGAGGATTCTACTACAGGCGCCTTTTTATCTAAAGTAATTGGTAAAACTTGTTCTAATATTACTTCCTGAGTAGCTGCATTAATAAATTTATTATAAACCACAAAAACCTGATCAAAATTTCCTTCGCGAAAACGCCTCATGATATAAGTAACGCTATTGGCTACATTTTCATAGGTTAAAACATCGAAAAATTCACTTTTATTATCAAAAATGGTTCGATTTTTTTTAATACTATCAAAAGCTTTTTTACCTATAGTTAAAACCTCTATTTCAGCTCCAGCTGCAAAAGGTATTGCATTAAACTCTTTTAAGACATTGGTGTTAAACGCACCTGCCAGACCTCTATTGGATGTAATTACTATATACAATACCCTTTTCACAGGTCGTTCTACCGAATAAACTGATCCTTCTTCTGGTTCTAAGGTTGTACTCACATCAGCAATAAGATTTTGTAATTTCTCGCTATAAGGACGAAGCATTACGATGGCATCTTGAGCTTTCTTTAGTTTAGCTGCAGAAACCATTTTCATGGCAGAGGTTATCTGCATTGTGGACTTTATGGAGGTAATTCTGCCCCGGATTTCTTTAAGATTTGCCATATGTTTCTATAGTTGCCTTTAAAAAAGTAAAAAAGTTATTATAACCTTTTTACTCATTATTACTTTTAGTATTTAGATGCTATATCTTGAGCTGCTTGTTTAAGAACTCCAGTAAGAGAATCATCTATTTTACCGCTTTTTAATGATAACATTACATCTGGATGTTTATCTTTTAGTAATTGAATATACTCTTTACTAAATTCTTTAACTTTATTGATAGGAATATTTCGCATCAAATTTTCAGTTCCAGCGTAAATCATTGCAACCTGGTTTTCCACTGGTAGTGGTGAGTTTACGGGTTGTTTTAATAATTCCACATTTCTCTCGCCTTTAGAAATTACAGCTAATGTAGATGCATCTAAATCAGATCCAAATTTTGCAAAAGCTTCCAATTCCTTATACTGCGCTTGGTCTAACTTTAAAGTTCCAGAAACTTTTTTCATAGACTTTATCTGAGCATTACCTCCTACCCGTGAAACAGATATCCCTACATTGATTGCCGGACGAACACCAGAGTTAAATAAATCCGATTCTAAAAATATCTGCCCATCTGTAATAGAAATAACATTGGTCGGAATATATGCGGATACATCACCAGCTTGGGTTTCAATAATAGGTAAAGCAGTTAAAGAGCCGCCGCCTTTTACCAATGGTTTCAAGCTTTCTGAAAGATCATTCATTTGTCTAGCAATGGTATCATCAGCTATAACTTTTGCAGCACGCTCCAATAATCTTGAGTGAAGATAGAATACATCCCCAGGATATGCTTCTCGTCCTGGTGGTCTTCTTAATAATAAAGAAAGCTCCCTGTATGCCACAGCTTGTTTAGATAGATCATCATAAACGATAAGAGCAGGACGGCCAGTGTCACGGAAAAATTCACCTATTGCAGCACCTGCCATAGGTGCATAAACTTGCATAGGTGAGGTATCTGATGCATTAGCAGCTACAACAACAGTATATGCCATTGCACCTTTATCTTCTAAAGTTTTAACGATTTGAGCAACCGTTGAACCTTTTTGACCAACAGCTACATAGATACAAAATACTGGCTGACCTGCATCATAAAACTCTTTTTGGTTTATAATAGTATCAATGGCAACTGTCGTTTTACCAGTTTGTCGGTCACCAATTATAAGTTCTCTCTGACCTCTACCAACAGGAATCATTGAATCTATCGCTACGATACCAGTTTGTAATGGCTCATTTACAGGTTGTCTAAAAATAACTCCAGGTGCTTTACGCTCCAATGGCATTTCATATAACTCACCTGAAAGTGGTCCTTTTCCATCAATAGGATTTCCTAATGTGTCAACAACACGGCCTAGCATACCTTCGCCTACGCGGATAGAAGAAATTCTATGTGTTCTGGAAACACTATCGCCTTCTTTTACCATTTTAGACTCTCCTAAAAGAGCAACACCCACATTATCTTCTTCCAAGTTCAGTACTATTCCTTCTACACCAGTCGCGAATCGAACAAGTTCTCCGTATTGTACATTTTGTAAACCATAAACTCTTGCGATACCGTCTCCTATTTGAAGTACCGTCCCTACTTCATCAATGTTGGACATAGTATCATAGTTGGCGAGTTG
The DNA here is from genome assembly GCA_018260565.1 of Flavobacteriaceae bacterium. Taxonomy (GTDB): domain Bacteria; phylum Bacteroidota; class Bacteroidia; order Flavobacteriales; family Weeksellaceae; genus JAGLAZ01. Next base: position 191,012 of record JAGLAZ010000001.1, read on the forward strand.
TTGTTTTAAAATTGCAGATACTTCTGCAGGATTTATATGTGACATGTATGTTATATTACGTGTTATGTATTAGAATGAAAAGATAGTTTAATTTCCCAGAAGGAATTCCTTCTTTACATTGCTTAATTTATTTTTTACTGAATTATCGATTTGCTTATCACCTACTCGGATAATGTAACCACCTATGAGCTCTGGTTTAATAAGTACTTCTACTTTTTGTGGCAAGGAATTGTGAACTAAGGTACAATCTGAAAGGATTGATTGAATGGCAGATTCTGATAATTGCTGAGCTAAGCTCAATTTAATTATTTGAAGGCCTTTACTCTCATCAAATTGATTTATGTAGAATTGGGCGATTTCACCTATGTGTTTTTCTCTCCCTTGCTTAATAATTAAATTTAGAAAATTTAAACTACCAGGTTGCAATGTTTTAAATATCTCAGCAACAGCAATTTGTTTTTTCTTAGTGTCAATAAAGGGTGCACCTAAGAAATTTTTTAAATCTGGGTTAGCCTGTAATGTTTCAGAAATAGCTTCCATATCCTTTACATAAGCATCTGGGCCAGTGGTCGTAAGGGCATAATCCCACAAACCTTTAGCATATCTTTTCCCGATTTTAGACGAAGGGCGCATTTTAATTCAAATTGTTTTTAGATAAAACACGAGTTACTAATTCTTCTTGGGCGCTTGGTTGATCCAATTTTTGTTTTAAAATATGCTCTGCAATATCTACTGACAAAAGACCAATTTGCTTTTTTACATCAGCCATAGCAGCAATTTTTTCAGCATCTATAGCCTGTTTTGCTTGTGCAATCATCTGGTCGCCTTGGAGGGTTGCAGCATCTTTAGCCTCAGCAATAATGCGTTCCTTAATTTCTCGAGCTTCTTTCAGGATCGCATCTCTTTCTAGTTTAGCTTCACGAATTATCTTTTCATTATCAGCTTTAAGTTCTGCAATTTCCGTACGTGCCAATTTCGCTTGGTTTAATGTATCGGTTATCTCTGTTTCTCTGGCATTTATAGCAGATAAAATAGGCTTCCATGCAAATTTGGTAAGCAAAAAAACCAATAATAAAAAGACTATGCTAGTCCAAATTAGTGTTCCGAATGAAGGGGTTAATAAATCCATTGTAAATTATAAGTATTATTAAAAAGCTGTCGGTAACCAACCGTTACCGACAATTTTCAGATGATTATCCGTTACCTAAAAGGGCAACAACGATACCGAAAAGACCTGCGCCTTCAATAAGTGCTGCTGCGATAATCATTGCAGTTTGGATTTTTCCAGATTGTTCCGGCTGTCTTGCAATGGCATCCATAGCATGACCCCCGATTTTACCAATCCCTAATCCTACTCCTAAAACTGCTAGACCTGCACCTATGGCTGCAATACTACCAGTCATTCCTACTACTGCTTCATTCATAACTTAAAATTTATTGTGGGTTATTTTTTTTAATTAATGTGCGTGGTGTGGCTCTTCTACTGCCATACCTATAAATAATGCTGTTAGAAGTGTAAAGATATAGGCTTGTAATGCTGCTACCAAAACTTCCAACACATTAATGAACAATGTGAGACCTACTGCCACAGGAGATACCATATAGGATTTCATTATAAATATTAAGGAAATTAAACTTAATATCACAATGTGTCCAGCTGTCATATTCGCAAATAAACGAATCATAAGAGCAAATGGTTTTGTAATAATGCCTAAAAGCTCCACAGGTACTAAGATTATATATACTAAAATTTTACCCAAAAATGGCATATTATTTCCCAAAGGATCAAATATATGAGTCCAATATGTTTTCCTTCCGCTGAAATTTACCAATAGCATGGTAAAAACGGATAATACCATAGTAAAAGCGATATTACCAGATACATTTGCGGATCCAGGAATGAGCCCTAAAACATTGATTATCCAAATAAAAAGAAATAATGTTAATAAATAAGGTGTGTATTTTTTATAACGAAGATGTCCAATATTTTGCTTAGCAATATCATCTCGTACGAATATAACTAAGGGTTCTAAAAATCGAGCAACCCCAGTAGGTATTGCTCCTCGTTTGTAAGAATTTCGTGTAGCAAATGCAAGTAAGGATAACAAAAGTGCTCCTAAGAATAGTTGCATCACTACTTTGGTTATACTTAAATCTAAAGTTGGCTTCTCATTCGTAGGATGTCCCTCATGCATATTTAATTTACCCGAAGAATCGGTTTTATAAATTTGGTTATGATAAAGTTTATAAAAATTACCATTTGATCCTGCTACTTTTTCAAGATCATGACCAAACCTTGAGCTGGAAAATATCTGCAAATCATTATCTATTAAAATGATAGGTAATGAAAAACCCACAGAATTTTCTCCTTCACCCAATAAATGCCAAGAATGAGAATCTTGTATATGGTGCATAATATCCGGAACAGGATTATATTTTTCATTAGTATTTGTCACAGGAGCATTGGAATAAACCAATCCTGAACAAAATACGAGAAACAAGAGAATTAACTTCTTCATATCCATACGTGGATCTAAATTTTTGCAAAAGTATGAATTTTAGGAGGAATGGAAACTTCTATTAGGAATATTGTGTATGATTTTTGTTGGAAGACTGAATCCATTTTATCAACAATATAGTTTCAATTATAAGGTGATAAAAAAATATTCCAAATACAGGTAAAACTATACTTTTTAAATCTTTAAAAATATAATAAAAATATCCAAATACAAACATTTTAAGTATTATCAAACCTAAAAATGCAAATGCCTCCAATCCCTTTTTAACATAGCCTGTGAGCATACAAATCACAAAACTTATTAGATGAAGTACCAATAATAATACAAGAATTTTATCAAATGAAGATCCCCAATTATTCATATACCCTAAGGCAAATCTCGCTACAGCAGGTATCGCAGAAAGGACGCAAAAAACACCAAAATATGTAAAAGTTTTCATACCACAAAGGTGGATTTTATTTTGAATATAGTAAAATACCCTATTCGCCCCCACCCTATTTTTCTCTCCGTGTGATTAGTTGTAAATTTGCAGCATTTCATATCGTAATTTATGTTCAATAGCCTACAGGATAAACTAGACAAAGCCATACACAACCTCTCGGGAAGAGGAAAAATTTCGGAAATAAATGTTGCGGAAACAGTAAAAGAAATTAGGCGAGCATTGGTAGATGCTGATGTTAATTTTAAAATAGCAAAAGATCTTACTAAGCGCGTTCAAGATAAAGCCTTAGGACAAAATGTGCTTACAAGTCTTACTCCAGGACAACTTCTTACCAAAATTGTACATGATGAACTTGTACAGCTTATGGGTACTACGCAGGAAGGTTTACATTTAAAAAGCAAGCCATCTGTAATACTGATTGCTGGATTGCAGGGTTCTGGAAAAACTACCTTTTCTGGTAAATT
>JAGLAZ010000001.1:194446-254851 GCA_018260565.1 Flavobacteriaceae bacterium
AATCTAAAAATCCTCTTCTTGTCGCTGGAGACGTGTATCGCCCGGCAGCCGTCAATCAGCTCCAAGTATTAGGAGGCAATATTAATGTACCAGTTTACACAGAAGAAGGCGCTACAAATCCTACAAGTATAGCAGAAAACGCAATTGCTTTTGCCAAGGAAAATAAACATGATGTAGTCATCATAGATACCGCCGGTCGTTTAGCGGTAGACGAACAGATGATGAATGAAATAAAGGCCGTTCATTACTTTGTTAAACCAGATGAAACCCTATTTGTGGTAGATTCTATGACGGGGCAGGATGCCGTAAACACTGCAAAAGCCTTTAATGATGCCCTCAATTTTGATGGTGTGGTGCTTACCAAATTAGACGGTGATACCCGTGGTGGAGCTGCCCTTACCATACGGTCGGTAGTAGAGAAGCCTATTAAATTTATTTCTACAGGAGAAAAAATGGAAGCCCTGGATCTTTTCTATCCGGAAAGGATGGCAGATAGGATTCTAGGGATGGGAGATGTAGTATCTCTAGTGGAGCGTGCCCAGGAGCAATTTGATGAAGAAGAAGCAAAGAAACTTCACAAAAAAATCGCAAAAAATGAATTTGGTTTTGATGACTTTTTAGTTCAAATAAATCAAATCAAAAAAATGGGTAATATGAAGGATATTCTGGGAATGCTTCCAGGTGTTGGAAAAGCTATCAAGGATGTAGACATTAAGGATGATGCTTTTAAGCATATTGAAGCAATGATTCATAGTATGACTCCCGACGAACGACGTAGACCATCCATCATCAATACCCAAAGAAAAAACAGGATAGCACGAGGAAGTGGCAGGAAAATCGAGGATGTAAATCAGCTCATGAAACAGTTTGAGCAAATGGGAAAAATGATGAAAATGATGCAGGGTCCTCAAGGCAAACAGCTGATGCAAATGATGAGCCAGGGAATGCCAAAAATGCCCGGTGGATTTAAAATGTAGAATAACAAAGAAGCAGGAAATATCCTGCTTCTTTGTTTAATAGATTTTAGAAAAAATTATTACAAATTTTTTAGTATTAATATTTCCATTTGGGCGCCTTTTTCGTCCTCCGTTCCCGCTTTTTTATATCGTCGTTCCTTCTCATAAAAAGAGCTCCACTTAGGCCGGGGCGCATAGTAACATAGGTAATGTATTTTCTATCTAAAGTTCTAAATCTAAGCGTATCTGTTCTATTTTTTCCTCCGCTAAATTAACTTTTTTGTCATATTCTGAGATATCAGATATTTCACTTTTTACAGAAATATAAAATTTTATTTTGGGTTCAGTTCCTGAAGGACGAGCGCACACTTTAGTACCATCTGCAGTATAAAATACCAATACATTAGATTTTGGAAGGGAATCCATAAGGTGTTCTTTAGATAAATCCTCTATGAAATTGTATTCCTTTTGCACTTCATAATCTGTTATTCGGACTACAGCGGAACCACCTAACACCGTGGGAGGATTGTTACGGAATTTTTTCATCATAGACAGTATTTCTTCAGCCCCTGATTTTCCTTTTTTGGTAATATTTATCAAGCCTTCGTAATAAAATCCAAGCTCCTTATAAATTTCTATAAGGTATTCAAAGAGGCTACTGCCCTTACTTTTACATAATGCAGCTATCTCACAAGCAAGAAGAATTGAGCCGCAGCTATCCTTATCACGAACAAAATCACCAGTCATAAACCCAAAACTTTCCTCACCACCGCAGATAAATTTTTCTTTACCCTCTGTTTCGGCATCCCGTATCATTTTTCCTATCCACTTAAAACCAGTTAAGCCTGCCTTGCATTTCACCCCAAATCGTTCTGCAATAGCAAAAAATATATCAGAAGTTACTATGGTACTGGCTATGAATTCATTACCTGTAATTCTTCCCGCCTTTTTCCATTCATCTAATATGTAGTAGGTAAGGATAGTATTGCATTGATTCCCATTTAGAAGTTGCATTTTCCATGATAAATTACGCACCGCAATTCCGAGACGGTCACCATCAGGATCCGTCCCAATAACAATGTCAGAATGTAGCATTTCTGCTCTATGCACTGCCATAGACAATGCTTCGGGTTCTTCTGGATTCGGGGATTCTACTGTAGGGAAATTACCGCTGGGAATCATCTGTTCTTCCACATAATCTACTTTAGTAAAACCAGCTATAGAAAATGCTTTAGGAATAGTAGTGTAGGTGGTACCGTGGATGGAAGTAAATACTATTTTTAAGTCTTGGTATCCAATTTTGTCCTTTTGATACAAGGAGTTCGTAATGCATGCCGAAATGTATCTTTCATCCTGACTATCATCAACATACTCTATTAAACTTTCATTGGCCTTAAATATTATATCCTGATATTCTGTGCGATACACTGCATCTATAATATTTTTATCATGAGGAGGAACTACTTGTGCACCATCATTCCAATATACCTTATATCCATTGTATTCCGGTGGATTATGAGATGCGGTAAGTACTATTCCTGCATGACACTTTTTATCTCGAACAGTAAAACTAAGTTCTGGCGTTGGTCGGTGTTCATGAAACAGCAATGCGCGGATTCCATTTCCGGATAAAACATCAGCTACCAATTGCCCAAATTCTCTGGAGTTGTGCCGAACATCATAGGCGATAGCAACTATAATTTCTTCATCCTTATAGCAACTTTTAAGATAAGTTGCCAGTCCTTGGGTAGCCTGACCAAGAGTATATTTATTTAACCTATTGGTACCTACTCCCATTATCCCACGCATACCTCCTGTTCCAAATTCCAAATTTTTATAAAATCTATCTTCCAAATCTGGGGCGTTGGTCGCTATAAGATTGGTTACTTCTTCTCTGGTATTCTCATCAAAGGAATCGGACGTCCATAATTTGGCTATATCTAGATAATTTTTGGTCATATTATAAGTCTTTGTGCTGTACGGTTGCTTTAATGTTTATTTTTATTTTTCTTACAGGGTCTCCGTAGTAAATTAATTTTGTAGCTGGGCCAATAGTCCCTTGAAGAATATTTTCAGCAAAAATCTCTTGATAAGAAACACCTTGAGTATTTATGGTAGCCTCGTTAATAACCAAATATGGAGCAATAATCCCGGTAGAATCTTGGGTTTTAAATATTGCTTTATTTGTATAACCTCTAAAATTAGCAGCTGATTTTTGTGCTAAGTTTGCCTCCAAAAAATTAGATCGAACGCTTGCTATTATTTTTGAATCGTCAAATAAATGAAGCTGTAAAGAATCCAAATAAAGTACTCCAGAGGTATTAAGTTCTATGGAATCTTTGAGTCTTATCTGCTTAATTGGATTATTGGAATAAATGTTAATGTTATAAAATGCATACTTGGAATTAGCAACGTCCCTTTTCTCTTTAATGCGCAAAGTATGATTATCTTGAGTGATTTTTAAATTGGTAAAAAGGTTTTCAGAGCCTTCAAAAACCAATTCATTTTTATCTGATGGGATATAAAATAATCTAAATTTCCCTTTAGCTTCTACTCCATATACAGAAGTTAAATTAACTTGTTTTTCAACAATTTTATTTGATGGTTTTACTTTTCCACAACTTATTATTATAATTGAAATTAAAAATAATAAGGTATAGGTATTAAAATTCTTCTTCAATATGATAGTTTTTATGTTCCCTATTATTTCTTATGACGAGCTCGCCTAAAAAACCTGCAATAAATAAAAGTGTACCTAAAATCATTAGAGTAAGCGCAATGAAAAACCAAGGGTTATTGGTAATTAAATGACCATAAATACCTTTAGAGACATCTATTAATTTTGCAATACCAAGCCAAATTGCAGATAGGAAACCCATCAAAAACATTAAGGTTCCTACTGCCCCAAAAAAGTGCATGGGCCTTGCACCGAAACGGCTTACAAACCATAAGGTAATTAAATCCAAAAATCCTCTAACGAATCTTTCAGTACCGAATTTTGAAGTCCCATAAGGACGAGCCTGATGTTTTACCTCTTTTTCACTTATTCTTCTAAAACCAGCATTGGCGGCTAAAACAGGGATATAGCGATGCATATCTCCATAAACATCTATATTCTGTACCACCTTTTTGCGGTATGCCTTGAGACCACAGTTAAAATCATGTAAATCAACACCTGAAACCTTCCGTGCTGCTGCATTAAATAATTTTGAAGGTAGATTTTTTGTCAAAACATCATCATATCGTTTTCGTTTCCACCCAGAAACAATATCTAATTTTTCTGATCGCAATTGTTCTACAAGACCCGGAATTTCTTCAGGAAAGTCCTGCAGATCTGCATCCATTGTAATTATAATATCCCCCTTAACCTTGGAAAATGCTGCGTGCAATGCTTGAGACTTTCCATAATTTTTTGCGAATTTTATGGCATGTACTGTCCCTGCTTGATTTTGTTCTTTTATGAATTGAATAATTTGCCAACTGGAATCTGTGCTTCCATCATCTATAAACCAAACTTCAAAGGGAAATCCGTGAGTATAACAAACATCTTTTATTCTAGAAAATAATTGTTCCAAGCTGGCTTCTTCATTTAATAAAGGAATTACAATAGATAGCGAAGGATTTTCCGGCAAATGAAAGGAAGGAGTGGAAATGTAAGGTAAAGGTTTTTCCAAAATTAATTTTTTATCTAGGGCTTCTGTTCCTAAAAAATGCTGCGAAAAATAACGAAATTAAGGTGTAAAACAAAAGAATTGCAGCCGCATACCGTAAAAAATAGGAAGGAGAAAATATATCGATATGTTTTGTCTGTTCAGGAGTAAAGCTTTGCACACTTTTTTGATAATCAGCATCCAACTTTGAAATTTCTTCAGCAGATTTTAGCCGGCCTCGTTCTTTTAGGTATACCGTATCAAGATCATGTTTGTTATTCGCTACAAATTCTGTATTAAGTTTTTGTTTTGAATAAGGATTTACAAAATTTAAATAGGAAAAAATGACGAAAAGACTTAGGAATCCAGCAATAAATTGTGGTACAAATGATGCAGAAAATGCTTTTTTAAAATGTAAGAAACCTTTTCGCTTTTCCTGTAATATACTGTAAAGCCCAGCGCCGGCATATAATACAGGCATAATAAAGGAATTAACTATTAAACTGGCCTTAAAATAAGCCTTATCAAAGTAAAATGCATAAACCAAAAAAAACAGTACTAGGCTGGTAATTGCGAGAATAGAAGTAATTTTAATTTTCTGTGAATTCATATTTGTATTTCCGTGCAAATGTATATATTTGCACTGGCAAGTCCTACACAACCAGCTCCTGCAAATCCTCCAGGGTGGGAACGCAGCAAAGGTAAGTGGTCGTAGCGGTGTGATGTAGGTAGCTTGCCGTTTTTTTATAATTGTATTTCCTCTCCTAGTTTTGGTAAAATAAGTTCCACATTTCTTTTGCGGAAACTTTCATACGCTTCTTCGTGATTGATAGTAATAGCTGGAAAAGTATCAAAATGACATCCTATAACTTTAGTACATTTTAACAAATCTGAGGCTGCAAAAGCAGCTTTATTAGGACACATTGTATAATGTTTTCCTACAGGAAGTATTGCAGTGGTAATTTCTCCATAATAGGGTGTGAAATATGCCATATCTGCCATAATTCCTGTATCGCCGGCTAAGTATAAATTTTTACCTTCATACCGAAATATGTAACCACAAGGCTCTCCGCCATAAGATCCATCAGGAAAACTAGAGGTATGTGAAGCTGGAACCATAGATATCCTCATCCCATCAAATTTTGCTGAACCTCCAAAATTGATATCCAAAGAGTTTTTATGTTTAAAATAGGCACAAATTTCTGGCTGCCCTACTAAAATAACCTCCGGATGAACATCCAATACTTCCTGAACATCTGCAATATGATCCCCATGCGCGTGTGTTACGATAACATAATCAATTGCCTGGGAATGAATATCAAATTGGGATTTTTCTTTTTGATAATTATAAAATGGGTCTGATAAAATGGTTTTGTTTTTATAATGAAATAAAAAACAGTTTTGCCCTAAAAATTGGATTTTCATACTATAAAATTTGAACTCTAAATTTAACCATAATAATTTAATGTTATTCCTAAAATAAGTGCCATAGCTAATGTTATAATACCAATTTTTTTTAAAAATGGATCCAGCAATTCAGGATTTTTGGTGGCCAAAATCTTTCTTCGGATCTGCATAAGTGGAAACATCAAAATCATTACACTAAAAACTTGATATTTCCCAACTTTGAAAAAGCCTTGTAATCCCAGCCAAATCAAAATTAAAATAAAGGGTAATTGCAGTAAAACCATTTGGTATATCATAGCAATTTTAAAACCTAAAATAGCTGCAAAAGTTTTTTTATTATGTAAAATATCATTTTCTACATCCCGCATATTATTGAGATTAAGAACAGCTGTGCTTAATAGTCCTACAGCCATGGCAGGGAGGTAAATATATTCGTTTAAAGATTTGGTAAACAAAAAGTAACTTCCTATAACGGAAACCAAACCAAAAAATATAAACACCATTATATCTCCTAAACCAAAATAACCATATGGTTTTTTTCCTATAGTATAGCCTATAGCTGCTAAAATACTAGCAAATCCTAGTCCTATAAAAATCCAAAATTCCCGAGTGAAACCTGGTAAAAACGCTACATATAATAATAAAGCAGTTAAAAGCAATGCCAATATAGTGGTCGATATTATTGCGATCTTCATTTGTCTTAAAGTAATTTTACCAGAAGCTATGGTCCGTTTATCTGCGCTGGAAACTCTGTTGGAATCTGTCCCTTTTACAGAATCACCATAATCATTTGCAAAATTCGAAAGAACTTGATACAAAAGAGTAACTATCATGGCCAAAGCGAATATGCGCCAATCCCAATCCTTGCCACTATTTTTCAGCTCCCATCGAGCTATACAAGAACCTAAAATTATACCGCTCATGGAGAGTGGTAAGGTTCTAAGACGTGCAGCCTGTAGCCAGTTGGAAATCACTTTATACTTAAATTATATGATGAAGGAAAATTATGAACTGATAATTTTATTACGTTTTAACTTCTTAAAAATTCAGTCAATTCTTTATAAAGGGTTAAGAAATCCATGGATTTTCCCCGAAATTAGGCTTTCTTTTTTCCAAAAATGCATCTCTACCTTCCTTTGCTTCGGCCGTCATATATGCCAAACGTGTTGCTTCACCGGCGAAAACTTGTTGACCCACCATTCCATCATCAGTAAGATTCATTGCAAATTTTAACATTCTTATAGACATTGGAGATTTCGCTAAAATTTCCTGTGCCCATTCATAAGCACGATTCTCAAGCTCGGCGTGAGGGAATACAGCATTTACCATCCCCATTGTTTCTGCTTCGCGAGCTGTGTAATTCCGACCAAGAAAAAAGATTTCTCTCGCTTTTTTTTGACCCACCAATTTTGCTAAATATGCCGACCCATATCCTCCATCAAAACTTGTTACATCAGCGTCTGTTTGTTTGAAGATGGCATGCTCTTCACTCGCCAAACTAAGGTCACACACTACATGCAAAGAATGACCCCCTCCTACAGCCCAACCATTCACCACAGCGATAACAATTTTTGGCATAAATCGTATAAGCCGCTGAACTTCTAAAATATTTAATCTGTGTCTACCATCCTCACCTACATAACCTTGCTGACCTCTTGCACGCTGATCACCTCCACTACAAAACGCATGACCACCGTCTTTGGGGCTTGGACCCTCCCCAGTAAGCAACACCACTCCTATGGAAGAATCTTCATGAACATGATAGAATGCATCATACAATTCTGATGTTGTCTTAGGACGAAACGCATTACGCACTTCTGGTCTATTAAAGGCTATACGAGCTACTGCTCCTGACTGACGGAATGTTATATCTTCATATTCTTTGATGGTAGTCCAAGTTGGATTCATAATTATAAAATGGGTAATTTTATTTACAACTTAAATTTGATGAAGCTGTATTTAATTGTTATTTGAAAGGTAAAGTTTGCCAACGAGAAGATTAAAAATCTTTTCTAAGGATATAAATTTATTACAAGTTATGCGAGAGTAATTATCAATATTTTCACAAGAATTAAATGTCGGACTGGGTTTTCATTTTCATCTTTAAGATATGAATGCATATAAAACCTAACACAAAGAATATTACCATAGAAATTGCAGCGATGCGCATATCTCGAAATTGTTCAATAATGATTGAAAATATAGAGGTTCCTAAAATAATGGAAAGCTTTTCCAAAACATCATAAAAGCTAAAATAGGTGGTATTTTCATGGCTGTCTTTTGGAAGAATTTTCGAATAAGTGGATCTGGACATGGATTGCAATCCCCCCATTACTAAACCAATAACTCCCGCAATAGCAAAAAATTTATATTCCACTAATGGATCATTTCGATCTAAAAAATAAGCACCAATACAAGCACCAATCCATAAAATAATATTGATATTAATAACGTTTGGGTTTCCTATTTTCTTACTGAGATTAGAGAAGAATAATGCACCTCCAATGGCTACTACTTGTATTACCAATAAGGTAATAATCAGCTTTCCTGTATCTAGATTGATTTAATTTTTACCAAATAAAGGAGCCATTAGAAAAATGGTTTGCATACCAATACTGTATAAAAAAAAGCCTGTAAGAAAAGATTTTTGAAGGGGGTTTTTAAACAGTTTCCTTGCAGTTTTACCAAGTTCTCGGAATGCTTCTCGAGTTATATCTTTATAAAATGATATGTTTGAAGTAATAACCTTTGCTAAACCTCCGTTCATTTCATGATCCTTGAAAATGTTTTTATAGTTGAGCAGGACCAAATCTTTTGGCAATTGTCCTTTTACCATTCCAAACTGTGGTAAATATCTAAAAGTATATTGTGAAAATCCAAACCACCAGGCACCTGTTAGCAAGAAGGATAAACGAGTATAAAGCAAGGTTTCCTCCTTAGTATTTGCCACACCTTTAATTAAATATAAACAAATGAGTACTAAAATTACTGAACCAATGTAACCAGTTACAAATCCCTTAGCAGAAAGACCATCCTGCTTATCCACTGTAGCTATATCAGGAAGGAAAGAGTTATAAAATACCAAACTTCCCCAAAATCCCACACTGGCTGTTATGCTGAATAATAAGCCTAAATACACATTGTTCATACTGGTAAACATCGCTAATCCCATACAAGAAATTGATCCCATATAACAGAAAAATTGCATAAAGGATTTTTTATTTCCAATGGTATCTGCAAGGCTGCTTAATATAGGAGATAGAAAGAATACTATTATGAACGCTAAGGTGAGACTAAATCCGTAAATAGTATCCGGATGGTAAGATTCTCCCAAAAACTTAATAGGTATACGGATAGGATCTTCTACTATCTTTCCTGTGGCTTCTACCATTCTTTTAGAATATCCAGAAGTAGTAATCTCAGAAAAATAAATAGGAAATATAGTAGTAGTAATTACCAAAGAATACACAGAATTGGCCCAATCATAAAAGGACCAAGCATTCATTATGCGCGGATTGTTTTTTTCAAAAACTTTAAGGGTAGGTTGATTTTCCACGAGATATTAAAATAAGTAAATAAAAAGGGCTTACCAGAGATAAGCCCAATAGTAAGGATTTTATAGAAGATTTTCAATAATAACGGCCGAAGCACCTCCACCTCCATTACAGATGGCCGCTGCACCATATTTGGCTTTATTTTGCTGAAGAACATGGACCAATGTAACGATAATTCGGCTTCCAGAATTTCCCAGTGGATGACCTAATGAAACTGCGCCTCCATTTACATTAACTTTCTCCGGATCTAAACCTAAAAGTTTATTATTGGCAATTCCTACAACGGAAAATGCTTCGTTAATTTCAAAATAATCAATATCAGAAATCTGAAGATTAGCCTTTTTTAATGCGATAGGTAATGCTTTAGCAGGAGCAGTTGTAAAATTTTCAGGAGCTTGAGCAGCATCAGCGTAGGAGATAATCTTGGCAATAGGTTTAAGACCTAATTCTTTTACCTTTTCTCCAGACATTAATACTAATGCAGATGCTCCGTCGTTTAAATTGCTTGCATTGGCTGCCGTAACAGTTCCGTTTTCCTTTTTAAATACGGTTGGTAGTGTAGCCATTTTTTCAAATTTTACCGTTTTATATTCTTCATCTTCTGTAAATGCGATCGGTTCGCCTTTTCTTTGAGGAATCAAAACTGGAACGATTTCTTCCTTAAAATTACCATCAGCCCACGCCTTTGCACTTCTCTCATAAGATTGTTTTGCAAAAGAATCTTGTTCTTCACGGGAGATATTATAATCTTCAGCACATTTTTCAGCGCAAACGCCCATATGCACTTTATTATAAACATCCGTAAGACCATCATATAATATACCGTCATTCAGCTTAAGGTCACCAAGCTTTGTCCCAGTTCGTGCAGCAGTATAGTGTGGTACTAGAGACATATTTTCCATTCCTCCGGCAATCACAGCATCCACATCATCACATTTAATTGCTTGGGCTGCCATCATTACAGCTTTCATCCCGGAAGCACATACTTTATTTACCGTAGTACAAGGAACAGTGTCGGGTAGGCCAGCATTTAAAGCAGCTTGTCGAGCCGGAGCCTGCCCCTCTCCTGCTTGCAACACATTCCCCATATAAACTTCCTGGATTATTTCCGGAGCAAGATTAATTTTATCTAAACTTGCTTTTATAGCAGTAGCTCCTAATTGTGTTGCAGGAACGGTAGATAGACTTCCCAAAAAACTACCAATAGGTGTACGAGCTGTAGAAACTATGAATACTTCTTTCATATTTTATTTATTATTAATGTGTAATATCCTGTATAGTAGCAGGATTATGTTTTTGTTTGAAAAATAGGGCAAAGAGAACAGTGATTACTGCAGCATATATTGCAAAAGTGGTCCAGATTCCTTGCCAATCACGAAATCCAGAGGCATCTACAAAATAACGTTGAATAACAATACCACTAATATAGCTACCTAAAATGGCTCCAAAACCATTAGTCATCATCATAAACAAGCCTTGAGCTGACGCTCTCAATTTAGGGTCCGTAGAAGATTCCACAAATAAAGAACCGGAAATGTTAAAGAAATCAAAGGCTAATCCATAAATAATATTGGATAAAATAATGGCTAAAATTCCTATACCTTCTGGAGCTCCTATGGAAAAGAGGCCAAATCTTAAAACCCAGGCAAACATACTGAGTAGCATCACTTTTTTTATACCATAACGCCTGAGAAAAAATGGAATAGTGAGGATAAATACAGTTTCTGAAATTTGAGAAATTGAAATTATCATAGTAGAATACCGAACCATAAATGAATCGGCATATGCCGGTATTTTAGCATAGTCTTTTAAAAAACCATCACCATACATATTGGTTAACTGTAAGGCTGCACCTAAAAATAGAGAAAAAAGGAAAAAGAGAGCAATGTTCTTATTTTTAAATAATGAAAAAGAATTAAAGCCTAACCTCTCAGCAAAGTTCCCTGAGGAATTTTCTCTTAAAGGAGGAACTGCGGGTAGTGTAAATGAATATAAACCAAGAAGGATAGCGAAAAATCCACCAATATAAAATTGATTGGCACTTATGATATTACCTGTAAAAGCAGCAAGATTTCTACCAATTTGTAGTCCCCATTCAAAGGGAGGTTTTTCATCACTTATTATATTAGTAATCCACATGGCAGCAATGAAACCTATGGTGCCCCAAACACGAATTTTGGGAAAATCTTTAACAATGTTAAAATTAAACTTCTTTAAAATACTATATGACAATGAGTTATACAAAGATAAAGTAGGCATATAAAACATCATTCCAACTAATAAAACCCAAAAAAATGTGCTAGGATCATCAATTTTAGCCAAATAAAATAACGTGCAACCGTATAGAATATGAAGGATGCCATACAATTTTTCTGAATTCATATATCTATCTGCGATAGCTCCTATAATAGGTGGCATTAGAATGGAGGCTATCCCTAAAGTCATAAATACCGCCCCAAATTCTTCATTGGTCCATTTTTTAATTCCAAACCCATATGTACCTAAAGTAGTAAGCCATGCGCCCCAAACAAATAATTGCATGAAAGCTATTATGGTAAGACGTAATGAAATATTTTTCATCTTTAATCTTGTTTAGGAAAGCGGTTAATAAGCTCTTCCTGTAACTCGATAGCTAAATCAAAATTTTCATTTTGTACTGCCATAGAAAGATATAAATTGAGTTGGTCTTCAGATAAATCAGGAATTTTAATACCCATTTCAGCAGAACTTTTAGTAAAATCCATTATTTCAAGCGTTACATCATCTTGGTCATTCTCCGGCAGGGTATTATCTTCATTAATATTTTTTACTGATTCTCCTTCCAAAGATTCATCTGAAACAGAACCAGATTCTGGAGATAAATCCATTTTAATCCCAGCTATTTCCAACACTTCAGATGTGGTAAAAACATCAGCATCAAAACGGATAGCAAGAGATACGGCATCACTTGTACGGGCATCCATCACAATCTTTTCCTCGCCATTTTCAAAATGAATTTCGCTATAAAAAATACCATCCTTTATACTATGAATAAGCACGGATGAAACTTTGTAGTGCATTTTCTTAATAAAGGAAGTAAATAAATCATGGGTAAGTGGTCTGGGTGCTTTTAGATCTTTTTCCACAGCTATAGTAATACTTTGCGCTTCTGCACTGCCAATGACTACAGGAAGTTTCGTCTTCGTTATGATTTCCTCAAGAATAAGCGCATAGGCTCCAGAACGAGTGATACTGTGAGATATTCCTTGGATGCTAAGTTTTAGAATGTCCATTGTACAAATATAAGCTATTGATGCAATTTATACATTTTTCTATTAAAGATACTTTTTCCATCCTTGAAGAAGGAATTAATTAAATTTGTCCTATATTAAATTGAATGAATAAGCAAGAAATTAAGTACACTGGCAAATTTGCGGGTGGCTTAAAGAATGATATCCAAAAAAAGCTGAAATTTTACATTTCCGATTTTAAAGACGGGATGCATAGTAGTGTTTTGGGCACAACCCTATTTATGTTTTTTGCAGCTCTTGCAAATGCTATAGCCTTTGGAGCCCTTAATAGCCATGTTACAGGGAATGAAATGGGTATTGTGGAAATGATAGTGGTAACAGCCATTGGAGGTATCATTTTTTCTTTGTTTTCTGGGCAGCCGCTTATTATTTTAGGTGGAACAGGGCCTATTGTTATTTTTACAGGACTTCTTTATAGTCTTTGCAAAAGCAATGGTATAGAATTTATGCCCACCTATGCATGGGTAGGAATTTGGTCCGGAATTTTTCTTCTCATTGGTGCGTTTTTGGACGCTTCCTATTTAATAAAATTTTTCACTCGTTTTACTGATGAAATTTTTGCAGCATTAATATCTGTAATTTTCATTGTAGAAGCGGTGAAAAACATCGCAAAATCCTTTGAGGCTACTAAGCTAAATGCTGCGGGAAGCACAGATGTACTTTCCAGTGGATTTTTAACAATTATTTTGGCTTTAGGAACATTTATGCTGGCATCCCGCCTTAAGAAATTTTCTAAAACGCATTATATGAGTTTGCGTTTTAGGAATTTTATAAGCGATTTTGGACCCAGTATCGCAATAGGAATAATGACGGCAGTAGCCTTTTATTTTTCAGATGTTAAAATTGAAGTTCCCAAAGTTCCCAGTACGATAAGTACAACTACAGGGAGACCGTGGTTGGTAGATTTATTGAGTGTCCCAGTATGGGTGATTTTCGGTAGTATCATTCCAGCAATTTTAGTTACTATACTTTTATTTTTAGACCAAAATATAACTTCCAGAATTGCCAACTCCCCAGATTTTAAGTTGAAAAAAGATTATGGCTATCATTTAGACTTATTAGTAGTATCTGTAATTACTATAGTGGCAAGCTTTTTTGGCTTACCATGGATAGTGGCTGCCACTGTTCACTCCCTAAATCATAATAAAAGTTTGGCGACTACAGAAATAATAATTCAACCGGACGGCTCTAAAAAGGAGGTTATCACTGGCGTACGAGAAAATCGGGTTTCCGGTCTTATGATCCATCTCTTAATAGGCGGAAGTTTATTCTTATTAAGTTATTTCGGGAGTATACCTATGGCCGTTTTATTTGGTTTATTTTTATATATGGGATTCGTTTCATTGGGTGGGAATCAATTTTATGACCGCATAATTCTTTGGTTTACAGATAAGGAACTTATACCTGATAACCATTACACACGGATAGTACCAATGAAAAATATTAAAAAATTTACCCTAATCCAGTTAGCTTGTTTCATTGGCTTATGGGTTTTAAAAAGTAGTAAAATTGGTATTTTATTTCCATTATTTATTGCAGCATTGGTCCCAATAAATAATTGGATAAATACACTTTTTCCTAAAGAACAAATAAATGCTATAATGTCTGAAGATAAACTAGAAGAGGAAGAAGATGATCATTATTTAGGCTAAAATTTTTCATTTGGGCGCCTTATCCGTCCTCCGTTCCCGCTTTTTTATATCGTCGTTCCTCCTCATAAAAAGAGCTCCACTCAGGCCGGGGCGCTAAGTCTTAAAGTTGAGAAAAGCCACTACTTTTCAATTATTTAACATTTTAAATTAAAATAAAAATTAATGTCCCTTATTTTATTTAAATACTAAATTTACTTTAGGAGTATCTAGATAAATTGTTATGTTTTCTTCTATAAACTTTTTAAAAAAAATTGGATATATCATAGCAATATTGACATTTGGATATTTTTTTTGTTTAATGTTACTTCTTACATTAGAATACATCCCTATTAGGTCTGATGCATCCTTTTTAATGATAAAACAAACTGAAGTTACGGAAAGACCGAAATATCTGAGCATTTTTTATACTCACGTTTACTCGTCCATTGTAGTACTTTTAACAGGTTTTTTGGCCATTCTTCGCCCAAAATTTTTAGGCTCTAAGTTTCATATTTTTACCGGTACAACATACATAGTAGTAGTATTACTTTTATCAGCTCCTAGTGGAATATACATAGGACTTTTCGCAAATGGTGGATTCCTAACGAAATTTTCATTTATTATTTTAGGAATTTTATGGTGGTTTTGCACATTCAAAGCATATCAATATATTAAAAAGCGTAAGCTTACTTTGCATAAACAATGGATGTGGAGAAGCTTTGCTTTAGCACTTTCTGCCATTACCCTACGGATATGGAAGGTGGTCATCGTTCATTATACTGGAATGAGTCCTATGGATGTCTACCAAATTATAGCATGGTTGGGATGGGTTCCCAATTTATTAATAGTAGAATATTTAATTAAACAAAAAGTGTTATGAGAGTTTCAAAGTTCCTAGCTGCTGTCTTGCTATTATTTGCGCTCTATTCTTGTAAAAAGAAAACTGAGATAAACTTACCTAAAGGGAAAAACCTTAGTCTGAAAAATCCAGCAAAACAGCTGGGACAGGAAGTACACCAAGAATTATACGGTATTTACACCGGAGAATTTATTGGAAGGGAAATGATTGAGTCTGAAGACAACTCGGAAATCGAATTTGATAATTCTACTAAAATATCTGTAAAGATTAATAGAATTACTAAAGACAGTGTATATGGACATAGCATCGTAAAAGGAAAACAGCGCAAGTTTCGTGGAATTTATGATCCAGGTGTTAAGAATTTTGTTTTAGATGAACCAGGAACAGATAAAACAGACGGGAGGTTTAATGTAAGCTTGAAGGGAGATAGCATAGTTGGAAGTTGGCTTGCCTACAACAATTCATCAGTAAAATCCCCAAATAAAAAATTAAAATTAGTAAAGTCAAATTTTGTTTATAATCCTAATTTTATGCTGGATAACACTTCGGATCTTATGGATTATGAAAATTCCAAAATAGTTAAAGAACAATACACAGACTCTGAAACTAATCAAACGGAAATATTTACAGTGAAGAAAGTTCGCTCAGCCTCCACCGAGATTTTTAAATTAAACGCCTCAACGAATAAACTTTCTGAGAAACAACTGAAAAATCTTCGTAAAATAGATTTGGAAATAATTAAAAATACTATATGCCCGCCACGGATATTCATTTAAGAAAAAAACATTCCGAAATTTCTTTGAGAATACAGATTGGTATATCCCTGTTTCGGATAATGTAGATGCAGAACTTACAGCATTAGAAAAAGAAAATATAGCGCTTTTATCGCGATTTGAAAAATATGCGGTTGATCATTACGATACTTTTGGAAGGTAATATTACCTCATAGTTATTGAACCACAAATTAAATGGTAAAGTATAAATTTTAATCCTTGATCTAAAAATATTTTTAATCTTTAAAGAACACTTGGTAATCATAAAAATCTGAAACAGTTTTACTGATAAAGCCCCGTGTAGAGCGGATATCCTTTGGAGCAGCGTGGGCTGTAGCGGCAACGAAGGAAAAGAGCGACCAGCGGAAGCTCCTTTTACGAAACTGTCCGCTGCCCACGCTGCTCCACAGATAGAAGCGGCACACGGAATAGGCTCCAAAAAAAAGGTTGCCAAAATTGACAACCTTTTTCATACGTTTAAAGAGAATTTATCCTTTTAAAGCCTTTATTTTCTCAGTAAGCTGAGGAATTACCTGTAATGCATCCCCTACTACTCCATAATCAGCAGATTTGAAGAACGGAGCTTCCGGATCATTGTTTACTACCACAATAGTTTTACTACCATTCACTCCAGCAAGGTGCTGAATTGCTCCAGATATGCCCACAGCAATATATAATTTTGGTGCTATGGCTTTACCAGTTTGTCCTACGTGTTCAGAGTGAGGCCTCCATCCAATATCCGAAACTGGTTTGCTACAAGCAGTGGCAGCTCCTAGCAATTGTGCAAGATCTTCTATCATTCCCCAGTTTTCTGGACCTTTCATACCTCTACCCGCTGAAACTACTATTTCCGCATCTTTTAAATCTAAGGTACCAGATTTAACCTCGTGAGAAAGCACTTGAACATCATTCCCAGAAACAGATACTGATGCAGCTTCTTCTGATCCTTGCACTGGATTATCTTTTAATCCGTACGCATTTTGTGAAATAGCAACAACTGTCTTATCACTGTTGGACTGCGCCGTCATAATTCCTTTACCTGAAAATGCTTTACGCTCTACCGTAAATGGTGATAACTGAGTAGGCGCCGCAAGAACATTTGTGTGAAGTGCTGCACCTACCTTACCAGCGAAGTAAGGTGCCAATGATAGGCCTTCGTTGGAGCCAGGAAAAACAAATATATCTCCTGTAAATAGTGAGCTAAGTGCTTCTGCGTACGCTTTGGCACTAAAGGATTTCAGAGAATCATTGGTGATCTTTAAAACTTTTGTTGCTCCGTAGGTATATAATTTTTCAGATGAATCTGTAGCATTTACAGAAATAGCGATAACATCCGTCCCAGCTAAATCTGCCACAGTTTTGGCATAAGATACAGCTTCTAGCGCGGATTTTTTGTAAGTGCCTTCTGCGCACTCTGCATATACAAATATTGACATTGATTTATGTTTATTAATTAAATAACTTTTGCATCTTCATGCAACATTCTTACAAGTTCGTCCAAGTTGGAAGCATCTACCAATTTTACAGCACCTCTACCGGGAGTATTTTGGAATTGAACAGAATTCACTTTTGCTGATGAGCTGCTTGCTTCTTTTACAGTTAAAGGTTTGGTACGAGCGCTCATAATCCCTCTCATATTAGGTATAATAAGTTCATTTTCTTCTACAAGTCCTTTTTGACCTGCTATTACTGCAGGAAGAGAAACCGATATTTTTTCTTTTCCACCATCTATTTCACGCGTACAGTTAGCTGTGTTTCCCTGAACTTCCATTCCTATACAAGCATTTACAAATGGGTACTCTAGCATAGATGCTACCAATCCTGGTACTGCATTTCCGTTATAATCTAAAGATTCTTTACCACATAAGATTAAGTCATATCCATTTTCTTTTACTAATGCAACTATTTCTTCAGCAACTGTATAGCTATCTTGAGGGTTTGCATTAATTCTTATAGCATCATTGGCACCTATTGCAAGAGCTTTACGCATAACAGGCTCTACAATTGTCTCTCCTACTGTAGCTATGGTAACTTGGGCTCCACTGGCTTGTAACTGAACAGCTTTCGTTAAAGCAAATTCATCTAATGGATTTATAACCCATTGAATACCTGTGGTATCAAAGGATTTTTGGTCGGCGGTAAAGCTTATTTTAGAAGTGGTATCTGGAACACTACTGATACAAACTAATATCTTCATATTTACTAAATTATTGTTGTAAAAATACTAAAATACTATGCAAGCATACTATTTTTATTTCATATTTGTTATTCTGACCATAATAAGTTATCCCTTAATTACTATTTGATACGCCACCACATTTTCTTATATTGCATTCCTACCTTTGTAGTATGCCAGAACAAAATAAAGAAAGCCCTATTCCAATAGATAAAAATAAAGAAGTCACCCCTATTAAAACTAAAGATACAGGATCTGGAAGTACATATACTGCAGATAATATACGCACCTTAGAATGGAACGAACACATACGGCATCGCCCGGGAATGTATATTGGTAAGGTAGGTGATGGATCTGCTTCAGACGATGGAATTTATATTTTGTTAAAAGAAATTATTGATAATTCTATTGATGAGTTTCGTGAAAAACAAGGCAAAAAAATCGAAATTTCTATAGAAAATGGCAGCGTAACTGTTCGCGATTATGGCCGTGGAATTCCATTGGAGAAGATGGTAGACGCTGTATCTCGAATGAATACTGGAGGTAAATATGATTCTCAAGCATTTAAAAAATCTGTTGGGCTAAACGGTGTAGGAACCAAGGCCGTAAATGCCTTATCCTCGTTTTTTCATGTAAAATCTGTGCGGGATGGACATGAAAAGATGGCTACTTTTTCTCGTGGTGTCCTTACTGAAGAATTTCCTATAAGTCCTAGCAGTGCAAGGCAAGGTACCGAAACAAAGTTTGTCCCAGATGATGAAATTTTTACCAATTTCAGGTTTAGGTGGGAACTTGTAGAAAAAATGCTCCAAAAATATGCTTACCTTAATCCTGGCCTAAAAATTATATGCAATGGAACTACTTTCTTTTCAGAGAACGGACTTAAGGACTTATTACAAGACGAATTAGAAGAAGAACCTCTATATCCTATTATTCACCTAAAATCTGAAGACATAGAGATAGCTATTACTCACACCAGTAAATCTTATACAGAAACTTATCATTCATTTGTAAATGGGCAAAATACTATTCAAGGTGGAACTCACCTAAATGCTTTTAGGGAATCTTTGGTAAAAACTGTTAGAGAGTTTTACAATAAAAATTTTGAAGCTGCAGATATCCGTAAATCCATTTTAGCAGCAGTCTCTATAAGCGTGCAGGAACCTATTTTTGAGTCTCAAACAAAAACTAAACTTGGATCCTCCGATATGGGGCCTGATGGACCTTCGATTCGATCATTTTTTAATGATTTTTTTAAAACCGTATTTGATAATTACCTTCATAAAAATCCAGAAACCGCAGAAGCTATTTTGAAAAAAATATTAGTTTCTGAGCATGAAAGAAAAGAGTTAAGCGGTATACAAAAATTAGCTAGAGAAAGCGCTAAAAAAGTATCGCTCCATAATAAAAAACTTAGAGATTGTCGCCAACATTTTAATGATCAAAAAGCTGCGAGAAAAGTAGAATCCACTATTTTTATAACGGAAGGAGATTCTGCCTCAGGTTCCATTACAAGTACCCGAGATGTAGAAACACAGGCTGTATTTTCTCTTAAAGGGAAACCGCTGAACTGCTATGGTCTTAGTAAAAAAATAGTGTATGAAAATGAGGAATTTAATCTGCTCCAGGCTGCACTAAATATTGAAAATTCTTTGGAAGATTTGCGATATAATCGAGTAATCATCGCTACGGATGCGGATGTAGATGGAATGCACATACGCTTACTTATGATTACTTTTTTTCTACAATTTTTTCCGGATTTAATTAGAAATGGACATCTTTATATTTTACAAACACCTCTTTTCCGTGTGCGAAATAAAAAAGAGACTCGATACTGCTATAGCGAGCCAGAAAGGATTATAGCGCTCCAAGAATTAGGAAAAAACCCTGAAATTACAAGGTTTAAAGGTTTAGGGGAAATAGATGCTAAAGAATTTGTTCATTTCATAGGTAAAGATATGCGCCTAGAACCCGTAATTTTAGGTAAAGATCAAACTGTAAGCGAAATACTAGAATTTTACATGGGAAAAAACACACCAGATAGGCAGAAATTTATTTTAGAAAACCTGGTAGTAGAAGACCCTTATATTGACAAAAAAGAAGCTTTGCAAGAGTAAGAATGAAAAAGTTTTTTATTAAAATACTATACGATGGATAATAATCCAGAGAAAAAAATAACAAAAGTATCTGGGCTATACAGAGAATGGTTTCTAGATTATGCCTCTTATGTAATTCTTGATAGGGCTATTCCTTCTGTATATGATGGTTTTAAACCAGTACAGCGACGGATTCTCCATTCTATGAAGGAGTTAGAGGATGGCCGGTATAATAAAGTGGCAAACATTGTAGGCAATACCATGAAATATCATCCACACGGAGATGCTTCAATTACGGATGCCATGGTACAACTGGGGCAAAAGAACCTTCTGATAGACACGCAAGGAAATTGGGGAAATATTCTTACTGGGGATTCCGCAGCGGCTGCAAGGTATATTGAAGCGCGACTCACACCATTCGCGCTGGAGGTAGTATTTAATCCTAAAACCACCCATTGGGCCAAATCTTACGATGGAAGGAATGAGGAACCCGTAGATTTCCCTGTAAAATTTCCTATGCTACTTGCTCTAGGGGTGGAAGGTATAGGGGTAGGATTATCCACCAAAGTAGTTCCTCATAATTTTATTGAACTTATTGATGCGAGTATCGCATGCTTAAATCATCAAGAATTCCAATTGTTTCCTGACTTTCAAATTGGAGGGCTGGTAGATGTTTCAGAGTATCAGGATGGTAGCCGAGGCGGAAGACTTAGATGCCGTGCAAGAATCATTCAGAAAGATAAAAATACGCTGTGCATTACAGAATTACCATTTGGGAAAACAACGGATGAACTGAAAGACTCCATAGTAAAAGCAACTGAAAGGAATAAGATCAAGGTAAAAAAAATAGAAGATAATACTTCGGGTACAGTAGAAATACTCATACATCTTTTCCCTGATACCAATGCCGACCGTACAATAGATGCCCTCTATGCTTTCACGGACTGTCAAACTTCTATTTCCCCTAATGCTTGTGTGATTATTGGAGATACTCCAGCATTTCTTTCCATAAGTGATATTTTAAAAATTAATACCAAGCATACCAAAGAACTACTTAAAAGAGAACTGGAAATTGAGTTGGGTGAATTAGAAGAATCCTGGCACTTCACTTCGTTAGAGAGAATTTTTATTGAAAATAGAATCTACCGTGATATTGAAGAAATAAAGACTTGGGAAGAAGTTTTATTGACTATTAGAAATGGATTAAAACCCTTTGAGAATCAACTTAATAGGGAGATAACACCAGAGGATATCATTAGGCTTACAGAAATTAGAATTAAAAGGATTTCTCGCTTTGATTTAGATAAATTTAAACAAAACATTGCGGAACTTGAAAAGAAAATAGCTACTTGCAAATCCAATCTCAAAAACCTTACTGCATACGCTGTTCGATATTATGAAAATTTAAAGAAAAAATACGGAGAAGGTAGAGAAAGGAAAACCGAAATTCGAGTATTTGATACCATAAATATGGCTAAAGTAGCTGTAGCAAATGAAAAACTGTATATTAATAAAGAAGAAGGATTTGTAGGAACCTCTCTCAAAAAGGATGAATACATTGGTGATTGTTCGCTTCTTGATGATGTGATTAGTTTTAGAAAGGATGGAATCATGAAGGTAACCAAGGTGGAGGCCAAGACTTTTATTGGTAAAAATATCATTTATGCAGAGGTATTTAAAAAAGGAGATGACCGAACCATTTATAACATGGTATACCGTGAAGGTAAGGATGGACCAGTATACATCAAAAGATTTTCGGTAACAGGGGTTACGAGAGCAGCAGAATATCCTTTAGCAAGCAGTCTTCCAGGGAGTGAAGTGCTCTATTTTTCGGCAAATCCCAATGGTGAAGCAGAACGAATTAATATTCATCTAAAATCAAATCCGAGGTTGAAAAAACTTAAAATTGAGTTAGATTTTGCAGATATTCTTATAAAAGGGCGTGGCAGTAAAGGTAATATGATCACCCGATATCCTGTGAAACGTGTGGAGCTTAGGGAGGCAGGGATAAGTACGCTTTCGACAAGAAAAATCTGGTATGATGATACGGTACGCCGCCTTAATATAGAAGGTAGAGGTAAGTATTTAGGAAGTTTTCAGGGTGATGACAAAATCGTAGTACTCAATACAAATGCAGAATTAAAACTTATCAATTTTGATCTACAAAATAGATTTGATGATGAGTACCTTTTGCTAGAAAAATTTGATATTGAAAAGCCTTTTACTTGTATTTATTACGACGGCGAAAAAAAATTGGAATATATTAAAAGGTTTATTCCGGAAAATACTTCTGCTGTCCAAAATAATCTTCCTAATGAGCATCCTGATACCAAGATCCTATACATTACTTCCTCCCAAGGTGTAAAGGCACATATACAAGCACCACCAGATAAACGCGGTAACGAACGGCAGGAAGAAATACTGATTTTAGATGAAATGATTGCTGTTAAAGGATATAAATCCATTGGTAAACAATTTTTAAAATTCCCTGAAAGTACATACCATTTCGAAGAACCGCCTATAGTAGAGACTCCAGCAGATACATTGGAAGGTGCGCCCGCCAAAATTTTAGAGGTTACAGAAGGACATATTAGCATATCTAATGAAGATTCTGATAAACCAGACTCTCCCGAACAAGAAGGGGGAACAATACCTAGCCTATTTTAAATTATTTTATGAATCCAACTTTCATTATCTGGGGACTTATCCTCATCACAAGCTTAATTTCCTTTTTAGGCCTTCAAAAAGGAAAAATTTTTGAACAGTATAAATACAATGTAGGAGCTGTTAAAAACGGTGAATACTACAGATTGCTTAGTTCTGGCTTTTTGCACGGCGATTTTATGCACCTATTTTTTAATATGTTTTCTTTGTATTTGTTTTCGGGAGTAATATTTCATTATTTTTCAACAACTGAATTTTTATTGATATATTTTGGATCTGTTTTAGCGGGAAATATATTCACACAATTTATTTTTAAAAATAAAAATTATTATTCCGCAATTGGAGCCAGCGGAGGTGTGGCAGGAATTATTTTTGCCTCTGTAATGCTTGATCCTGCTGCTGTAAATATTAATTTTCTCCCAGGTTATTTATTTGGCGCTTTATACTTTGGTTATTCTGTATATATGCTTACTAAAAACGGAATCGGCGATGGTATAGGTCATGCTGCTCACCTTGGAGGAGCAATTTTTGGGATGCTTTATTGTGTAGCACTTAAGTTTAATATTGTGGCATCAAACGCTATATATACAGGGATAATGTCTATTCCCCTGGTATACTTAGCCTATTTAATCTTTATTAAAAAGAAGCAATTTTAAAGTAATTCCGCTACTAAAAATCTTTTTTTCATTTGAAGGTCGGGAATAATCTCGACCTTATATTTTGATTCAAAAAGCGAAGCTGTTTCTTCGGCCAATAATGGATTCAATTCTAAAAAAATAAATCTGGGTGGGGTTTTAGTTTTCAATGCGTCGGTAGCTATTTTTTGATAAAAAGTTAAAGGGTTTTTATTCTCAGGAAACAATGCGCTTTGTGGCTCGTATTCCAGCACATTTGCATCCATATTAGCTTTTTCAAATTCTGCTATATAAGGTGGATTACTTACCACAATATCAGCTTGTATTTCTTCAATAATATTAGAATGCAAATAATCTTCTTGAAAAAATGAAATGAAAAGTTGCTGTTGTACCGCATTTCGTTTTGCAACTTGTAATGCACTGGGTGAAATATCAATAGCATTGACTGTTGCCGTTGGAAATTTCCACTTCAAATATATTGCTATAGCACCAGAACCTGTTCCAATATCAATAAAATTACCATTAAAATCGCCATTTATTCTTTGATGAATTATAAAACACAATTCTTCTGTTTCCGGTCTGGGAATTAAAACTGAAGGAGTAACATTTAAAATAAATGGTCCAAAAACTGCCTCCTCTGTGATATATTGGATAGGTTTGTGAAAATTAAGTTCGGTAATTATTTTTCTAATCTGTTCTTCAGATACAGAATTCCTGAATTTTTTTGATTTAGTGATTTCTCGCCAAATGGCCTTAAGTTCGTTCTCTTCATGAGAAATTCCCCAATTAGGATGATTTTTAAATTCCAGAAATTCCATAATAATTACAAAATCCCCTTCCCTTGGCGAAGTATTATTGGTTCGCTATCTGTAACATCTACAACTGTGGATGCAGTATGTCCTAAAATTCCAGAATCTATTACAAGATCCACCTGACCATCAAATCGTTCAGCAATTAGTTCAGGATCTGTACAGTATTCTACTATTTCATCTTCATCATAAATACTGGTACTTGCTAAAGGTTCACCACAAGCAGTTATTAATGCCGAAGTTACGCCATGATCTGGCACGCGGATTCCAATAGTTTTATTATTTTTATAAAAATTGGGAAGCTGTTTACCTGCGGGTAATATAAAAGTAAATGGTCCAGGAAGATGCTGCTTTAAAAGTCTGAAAACGCTGGTATCCAGCGGTTTGGTAAGTTGAGATAAATGGCTTAAACTATCACAAACAATAGAAAAATGTGCTTTATCTGGGCTGATATTTTTAAATCTTGCTAAGCGTTCCATAGCTTTATTATCTGATATTTTAGCACCTGCAGCATATACGGTATCAGATGGATAGATTATAAGCCCACCTTTATTTAGCACTTCTACAACTTCCTGAATAAGCTTTGGTTGGGGATTGTCAGGATAAATTTTGAGAATCTTGGTTTTCATAAAAAAAGCTTCCGAAGAAGCATTATAAATTATATTTCTACCGTACTTGGGTAATTGGTAATGTAGTCTTCTTGCGATGCAATAATGACTTGGTGAGCGTGTGCTGCATCATATATTTCATCAATTCTACATTTAGCTGGTTCTCCTGGTAGATTTTTATAGGTTAAAAAGTAATGCATAAGTCTTTCTATTTCTCCCTTAGGTAGCTCTGATATGTCTTTAAAATGACCAAACATATGGTCTCCAGGCATTACAGCTATAATTTTATCATCTGCCTCACCTTTATCTATCATTTTAAAGCCACCAATAGGTATTGCCTCCATAATAAAATCCCCTGAAGATATAAAATGACTACTTAGGACACAAATATCAAGTGGATCCAGATCTCCCATACTTACGTCGGTTGAACCACTTTCAACAGCTAGATTCTTAACACGATCATGGCAAAATGTCCTTGGAATAAACCCGTATAAAGCTGGTATGATATTGCTAAATTTCTGAGGTCGATCTACCTTAAGGAAACCGGATTCTTTATCTATTTCATATTTTATGGTATCCGTAGGTACTATCTCTACAAAGACATTTACTACATTAGGTGCTTTTTCACCGGCAGATATTCCATGCCACGGATGCGCTTTAAAGTTTGGGATCATAGTTGGTAATTATTCTATTGCAAATGCATCTTTCCTCAATTGCAAGATCGCCTCGCTTATTAAATCTTCGGCATTTACATAATTAATGAGCGCAAAGGTCTTAAAATCTTGTGAATTTTCATAATCTTTCATTCCCATTGCCGTACTTTCTAAAATTCGCAGTACATTTTCTTTGGAGGAGGCAATTAATTCCCACGTATTTTTACTGATATACAACTGAGAACCCAAGTTAAATTCCCATTCTGCTTGTACTTTTTTTTGTATTAAAAATAATGTTTCGGTAATAGTGAGCGAAGGACCTAATTCCTTAAAAAGAGAAACGGGCTTAATCCTTTCTAAGAAAACAAGCATTCTTTCATGTGCCTGTAATCTTGCAGTCATAAATCCTGAATCTGTATTCCCAGGATTAGACTTTTCTCTAGATAAATAGGCAAAAACAAATTTTTTGAATAAAAATAGGAATGGTAAATATAAAACGAGTTGAAATGCTAAAGGATAATATTGTTCCATTATAAAATTCTAGTGAATTAAGATTTTATTTTTAGTATAAAGTAGAGCTAGTACAAGAAACCACGAAAGATACATAAAGAGCATCATACGGCCAGAAAAGGAAGGGAAAAATGCAAAATGCAAGTATATATTTGCTAATAATCCAGAAATTACTAAACAAGTATAATATCTTTTTCTTATAAAACTAAAAATGCAATAAGCAAAACTTAGAAAACTAATACCTAAAACTGGACTGTGTAAAATGTTCCCAGGAAGCTGATGGAGCATAAAATTAATATAAATTTCGACTGGCGTTATCATAGGTGCAGATTCTATATAAAGTACAGGCTGAAAGAATTGATTTGTAATCAATGTATTCCAAGATATCGTATTAAAATATTGAATTAAGGCATAGAAAAATAGAGGCAAAAGCGTGAATAAAGCATTTCGTTTTAAAACTTTTAAACTTACAGGTTTAGGAATTACCAATAGTAGAAATAGTACAAAAAATATATAATCTGGCCGACATAAAATTACTAATACTGCTTCCCACGCCGCTTCCCATCGCCATTTATTAAGCACAAAATAAAGGAACATCATTCCGAATCCGCAACTTAGCATATCCGGCGATACATTA
This sequence comes from Flavobacteriaceae bacterium, assembly GCA_018260565.1. Lineage (GTDB taxonomy): Bacteria > Bacteroidota > Bacteroidia > Flavobacteriales > Weeksellaceae > JAGLAZ01. Next base: position 221,355 of record JAGLAZ010000001.1, read on the forward strand.
TATAAAGCTTGTGATGGAAGAAAATATATTAAAACAATCAGAATTAAAATGAATTGTAAATAGAAACTCTTAACAATATTTTTTAAGATTTTCATAAAATAAACTGTGCCCAAATAGGCTCCAATTGTATTTACAAGTATAAAAACATTCGATATTGAAAATCCCAATTTATATAATAATAACACCATGCCTTGATATGCAGGTTTGACATTAAACAAGGCTAATTCCTCTTTAAATATCAATGGGCTCGTGAGGATATAACTGTAATAATTTTTAAGGTTGGGTATTTTAGTTTGAGGAGGAATATCAAATCGTTTAGGAGGCGCCAAGTGAGTAAATATTTGCATAGTTTCCTGGTGAAGTTTAAAAATATTCCATTCAGGATGCGCAGATTGAAGCATAAGGCCCAAATAAGCCTCCGTATCCCAATTCCAATAAATATTTAGTTGAGTTAATTTAAATAATAGTAGTAAAAATATAATATTAATTAGCAGTAAATAAGTTCGATTTTTTACATCCATTCTTGTAAAAATTTCTTTCCCAATTCTATATTACTTTGCACGATCATCGGATATTTGCTTATTACAGGGGAAAACCCTGAGAAAAATTCCGCAACTGATGGAATATCGGAACCTTCAAAATCCATCACAAAATTGGCTGCATACAGTTCAATACAATTCCAAATCCCTACACTTGCAGCCTGCATCCTATATCCTTCTGGAGACGAGGCATTCACGATTAAAATTTTTCTATTTTGTAGGCTTAATAAACCACAAATTTGAACTATCTCCTCCAATTCATCGCCTTTTTTACAAGCATAAAATTGTAAATATCCGGAGGTACTTAAATTTTGCATAGTTTTAAAAAGTTCATATTTTTTAGATTTGGTAAGCCCGATAAAGAGCATATTTTTTTCTAAAAATCTAAAAGCTATTGGTGATGAAACTGTAGTAAAATTGAGAAAATTATTCCATTTTTTAATCTTATTTCTGCGCTGTGCTTTTAATGAATCCCAAATTGTACTTGGCTCTTGAATAGGGATATACATATTGGTTCTACGCCTGAAATTTTCAATGATTTCTTCGCAGAAATCCATATCACATTCAGAAAAAGCATAAGAACGAATAATAGTATTTGAAATAAATGTAGATATGAACTTTTTTGTATATAAAGTGTCTTTTTCTGAAAGCCATAAACCCAATTGCTGGCAGAAATGGGGCTGGAAAACCCAAATTTTTCTACCAAAAATTTGGTACGCAAAGGGCAAAACAATAGTATGCGCCGAATCTGTGTAAACACCCCATTGGTATCCCAGCAAAATATCTAACAATGACAGATTACAATAGACTGAAATCTTATCTGATGTTTTGCTGTAGTATTCTAATTTTGAAATTAAACCATGTGAAAAATCTTTCCTACGTATGAATTGAAATTTCATATAATTTAAATTAAACCAGAATCTGCAAAACTGAAATAACCCCCTTTGTAAACAATGATATGATCCAAAACAGAGATGTCCAGAAGTTTTCCTGCTTCCACACTTTTTTTAGTTATATCTAAATCTTGCTGACTGGGTTTGGGGTTGTCTGAAGGATGATTATGGCAGAGAATAATAGCAGTGGCTAGATGTTCTAATGCTCTTTTAAAAACAGGTCTCAAATCCACCGAGGAACTGGAAATTCCGCCCCGTGTGAATTGTTCCTTATGAAGCACTTTGTTAGAATTATTTAAAAATATTACCCAAAACTCTTCTGTTTTAAGATCTTCAAGATAAAATTTTACAATACTATATGCATCGGAACTGCTGCTTATTTTGGGGCGTTCTATAGGTATTTGTGCAGCTTTTCTTTTTGAAATTTCCATAGTAGCGGCTATTTTAACAGCCTTAGCAATCCCAATTCCTTTAAATTTTTGGAGCTCTGTAAGGCTCAATTGTGCGAGAATATTCCAGTCACGCTTGCATTCATCAAGAATTATTTGGGCAAGTTCCATAGCACTGTGTTCTCTACTCCCATTTTCAATTATTAAGGCTAATAATTCGGAATCACTAAGTGCATGTCTGCCTTTCTGTTCAAATTTTTCTCGCGGTTTATCGTCATCCGCTAAATGCCGGATTGCCATATTAGTTGGTGATAAGACCGTCGTACATTTTTAATTTCCTATCTGTAAGATCGGCAAGTTTATTATTATGGGTAACAATTACAAACGTTTGATTGTATTTATCTCTAAGCCTAAAAAACAAGTCATGCAGATCATCAGCATTTTTAGAGTCAAGATTACCAGTAGGTTCATCTGCAAAAATAACTTTGGGCTGATGAATGAGGGCTCTTGCTACAGCTACTCTTTGTGCCTCACCTCCAGATAGCTGTCTTGGCTTATGTTGCATTCTGAGGCTTATATTAAGATCTTTAAATAATTCGTGAGCTCTATCTTCAAAGTCCTTTATTGGTAATTTGGCAATCCGAATAGGAATCATAACATTCTCCCAAGCAGTGAATTCTGGTAAGAGATTATGATATTGAAAAATAAAACCTATATTTTTATTTCTAAAGTTACTCAGATTTTTATCATTTAATTGTGCATATTCTGCACCATCCATTGTTACACTGGTATGGTATTTTTTAGGATCTGTCGGTCTATCCAGACTTCCCAGTATTTGTAATAAAGTTGATTTTCCTGCACCACTCTCTCCTACTATGGAGACTACTTCGCCTTGCATAATTTTTAAATCCACCCCTTTTAGTACATGAAGGTTTCCATAAAATTTATGTACATTTTTTGCCTCGATCATTTGCCAAAAATATTGAATTGAAAATAAATTAAAAACCCTGCCGAAGCAGGGATATTTTAAAGTAAAAGGCTTAAAGGCTGTTCCAAATACGTGCGTAATGTTTTCAAGAATTCCGCGCCTGTAGCGCCATCTATTACTCTATGATCACAGGCCATACTTAGTTTCATTGTATTACCTACTACTATTTGTCCATCTTTAACAATTGGTTTTTCTAAAATTGCTCCTACTGAAAGAATAGCGGAGTTGGGTTGATTAATAATAGAAGTGAATGTCTCAATACCAAACATACCTAAGTTGGAAATAGAAAAGGTGCTACCTTCCATTTCATTCGCTTTTAATTTTTTATCTCTAGCTCTGCTTGCCAAGTCTTTTACGGATTGTGAAATTTCTGTATAAGACATGGTATCTGTATTTTTCAAAACAGGCACTACTAAACCATCGGTAACAGCGACTGCCACACCAATATGGATTCCACCGTGATGAATGATTTTATCTCCTGCCCAGCTGCTGTTTACCTGAGGATGTTTCCTTAGTGCCTTAGCCACCGCTTTAATTAACATATCATTAAAAGATATTTTAGTATCCGGCATGCTATTAATTTCGGTACGGGCCTGTATAGCTTTATCCATATCGATTTCTACCATAAGATAGTAGTGAGGCGCAGTAAATTTACTTTCCGATAATCGTTTAGCTATCAGGGTGCGAATTTGGGAATTAGGAGTTTCAGAATCCTCCAAAGAAGTTTGAATAGGAGTATACTTCTCTATTTTTTCTTTCTCTTGGTTTGAAGTTGTGTTAGTTGCAATGTTTTCAATGTCCTTTTTTACTATTCTACCATTTTCTCCAGATCCGTGAATAGTATGAATATCAAGACCTTTTTCTTCAGCCAATTTTTTCGCTAAAGGAGAAATAAAGATTCTTTCTTGTGAACTTCCAGTCTCTGTAGAATTATTATTACTTACATTTTGTGTGGTATCCACTTTGGGTACGCTATCCTGTTCATTAGCATTAGTACTATTTTGCATATTATTTCCACCTGAAACAATGCTGGAAACAGCAGTACCCGCAGGACCAATAATTGCCAATACAGAATCAACTGGCGCTGAAGCACCATTTTCTACACCTTGAAACAATAAAACTCCATCAAATTCTGATTCAAAGTCCTGAACGGCTTTATCAGTTTCAATTTCGGCCAATAATTCTCCTTTCTTAACGGTTTCTCCAACTTTTTTTAGCCAATTCGCTACTTTACCATCTGTCATAGTATCAGATAGCCTAGGCATAGTAATTACATGAACATTTTCTGGAAGAGTATCTGAACTAATACTTTCAGTAGGAGTTTGTTTTTTACTTTCTGAAGCTTGTTCTGCAGAAATTTCAGTTTCTTTTTCTAAAGTTTTATTATCCGGTTCTTCTTTTGTGATACCACCAGAAACGTAAGAACTTATATCTTCATTAGCATCTCCAATTATTGCCAAAATACTATCCACAGGTGCTGCGTCACCTTCTTGAGTTCCTACGAACAATAACGTACCCGAAAATTCTGATTCAAAATCTTGAATTGCTTTATCGGTTTCTATTTCGGCAAGAATATCACCTTCTTTTACGGTATCTCCTACCTTTTTATGCCATACAGCTACTTTTCCTTCCGTCATCGTATCAGAAAGTCGCGGCATGTTTATTATTTCGGCCATTTAGTTTATATTAAATATCTTCTTTAATTACAGTTAAGTAAAAATGAAATTTATTTTGTAGAATTTTCATATTTATCAATGAACGGATAGTCATTTTGAGCATAAATGTATTCATACAGTTTTTCTTTATCTGGGAAAGGAGAATTTTCAGCAAATTCTACACATTCTTCAACAAAGTTTTTGGATTTTTCCTCCAAAGCGTCAAGATCTTCCTCTGTTGCCCAAGAATTAGAAAGAATTTCATGTCTTACCCAAAGAATAGGATCTTGTTTTTTGTGTTCTGTAACTTCATCCTTCGTACGATATGGCTCAGCATCCGACATGGAATGACCTCTATATCTATAAGTACGAGCTTCAATAAAAGTAGGTCCATCCCCTCTTCTGGCACGCTCTATAGCTTCGAATGCACCCTCCGCTACAGAAATAGGATTGGTAGCATCTATAGGGTAGCATGGCATCTCATATCCTAATCCAAGTTTATAAATATCCTCGTGATTAGCGGTTCTTTTAACGGAAGTCCCCATAGCATATTGATTGTTTTCACAAACAAAAACTACCGGTAATTTCCAATTCATTGCCATATTAAAAGTTTCATGAAGGGAACCTTGGCGCACTGCACCATCACCCATAAAACAAATATTGACAGCTTCCCTATTAAAATATTTATTTGCAAAAGCTATCCCAGCACCGAGAGGAATTTGACCGCCTACTATACCATGACCACCATAAAACCGGTGTTCTCTGCTAAAAATATGCATACTTCCACCCATTCCGCCACTCGTTCCAGTAGCTTTTCCACATAGTTCAGCCATAATTCTGCGAGGATCTACACCCATTGCCATTGGAAGGATGTGACACCTGTAAGCAGTTATCATACTATCCTTAGTCATATCCATTGCGTGGACAAATCCAGCTGGTATGGCTTCCTGACCATTATAAAGATGTAAAAAACCTCTAATTTTTTGTTTTAAATAGAGCGATCGACATTTATCCTCAAATCTTCGCCACATGGACATTTGCTCATACCATTGTAGGTAAACCTCCGGAGTGTATTCTTTCATTAAAGCGTATAATAAGCACAAATTAACGAAAAAAGCATGTAAATTATAGTATGCGTATAGATTAAAAATTAGTCCTTAATTTTGAAGATATGATAGAGAATAAAACTCCTGCCTATTCGTTTTGGAAAATAATTTCTGATGTATTTAATCCTGCGACGGCTCTTACATTATATTTCGCTTATGCTAATTTTTCAGCATATCCTTATGATAAGGCTATAAACAGGCTTTTACTTTTATTGGGTGTTGTGGTATTACCAGTTTTTGGATTTATACTATATAAAGTAAAAAAGGGGAAATTTACCAATATTGATGTATCTGATAGAAAACAAAGAAAAATACTTTATATATTTATTCTTGTCTTCGTTATGCTCTACACTGGTCTAGACAGATTATTGGTGGCACATTATGATACAGCAATTATATGTGGGCTCAGTCTCTTAATCATTCTTCAAATCAGTAATTTTTTTATTAAAAGTTCCATGCATACAGCTTTTAATGTGTTTACTTGTTTTCTTTGGTTTAAGGAACATAATCAGATATTTTATTTATGGGTTTTAATTACATTAATGGTGGGGGTAAGCCGATATTACTTAAAACGTCATAGTATTTCTGAAATAATATCAGGTGCAGGAATTGCTATACTGTTAGGTGGTATTTATTTAGTTTCAAAAGTTTAATATGAATTATTTAACAGATAAGGAGGAAGAGATTATGCTCTGTATATGGGAATTAGGGGGTGGTTATATGAAAGATATCCACGAAAAACTTGATCCTGAAAAAATCCACCGAAATACTCTTAGCACCTATTTAAAAATATTGGTTGAAAAAGGATTCATCCGACCAGAGAAGCACTTAAGGATTCATTTTTATCAAATAGAAATAGGAAAAGAAGATTATGCAATACAATATCTTATAAGGTTTGCAGATAGATATTATAAAAAGGATAAAAATTTAGCCAAAAAGATAGCCAAAAATAAAAAAATAAAAAAGCATTTTCACTTATAAATCATTCAGCACCACTAACATAGAAAATTACAGCTTGTACTCTTGCTAAAATTTCTCTTACATGATTTCTATAAAAACTTTCATTAGATTCTATATCTTGAGCATCATATCCTAAAGCGTTTAGACCTATATTTCGAGCATAAAACAAAGCTCTGAGGTTATGGTAACCTTGCGAGACTATGATAATATTTTTTTGTTTGTAAACAGATTTTGCCCGCTGAATACTGCTGGCAGTACTAAATCCTTTACTATCCATAAGAATGGCTTCCTCTGGAACACCATTTTCTTTAACTAAAAAATTTTTCATAGCTAATGGTTCGTCATAATAGGGAGATTTTTCACCAGATACGATGATTTTCTTAACTTTATAATGATGATATAACAGTGCGGCGGCAGCCATTCTACTAATGAAGTAAGGATTTGCCCTCCCTCCCCTTGTTTTGGGTGATGTGCCTAAAACCAAAGCCACTTCTCTTGGCGGAACTTTACTTATTTTAGTAAATGTAGCATTCCGTGTAACTTCATATACCCAGATATTGCAAACAACCACGAATATTATGGTCAATTCAGCGAGTACCAACCCGGGTTTTACAATAGATATAAGCTTTTTAGCTTTATTGTTCATCAAATGAGATTACTATATTAGAAGATATAGGATAAGCTCTGCAAACGAGAATTTTTCCAGATTTTTCTTCATTTGCAGTAAGATACTCATTTTCCTCAGAATATACAGTTCCAGATAGCAGTTGGCAACTACAATTGCCACAAATCCCGGATCTGCAAGAATACGGAACGCTTATATTTTGTTCCAAAAGACTATCTAAAATAGAATAGGGTGAATGTAATTCTGTACGAATTGTTTCATTTCTAATTCTTAATAGAAGAGAGGTGATTGTACTTTTTTCTACTTCTGACTTGTTTTTTACATCTCTAGCAAGAAGAACGCGTATATGATCCTCCACTATAATACTCTGCTCTGGAATTCCAAATTCCAATAATGCATTATGCATTTCTAGCACCATGGTTTCATGTCCAGAAATCAGTGCTGCATCCACCGCATCAAAAATGGTAGATTCATCATCTTGAGGATCTGTATGTAAAACTTGATTTATAAGTAAATATAGTTTTTGCCTTGTCAATCGTCCTGTATAAAGAGGAGAAATATTTTGGTAAAAATTATTATTCTCTGGTTTGCTAAAGATATAGTGAAGATGGATTCTGCCAGGAAATTGTTGCATCAGCATTTTCATTTCAGATTTTAAATAGCAGGAGGCATCATTGCTAACTCCATGAAAAATATAAAATCTCGTTCTATTTTCCTTTTGTACTAAATCCTTAATAATACTGTATATGGATGTTATTCCTATACCTGTGGCAAAAGCTAAAATAGTACGAAATTCTGCAGGCTTTGGTGGTAAAAGAAATTCTCCTTGAGGAGGAGATATTAAACAAGTACTCCCTACTTTAAAGATTTCCCTAGAATTATTTTTATAATTTTTAATATAAAATTTTAGAAAATTGTCATCTGTTGCGGATACCAAAGAATACGCTCTATTTTTATCTTCAGCATTTTCCTTAATATATAAAAATTGCCCTGGAAGATAGGAGGAAAAGCTCTTAGGTTTCTCTAAAATCAGACATTCAATTTCTTCCCCATCGGCTAAAGGGAATTTTTGTGTTATTTTTACTTCGAAATAATTCATTCCAGTGATGGTAGGACAAATAAGCTTGAAAAATACAAAATTTCTGACTATAAGCAGTTGGATTCTACTCTACCTGTTGTTTTCTTGTAATAAACATCCTGTAGATCCTAACCCTCAACCTAAAATCGCTCAAAATAAACCTGTATTTAAAGAGGAAACAGAAGGTCTAAGAAATGAACCTGTTTCATTGGAAATATTGACTACCAAAAGAATACAAGAAGTCATGAATCCAAAAAACCCTACTGATTCACTTTTTGTTTATAATTATTTTGCAACCTGGTGCCCTCCTTGCGTTGAAGAAATCCCTCATTTTAAAAATGAAAAGGAGAAAAGAAAAGGAGAAAAAATAAAGTTTGTATTCATTAGCGTAGATGAAAAGGCTACGTGGAATACCATTTTACCGAACTTTGTTAAAGAAAAAGGTATCGCATTAAGCACAAAGATCGCCCCGCAAAATTTATTAAATCCTACGTTTTTTGCCTCAAATTTTAAAGAGATCCAAGGTGGAAATATACCATTTACTAAAATTTGCAAAAATGGAAAATGTAAAGAATATGTAGGAGGAATTTCTGAAGATCAATTAAAATTAGAAATTGATAGTTTCCAATAAAGTGAAAAAGATGGGTAAATTATTTCTCATCATTATTGGAATTTCGATACTGTATTTAAATTTTATTTCTTCTTCTACGGATATATGTTCGGAATTTAAGTTCAAATTATCCTCATTAGATGGCGCTGTTTTAGAATTAAGATTCCTACGTGTAGCGAGTATGTTGCTATCTGGTTGTGCACTTTCTGTGGCTGGATTTCTTTTACAAGACTATTTTAAAAATCCACTGGCTGGCCCATCGGTAGTGGGAATTACTCCTATTGCAGCTTTAATCAGTGTAAGTTTTGGTATATTCCTACGGCCTTATATAGTAGATTTTCCCTTTGCAAGTTTTGGGCTGGGATTATGGAGTTGTCTTATTACATTCGGTGTATTTCTTCTTCTTCAAAACGTATTGTTAAGAAATTCTAATGTATATTTTCTTATTATTTTAGGGTTTTTATTAAATTCATTATGTGCTGCAATTCTTTCCCTTTTACAAATGTGGGGAACTGATGGAAATTTAAGATCTTTAGTACTTTGGGAACTAGGAAGTACTTCTGTCCATAGTCTGTCCGATTTAGGTGCCTTATTTTTATTTGTGCTAATTGGATTTATTTTGGCAAAAAGAAACCTACCATTTTTATATTCTCGACAGTTAGGCGCTGAATACGCTGTAGCACAAGGCTATTATGAAATAATTGAAAGTAGGAGAATTATTTTAAGCTGTTGTTTATTAGCAGCTTCAGTAACAAGTTATATAGGACCAATAGCTTTTCTCGGCGTTATTGTTCCTCATTTTGTAAGGCAATTTTTAAAATCCGGAAATTTCGGTCATATAGTGTTGTGGAATATGTTCATGGGAAGCATATTACTTTCTTTATTTTCAGCTCTATCGGAGATATTAAAACTACCTATCAATTTGGTAGCTACTTTGGCGGGCATCCCTATAATAGCAATAATTTTACTCAAGTCTGTTCCAACTTATGATTAATATTTAAGTGATATTAAAAGGATTGAAAAAAAATTAAGCTCAATAGAATCTCTTTCAATTATTACTAGATTAAGCCTTATCTGCACTTTGAATTTTGTTACTGGAATTCCAATAGGAAATGGCGAGAATGATATCAATAAGTACAAATAGGGATACCGCCCTAAAACCAAATTGTACGTATAGTAAAGTGCCCAAGAAAGCTCCTAAAATGAAAGTTATAACATTCGTTAAAGATTTAGTAATTGCTTTACAGCTGCTATCATGTTTTCCACTTAAAAAATCCGCCATTTCAATACCAAGGGATGTTACATTCCCTGTCATTACAGTACTGGGTGCCATATCTTTTAGGAGAGTTTTGCCACTGGTATTGCGAATAGCGAGCGCTGTAAGTCCTATATAGGCGGTTATTGCAAGTTTTGGGGCGCCAGCATTTTTAAATGGTTCAAAGTAAATACCTGCTACCATGAATAAAAATAATAACAGGGCTTCCAGCAAAAATATAGAGGAAACAAGATGGTTGTTTTGAAGTAATTTCGAACCTTTATCTATAAGTAATTTGCATACTAAAACAGATAGGAAGAAGATGGGTATTGCCATTAGCTTAATCCATAAACCCGGATCGCCTTCCACCCAGCTAGCACCTGCAACAACTAAATTCCCCGTTACATGTGCGGTAAAAAAGCCAAACAACGCTATATAGCCTATGGCATCTATTCCTCCGCCGACTGAATTTAGTAATGCTGATTTAAGGTACGTATTCAAGTTAAAATGTTAAAAAATTACTAAAATCCTTTAAAGTCAAGTATATATTATTTTAAGAAACTATCTACCAAAGGTTTATAGGCTGGAATGTTTCTTTTAAAAAACTCCATATATCCTGGCATATCTTCTCGCCAATCTCTTCTTAATTCATTAGCTATAGCAAACCAATTTAAAAGCTGAGCGCCTGCATTTTGCATTCTTAGCCAAGCCGCATTCCTCGTAATTTCATTAAATGTTCCAGAAGCATCTACTGCTACAAAAACCTGATACCCTGCCTCTAAAAGGGAAAATGTAGGAAATGCTACACAAACTTCTGTAACAATCCCAGCAATGATTATTTGTTTGCGACCACTTTTTTCTATTGCCTTTACTACCTCCTCGTTATCCCAAGCATTAATTTCTCCGGGACGATCAATAATTTTAGACTTTGGGAATTTGTCCTTTAATTCAGGCATTATAGGTCCATTAGGACTCTTTTGTATACTCGCAGTAAGGATAGTGGGCAAATCAAAATAATCAGCTAAATCTGCAAGCGCTAAAATATTTGTCTTAAATTCCACAGGATCAATGTCTCTTACCAGCGATAATAAACCAGTCTGGTGATCCACGAATAATACCAAAGCTTCATTTTTATTAAGTCTGTTATACCGAAATGAATTGCTTTCTGGGAGGGGTTGATTATTTTCTTCGCTATGTTTTTTAGATCCAAACATGTAATTAAGGTTTTTGTAAATTTAATACTAATTGTTACCAACACTAAAAAAAATAAAAAATTTTGATATTTACTATAAGATATAATGGTGTATTTAATGTTTTTACTTACTAAGTTTTATTTTAAAAATATACTCTAAATAATGAACATAATTTAAATTTATTAACAAAGAGCATAAAAAAACTCCCAAATTTTTCGGGAGTTGATGAAATTTAAATATAAGTTGTTAAATGTGAATTGCTTCACCGTATGCAACAGCAACAGCTTCCATAACTGCTTCGCTTATAGTAGGATGCGGATGAACGGATTTTAAAATCTCATGACCCGTAGTTTCTAATTTTCTACCTAATACTGCTTCTGCAATCATATCGGTAACACCATCACCTACCATATGGCAGCCTAGCCATTCGCCATATTTTTTGTCGAATATTACTTTAATAAACCCTTCAGTATTACCATTAGCGGTTGCTTTTCCACTAGCTGATAAGGGAAATTTTCCTACAAGTATATCCAAACCTTTTTCTTTAGCTTGTTTTTCTGTAATCCCAACAGAGGCTACTTCCGGCGAGCAGTAGGTACATCCTGGAATATTACCATAATCAATAGGTTCTATATGCAGACCTGCAATTTTTTCGACGCATGTGATTCCCTCAGCAGAAGCTACGTGCGCTAATGCTTGGGTAGGTAAAATATCGCCTATAGCATAGTATCCTTCAACATTTGTTTTATAGAAACTATCTACAATGATTCGTCCTTTTTCTGTAGAAATACCCAGTTTTTCCAGTCCAATATTTTCTGTATTTGGATTGATACCCACTGCGGATAATAGCACATCTGCTTCTAAGGTCTGCATACCTGCGGAAGTTTTTACTTGCGCAACTACCCTATCTCCAGATACTTGAACGGATTCAACTGAGGAATTGGTCATAATGGAAATACCTGATTTCTTTAAGCTTTTTTCCATGTGCTTACTCACTTCCTCATCTTCCAATGGCAATATTACAGGTTGAAATTCTACGATAGTCACTTTAGTACCAAGACTATTGTAAACATCCGCAAATTCCACCCCTATAGCACCAGAACCTACAACAATCATTTCTTTTGGTTGTTCAGGAAGTGTCATGGCCTCCCGATATCCAATTATTTTTTTTCCATCTTGTGGAATATTCGGTAATTGTCTTGAACGAGCACCAGTAGCGATAATAATATGCTTTGCTGTATATTCTTTAGTACCAGATTCTTCTTTTACTGTAATCTTTTTATTGGGTTCCAATTCGGCAGTTCCCATGATGACATCAATTTTATTTTTTTTCATTAAAAATTCGATGCCTTTGCTCATTTTACTAGCTACTCCTCTACTTCTAGAAATAATATTTCCAAATTCAAAACTGGGTTTTACTTCATTTAAACCATAATCTTGCGCATGGGATAAATATTGAAATACATGTGCAGATTTTAATAGGGCTTTAGTTGGAATACATCCCCAGTTTAGACAGATACCTCCCAAACTTTCTTTTTCTACAATGGCGGTTTTAAAACCAAGTTGAGAAGCGCGGATGGCAGTAACATATCCACCGGGACCGCTTCCAATAATAATTATATCGTAGTTGTTCATTATATTATTCTATTATTTACAATATTCCTCAAAAAAGTATGGGATACTTTCTATACCTAAAAAATAATTTGAAATTCCAAAATGTTCATTAGGGGAATGAATAGCATCTGTATCCATCCCGAATCCCATAAGAACACATTTACTACTTAGTTCTTTTTCAAACATAGAGGTTATTGGGATGCTTCCACCGCTTCTGTAAGGATAAACTTTTTTGCCAAAAGCTTTTTCCATTGCTCGCTGAGCAGCTAAAAATTCTTTGGTATCACTTTTTAAAACATAAGGAAGACCGCCATGGTGAGGTTTTACCTGAACATGTACAGTATTGGGTGCTATTTTTTTAAAATACTGAGTAAACTTTTCCGTAATTTCTTCAACTGTCTGATTAGGTACCAGGCGCATTGATATTTTGGCAAAAGCTTGTGATGGTATCACAGTTTTAGCCCCTTCTCCGATGTATCCACCCCATATTCCATTACAATCTAAAGTAGGACGTATTCCTATTCTTTCTAATGTAGTGTAACCTTTTTCACCCTGAACTTCTCGAAGAGAAATACTGTTTTTGAAATTTTCTGGATCATCCTTTAGCTCGTTCATCAAGCTTCTTTCTTCTGGACTTAATTCCTCTACATTATCATAAAAACCATCAATTGTAATATGTCCTTCATCGTCTATTAAAGATGCAATCATTTTTGATAAAACATGAATAGGGTTTGGCACTGCTCCTCCGTATAATCCGCTGTGAAGATCTCTACCTGGCCCTGTAACAGAGACTTCCACATAGCTAAGGCCGCGTAAACCCGTAGTTACACTTGGCTGTTCTTTGCTATAGATGTGAGTATCTGAAATAAGTATAACATCATTTTTTAGTTTGTCATGGTTATTTTTCACGAAGTCCTCTAAATGAGCTGATCCTACTTCCTCTTCCCCTTCAATCAAGAACTTAACATTACAGGTCAAGCTGTTATTGGCCTTCATGGCTTCAAATGCTTTTACATGCATAAAAAACTGACCCTTATCATCCGCGGATCCTCGACCGAAAATAGCACCTTCAGGATGTACTTCAGTAGGAGCAATATAAGGTTCGAAAGGTGGTTTTAACCATAAATTTAATGGATCTGGCGGCTGAACATCATAATGACCATAAATGAGAATGGTAGGAAGATTAGGATCTATAATATGAGTTCCGAATACTATCGGATGACCTTCCGTAGGTAAAATTTCAACCTCTTGAACGCCAACTTTTCGCAGTGATTCCGCTACTACTTCCGCACAATTCGCAACATCCTTTTTATATGCAGGATCTGCACTTATTGATGGAATGCGGATAATTTCTAAAAGTTCTTCAATAAATCTTTCTTTGTTATCCGTAATGTATTGCTTTATATTACTCATGTGTAGGACTTGTACTAGTGCCAGCCGTGGTGGCAGGAGTAGTTTTATTAGCAGGTTTTACTTCAGGAGTGGATGTTACAGTAGATGCAGTCCCAGATGTTGGTGCAGGCTGAGTAGGTGTGGTAACTTGAGTACCTGTGCCTACTAATTCCGTAGTAGGTTTAGTATCTTCCTTCTTTACCTCACCCTCGTATTTTGTTCGTGCATCATCCGAGTAATGAGGAACAGTTTCATCTCTTTTAAGAATTGAAGTATTACCTCCGGGAGCTACTTTTTTACATCCGGTAAGTGCCATAGCAGAAACTACTATAATTGCAAGAGCTTTGAATTTCATGTTTTTAATTTACACAAAATTAAGAAATTAAGTCCTATCTTTTTATTTCTATCGCCTCCAAAATAGCATAAGAATTTATGTCTTGGGTAAAAATCAGGCTTTTGGATCCTTTTATCTTTAATTTAAACTTTTTTACAATCTCTTCTGGTGTCATTCCGTAATTTTTACTTATTATCTGAGAATATTCTTGTTTTAGGATGATTCTTCCTTCTATTTTTTCAACTTTAAACACTCTGCCTGGAAAATTATTTTGAGGTGTACTGGATGTAAATAAGTGTGTATTAGGATGAATTTTATGAATATCAAATTGTTCTAATAATTTGGGTTGGAAATATTGAATCGCTTTTAACACAGAAGAATTGGGTATATACACATACTCTTTGATTTCTGAGTACTCTCGCGTTTCATATTTTTTACTATGAGTAAAATCTAGCGTTCTCAGTTTTGTACTTAGCCTCGAAGGAGGAAATATTTCATGTGCTGTACATAGAAAATCTTGATTCAATTGATCAAAATCTAAAATAACGCAAATTTCTTTCAGTTCATTTTTATAAGAGATTAAATGAACTTCCGTTACAAATTCTAATTTGCTTACACTTTCACTAAGATTCATCATTGGAGAAAACTTACAAATAAGTTTTTTGCATCTCTTTTTTATATGAGGTAGTAATTCTATCACATTTGGACTTAAATCCTCTATCTCGTAACTTTTTTGATGAAAACCATCTCTTCTGGATGGATCAATAAGTGCAACATCAAAAATTTCATCAGAAAAATATGTATTAAAATAGTTTTCTAAAGTATCGTTTACAATTGAAATTACTTTTTTACCAAATAATGATTTAGCATTAAGTTTTAAAATGGAACAGAGAGTTTCATTTGGTTCTAAAAGTAAGCTTTGATCCGCATTATGGGACATCCAAAATGCATCCACTCCAAATCCGGCCGTAAAATCTGCGAAAGATTTAAACATCTCAGGAAAAAGAGATTTTCTATACTTTGCAACTGTTTCGGCTGTGCTTTGTTCTAAATTTAAATGGGGAGGATAAATGATATCCGTCCTAGTAAAAAAGCTTGGAAATTTAGATTTTGCAAGCTTTTTACCCAATATTTGGTCACCAAATATTGTATTAGGAATGTTTGGAAATGGATTTTTTAGAATCAGGTTGGGAATATTTTCCTGATAATTCTTATTTAGAAAAACTTGAAATTTTTCAGATAGTATAAATTCTATAATTACCTTATTCATAAAGATCTTCAATCCTATGAGGCTCTAATTTGAATTCTTTTTTTGAAATAAGTTCTCGGGATGTAATAGTAATCAAATTTTTTGGATATAAGTTTACCCCTATTAGGGATGATGTATTATGTTCGTATTGTTCCAAGTGAGATATGGCATCTTTTTCCAAAGACTCCTCAAAAAAACTAATAACTTCCTCTGAGGATTTGGTTCTATTGTTTAATAAGGTTTCCCAAGCATTTTTTGCAAATATTAGGGTAGTATTTTCTATCAAACCTGATCCAGAAAGAGGGTCTTTGCATGCATCTAATAAGCTTTCAAAAGCCAAAATAAGAATCTGCCGAAACACTACATCAGTAGCTGCATCCGTATTTTCATGTTCCAATGCATAAATAGCCCCATCGGGTAAGACGGCATCGGAACTCCCTAGAATTGCAGCGGAAAATTCTAATGAACTGCGGATAAGATTATTTTCCTTATCGGTAATTGTAGAATATAACCGGCAGGCTTCACTTACTATAATAAGTTGTGCATTTATACCAAAATCTTTGGACAGTTGCATAAAGAGAACTCTAAACGCTCGTATTTTGGCAACTTCTTCAAAGTAATGAATTACAGAAGCTTGTTTTAGCAAAATGATACAAGACTCCCCACTAAAATTTTGAAATATAGTGTACAACTTTTCAATAAAAATTTCCAATTGAAGTGATAATGACGCCCCCGCATTGGCCCAAACGGAAATATCTATAGAGTGTGTATTTACAAATCCGTTATCATTTTCTTGATACCTAAAATAAGAAGCAATTTCCTCCTTAAACTCATAATTTGGAATGTGATATAAAGAATTATCTTTTAATTTTACTAAGTCTTCTTGTTTAAATTTTTTAGTAAAAATATGTTTACCTTCTAACCCTAAAACACAGTCTAAAGCATCTGCATAGTAGGAAAAGTATTCGTTTTTATCTTGAGGAGCTCCTTTGGCAAGTATTTCACAGTTCGGGAAATAGGTTTTAAGTTTGGAAAGGCTATAATCTGTATTTAAAGGATAAATAGGTAAATATGTTTCATCAGAAGTTTTATTTTTTAATTCACGCAATGTACCTATAGGATCATTATTTTTAAGAGTTTTAGATGCAACCGCTTCCCAAATTTCTAAATCTTTTTTCATATTATTTTTTATGCTTTGATAGCGTATCTACCACTAAAATAAATATTTCTTCCTCTCTTTTTTTCATAAAATAATTTTCCCTTGCAAATTTTTCACGCTCTTCCTTATTATTCATGAGTTTTTGATATATATTATTATTTTTTTCATATTCATTTTGATAAAAACTAAGTTGGTCCTTTATCTTATTCTCCTCTTCACTAAGTTCTTTTAATACTAAAAATGAACTGTTATCAAAGAATGTCATCCATACCAAAAATGCCAAAATGGCGATTACATATTTATTAAGGATCTTTTTGGACCAAAAAAGCAAAGGTTTATTTGGCTTAATGTCTTTAATTAATTCCTCTTTAAGCATTACGAACTGTTTTTTGAATTAATGCGGAGAGGAAATCTGCAGCTACTTCGTTGGATTTCATGTTGGGTATAATAATATCTGCGTGAGTTTTGGATGGTTCTATAAATTGCTCATGCATAGGTTTCAGTGTTGTACGATACCTGTGTAAAACTTCTTCTAAACTGCGCCCTCTTTCAGCAGTGTCTCTATTGATTCTTCGGATAAGTCTCTCATCCGCATCCGCATGAACAAATATTTTAACAGAATATAATTTTAATAATTCAATATCAGTAAATACCAAAATACCCTCTACAATTAAAACCTTTTTTGGATATACCTTAAGTGTTTGGTCTGTTCTAGCATGATGCACAAAAGAATATACAGGCTGAATAATACTTTCACCCCTTTGTAAAGCAGAAATATGATTTTTTAATAAGGGAAAATCTATTGAATTAGGATGATCATAATTAAGTGATTCCCGTTCGGAGAAACTTAAATCTGGATGATTTTTATAATAGTTATCTTGTGAAAGTACTACAACCTCATCTGGGTGATTTTCCCGAACAAGACGCTCCACGACAGTAGTTTTCCCCGATCCTGTACCTCCCGCAATTCCTATTATTAGCATCATTACAATTTGAGCCTAAAAATATTAAAATATATGCCTAATTATGCAAAAACCTTAAAACATTTATTTTAAACCTATGGACAAACAAAAGCTCATCGTCTTTACAGGATCTGGAATATCCGCAGAAAGTGGCATCCCCACATTCAGAGCAAGTGACGGCTTATGGGAAAAGTTTAAAATAGAAGAAATTGCAAGCCCTGAAGGTTTTAAAAAAAATCCTGAACTCGTACTACAATTTTATAATGACAGAAGAAGGCAAATTTTACAGGCAAAACCTAATAATGCACATCTTTTATTAGCAAAATTGGAATCTGTTTATGATGTTAAAATTATAACTCAAAATATTGACGATTTACATGAACGAGCAGGATCTACCAAAATTATTCATCTTCACGGCGAAATTTTAAAAGCAAGATCTTGTAGCAACCAAAATGAAATATATCCATGGAAAAATGATATCCAACTCGGTGACAAAACCCCAGATGGCAGTCAATTAAGACCTCATATCGTATGGTTTGGTGAGGAAGTTGTGGAAATGGATAATGCAATCAATTGCGTAAGAACTGCAGATATTTTTGTAGTAATAGGCACTAGTTTGCAAGTCTATCCTGCAGCCGGACTATCCAATTATGCGCCAGAACATGCAAAAAAATTCATTATTGATCCCAATGCGGAACAAATCAGCCATAGTAATAAACACTTTACAGTATTCGCCAAAATCGCTACTGAAGGAATGATTGAACTAGCTACCCTTTTAAACCAAAATTTATGATAAATACTGAATTTTATTCTCACTTACAAAAAGAAATTCCATCAACAGTAGATATTGTGGCCGTTTCTAAAATGCAACCGGATCCAAAATTACTTGAACTGTATAATTTGGGACAAAGACAATTTGGAGAAAATAAAGTACAGGAACTCGTTCGTAAGGCCCAATTATTCCCAGACGATATAAAATGGCATATATTAGGTCATTTGCAAACCAATAAAGTAAAACAGGTTTTACCATTTGTTTATCTTATCCAATCTGTGGATTCCATCAAATTGCTCAAAGAAATACAAAAGGAGGCAATTAAATTGGATAAAATTATTAATGTTTTACTACAGATTAAAATAGCAAAAGAGGAACAAAAATTCGGATGTTCTGTAAAAGAACTAGATGAAATTAAATTATTGGCAAACCAAAACACCTTTCCTAATATACATTTTAAGGGCTATATGGGAATTGCAACATTTACTGATAACAATAACCTCATAGGGTCAGAGTTTTCTTTATTAAAATCAATTGCTGATGAAAATGTGGACTGGATTCCGGATCCCATTATAAGTATGGGAATGAGTGACGATTATGCTATTGCAATTGCCGCAGGTAGCAATATGCTTCGCATAGGCTCGGCAATTTTTGGAGCCAGAAATTATAATACTGATTCAAAGGAATAATTTTTGCTACACCCAATCAAAATGTATGTATGAACAAAATTCTTATTATAGAAGATAACCTTTCAATTGCCAATACGCTACAAGAGATTATTTCTGAGGAGATTAAAGACCACACGGTAGAAATTGCTGAAAATGGAATGGAGGGTTTTAAAAACATCGAAAAAACTGATTATCAACTTATTATTTGTGATTTAAAAATGCCTAAGATGTCAGGATCGGAGGTGTTAAGTAAAAGTATGGAAATAAAACCGGAATCTAATTTTATTATGATATCTGGTCATGCTGATGTGGAAGTTGCAGTAAATTGTTTAAAAAATGGTGCTTATGATTTTATAGAAAAACCTATAGAATTTAATAGACTCATTACAGCAGTTAAAAATGCATTAAATAGAAACCAGCTCCACTCTGAAAACAAAAATTTAAAATCTGAAAATTCTCAACTTCGCAAAAAAATATCCAAAAAATACGTGATGGTTGGGAATTCTGAAGCCTTGGCTGGTATTCAAGACATTATAGGTAAAGTTGCTTCATCAGATGCCAGAGTGCTAATTACAGGGCCTAATGGTGCAGGTAAAGAATTGGTTGCTCATGCTATCCATGAAAAAAGTGATAGAAATACGGGACCATTGGTTGAAGTTAATTGTGCTGCAATACCATCAGAACTTATTGAAAGTGAATTATTTGGACACATAAAGGGTAGTTTTACCGGTGCTATAAAAAACAAACAAGGAAAATTCGAATTAGCTGATAAAGGCACCTTATTTTTGGATGAGATAGGTGATATGAGCCTTATGGCACAAGCGAAAGTTCTTAGAGCATTACAAGAAAAAAGAATTGCTCCAGTAGGCGGTGATAAAGAAATTGCTATTGACGTTCGTGTAATTGCAGCTACCAATAAGGATATGAAATCCGAGATTGCAGCAGGAAGATTTCGTGAGGATTTATACCATAGACTCTCTGTAATTGAAATTTCTGTACCCTCTCTTGCCGAAAGAAAATCTGATATTCCCATCTTAGTAGAATATTTCATTAATAATATTTCAAACGAACAAGGGATGCAGAAAAAGGAATTTTCACCACAAGCGATAGCTGCGCTCCAAGATTTTCCTTGGCCAGGGAATATCCGAGAATTACGAAATGTTGTGGAACGTCTACTTATTTTGGGTAACAACCCTATTTCTGCTGATGATGTTGAAAAATTTGTAAAAAAGTAATCCTTAATGGCTTTTTATAGAGGGGAATAATCTATTATAATCGTACTTTTGCATACCGGACAGATAATTATAATGTCCGGTTTTTTTATGGCTGCATTCATTAATTTAAAATATACTTCCCAAACTTTACGCCTCGCTTTACCAGTCATGATTACTCAGCTGGGACAGGTCTCTGTAAATATTTTTGATAATATTATAGTTGGAAAAATGTTAGGGGCAGATGCTTTGGCCTCAGTGGCACTGGCAAATTCTGTATTTTTCACTATCGTGGTATGCATTATGGGGTTTTCACTTGCTATGCCACCCTTAATTTCGGAAGCAGATGCCAAAAAGGATTCATCATACATCAGTACTATCTTCCAGCATGGGATGGTGATTAATGTTGCATTAGGGATCCTAAGCAGTATTCTATTATTACTTGGACTACCTCTTTTATTTGAGCTGAAACAGCCACCACACATTATTCCTGATACCTTAAAATTTTTAGAAATAAGTGCCTACACTATTATCCCATTTATGATTTTTCAGACATACAGGGAAACTGCGGAAGGCTTAGGCTGCACTGCACAGGTAACTAAAGCAACTATTTTAGGAAATATTATCAATATATTATTAAATTATACGTTCATCAAAGGATTATTTGGGTTAACACCAATGGGAGTCCAGGGTTCATCTCTGGCCACCTTCATTAGCAGAATTTTAATGTTAGTATTTTTAGTGATAATCCTATTAAAACATCCTAAAGTGAAAAACTATATTCAAGTTTTCTCTTTTAAAGTCAAAGATTATAGCAAAAGTACTTTTAAAAGACTTTTGGGTTTAGGCTTTCCCACTGCAATGCAAATGTTATTTGAAGTTTCAGCCTTTGCCGGAGCATCATTCATCTGCGGTTTGGTGTCCAGTAGAGATATTGCAGCTCATCAAATTGCTCTAAGTGTAGCTAGTGCCACCTTTAATTTAGGTATAGGTTTTAGTGTAGCATCTACTATTATGGTAGGAAATAAATTGGGTGAAAAAGATTTTAATGGATTGCGACAGGTGGGAATAAACAACCTCAAAATTGTTTTTTTATTTATGGCTTTATGTGGTTTAGGAATTATTTTAGCCAGAAAAATACTCCCTGAATATTTTACTCAAACTAAAGATATTGGTGTCGTTTTAATTGCAACCAAATTATTAATTGTTGCTGCACTTTTTCAGTTATCAGATGGTTTACAAGTGACCGTATTAGGTTGTCTTAGAGGAATTCAAGATGTTAAGATTCCGAGTATCATTACAGGTGTTGCATATTGGCTTATAGCAATTCCTTTAGGCTATTTTCTCTGTATAACTATGGGTATGGGAACTTTGGGAATGTGGATAGCATTAGGAATAGGACTAACTCTATCTGCGAGCCTTTTAATTGTTAGATTCTTGAAAAAGAGTAAATCCAATTTGACAGAGCAAGACATATTAACAAATAAGAAATTTATTTAAACTGCCAATTTAACCGATAACAGGATATGGCATATTCTATGAGTATTGCTGAGGAGACAAATAAATTTAAAAATATGACTGTAAAATTCAAACCGCTTGCAGATAGAGTTCTTATTGAGCCTACTGCAGCTGAGACTAAAACTGCATCCGGACTTATTATTCCGGACACAGCAAAAGAAAAACCTATGGAAGGTACTGTAGTTGCTGTAGGACCAGGAAAAACAGACGAACCTATGACAGTTACAGTTGGTAGTAAGGTTCTTTATGGTAAATATTCAGGTACTGAAATTAAATTAGATGGAAAAGATTATTTAATTGTAAAAGAGAGTGATCTTT
The DNA here is from genome assembly GCA_018260565.1 of Flavobacteriaceae bacterium. Lineage (GTDB taxonomy): Bacteria > Bacteroidota > Bacteroidia > Flavobacteriales > Weeksellaceae > JAGLAZ01. Next base: position 243,843 of record JAGLAZ010000001.1, read on the forward strand.
TCGGTATTGTAGGATAATTGATGTTCTAAAAACCTTAAAACTTAATTTAATACTAATAATATAACTGCGTAATCACGCTGTTAATAACAAAATAAACAATGGCAAAAGAAATAAAATTCGATATCGAATCAAGAGACGCTCTCAAAAGAGGTGTAGATGCATTAGCAAATGCAGTAAAAGTAACTTTAGGACCTAAAGGTCGTAATGTAGTTATCGAAAAATCTTTCGGTTCACCTCATGTTACTAAAGATGGAGTTTCTGTAGCAAAAGAAATTGAATTGGAAAACCCTGTAGAAAATATGGGTGCCCAAATGGTGAAAGAAGTTGCTTCTAAAACCAATGATATTGCTGGAGATGGTACTACTACTGCAACCGTTTTGGCTCAAGCCATAGTTCGTGAAGGACTTAAAAATGTTGCTGCCGGTGCAAATCCTATGGATTTAAAAAGAGGAATTGACAAAGCTGTTAAAGTTGTTGTTTCTAATCTTCAATCTCAATCTCAAGAAGTTGGTGATAGCTCAGAAAAAATCAAGCAAGTTGCTACTATTTCTGCCAATAACGACGATACCATTGGTGCTCTTATCGCAGAAGCATTCGGAAAGGTAGGTAAAGAAGGAGTTATCACAGTAGAAGAAGCTAAAGGAACTGATACTACGGTGGATGTAGTAGAGGGAATGCAGTTTGACAGAGGATACCAATCTCCATATTTCGTTACCAATTCAGAAAAAATGGTAGCTGAATTAGAAAATCCTTATATCCTTTTAGTAGATAAGAAAATTTCTTCAATGAAGGAACTTCTTAGTGTTCTTGAGCCAGTCGCTCAAGGAGGAAAAGCCTTAGTAATAATTTCTGAAGAGGTAGAAGGTGAAGCTCTTGCAACATTAGTTGTTAATAAATTAAGAGGTAGCTTAAAGATAGTAGCTGTTAAAGCTCCTGGATTTGGTGATAGAAGAAAAGCAATGTTAGAGGATATTGCTATTCTTACAGGTGGCCAAGTTATTTCAGAAGAAAGAGGTCTCTCTCTAGACACTGCAGATATGACAATGTTAGGACAAGCGGAGAAAGTAGTTATTGATAAAGATAACTGTACAATAGTAAACGGTAATGGTGACCAAGAGCAAATTCGTGGTAGAGTAAACCAAATTAAAGCTCAGATGGAAACTACTACCTCCGACTATGACCGTGAAAAACTACAAGAAAGACTTGCTAAATTAGCTGGTGGTGTTGCCGTACTATATGTAGGTGCAGCTTCTGAAGTAGAAATGAAAGAGAAAAAAGACCGTGTAGATGATGCTTTACATGCTACTAGAGCCGCTGTAGAAGAAGGTATTGTTCCTGGTGGTGGTGTTGCATTGGTACGTGCTATCAGTGCATTACAAAATCTTGAAGGTGCTAATCAAGACGAATCAACAGGTATCAAAATTGTTAAAAGAGCTATTGAAGAGCCATTGCGTCAAATCGTTGCCAATGCCGGTGGTGAAGGTTCTGTAATCGTTGCGAAAGTTACCGAAGGAGATGCAGATTATGGATTTAACGCCAAAACCGATGAGTATGTTAATATGTACGAAGCTGGAATTATAGATCCTACTAAAGTAGTTCGTGTTGCTTTGGAAAATGCAGCTTCCGTTTCAGGAATGCTACTTACCACTGAGTGCGTGATTACGGAAATTAAGAAAGACGAACCAGCTATGCCACCTATGGGAGGCGGGATGCCAGGTATGATGTAATAGCTAAGCTATAAATAATAAAATATTAATACAAATCGCCCTTTATCGGGGCGATTTTTTTTGGCGCCTATTCCGTCCTCCGTTCCCGCTTTTTTATAGGGCGGGCGGTCGGCTAACGCCTCCGAGCCCGCCCCATAAAAAGAGCTCCACTCAGGCCGGGGCGCTCCACCTACTCGGTATCACATAAAAAAGTGATGTAGTGACATCTTTAAAAAAAAGGTATCGTTATTATTGTTAGTTCTTCCTATTTACTAGGAAAGTTCATTAGATTAAATATTTTTACCTTACAGAAAATTTATTTATATGAATACAAACTTTACTTCAAAATTCATCGCAGAGATGATAGGAACCATGGTACTCGTCCTAATGGGATGTGGGAGTGCTGTAATTGCCGGCGCCGACGGACAAACTGGCGTAGGTTTACTTGGAATTTCATTTGCATTCGGGCTTAGTGTTATTGCAATGGCCTATGCTATAGGGCATATTTCAGGTTGCCATATAAATCCTGCCATCTCCATTTCTATGGCAGTAGCTGGAAGAATGAGTTGGAAAGAGGCAGGAGTTTACATCGTGGCACAGATTCTTGGCGCAATCATAGGTGCTGGAATATTATATCTCATCGCAAGCGGAAAACCAGGATATGATCTTATTAACAATGGCTTAGGACAAAATGGATATGCTGATTTATCTCCTCAGAAATATAGTCTTATTTCAGGAGCGGTGGCAGAATTTGTATTTACTTTCATATTCTTATTGGTTATTTTAGGCTCTACATCTACTAAAAATATACACGGTGGATTTGCAGGCCTGGCTATTGGTCTAAGTCTAGTACTTATCCATATTGTAGGAATTCCTGTAACTGGTGTATCTGTAAATCCTGCAAGATCTATAGGGCCTGCCTTATTTATGGGTGGAGGATCTATCTCCCAATTGTGGATGTTTATCTTAATGCCAATCTTAGGTGGAGCTGCTGCTGCTGGAGTATATAACTTCCTGATAGAAAGACCAGAACTGAGAAAGTAACATATATTATATAATTAGCAAAAAATCCCGGTATATCCGGGATTTTTATTTGAATTTTTAAATTTAATATTACATTTGTTTAAATTTTAATCATGAAAAAAATTGTCCTACCTGTTATCATACTCTCTGGGCTAGGTTTTTTTGCATATTGCTGCACGCCAAAAGCCGCCATAAGCAACAGAGCCAAAACAATTGTGGATACTGCCATCGTTGATTCGGATTCTATAGCTGTTTCCTATGATTTAGATACTATACAAGATTCGGATTATAATTCATCGCAGTATGATATGGATACCACTATGGTAATAGATACTGTAGAAACGGAAGTTTTATAACTTTTTCTGTTCTTTTTTTTCCTTTACTAATGCATTTATCATCCCATTAAATATAAAATAATGGAAAGGCAGCACAGCATACCAATATAGCCTACCCGCTATTCCATGTGGCCGAAATGTAGCAGTTTGATATAATATTCCATCCTCAATTTTCCATTCAAGCCAGGCTTCACCAGGAAGTTTCATTTCTGCAAATAATAATAATCTTTTTTCCTGCTTATTGGAATATAAAACGCGCCAAAAATCTAGGGAATCTCCCGCAGAAATTTCATTGGAATTTCTTCTACCTCTTCTAAGTCCTACTCCACCCACCATTTTATCAGACAAGCCTCGGATTTTCCACAAAAAATTTGCGTAATACCATCCATTGTTGCCTCCTATACTGAAAATCTGGTTTATAGTGTAGGCTTCATCCACTACTTTTCGTTGTTTTTTATCGGAGAATGTTCCCATTTCTGGTACTTCCACATATTGCCATATATTTTTTTGATGAAATGGATTGCTAAAACTGTCATACCAGCTGGATAATACGTCATTTTGTTTGATTTTATCAAATGCCTGCTGGATACTCTCTTCGTATGAATAAAGTTGTATTCCCAGTTGGCTCGCCAATTCATTGGGTCTAGCAATTACTTCAATTTTCATACTATCCACTAAATGCACGGCTAAAGAATAAGACGTAGAAGTAATAAAATATAGCCAATAGGATGAAAATTTGGGTGTCATCACTGGGACAGTATAAATATATCTACGCAGGTTTCTTACATGGGCATATCCCATCAGCATTTGCTTGTAAGTAAGTATATCACCACCTGATATATCATAAATTTGATTATAGGTAAATTCTTTCCCTAATACTCCTATCAGAAACTGTATGACATTCCGGATTCCTATAGGCGAACATTTGGTGCGTAGCCATACAGGAGCTATCATTACAGGTAATTTTTCTACTAAATCCCGTATTATTTCAAACGAAGCACTCCCAGAACCTACTACGATTCCGGCACGCAAGGATGTTAGCGCGTAAGACGAACTTTGCAGCGTATCTTCTACAGTTTTTCTGGATTTTAAATGATCAGAAAGTATTTCTTCGTTTACAATTCCTGTAAGAAAGATTACCTGACGGCAATTTGTCTTTTCCAAAGCAAGTTTAAAATTTTCTGCAGAAATTTTTTCCTTATCCATAAAATTACCATCGGAGGACATAGAATGCACGAGGTAATATGCAGCATCTATTTCTACCGGAATGTTATCCAAACTTTTAGGATCTAAAAAATCATTTTGTAGCACTCGGATTTTATGCGCTTGATTTTTAAATAAACTCAAATCTAAACGATGAACATCACGAACGGAACAATACACAACATGATCATATTCTAATAATGCTATTAAAACTCTTTTCCCTATATAACCAGTAACTCCGGTAAGTAAAATATTCATATAAAAAATTATAAAGTAGAAGCTCCACCATCAATATGGAAAACTTGGCCTGTTACCCAGCTTGCTTTATCGGAAAGCAAATATTCAATTGCATGGGCGATATCATCAGGCTGACCTAAGCGTTTCATAGGATTAGAATCTCGAAACTTTTGAATTTTTTCTTCCGTATTTAAAATTCCGGAAGAAAGTGGAGTTTGAGTTAATGACGGTGCTATACAATTTACTCTTACCTTGGGAGCAAATTCCGCAGATAGAGCGAGAGTGAGGCCCTCTAAAGCAGCTTTATGAGTAGAAATAAGACTGTGAAAGCCGAAGCCCTTTTGTGCAGCTATGCTTGAAAATAAAATAATGGACGCGGAGGCAGATTTTTTCAGTTGGGGAAGTGCATATTGGATAATTTTTACAGCACCCAAGACCTGAAGCTCATAGTCCTTTCTAAAATCATCTTCAGAAAAACGTGAAAATGGTTTTAAACTAATATTTCCAGGACAATATACTAATCCATCTAACTCATCTGGAAGGCTAAAACTAATATGATCTTCTAAAACATTGAATTGAAAAGATGATATATCTGGATTTGTTATAGGATTTTCGTTGTATGTGGCTATTACCTTATTATCCTTAGCAAGTTTTTCTGCCGCAGCCTTACCTATTCCGGATGATCCACCAATAATTAAAATATTTTTCATGAAGAAAATTAAAGAAAATAAATATTATATATCCAAAAAGTTTAGAAATACAGTTTGCTTAAATTTAATAAAAAAAAGTTTATCTACCACCATTGTTAGCCCTAACAAAAACAAAAATAAGCCTTTATATTTGTATAGCTTTTAAAAACAAGAAGCAAACAATTATGAGATTTCGAAAAGAGAAGATGAACCACATCTTCACGAAACACCACATCAGTGGATTGCCATTCCCAGCTGTAATACATCATTTTATGGCCAAAGATGAAAATGAGCATATCCATGATCATCCCTTTTCTTTTACCTCCCATATTCTTTGGGGAAATTATACAGAACGAATATGGCATATGGATGGGTCTTATGATGATGTAGAGCGGCATAGTGGCACAGTACATCATGTAAAAGCGCATACCATACACGAAATCATACACGTTTCTGAAGGTGGGTGTTATACTTTAATAATCCCTGAAGCCTGGGAACGGCATCCAGGATTTTACAAATTTGAGGATGGAAAAATAATGTACCGTCGCTGGAATCAGCGGAAGTTTCGGGAATTGGAATAAAGTAAAGTATAGTAGAAATAAAAAATCCCAAGAAAACTTGGGATTTTTATAAATGGTTTAGTATTACTTAACTGCTTTTTGAGCTTCTTCAGCCATTGTTAAATGGTGCTCTAATGCAGGTAAAGTTTTTTGAGCAAATGCTTTAAGAGCTGCATTTTGACCTTCAGCAGCTTCCTTTTTGAATTCAGCGATATCTGCCTTATGATCACTTACCATCAGTTCTGCATATGCTTTATCAAACTCAGCACCTTTCTTAGCTTTTAATTCTTTTACTTTAGCCTCTTTTTCAGCATCTAAAGCTGTTGCAGGAACCAAACCTTCTTTTGTAGCGATGGCTTTTAGCTCATCATTAGCTTTTTTATGGTCTGTAATAATATGCTGACTAAGTTCTTTTACTTTTGCATGAGTACCATTGGCCTGAGCATATTCTCCTAGCTCAACCTCAAACAATCCACCAATAGAAGCCTTTTTAACGAATTCTTGATCTTGTACACTTCCTGTAGCAGGAGTAGTAGTAGTTGCAGGCGTTTCTGTACCAACCACTTTTGTGGTATCACTTACTTGGGTAGTTTCTTGAGTAACTTGTTCTTTTTTTTGGCATGCTGTGATAGATAATATCACGGCAGCTAAAACTATTGTCTTTTTCATATGAAAGGGTTTATGATAGGATAAAGGTAGAAATTATTTTCCAATTTTATTACTACTAATTGTATTAAATAATTGAAAACTTATTGTAAAATAAAAATTAGAATTTAAATCTAACTAATCTGTATTTTCATAGTTAGGCAGCAAAAAACTTTATACATTTTATTAAAAATTCTATTCATATCAGACGTATCATTTTAATCGAAAGATAACTTAAAATGATTTTATGAGAACTATTCTGGATATTACTTTAATTGCCTTAAAAATTTGGTATATATTAATAATTTGATCTTTTATAACTTTAAGTAAATCAAATTATTAATTTAAAAATAGTTAAATAAAGTTTTATAAGGCTAAAGAAGAAATTATTGACCCATTTTATCAGGAGCCTATTGAAATAAGTAAAGCCCTTATTAAACTGGAAATAATAGTCAAAATGATTTTCTTACTGAAATTAAAGCTTTAAAATAAGGTTGGACATTGGCAATCGCAATCTTCCAACCTTTCTCTCTTAAATATACTCTAAACTTATTCCTTCGTGTGAAAAGTCTTTTATAGCCTTTCCATCTTTGATGACAATCAGTTGAGGGCTTTGATGGGTAACATTAAATTCTTCAGCGATTTGGTTAGAAAGATCACGGTGTTTAAGGAGATCTAAAAAGTAGAAAGAAACGTCTGCCTGTGAGTTTGCCACCTCATTTTCAAAATTTCGCAAAACTGTTTTGCTGATAAAACAACTTGTAGAATGTTTGAATATGGCCACCTTTTTTTCAAAAGACTCTGTTTTCGCAGCCTCTATATCTTCTTTTGACCTTATCAATTTCCAAAATGTTTTTTCCGAATTTTCCTTTGATGAAAATAAGTCTTTAAAAATTCCCATACTATTTTAAATTTTAAATTGTTTTAAATGGTGATCTAAATGCAGGAACTCCATAAATCCCCAATCTTCTTGTGTGATTTCCCCGAATAGGACGTGAGAATCCGGCAATGTTCCAGCCTGAAAAGTTAATAAATACTCTTGAATTGTGTCAACAAAATATTGTTTTGATTCGACGACATTATATTTGTCCTTTGCGATTACTTCGGAGAAAGTCGGCATATTTTTAGGAATACCGTTCAGAGCAAGACGAAGTTCATATTTGGCAGAGACTCCGATTAAATAAATTATTTTCCAAGGTTTTCTTTGCCCTGTTACCAACACTTGCACGGATTACACGACGGATTTCTTCTACCAGTTCGGCTTTATTCTTTGTTATTTTATTATGTTTTAATATTAATTCTAGAACATCTAAACTTCATTGGCTATATTCCATAATTGATTATGCAATTCTGCTCTTTGATGTGTGCTTGTCATGCTTATATACTCGTATATATTTTAAATAAACTTAGTGGTTCACTTTGCAATATACTATTATTTCAAGAGTTTTACTTTCCGATACAGAACCTTCCGAAAATATTGCCTAAAATTTCATCATTGGTGAATTCACCTGATATTTCTCCGAGATGTTCCAATGCGTGCCGAAGTTCATATGCTAATAGTTCTGTTTGGATTTTATTAGTAATGGCAACTTTTACCTTAAGAATAGAGTCTCGAGATTTTTTAAGAGCTTCGTAATGACGCTGATTTGTGATGACTGTGCCTTCCGAGGTTTTTAGATTTTCGACATATTCCGTAAGTTCATGTTTTATCATATCTATATTAGTTTTTTCCTTTGCAGATATCCCTAAATAGGATTGTACATATGCTGGCATCAAAGCAGATTTTATGGCTTCAATATATAGATTATCTACTCCCTGAATGGTGTCTATTTTATTTTGTAAGAGGATAATTTTTAAATCTTTTCTCCAATATTCCTTTACAAAGCTGATAATTTCATCTGGTGAGCTGTCTTGCTCATCAAATATATACAGGATGATTTTGGCGGATGCTATTTTATCTTTGGCTCTTTTCACCCCTATTTCCTCAATAACATCACGAGTTTCTCGGATTCCTGCTGTATCTACAAATCTAAAGGCGGAGCCATTAATATGTAAAACTTCTTCGATAGTATCACGGGTGGTACCGGCAATATCGGAAACAATAGCTCGTTCCTCTTTTAACAATGCATTTAATAGGGTTGATTTCCCAGCATTGGGTTTTCCTATAATGGCCACCTCTATTCCATTTTTAACAGCATTTCCATATGTAAAACTATCCAATAGACTTGTTAATTTGGATTCAAGATTTGATACTAAAGAAATTAAAGCACTTCTATCGGCAAATTCAACATCCTCTTCAGCAAAATCCAATTCTAGTTCCAGTAGCGAGGTGAAATTTAAAAGATCATCTCGTAAAGTCGTAATCTCATCGGAAATATCACCTTTTAGATGGTTAAGAGCCAACTGGCGAGAGGCTTCATTTTCCGCAGCAATAAGATCCGCAATTGATTCAGCTTGGGCTAAATCTATTCTTCCATTAATGAAGGCTCTCATAGTAAACTCCCCCGGGGAAGCCATTCTAGCACCCTTATGCATAAGTACTTCCAGAATCTTTTCGGCAATGTAGGGAGAACCATGATGTGAAATTTCTACACTATTTTCTGTAGTGAAACTCTTTGGAGCGTGAAATACCGTAACCATTACCTCGTCAATGAGGGTATTGTTATGTGAATTAAGAGGTTTGTTACTTGATATTTCCTCCGTAAAAACTTGAGATTCATCTAAGATAAAACCATAATGCACGGTATGACTAGGAACTTGATTTAAGTTTTTCCCCTGAAAACAGGAATTAACTATTGAAATAGCATCTTTCCCAGAAACTCTGATAATACCTATAGCGCTGGTTCCGTTGGCAGTGGCTGGAGCACATATAGTGTCAAACATGTTTTTCATAGCTGTGTAAAATAAAAAAGCCGGTAAAAACACCGGCTTTTAGATAGGAATTTCTATTTAGTTATCTAATGCCTTCAATTTATCATTCATTTTTAAGGCACGGTAAATTTCTCCTAAGAAATTTTTTGCATCCGAACTTTTATTACTTGCCAAATACCATTTTTCCGCATAAGGAAGCGCCGTTTGGAATCTAACCTTTCTCTTTTCTAATATTTTATCAGCCTGATCAAATTTCTTAGCGTCTGCTAAATCTTTATAGGATTTTACTGCTGCAGCATCATCACCAATAATCATGAAAACTAAATTTTGCCAAGCATCAGAATATTTTGGATCTAATTCTACTGCTTTAAGGAAAGCTGATTTAGCTTTTTCCGTTTGTGCCGGATCTTTGGATAAAACTACACCTAGATTATACCAATTCTGTTTATTTGAAGGATCAGTTTTTAGCTGTTGCTCTAAGATTTGCGCAAATTCTGTACTTCTTCCAGTGTTATAATAGGCTACACCTTTTGCACTTATTATTTCACTATTTCCAGGAAATTTAGCTTCCATCACAGGTGAAAAAGCAATTATTTCATTGTATTTTTTCTGTTGTTGTAGAGTGCTTAGATAAGTAAGGTAAATATCTTTTTGGATACCGGTTGTATTTTCAACTTTAAAATCAGAATAGCCCGATGTGGCACCAGCTTTTTTAAACAAGTCCCAAGAAGATTTGTCTAAGAGAGTTGTTTTTCCTTTAGCATCTTTCGCTGTATAGTTTGTTTCCTTTCCAGTAAGATCATTATCTATCATATACTTTAATATCTCCTCTGCTTTTGCGAATTTTTTGGCAGAAATATGGGATAGTGCAGCATTCTGTAGACTTTGTACGCTAGGAGATCCTACAGCTTTTGTAAGATAATATAGACTTTCGAAATTTTTAGCCGCTTCGGAATAATTTTTAGCATCATAACTCGCCATAGCTGCCTTTTCCGTATCGGTAATTTTTTTTCCAATTTGTTCACGAATTACAGCATCTTGAGAAGCTACAAATGACACAGGCTTAGCATCTGCAAATCCAGCTTTTACAGCCGCATCCTTGCCCACATAATACACCTTATTCTTTTTCGCATCCTTTGCCATAAATATACCTTTAGATTGCATATCGTGAGCATTGGCAAACATTTGTGCTGCTTGTGCCTCTTGACCTGTCTGTAAAAGTGATGCACCTTTTACCACATAGTATTTTTCCAATACTTCTGGTTCCAGCGATTGAAGATTATTGTTTAAGATGCTTTCCGCAGCTGCCAACTCAGTTTTTAGCGCTGCAGGGTTTTTACCCACCAATGCAGTATAGGCCTTTTCAATTTCTTTTTTCTGACCTGAAAGTCCTAGGCTAATTATACCTGCTAGGAGTAAACTGGATTTTTTCATTATTGAAAGTTTAATTTTAATAAGTTTAAGTTTATTCTTCAGAAGAATCTTCAGAATTATTTGTAAGGTTTTCGTTTCTTTTAGCTTCTTCCTCTTCTATCTTTCGGAGTTCCTCTTCGTCGCCTACTGTTGTAACACTATTATCACCCGTTTTAGGGACTGGAGAAAATTCAGGATCATTACTGTCGGCAATAGGGATAGTTTTTAGTTTGTTTTCTTCATCTTCGCTACCTTCCACCTCTTCCACTATTTCTTCTATTTCCTCCTTTTGAATTTTGGCAATAGCCGCTATTTCATCATTTGATT